>NZ_JBFBAJ010000017.1:0-22999 GCF_040682215.1 Actinoplanes sp. NPDC051346 | reverse complement strand
AGACACCGCCCACGGCGACTGGTGTCGCACCGGAGACGCCGCTCGCGGCGGCTGGTGTCGCGCCGGCCAGGCCGGAGCCGAGTATGACCATCGTCGCGAGCACTCGGCCCAGCGAGGTGAGACTGCGACGCGGACTTTCCTGGACCACTGTGTCCTCCATGACTCGGCTGACCGTCACCCCACGGTTTAATCGAGGTTCATGGATAGGTCAAGCGTCAGTAGCGGAACCGCCCGACCAGGTCGCGCAGTCCGCCGGACATGGCGGCCAGCTCCGACGCGGCCGCACGGGCCTGATCGACGCCGGCGTCCGTGGTCTGCGCCGCGTCCGCCACCCCGCGGACGGCAGCGGCGATCTCGGTGGCGCCGTTGACCGTCTCGGTCACGCCGCGGCTCATCTCGCGGCTGGTGGCGCTCTGCTCCTCGACCGCCGCCGAGATCGTCTGCTGGTAGGAGTCGATCTCGTTGACCACCTCGCGGATCCGGCTGATGGCCTGGACCGCCGCCCCGCTCGTACCCTGGATGGCCTGCACGCGGGCGATGATGTCCTGGGTGGCGCGGGCGGTCTCCTGGGCGAGGTCCTTGACCTCGCCGGCGACGACCGCGAAGCCCTTGCCGAGCTCGCCCGCCCGGGCCGCCTCGATGGTGGCGTTGAGGGCGAGCAGGTTGGTCTGCTCGGCGATCGCGGTGATCACCTTGACCACGTCGCCGATCTCGGCGGAGGAGACGCCGAGCTCCGCGACGGTGGCCGAGCTGGCCTCCACCGCCTTGACCGCCTCGACCCCGACCTCGGCCGCGGCCGACGCGCTGCGGGCGATCTCGGCGATCGCCGCGTCCATCTCCACCGCGCCTCCGGCGACACCGCCGACGTGGTCGGAGACCTGCTCCACCGCGCTGGAGGCCCGGGCGGCCTCCGCGGCCGTGGCCGTGGCTCCGGTGGCGAGGCGGCCGCTGGTGGCGGAGAGCTGCTCCGACGCCTCGGCCATCGTGACCGCGTTCTCGGCCAGCGTGCGTACGGTGCCGCGCAGGTCGGCGGTCATGGCGTCGACCGCCTGCCCGAGCTGGCCGGTCTCGTCGCGGCTCGTGAGCCCGGTCGTGACGGTGAGATCACCGGCGCCGACCTTCCCCAGGACGCGGATGCTGCGTCGCAGTGGTCGGACCACCGAGCGGGTCACCAGGCGGCTCAGCAGCAGCGCCGCGACCACGGCGAGCGCGCCTGCCACCAGTACGATGATGATCACCAGGCGGCCGACCCGTTCGACCTCGGCGGTCAGCGCCTTCACCCGCTTGGCGACCGACTCGATCAGCACTCCGGTCGATTCGTCCAGCGCGCTCCACGCCGTGTCGAGGGGTGTGTTGAGCACCTCGTACGCCGCTTTCATCGATGCTGGCGTGTCCTTGGCGATGAGGGCGACCATCTCGTCGTCGTGCTTGAAGTAGGTGTCCCACAGCCCCCGCTGCTTGTCGAACTCGGCCTGCTCGGTGGGGGTCATCAGGGCCCGGCCCACCTCCGGCAGCAGCTTGTAGACGGCGGCCTTGGACGTGAGAAGTCCATCGCGGTTGTAGGCGTCCGGCTTGATCGCCTCGGGGCCACCGTTGACCAGCGCCTCGGAGTAGATGTACCCCTGCCATCCGCTGATGTCGGCGTTGTAGTAGCGCAGCTCGTGGACCTGCTCGGCGAGTCCTCGCAGTTGGGTCAGGTCCTTCTGCAACTGGCGCTGGCGGTTCGCGCCCCAGGCGCCGACGCCCGCGACGGTGACGAGCAGGGCGCAAACGATCAGGAAGGCGCCGCCGAGGCGGGCACCGACAGACATGTCGAGAAGACGCTTTCGCACACTTCTCCCTTCGGCCGGGCGAAAGGGCGACTGAGTGTGAGGGGGGTCGCCCCGGCTCTTTCCCCGCGCGGCGCCGCCGCCGTACGGTCAGGGCATGCAGCGGGTGGACGTGGCGATCGTCGGTGCCGGCCCGACGGGGTTGTTCGGGGCGTACTATGCGGGCTTCCGCGGCCTGTCGGTCACGCTCATCGACGCGTTGCCGGAGGCGGGAGGGCAGGTGTCCGCCCTCTATCCGGAGAAGATGATCTTTGACGTGGCCGGCTTCCCGGCCATCCGGGGCCGGGACCTGGTGGCCGGCCTGGTGAAGCAGGCCGCCCAGTTCGAGCCGGAATACCGCCTCGGCGTGCGCGCTCTGGGACTGGACTACGAGGGCGGCCTACCGGTCGTCAGCCTCTCCGACGGCGGGCGGCTGCAGTGCGGCGCCGTGCTCGTGACCGCCGGCATGGGCAGCTTCTCGCCGCGGCCGTTGCCGGCGGCGCGGGAGTTCACCGGCGAGGGGTTGCGCTACTTCGTACCCCGCCTGGCCGACCTCGCCGGGCACGATGTGGTCATCGTCGGCGGCGGCGACTCGGCGTTCGACTGGGCGGCCGCAGTGCATCCGATCGCCCGGTCCGTGACCCTGGTGCACCGGCGCGAGAAGTTCCGGGCGCACGCGGGCAGCGTCGCGCAGGTCCGCGCGCAGGGCACCGAGATCATCGTCAACGCCGAGGTGCGGCGCATCCTCGGCGACGGGCGGGTCACCGGCGTTCAGGTGGCGGCCGACGGCGAGACGCGCTCGCTGCCGGCGGACACCGTCGTCGCGGCGCTCGGCTTCACCGCCGACCTCGGCGCCCTCGCCGAATGGGGGCTGCGGCTCGACCACCGGCACGTCGTGGTCGACTCGACCATGGCGACGAACCTGCCGCGCGTCTTCGCCGCCGGCGACATCAGCGAATACCCGGGAAAGGTACGGCTGATAGCCGTCGGCTTCGGCGAGGCGGCCACCGCGGTCAACAACGCCGCGGTGGTCATCGACCCGTCGGCCCACCTGTTCCCCGGCCACTCCTCCGACCAGGGATGATCCCCGCCGCCCGCGTCACTCGGGGTCGTGGGCGAGCCACCGGTCGATGCACGCGAGCAGGTCCTCGGCGTCGACCGGCTTGGTCACGTAGTCGCTGGCACCGGAGCTGAGGCTCTTCTCCCGGTCCCCCTGCATGGCCTTGGCGGTGACCGCGATGATGGGCAGGCGGGCGTACTCGGGCATGGCCCGGATCGCGGCGGTCGCGGTGTAGCCGTCCATCTCCGGCATCATGACGTCCATCAGGATGAGGTCGACGTCGTTCTGCTGGGCGAGGATCTCGATGCCCTTGCGGCCGTTCTCGGCGTAGAGGACGTCCATGCCGTGCAGTTCGAGGATGTTGGTGAGGGCGAAGACGTTGCGCGCGTCGTCGTCGACGACCAGCACCTTGCGGCCGGCCAGCTTGGCGGGAATCTCCTCGGCGGCGGCGACCGTGGGCTCCACCTCCGCCGGCGGCACGACGTGCCCGGCGAGGTCCACGGTGAGGTGCAGGATGATCCGCTCGCGCAGTTCGTCGAGGCTGGGCAACAGCTCCAGCGGCCGGGTGTGTGACAGCGCCTGGAGCAGGGTCTCCTGGCCGGAGGTCAGGCGTTGCCCCTGGTACGCCAGCACCGGCACGTGCCGCAGAGCGGAGTCCTCGTGCAACGCCTTGAGGAACGCGGAGCCGGTGTCCGCCGGCATGGCGAGGTCCAGCACCACGGCGTGGCAGTCGTCGCCCCGCAGGTCGGCGATGGCGGTTTCGGGATCCACCGCGGTGGACACCCGTACGGGCCCGTGGGTGCTCGCCACGGCGGCCGCCGCGCCCTCCGCCAGCAGGGTGAGCAACCCGTTCGGGTGGCTCTCCACGACCAGCAGCCGGCGGGTGCGCTCCCCGACCCCCGCCCCCAGCCGGGCGAGGAGGCCGGCCGCCGGTGTCTCGTCCGCCGGGGCGGTCGCCGCGACTCCCACGTGGCTCGCCGGGAGATAGAGCGTGAAGGTGCTGCCCTGGCCCAGGGTGCTGTCGGCGCTGATCTCGCCGCCGAGCAGGTGGGCGATCTCCCGGCTGATCGACAGGCCCAGGCCGGTGCCGCCGTAGCGGCGGCTGGTGGTGCCGTCGGCCTGCTGGAAGGCGTCGAAGATGGCGCTGAGCTGCTGCTCGGCGATGCCGATGCCGGTGTCGACGACCCGGAACGCCAGCACCGAGCCATAGGCGGCGAGCTGCGGCGACAGCTCGTCCGGCCGGGCCAGGTCGATGCTCAGCCGGACGCTGCCCTCTTCGGTGAACTTCACCGCGTTGGACAGCAGGTTGCGCAGGATCTGGCGCAGCCGCTGCTCGTCGGTGAACAGGCCGGTGGGCACGTCGTCGCCCGTGGAGACCTCGAAGGCGAGGCCACGCGCGGTGGTCAGCGGGCGGAACGTCGCCTCCACGTAGTCCACCAGGACCCGCAGGTTGAACGCCTCCGGCGCGACGTCCATCTTGCCGGCCTCCACCTTGGACAGGTCGAGGATGTCGTTGATGAGCTGCAGCAGGTCGGTGCCGGCGGAGTGGATGACGCCGGCGTACTCGACCTGCTTGGCGGTGAGGTTGCGGGTCGGGTTCTGCGCCAGCAGCTGGGCCAGGATCAGCAGGGAGTTCAGCGGGGTACGCAGCTCGTGGCTCATGTTCGCCAGGAACTCCGACTTGTACTTCGAGGCGAGCGCGAGCTGTTGTGCCCGCGCCTCGAGCTCCTGGCGCGCCTGCTCGATCTCGGAATTCTTTGTCTCGATGTCGTGGTTCTGCCGGGCCAGCAGCGTGGCCTTGTCCTCCAGCTCGGCGTTGGAGCGCTGGAGCTCCTCCGAGCGGGCCTGCAGCTCCTCCGAGCGGGCCCGCAGCTCGGCGGCCAGTCGCTGCGACTCGGTGAGCAGCACGTCGGTGCGGGCGTTCGCCACGATCGTGTTGACGTTGACGCCGATGGTCTCCATCAACTGGTCCAGGAAGTCGCGGTGCACGTCGGTGAACGCGGCCATGGAGGCCAGCTCGATGACGCCGAGCACCTGGTCCTCGACGACGATGGGCAACACCACGAGCTGCAACGGTACGGCGGAGCCGAGGCTGGACGAGACCGTGAAGTAGCCGCCGGGTACGTCGTTGACGACGATGCACCGCTTGGCGACCGCCGCCTGCCCGACCAGCGACTCGCCGAGCGCGAACCGCCGTCCCGTGCCCTGGTGGCCGTAGCAGCCGACCACCCGCAGCTCCGCGCCCCCGGTGCTCTCGTCCACCAGCAGGAAGGTGCCGAGCTGCGCGTTGACCAGCGGGGCGAGCTCGTTCATCACCAGGGTGGCCACGACCTCGAGGTCGCGGTGGCCCTGCATCAGGCTGGAGATGCGGGCCAGGTTGGTCTTCAGCCAGTCCTGTTCCTGGTTGGCCCGGGTGGTCTCGCGCAGGGACTGCACCATGAAGTTGATGTTGTCCTTGAGCTCGGCCACCTCGCCCGAGGCGTCCACGGTGATCGAACGCGTCAGGTCACCGGTGGCCACGGCGCTGGTCACCTCGGCGATCGCCCGCACCTGGCGGGTGAGGTTGCCGGCCAGCTCGTTGACGTTCTCGGTCAGCCGCTTCCACGTGCCGGAGACGCCCTCGACCTCGGCCTGGCCGCCGAGCCGGCCCTCGCTGCCGACCTCGCGCGCCACGCGGGTGACCTCTGCGGCGAAGCTGGAGAGCTGGTCGACCATCGTGTTGATGGTCGTCTTGAGCTCGAGGATCTCGCCCCGCGCGTCGACGTCGATCTTCCTGGTGAGATCGCCCTGCGCCACCGCGGTCGTGACCTGGGCGATGTTGCGGACCTGGCCGGTGAGGTTGTTGGCCATCGAGTTGACGTTGTCCGTCAGGTCCTTCCAGGTGCCGGCCACGTTGGGCACCCGGGCCTGGCCGCCGAGCTGGCCCTCGGTGCCGACCTCGCGGGCGACCCGGGTCACCTCGTCGGCGAACGACGACAGCTGATCCACCATCGTGTTGATCGTGTTCTTCAGCTCGAGGATCTCACCCCGGGCAGCCACCGTGATCTTCTGCGACAGGTCGCCGCGGGCCACCGCCGTCGCGACCTGGGCGATGCTGCGGACCTGGCCGGTGAGGTTGCCGGCCATGGAGTTGACCGAGTCGGTCAGGTCGCGCCAGGTGCCCGCCACCCCGCTGACCTGGGCCTGTCCGCCCAGCCGCCCGTCCGTGCCGACCTCGCGGGCGACCCGGGTCACCTCGTCGGCGAACGACGACAGCTGATCCACCATCGTGTTGATGGTGCTCTTGAGCTCGAGGATCTCACCCCGGGCATCGACGGTGATCTTCTGCGACAGGTCGCCGCGCGCCACCGCCGTGGTCACCTGCGCGATGTTGCGCACCTGGTTGGTGAGGTTGCCGGCCATGAAGTTCACCGAGTCGGTCAGGTCGCGCCAGGTGCCCGCCACCCCGCTGACCTGCGCCTGCCCGCCGAGCCGGCCCTCGCTGCCGACCTCGCGGGCGACCCGGGTCACCTCGTCGGCGAACGACGACAGCTGATCCACCATCGTGTTGATCGTGTTCTTCAGCTCGAGGATCTCGCCGCGGACGTCGACGGTGATCTTCTGCGACAGGTCGCCGGTGGCCACCGCCGTCGCGACCTGGGCGATGTCGCGGACCTGGTCGGTGAGGTTGCCCGCCATCGCGTTGACGGAATCGGTCAGGTCCTTCCAGGTGCCCGACACCCCGGGCACCTCCGCCTGCCCGCCGAGCTGCCCCTCGGTGCCGACCTCGCGGGCCACCCGGGTCACCTCGGAGGTGAACAGGGACAACTGGTCGACCATGCCGTTGAAGACGGTGGCGATCTCCGCCAGCAGTCCGTCGCCGTCCTGCGGCAGCCGGGTACGGAAATCGCCGTCGCGCACGGCGGTCAGCCCCTCCAGCAAACGGCGCAGGTCGGGGTCGGCGACAGCACCGCCCGGCGCCTGACGCTGCCGGACGGTTGTGTAGTCACTCACCGTATTCGAACCCTTCGCCCCTTCGTCGCATCCCCGGGGATGACGCGACGACCGGCCGCCAGTATGCACCGGATGAAGATCAGGACGTCGGACAGCGGTTGTGGATCGCCCCCCGTTAGTGGTGTCAGATCACGGTCAGTACCCGATTGGGCCCCTCGGCCCCGGCCGGTGGCCACGTCCACCGGGCCGCGCCGGCCGGCTCAAGGGACAACGGTCGGAAACGGACGGCGATCACCGCCGTCGATGTTGCCTGGTGCGCGCGCGGGGGCATCGGCGTAGCGTCAGGGGCGGCCGCAGAGCCTTCCGCCGCCCCCGGAGGACGCCATGACCGCCGTCACGCCGAAACCGGTCGTCGCACACCCCTGGCCCGTGCGCCGAGGAATCCGGGGCTCCGCTCTGGCCCGTACGCTGCGGACCACCGACGCGAAGCAGATCGGGATCATGTACATGGTCACGTCCTTCGCGTTCTTCATGGTCGGCGGCCTGATGGCCATGCTGATGCGCGCGGAGCTCGCCCGGCCGGGCATGCAGCTGCTGTCGCCCGAGCAGTACAACCAGATGTTCACGATGCACGGCACGATCATGCTGCTGTTCTTCGCGACCCCGATCGTGTTCGCGTTCGCGAACTTCGTGGTGCCGATCCAGATCGGCGCGCCCGACGTGGCGTTCCCCCGGCTCAACGCGTTCGCGTACTGGCTGTACTTGTTCGGTGGGATCATCGCGGTCGGCGCCTTCCTCACGCCGACCGGCGCCGCCGACTTCGGCTGGACCGGTTACGTCCCGTTGAGCGACGCGACCAACTCGCCGGGGCTGGGCGGGAACATGTGGGTGGTCGGCCTGGCGCTGTCCGGCCTGGGCACCATCCTCGGTGGCGTCAACATGATCACGACGATCCTGACGCTGCGTGCGCCGGGCATGACCATGTTCCGAATGCCGATCATGACGTGGAACATCCTGGTGACCAGCGTCCTGGTGATCGCCATCTTCCCGTTCCTTGCCGCGACGCTGTTCGCGCTCGCCGCCGACCGCATCCTGGACGCGCAGGTCTTCGCGGCGGAGACCAACGGCCCGATGCTGTGGCAGCACCTCTTCTGGTTCTTCGGCCACCCCGAGGTCTACGTGGTGGCGCTGCCGTTCTTCGGCATCATCACCGAGGTCATCCCGGTCTTCAGCCGCAAGCCGCTGTTCGGCTACAAGGGCCTGGTCAGCGCCACCCTGCTGATCGCCATGCTGTCGTTCAGCGTGTGGGCGCACCACATGTTCGCCACCGGCCAGGTGCTGCTGCCGTTCTTCAGCTTCCTGAGTTTCCTGATCGCGGTCCCGACCGGCATGAAGTTCTTCGTGTGGATCGGCACCATGTGGCGCGGGCAGATCAGTTTCGAGACGCCGATGCTGTTCGCGCTCGGCTTCATGGTCACGTTCCTGTTGGGCGGGCTCACCGGGGTGCTGCTGGCCTCGCCGCCGATCGACTTCCACGTCCACGACAGCTACTTCGTCGTCGCGCACTTCCACTACGTGCTGTTCGGCACGATCGTGTTCGCGGTGTTCTCCGGCGTCTACTTCTGGTTCCCGAAGATGTTCGGCCGGATGCTCGACGACCGGCTCGGCAAGGTCCACTTCTGGCTGACGTTCGTGGGCTTCCACACCACGTTCCTGGTGCAGCACTGGCTCGGCGCCGAGGGCATGCCGCGCCGGTACGCCGATTACCAGGTGGACGACGGTTTCACCACGCTGAACATGATCTCCACGATCGGCTCGTTCGTGCTCGGCGCCTCGACGCTGCCGTTCCTCTACAACGTCTGGAAATCCTACAAGGTCGGCCAGCTCGTCACCGTGGACGACCCCTGGGGGCACGGAAACTCCCTGGAGTGGGCGACCTCCTGCCCGCCCCCGCTGCGCAACTTCGACCGCATGCCGCGGATCCGCTCGGAGCGTCCGGCGTTCGACGCCAAGTACCCCGAGCTGGCCGCCGGGAAGCAGTCGGCCGCCGGACCGCCGGAGGGCGGCGCCCGTCCGCTCAGCAGCGAGTCGGACAGTGGCGCACGGTACTCCGAGGACCGGTCCGACGAGCATTGAGCCGGCTGGATTTCAGTTGGCGCACATGCGTGCGGGCCTGAGGGCGTACCATTCATAAATGTTTGTGAGGGTCGTCACGATACCCCGCGCCGCCGAAATCCCCGGCCACTTAAGCCTGACCTGCGCACGGACTGCCGCACGCCGTCGTGACGCCGCAGGAATGCGATGAACAACGGGTTTACGAGCGGATACAGCGACGTTTCGCCAGCACGTCAATGGCCATATCCGCATTGTGGACGGCACATTTGCCAATGACCACGGTCTACCCCTACCGTTTTTCCGGTGCCGCCCCGCCGATCTCCGGCGGGCAGCGGCATCGGTCCGACAACGACGACGGCCGCCGTGATTTGCAATTCTTTTCGACAGCGAAACACCTGTCGAATATCCCTGCAAGGGAGCGACCATGCCGATCGCCGATCCGCAGTCGCGCGCCGCAACCCGGCGCGCCTGGCGGCCGCTGCAGCGGTCCACCCGGGTCGCCATCCTGGGTGCGCTGCTCGCGACCCTCTTCTACCAGACGTTCCTGCTGGACCCGCAGTATCGCGGACCCATCTGGCTGTGGGGCGCGATGCTGCTCGCCGAGGGCCTGACGGCCATCCACGCCATCGGCACGTGGTGGACCATCCTCGCCCACGACAACCGTGACGAGCCCGTCGGCGTCACCGTGCGCCGCAACCGGCTGCGCGCCGGCGGCGACGTGCCCTCCATCGACGTCTTCATCACGGCGTACGGGGAAGCGCCCGACCTGGTCCACACCACCCTGCGCGCGGCCCGCGACATGACGCTGGCGCACACCACGTGGGTGCTCGACGACGGCGACAGCGATGTCCTGCGCGACATCTGCGCCGACGAGAAGGTCGGCTATCTGCGCCGCGATGGCGGGCTGCACGCGAAGGCCGGCAACGTCAACGCCGCGCTCGCCCGCACGACCGGGGAATTCGTGGTGATCCTCGACGCCGACCACGTGCCGGAGCCGAACTTCCTGCTGGAGATCGTGGCGCACTTCGAGGACCCGGACGTGGCGTTCGTGCAGTCGCCGCAGTCGTACACCAACCAGGCGAATCTCGTCTCCACCGGCACCTCGGAGGCCCAACGCATCTTCTACGAGCTGGTGTGCCCGGGGAAGAACCACTTCAACGCCGCGTTCTGCGTCGGGACCAACGTCATGTTCCGGCGGGCCGCGCTGGACGAGATCGGTGGCATCGCCACCGGCAGCAACTCCGAGGACATCTGGACCTCGCTGGAGCTGCACCGGCGGGGCTGGAAATCCATCTACGTCCCGCAGGTGCTGGCCCGGGGGCTCGCGCCGGCGGACGTGACGTCGTATCTGAAACAGCAGTTCCGCTGGGCCTGCGGTGGATTCGAAGTCGTCCTTCGTGGCGGGCTGTTCCGGCGCGGCACCGGCCTCACGATCGACCAGCGGCTGCAGTACCTGTTCGTCGGCACGCACTACCTGCTGTCCCTGGCGATGCTCACCTTCATGCTGCTGCCGGCGCTGTACCTGCTGTTCGCGCTGAGCCCGATCCGGGCCGACGGGGTCACCTGGGCCACGCACTACGTGCCGTTTCAGGTGATGGTCCTGGTCGTCACCTGGTTGCAGTCCGGCGGCTTCAAGGGCTCCGCGATCGTCACCAGCATCGGCGCCGTGCCGGTGCACGCCCGGGCGTTCTGGGCGACGCTGCGGCGTACCCGGGCGACGTGGAAGGCCACGAACCAGGCCGGATCCGGCGGCCGGTCGCTCTGGGTCGTGATGCCGCAGCTCGCCCTGGTCGTCCTCAACGTGGTCGGCATCGTCGTCGGTCTCGTCGTCATGGCCGACCCGGCACCCACCTGGCTCTCCGTCGCCTGGGCCACCATGATCGTGCTGATCCTCGGACGCATCGTCGTCGAGTCGGTCGCCGGTCGCGGCGCCGACGAGCCGGACACCCTCCCCGCCGGACGCGACGCGGAACCCGCGTCCGCGACCGTCGCCGCGCCGGCCCGCTGAACCACCCGCCCATGCTCTGTTCCATCGTTCAAGGGATCACCGTCATGACCACTGTGGTCGAGCACCCCCGACTCCCCGACTCCCCGAAACCGGCCGGGCCGACCCGGCCCGTTCCGCCCGGACCGAACCGGGACCCCGCCCGGTCCCGGATGCCCGCCGTCCGGACGTTCCTCGTCACCGTCCTGCTGCTGGGCGGCGCGGCCGTCGGCGGCACCTATGTGGCGACCCACCGGCTCGCCGAGAGTGCCACCATCACCCTCGACGACGCCGTCCTGAGCGCGGACGCGCTCCCGGTCGGCGCCACCGGCGCCGGGGTGGTCACCGAAATCCTGGTGACCGGCCAGACCCGGGTCGCCGCGGGTCAGGAGCTCGCCCGCGTCCGGCTCGCCGGCGACCGGGCCTCCGGCGAGCAGCCGACGGTCGAGGCGCTGCGGGCGCCGTCGCCCGGCACGGTGTCCGAGATCGACGTCGCCGCCGGCGGCGTGGTGGGCGCCGGAGAACCCGTGGTCACTCTGTACGACCACACCCGGCTGAGCTTCCACGCCAAGGCCACCGTGGAGCAGCTGCGCGAGCTACGCCTCGGGATGAGCGCGCGCATCGACGGCCCGGGCCTCGCCCGTCCGGTGCCGGCCGTCGTCGATCACGTCGAGGCCCGGGTGGGTCCCGACCCCCTCTCCGACGCCCCGCTCTCCGAGGATCAGCGGGTGGCGCACGAACAGCTCACCGTCGTGCTGGTGCCCCGCACGGACGCCATCGACCGGGTGAGCACGCTCGTACCCGGTCTGCGCTTCACCGCCGGCATCGACACCGAGACCGCGGTCGGCCGGACGCCCGCGGTGAACGGCGCCGGATGAGCGCCCGCCTCCGGCGGATCATGACCGCCGCATGTGCCGTCACCGCG
Source organism: Actinoplanes sp. NPDC051346 (assembly GCF_040682215.1). NCBI lineage: Bacteria > Bacillati > Actinomycetota > Actinomycetes > Micromonosporales > Micromonosporaceae > Actinoplanes > Actinoplanes sp. NPDC051346. The sequence continues at coordinate 11,174 of NZ_JBFBAJ010000017.1, read as the reverse complement.
CTGTCGCTCGCCGCGGGGTGCTGGACCCGGGACGACCCGGGCGCGACGATCCGCGAGCCGGCGCCGCCCGCGTACGGGGCACTGACCGAAGGCGCCGCCACGACCCCGCTGGGGCGCCCGGATCCGGGCGGCAAGGCCGTCCTGGCCGACGCCGCGGCGCCGGAATCGCGCCCCCGGACCGGGCCGGTGCAGGCCGGTCAGCCGCTGACCGGGCAGGCGCTGCCCACGAACCAGTGGTGGACCTCGGCGCTGACCGGCCCCTTGAAGCAGCCGCTCTGGGCCCGTCCCCTGGCGATCGGGAACACCGACGCCGGGCTGGGAATCAGCTCCGCCACGCCGGTCGCGTCGCCGAACGCGGTGGTGACCCCGTTCCAGCCGGCGCTCAGCGCCGGCGGCCCGATCTCCGCGGTAGAGGTCACCGGGTACGGCGCTTTCCACGTCGTGCTGCGCGCCGACCTCCGCGGAGGCGGCGCCATGGACATCACCGTGGTGCAGGGCAGCCCGGTGCTGTACGTCGAGTTCGAGAACGCGACACCGTCACTGACCGCGAGCGGGCCGATCGGTCGCGTCGGCGGTGACGGGTCGCTGGCCCAGCTCACCGTCGCGGGCCAACGCTGGGATGTGCGGGCCGAGGACGGCGCGGGCTGGCGCCAGGACGGGAACCGGCTCACCGTCGACCGGCCCGACCGGACCGCGATCGTGGTGGCCCGGGTGCCCGAGAAGGTGGACGGCGACCGGTGGACGCGGGCCCTGGCGGACGCCGCCGGGGATCCGGTGATCCGGACGACCTCCAACCTGGCGTACGACGGCACCGCCGGCACGGTCACGCAGACGCTGCGGGCCGAGCGGCGCACCGGCCGGCCGGGCGTGTGGGCGCTGCTGCCGCACCACCAGGCGGGACTGGTGCCCGGTGGTGACGTGGAGCAGCTGGCGGGTGCCTACACCGACTCGCGCGGATCGCTGTCGGTGGCGCGGGCCACCGGCATCCGCGTCCGGGTGCCGATGCCGGGCCTGGTCACCGAGGCGCCCGCGATCGCGTTGACGCGGACGGCCCGCGCGGCCGTGCTCGCCGACCTGACCAAGGACCTCGCCGACGACCCCGCCACCGCGAAGGGCGGCAGCTACTTCGGACTGAAGGAGCTGGGCCGGCTGGCAGCGGTGGCGGAGGTGGCCAAGGGGATCGGCGCGCGGGGCCCCCAGGAAGCGGCCCTGAAACGCCTGCGGGTCTCGCTCGTGGACTGGCTCACCTACCGGGGCCCCGGCGACGTGCGGTACTTCGCCTACGACCGGGTGTGGGGCGGACTCATCGCCGTACCCACGGAGTTCGGCAGCGGCGACTACAACGATCACCACTTCCAGTACGCGTACCTCGTCCGCGCCGCCGCGGTGCTGGCCGAGGCCGACCCCGCGTTCCTGCGGGACTACGGCGGCGCCGTCGCCCTGGTCGCCCGCGACTACAGCGGCACCCTGTCCGGCCCCGGCGCGGACGGCTTCCCGGCGTTCCGCGCGTTCAACGCCTACCTCGGTCACTCCGCGGCGTCCGGGTTCGCGCCCTTCGCCGATGGCAACAACCAGGAGTCGTCGAGCGAGGCGGTCGCCGCCTGGGAGGCTGTTACCCGCTGGGGCATCGTCTCCGGCAACGAGCAGCTCACCACGTACGGCGTCACGCACTACGCGCTCGAGGCCGCGACCGCCCGCCGCTACTGGCTCGGCGAGACCGGGGAACGCCCGGCCGGGTACGCGCACACCGGCGCCGGGATCGTCTGGGACGCCAAGATCGACTACGCGACGTGGTTCGATCCGCGGCCCGAATCCGTGCTGGGCATCCAGCTGCTGCCGCTCACCTTCGGTTCGCTGTATCGCGGCGACCCGAAGCCGGCGGCGGCCCGCGCCCGCGAACTCGGCCGGGACGTGGGCGGCGATCCCCGCATCTGGGGAGACCTGTTCGCGGCCGACCTCGCGGTCGCGGATCCCGCGGCGGCCCGACGCCGGCTCACCGCACGGCTGCCCCGGGAGGAGAGCACGAGCCGCGCCATGGTGCGCTACTGGGTGGAGATGCTGACGGCGTACGGTCCCCCGCAACCCGCGGTGGTGGCCGACGGCCCGTACGGGCTGGCCTTCGGCACCGCCGGGCAGCCGCGCCTGCTGGCCGTCAACCCGACGGCGGCGCGCCGGACGGTGACGTTCCGCCGCGACGGCGAGATCGTCGCGACCGTCGTCGTCGATCCCGGGCAGAGCATCGTCCGGCTGCCGTGACAACGGGTGCGGCGGGCCTCCCGACCCGCCGCACCCGAACCGGTCGTTACCCGGTCGCTCGAGCGCCGTAGACCCGGCGCACCCGAACCGGTCGTTACCCGGTCGCTCGAGCGCCGTAGACCCGGCGCACCCGAACCGGTCGTTACCCGGTCGCTCGGGCTCCGTAGGCGCGGCGCACGTCGGTGAGGAAGGCGGTGGCCGGCAGCGAGCCGTCGGGGCGGCGGGCGCCCTGAGCCACCGCCGGATCCGTGCCGGAGACGACCGTCCTACCGCCGCCGTTCCAGGAGTTGCGGGTCTCGTCCACCCGGTCGCCGATCACCGGTCCGTCACCGTTGGCCAGGTCGAGATTGCCGGTCAGCGCGGCGGCCGAGTCGCGGAAGAAGAATCCGGCGCCGCCGTTGCGGAACGCGGTGTTGCGCTGCAGGCGCAGCCGCCCGGCGTTGGAGTTCTCCGTGTAGCCGTTGGCGGTGTTGTCCCACGCCTTGCTGTCGGTGACGACGTGCGCGACCGGCGGGACGGGACGGCCGCCGCCGAGCTTGAAACCGTTGCCGTTGCCCTCCCAGCCGCGGATGCCCCACCGGTTCACTCCGTTGCCGTACGCCCAGGTGCCGTCGATGGTGACCGGACTGGTGAACGACCACAGGTCGATGCCGTCGTCGGCGTTGGCGTACAGGCGGACCCCCTTGACGACGTTGCCGACGCCGGAGCCGAACTTCACGTCGATGCCGTCGGCGTTCTGACCCCTCGTCGCGTCGTCGTGGTTGTGGTGGAAGTCGCTGTCCAGGATCTGGTTGCCGATCGTGTTCTCGCCTCGGAGCGTGAAGCCGCTGGACTGGTTGTCGTGCGAGTTCAGCCGGCGGAACACGTTCTGCCGGCACGAGCTGCACACGTACGGATGATTGCGGGCGTTCCTGATCTCCAGACCCTGGACGGTCCAGTGGTCGGCGCGCTGGTCGACCCCCCACTGTGTAGCCGGCACCGCGCCGAGGTCCAGCACCGGCCGCTCCGAGGCGTAGTTGCTCAGCGTGATGCGCGCGCTCGCCGTCCCGCTCGTGGTGATCCGCACGGTGGCGGTGGGCCGGTAGACGCCACCCCGCAGGGCGATGACCTGTCCTGGCCGGACGACCGAGACCGCCTTGGCGAGCGTCGCCAGAGGCCGGGCCAGGGTGCCCGGGTCACCGTCGCTGCCGCCCGGCGCCACGACGAGGTCGGCCGAGGTCACGCCCGTGACCGTACGGCCGGACGGCGGCGCCGTGGCGGCCGGCGCCGTGGCGGTCGGCGCCGTCGCGGTCGGCGCCGTCGCGGTCGGCCGCGGCGTTCCGGGCGATGCGGACGGAGCAGCCGGAGCGGCCGTGACGGCGGTGAATGTCCACCGTTTGTTCGAGTTGTTGGTGCAGGTCTCCTGGATGACAGCGGCACCCGGCGTGGTGCTGGCTCCCAGATCGCTCAGGCACAGCCCGCTGTTGGCGTTGACCACCTGGATGGTGCCCCTACGGGCCCGCTTGAGGCTCCACAGCTGGTTGGTCCGCTCCCCGTCACAGGACTCCTGCACGACCTGCCTGCCGCTGGTGGTCGAACCGTCCGGCGCGGCGACGCAGAGCCCGCTACCCACATTGCGCAGAGCCAACAGGCCCCGCTCGGCGGCGACGGCGTGAAACTGCTGCCATCCCGCGGCCGGAGCGCAACCCCACTGCTGCAACCGGGCGCCGCGGACGCGGCTGCCGTCGGTGACGTCCAGGCAGAGGTCACTGCGCTCGACCCGCAGGGTGTACGTGGTGCCCGCCGCCGGCAGCGGTGCCGTGCCGGCGTCCGACGGCAACGCGGCGATGACGAGTCCAGCGGCGACGGCGATCCCTCCCACCAGGGCCAATGACAGGGTCCAACGTTTGCGAGAGTGCGGCACCAAGCTTCCTTCCAGCCGTCCGAGCGAATACGTCCGTTCAGTGGCGCCGCGCCCGCGAAAGGTTGCCTCCACCCCGGCGGATTCGTCGTGCGCCCGGTCACACCCTCCGCCGCGGGGACCGGCACTCGTCGATGTATAGGATCTCGGCTGGCGGCTCGGCGAGAGGGGACGCGTGCGGGACTCGTTGGCCGGGCGGGCCTCGGAACTGGCAGTGCTGCGCGAGGCACTGGACCGGCGGGCCGACGGCGCCGTGGTGATCGGGATCTGCGGGGATCCCGGCATCGGCAAGACGCGGTTGCTCGGCGAACTCGCCGCCGAGGCCCGACGTCGGGGCTGCCCGGTCCTCGCCGGGCGGGCGGCCGAGTTCGAACGCGAGGTGCCCTTCGGCACGATCAGGAACGCGCTGGCCGACCACGTCGACGCCCGGGCGGCCGGGTTGTCGCCCGCGCCCGCCGCCGCCGACCTCCAGCTGCTGCGTACCGTGTTCCCGGACCTGACCCCCGAGACCGAGACCGGCGAGCCCGCGCTGCTGGCCTCCGAGCGTTACCGGGTGCACCGGGCGGTGCGCGCCCTGCTCGAGGGCATCGCCGCCGGCCACGGACTCGTTCTGGTCCTCGACGACCTGCATTGGAGCGACACCGGCTCGGTGGAGCTGCTCGACCACCTGCTGCGCCATCCTCCGCGCGGCGGCGTGCTGCTGGCGCTGGCGTACCGACCGCGGCAGGTGCCGGCAATGCTCTCGCACGCCATGTCGGCCGCGGTGCAGCGCGGGCTGGCCACCGTCGTCACCGTCGGGCCGCTGTCGTTCGCGGAGGCCGCGCCGCTGCTCCCGGCGGAGGCCGGTCCGCGCTGGCGCCGCAAACTGTACGACGCCAGCGCCGGCAACCCGTTCCATCTGGAGCTGCTCGCCCGGGGCGCCGCGACGGACGGCACCGCGCCGCCGCCCGACGTCGCGTCGGCGATGGCCGGCGAGTTCGCGACGCTCGACACCGTACGCCGCCAGGTGCTGCACGCGGCCGCCGTCACCGGGGACACCACCGACCCCGGCCTGCTCGCCGCCGTGGCGGAACTGCCGCTGAGGACCGTCCTCGCCGCGCTGGACGACCTCACCACCCGGGATCTGCTGCGCCCGGCCGGTTTCGGCGGCGCGGTCCACTTCCGACACCCGTTGCTGCGCAGCGCCGCGTACCACGACGCCGGCCCGGGCTGGCGGGTCGCGGCGCACGCCCGCGCCGCGGCGGAACTTCGGCGCCGGAAGGCACCCCTCGCCGACCAGGCCGTGCACGTGCACGCCTCCGCCACCCTCGGCGACCTGGCCGCGGTGGAACTGCTGCGAGCCGCGGCGGCGGAGGCGCTGCGGGTCACCCCGGCGGCGGCCGCACACTGGCTGCGGGCGGCCCTGTCCCTGCTCCCCCGGCAGGACGCGACCATTCCGACCCGGATGGAGCTCCTGCACCTGCGCGCCGAGGCCCTCGGCATCACCGGTCAGCTCACCGAGGCCCGGTCGCTGCTGAACGAGCTCCTCGGCATGCTCCCGCCCGGCAGCGAACCCCGGGCCCGGGTGGTCAGCTTCCTGTGCGCGCTCCAGCACCTGCTCGGCGACCACGAGGAGGCTCACGCCCTGGTGGTCCGCGAACTGGACGCCCTGTCGGACCCCCGCGGCATGGCCGCCGGGACGCTGCGGGTCGCCCTCGCGCTGACGACCCTGATGACGGGTACGGCCGGGGAGAAGGAGGTCGCGGACGCCATCGACACCGCCCGGCTCACCGGCAACCGCCCCCTGCTCGCCGCCTCGCTCGGGGTCGGCGTGGCGGTGAGCCACGCGGCGGGACCCGGCCAGGAGAACGCCGCCGTCCGGCTCGACGAGGCGACCGCCATGGTCGACGCCATGCCCGACCACGAGCTGGCCGAACGCCTCGACGCCGCGCTGTTCCTCGGCTGGGGCGAGCTCTACCTGGAGCGCTACGCACAGGCCCGGCGGCACCTGCGCCGGGCGCTGCGGGTCGCCCGGGCCACCGGCCAGAGCCACCTCATCGGCTCGTTGCAGACGATCGAGGGCGTCGTGCACTGCTGCACCGGCGACCTGCGCGAGGCCCTGCCGCTGCTCGACGACGCGCTGGAGTCCGTGACGCTGACCGGCGGCCCGGACGGGCGGGCCCGGGTCCAGGGCTACCGCTGCTGGGGCCTGGTCTGGACCGGCGACCTCGACGGCGCGCTGGCCGCCGGCACGGAGGCGGAGTCCCTCGGCCCCGGCCACCGCGACTGGCAGTCCGCCTCGGCGGACGGGATGCTCGGCTGGGCCCGGTACGCCGCCGGTGATCCGGAGGGCTGCCTCGACCTCATGCTTACCGCCGGCGAGGGTGCGGACCTGCGCGCCGTCCGGCCCCTGTGGCGGCCCCGATGGTTCGAGGTGCTGTGCGCCGCGGCCGCCGCCACCGGCGACCGCCGCCTCGCGAGCGAACTGGCCGCCGGCGCGGCCCGGCTGAGCGTCGGACCCGCCTATCCCCGGCACGCCGGGATGGTCGCGATGGCACAGACCCACGCCGTCCTTTCCACCGATCCCCGGGCCGCGGCCGGCCACGCGGGACGCGCGGCGGCGCTGTTCGCCCGTGCCGGGGACCATCTCGGCGTCGCCCGGGCCCGGCTCTACCTCGCCGCCGCGTACCGGGACACGGTGAGCCCGGCCCGCGCCGGCCGCGAGATCAAGGCCGCGCAGAGCGAGTTCGCCCGGTGTGGCGCCCGGCCGCAGTGGCTGTTCAGGATCACCGGGATCCCCCTCGACCCCGCGGACCCGGCAGAGCCGGCGGATCCTGGGATCCGCCGGCTCACCCCCCGGGAAATGGACGTCCTGGCGCTGCTCGCCGAGTCGCTGACCGCCGCTTCCATCGGTCGGCGACTCGGCATCAGCACCGGCACGGTCCACAAGCATCTCGCCGCGCTGTATCGCAAGCTCGGCACCGGCGACCGCCTGGCCACCGTGCTGCGGGCCCGGACGCTCGGCCTGCTGCCGGACGCCGGAGGCTGATCTCCGCCGGTCAGCCGACCACGAACGGACCCACGTGGTGCAGCAGGAACGTCGCGTCGACCGGCGCACCGCCGGTGGTGTGGCAGGCCACGGTCGCGACCTCCGCGGAAACGTACGACTCGACCTTGCAGCGGGCCCCGCCCCCGCCGACGGTGGTCACGTTCACCGCGCCGGGCGCGGCTGCCCAGCCGTAGTTCACCTGGTAGCGGCCGGCGGCGAGCCGGGTGATCCGGCTCGTGCCCGACAGGAACCGGTACGCCGCGACCGGCTCGTAGGAGGCCGCGGTGGGGTTGCTCGCGAACAGGTACGACGTGGGGTGCCCGTCGGAGTTGCAGCACACGCCCGTACCCAGAATGTTGCCGTTCTTGACGAAGCTCATCGTGAAGCGGGAGTCCGCCGGGGCTCCGGTGGCGCTGTAGCAGCGCACCTGAACGCGCTCGGCCGTCCCGGACGCGAGCCAGTTCCAGGCCGTGCACCACTCCCTGCCGGTGCCGTACGCGGTCACCTGCACGTGCCCGCCCGCCGTGCCGATCCCCGGCGCGTTGACGGTGTAGACGCCGACCTCGGTCGCCGACCGGGTGATCGTGTTGGTGGCGCCGGTGGAGTTGTACTGGTAGTTCGCCGGCGGCGTGTAGGAGGCGGTGGTGGGCTGGTTGGCGAAGACGTACGCCATCGGGCTGCCGCCCGTACCCGCGCGGTTGGTGTAGGAAAGGGTGAACTGGCTGTCGGTGGGCGCGCCGTGGTGGTCCAGGCACCTGACGAGCACCCGCTGGCTGGTCCCGCTGGGCGCCCAGCTCTGGATCTTGCAGTAGGCGGCGTCGGAGCCGTACGCGGTCACCTGGACGCTGCCCGCCCGGGCTGCCTGGCCCGGCAGGTAGACGGAGTAGAGCCCGACGTCCTCGCCGCAGACCTCGTTGACGGGCTGCCAGGGCGACGACGAGTTCCACTGGCGCTCCGCCGGCGCGATGCACATCGAGGCGTCCGGGGTGTCGAGCCAGACGAACCCGGCACCGTAGGGACCGGGACCGGCGGCCCACGCGGCCGTGGGCGTCAGCACGGTCGCGGCGGCGACTGCCGCCACGGCCAGGACGCCGGCCAGGCGCCGCGCCCAGGAGGACGGTGAACGGGGGTGCATGAGGGCGCTCCTTCGAACCGGTGACGGGACCACAGCAGTGTTCCGCCGGACGTCCTCCGCGGACATACCTACTTCTCACCATTGCCGCCCGCTGGGTTTGCGGTTTCTCGGTGCCAGGAACCGTAAGAAGTTGGTAAGCAGCCCACCCCTTCCCGCCGACCGACCGCCCGGGTTTACTCAATCTCATGATCCGACGACTTCTCACCAGACCCGTGACCTGGGTGGCGATCGTCCTCTTCGCCGTGGGCGGCGCGGTCGGCCTCTCCCTCTTCCAGCCCTGGCGGCTCTGGACGACCACGACCGTGATGGACCAACTCTCCGCCGCGGCACCCACCACCGGCCCGACCCTGTCGGCGCCGGGCACCGGCACGGCGTCCCCGATGACCGGCATGTCGAAGGGCAAGCCCCAGGGCACCACCGCACCGCCCGCGGCCCCACCCGCCGGTCCCGTGATCGTCCGTCAGGGCAGCTTCGTCACCCACGAGCACGAGACCACCGGCACCGCCCGCCTCGTCCGCACCAGCGACGGCGGCCACCAACTGGAGCTGGTCGGCCTCGACACCTCGGACGGCCCCGACCTGCGAGTCTGGCTCACCGATCAGAAGGTGAACACCGGAGTGCCCGCCTGGCGCGTCTTCGACGACGGCCGCCACCTCGAACTGGGACGCCTGAAAGGAAACCGCGGCGACCAGGTCTACCGCCTGCCGGCCGACGCCGACCCGGACGCCTACCGCAGCATCACCATCTGGTGCGCCCGCTTCTCGGTCTCCTTCGGAGCCGCTGCCCTGCAGTAACCCAGGCGCCTCCGTCCGCGCGATCGGGGCTCTGACGCGTTCCGTGATGCCGGGAGGAGCGCGTTTGAGTTGCTTGTTGCCGCCTCTAAGCGATGTCTCGTGACCCGGTGGCGGTCCGGTTCGAACCGTGGGTGATCATCGATGGGTGCGGGTGCTCTCAGCCTCCCACCTCGAGTCGATCCACCGCTCACCGGGCTGCGACCGGCGCAATTCCACCGGGACACAAGGCACGTACCGGGATCCGGTGACGTTCAGCTAAGGTGTCGCACACAATTGGTTGGTGATGACGCCTGATGAGGTGGCCGTAGCGCTGTCCGGAACGCCAATGGCCGGCCTGCCGATCGGCCACGGCCCCCGCGGAACCATCTTGGTGCAGAATGTCCCGCCGGACGAGTCGCTAGCGGCTTGGCGCGCCGCGCGCGCGAAAGTGCCGGTCACGGGCCGATGGCCAGTCCTGGTCAGCGATGAATTCGAGCCCGAGTGGCAGCGGCTGCGAGCACAACCCGACCCTGCTGCGCCGACCGCGTCGGAGTTGGCCGACCTCGACCGAACGGCGTCGACCACCGATCCGTGGCCGGAGTTCACGCGTGAAGACGACGAGGAATTGATCGACGCTGGATATGTAGCCGTGGTTACTCAAAGTTATGCCGTCGATCTGACAGCGGAGGCGGTTCGGACGTTTGGACTACCTGCGACGAGCGGGGTCCTGGAACCGTGGGCATACCAGCGGGTGCTGTCCGATCCGGAACTGCTCTACCGGATGGAGAACGACGACCGCAATGTTCTCCACATCGAATCCTGGTACGCCCCGGACCGGGTAGCACTGATGCTGCTGCCCACCGCCTTGCCATGGATGGCACCCTTCTGGACCGATTTCTACATGACCTCGGACGATGGCTTGGCAGCGGCCTTACGGCAGTGGCACGAACGCTGGGGCGCGCACCTCGTGGCTAGTTGGGACACCATCCTGCAGCTGGTCGTCGAACGGCCGCCACAGTCACGCGAAGATGCCTGGACCGTGGCCGGCCAGATTCTCGGGATGGCGTCGCATCTCGAGATGGCCCGATGGCAGCTGGCTATCGCCCTGCCCAGAAGTAAGGCTTGGTACATCCACAACCGGCCGTAGCCGACGACCGTCACCGGGGCCGCCCGGGTACGGCAGCGCCTTCCCGCAAACCAGAATTCGCCAGGTATGCCGTCCGGGCCGGCCCTGGGCACTCGATCTGCCGAATCGGGTGCTGCTGGTGGCCGTGTACTGGCGTATCAACCTGACCATGCGTCAACTGGCCCGGCTCAAGACCTACAAGATCCTGCGTGACTACCGTCGCGCTGCCCGGACCCTGGCCGTCACCGCTGCCGGGATCGCCCACCTGCACAACATCGCTCTGGCCAGCTGACCCACAAACCCCTCAAAGGCAACGCCGCATAGAGTTACGAGACATCGCTTAGCTTGTGTTTTAACCTCGGCCCGTGTGAGCGTTCTGCCCACGGTGGTCGGTCAGCCGATGCGCTTGGCCGGTGACCAGGGCAAGCTGCCGCCGCGACACGCAGCGCACTGCCGATCCGAGAGCTGGTCTGGCATCGAAAGTCCTTGCGGCCGAGGTTCAGGTACACGCGCTGGTCCCGCCCTCGTCACGCCAGGGTTCCTAAACCTCCCGCCGTTCCCCTGAGCAAGTAGGCGTCGCTCCGGTGACACCGGTCTGTCGAGCGGCATCACACCCGTTGAGCGTGACGTTGCGTGACAGCTCCTCCGGCTTAGAGGGCATCTGATCCTCGATCGGGTTGATTCGCGTTTGTGGGCGGTTGGCAGCCGTGCTGACTCGTTGGCGGGGCATGAGGATGGAGCGACGTCCATATCGATCGGACCTGTCGGATGCGCGGTGGGCGGTGATCGAACCGGTCCTGACGCGGTGGCGAGCCTCTCGGCCAGGACTCGGGATCAACCCGCCGGTTCACGATCTGCGGGAGATCGTGAACGCGATTCTCTACGTCACACGGACCGGGATCGCCTGGGAGTACCTGCCGCACGATTTCCCACCGGCGAAGACGGTGTACGACTAC
>NZ_JBFBAJ010000016.1:50144-141780 GCF_040682215.1 Actinoplanes sp. NPDC051346 | reverse complement strand
CCTGAACGCCTTCTCGATCACCTTCGGCGACCGGTTCCCGGCCGCCGAAACCTACTAACCAAAGACGCCGGAAACACCGTTAGCGAGACAGTCCCGTCGGGACACCTCGAGGAGGATGAGGATGTCGTCGCGGCGGTGATTCGCGAGGCTGAGGAGGAAGTTGGCATCAGCGTGGCACGGGAAGAGCTGAGATGCGTGCACGTGATGCACCACCGCAACCCGCAGGGTGCAGCACGAGTGGGGTTCTTCTTTCGGGCAGAGAGTTGGGTCGGCGAGCCAGCTAACCGGGAGCCCCACAAGTGTTCTGAGCTGGTCTGGGTGTCGGATGCGGATGATCCGCCCAGTGACATGGTCGAGTATCCAGCCGAAGCGCTACGGCAGATCCAGGCGGGTGCTTCGTTCAGCTTGCACGACTGGGAGTAACGCCCGTCGCCCGGAGGCGACGACAAGAATGCCTGTTTACCACCAAGTCTGCGATCAAGAAGAGTGCGCCGCGCGCAACCGGAGAGCGCCGCAGGCGCTATCGTGCCGAGTTGAGTGCAGTTCCTGCGGACGGACGCCTATTGCATTGTAGCGTGCGGGAACGGTATGAACACTGCGAGTGTTCCCGTCGATAGCTTCTTGGTGGTCGAAGTCGATCCCCCGGATTCTGTTCCGGACGATGAGGGCTTAAGGACTTGGCGACTAGACCACCATTTCTGTGCGGCTTCAACGGAATCGAACGGTTCGCCACCCTGGTGACAGGATGCAACTCCTTCAAGGAAGTCATGTAGGGTAAGCGGCCCGGAAGCTAAGGCGAGATCAGTCGTTAGTCTTGTTCGACTTTTCGCAGTTGACGAAATCGGGCCCTTCGTTCTCAGGTGATCCCATAGATCATTCTCGGATATCACATATGACCATTTATCAAAGCCGCTATGTGGGACACCGTCGTGCCGATCTACGCATAGACTGCCAGTACGACATGCAGCAGCCCACGGCACTGGGTCAAGCGGCTGATTGGCAACCATGGCCTGCCGCGACGGCCAGCGAGGCGCAGGTATCAGGTAGTAGACAGGAGCGCCGCCCAGGCTCCTATACCCGCGCAGCTGACGAAGATTGATGTCCACGACATGATGATCGTTTTTTGCCGACTGCGGCCTCGTGCCCTTATTCTCGAAAATCATTGCCTTGCCAGGGCCGAAAGTAAAAGCTACATCCCAGTTTCGATCCACGACCTGCTGAGTCGGCGCCCATATCAACGCTTGAGGGAAACGCGCGATGACGGCTGCGGCCATCCAGCAGTCGACGGTGTGCTCTGGCATACTGCGAGCCCCCGTAGATGTCATGCCGACACGGTAACCGGCGGCACCGAAGCAGTCGATGATTTCTTGATTGCCGCCACTTGAGCCTTCGGAAGCCATACACTCTTTTGGACACCTCTGTGTCATCCATCAAGGAGGGCGACCACGCCGTCGGCCGTCGGGGGTCAGACACAGAACGACCCGCGTCCGGTCACGTCCGAGCCTGCTCATGCCGCCTTCGGAGTCTGCTCGAGGGCGCGGGTGTGCCCGTCGCGTAGGCCGTAGTAGACGTAGGTGAGCAGCTTGCGGGCCACCGCGACGGTGGCGATGTTGCGGCCCCTGCGTTCAGCGATGCGGGTGCGCGTCTGGCTGAGCCAGTCGGCATTGCGGGCGCCCTGGGCGGCTTCGACCGCGGCCTACCGCACCAGGGTGGAGCCTTGTTTGGTGATCGGGCCGCGCCGCACGACGGTGTCGGACTCGCGATGTTTGGGCGTCAGTCCGGCCCACGAGCTCAGGTGCGCCGGGCTGGCGAAGCGGCCCACATCGCCGATCTCCGCGACGAAGACTGCCGCCAGGACCGGACCGACGCCGGGGATCTTCTGCACCGCCCGGAAGCCCGGGTGATCAGCGAGGGCCGCGCGCAGCGGTCCGGCGACCGCGGTGATCTCGAAATCGACGGCGTCGATCAGCCGCAGCAGCGCGTTGACCCGCAGCCGATAAGCCGCGTCCAGCGGCGCCGCGCTCAACCAATGCCGGCCGCTGACACCGAACAGGTCCGTCACCGGCGGGTGCAGGCCCTGTTTGGCCAGCACCGCGTGCACGGAGGCTTTCAGGCCGCTGCGCGAGGCGACCAGTTTGGCCCGGTGCCGCACCATCTCCCGCAACTCACGGACCGCCGGTGGAGCGATCCAACCTTCGGGCAGCCGACCCATCCGCAGCAGATCCGCCAGATCGGCGGCGTCGCGGACGTCGTTCTTGACCCGCCGGTAGGCGAACCCTTTCACCCCGAGCGGGTGCGCCAGGTGCACCTCAGCGCCCGCCTCGGCCAACACGTCGGCGGCCCAGTACCAGCCGTAAGTGGCTTCCAGGACGACCTGTGGATGCTCTCCGGCCTTGGCGACCTGCGCGGCGAGTGCCATCGCGTCGTTGTCGACGCGGACGGTGTCCAGCCGCTGCCCGTCCGAGTCCATCCGCACGATCACCGACCGGCGGCGATGCAGATCGATACCCACGTATTGCTGCCCGTCGTACTCTGCTGACATGTGGGGCCTCCTTCGTCGTCTGACGTGAGCACCCCGAGCATCCCGCCGGGAGTCACGAGGAGCGAGGCCCCGCTCCTTCATGCCATCAATGCCGCGCGTAGGGGTGTTCTAGGCTGGGGTGCGGCGGGTCCGGGAAGTGACTTTTCCGAAGTGTCGATCATGGGGTTTGGGTCGGCCGCGCTGGATTGCAGAGTCGCCCCCAGGTGTCCTCCCGGGCCCGTCCTAGCGGCTATGGCGTCGGCGACCATGCGCCGGTAGACGATGTCGGACAGGCGGCGTTTCAGCGCTCGCATCGCTTCCATTGGGGTTTTGCCGGCGGCGAGTTTGCGCCGGTAGTAGCGGCGGCCTTCGGTGTCACGGCGCAGCTGGACCACGGCCATGATGTGCAGGACCCGGTTGATGCGCCGGTTCCCGGCCCGCGACAGCCGGTGCCGGTTCTGGTCGCCGGACGAGGCGTCGATGGGTGCGGTGCCGTTCCAGGACGCGAAGTGCCCGCGGCTGGCGAAACGGCTGATGTCACCGATATCGCCAAGCAGACGAGCGGATCCGGACGGGCCGATGCCGGTGAGTTCTTGCAGCGTGCTGCCGGTCGTCTGCACCAATTCGGTGAGCTCCGCGTCCGCGATCTTGATACGTCCCTAACTTAGTCAGGCAGAGGAGGATGAGCGGCAGCTCCGGCTACTCATCCTCCTCGTCCCACCTCGGTTCATCCGAGGTCTGCCACATCGTGAAGCGATACGACTCCGACCGTCCGGGGAAACGCTGAGGGAACGGCCCGCCCACCGGCATCTCGTCTTCGTCCCGCGTGCCCCGGTTGTAGCCGTCGATGCGTACTGCGTACGTGCCCGGCCCCGCAGGGCGCCGCCTTCGGCCGGTCCGAGTCCTACGGCGGATTCTCGATGCGGTGGATCCGCGACTACGGCGCCCCCAACCTGCGCGACCGCTCGGTGGTCAACTGCTACATCGGGACCGGTATCATCACCGACACAGACGGACCCGACGAGGGCACCGCACCCGACTTCGTGCGCGCGGTCAAGCTCACCCTGACCAAAATGGACGCCGCCAAGTCGCTTGTTTCGATTTGGGATCCGCGTTAACTTTCAGATTCATGAGTTTTCGGGACGTCTTTGATCGGACTCTTCTTCGGCTCGACCGCCGCTTCCTTAGAGCCGTGTGACCGCTTGGATTCGTCAGAGCGCCTGGCTGGATGACTGAAGATTTCGAGACTCACTCCTGGATACTTCAGTGGTGGAGCCGCGAGCGCCAGCATCACTAGGAGAGCGCCTGGAAAACCGAGGCCGAGAAGGACTCCGATCAGGATCAGCCATGTTGGAGTCGGCGACCACACTGATGGTGGGAGGTTCACGAAAATCCCACCAGCCGTGATTGGCCCAGTAAGCGCATAGATTAGGATTCCAATTGCACTTGCTGTGGTGCTTGTTGCTGCGGCCTTCTCCGAAGCAGCTTGTGGAGCAGTGGCGCCCCGTAACCGACGGGCGCGGAGAAAAGCCATGGTGATTGCTGTTCCGGCAACAGCGAGTGGGACCGCATACGCGGCCATCGTCATCCAGCCCTTAGTGCCGTGGACCAGAACCTTGTCCAGATAGTCGAGGGTGGCACTGACCAACAGAAGTGAGACAGTGACCGTCATTCCGTGCACCATTACGGTTGTCAGCCGATGAAGGTCACGCCGAGTCGCCACAGATGCGCCGCCGCCGTCGGCCCTGCCGGACGCTTCGTCAAGGTAGCTCGCCAACAGCCATGCGATTCCGCTAATGGCGGCGACTCCACCAACTCCTAGCATTCCACCTGCTGGCATCACCTCACTCCACATGCGAGGGCACACGCTATCAGTGCTCTGTCCGACCACAAGGCCGTACAAATAGCTGTCGAAAGCTAAACATACGAAAGCGGCGCAAAATAGCCCTATCGCTTGAGTGCTTTTTGGTCCCGGTTTACCCAGGAGGATAACTAGGCCGGTGAACACAAATCCTGCGACTACACCCGCGAGTTGCGAATTAGGCGATGCTGAGGCAACTGCGTTCCATCCATTTGGGAAGCATTTAGCAGTGTCCATCGTTCTACTCTGTGCCACGAAGTCGCTGGGGTACAGCCTGCACCTGACATCTCACCCGTCCAGGCAGCGCGATAAGCCGGGTGAGGAGCGGCGGGCACTCTGTGCCATTCTGGTGTGGAGAGTAGGTTATGTGGCGCCGCCGATCGTGCCGGTCGCGCGCAACCTCGGCGCCAGCGTCATCGGCGCGGCCCGCTCCGCGCTGGGCATCGCCTCACCATCGCGCGTGTTCGCCGGCATCGGCGATCAAGTCGTGGCGGGTTTCGTGCAGGGCATCGAGCGTGCCGCCCCGGCCGCGGCCACGGCCACCCGGCGCCTCACCACCACGCCGTACTCGATCACCGGGGCGGGGGTGAGCGGCCCGGCCGACCTGCGCGAGCAGGTCATCAACCTGTCCGCCCTGGTCAAAGGTCGGGGACGGGCCGGTGTACGACGCGGGAGAGACCGCCGTCACCCCGCCAACCCGACCGGTTCGCCGCCGCCGTGCGCGACGGCGCCCGGTCCCTCGACCGCAGGGGGTGATTGGCCGTCTGTGCCGGCCTCACCTCGACTCGGCGGGCGGATCGCGGCGAATGAGTGATGGCAACCTGCGTCAGCCCCCTGAAACCACCAGCAGGGGCGCCTCCGCGGTCTGCGCCGAACGTTCAGCGTCGGCCCTGATCGTGTAGCTTCCAGGCTCGGCTCCTTCGCGCACGGTCATGCGCGCTCTACCGTCCGAATCGGCAGCGGCAATCCCGATCGTCCCGCTAGATGAACCCGTCCAGTGCAACAGGACACGCTCGCCCGGGCTAAGACCAGTTACGGTCGCTACATAAGTGTCCCCGAGTCGGACTGTTGAGGTTGACAGTTTTAGTGACAGACGCCGGGATTGTTGCCTGTCAGCGAGAGTGTCTGCTTGCGCCGCGGCGTTGCCATCGGGGTCAGCCGGCTTTGCGTTTCTCCCGGTTGGCAGATTCAAAATTTGGTCCCCGGTCGCAGTGTCGCCTGCCTCCGATTGTGCCACCCCGACGGCACCAAGCACCAGGTAGAGCGTGGCCAAAACTCCGCCTACCGCCAGCAAACCACCCGTGCTGACCTTGTGCCCAATGTGGGTATCGCGGCCCGAAATGTAAGTATCGCGGCCCGAGGAGATACCTCCCGCCGGTACAGCGCGCGGAGACGGCGTGACATCGTGCTCAGCCGACGTGGCCGGGGCAGCGCGGGCACGCAACAGCGCCACCATGCCGACCGCCGCGCCGACTACGCCCGCTAGCGAGCCGACAATGCTGAGCATTTTTTCGGCGCTATCTAAGCCGAGGCCGAGGCCTAGAAGAAGCGCGCCGACAGCTAGGAGGGCAATCGACACTGCGAAGAACCAGGTAGTCGAGGGCCGCCGAGAGGAACTCTGCGTCACGCGAAGCATTATGCGCGGAGCAGGCGGACCTATACCGGACATTTTGTCCGCCCGCGGTGCCCTCACTGCAGGCGCGCTCCTACCGGAAGCGCTGGTGCGACTCTTGAGGTATCGGCAAAGAGTGGGGTGGCCGAGATCGCCGCCGCCACCGGGCTAGCCGTGTCCACCGTGGCCTATCACCTGGATGGCCTGATCGCCGACGGCCGGCTGATCCGCCGGCGCGGCGGCATGGCCCGCACGCTCGTCCCGGCGCCGGCCGCCAGCACGCCGGCATGAGCGACCTCCTTGCCGTCGCGGTCGTCCTGGCCGTGCTTTGCATGATCGGCGCCGCGATATCGCTGGCCGAGGCCAATGACCGAGTCAACGCCGCACTTGCCCACGTGCGACGCCCGCACCCCGCCGGGGCACCGACGCCCGGCGATCCCACTACCACCGCATGACGTAGAGCACACGATCAAGTCATTGACCAGGTGGAGCCCTATGGAAGAACGAAGGTCCACGTTGGTGATCTCTGCTCACCGACTGATCCACAGGAAACCCCGCGCCGCTGACACTCTCCGTTCCGCCCCGCCGCGGGCCGCCGTCGTACTGGATCGCACCGGGCACCCACACGCACACGACGAGTCGGCCGACAGCGGCGACCTCGTGGACGACACGCGGCCCGCGCCACCTCACCCGCATCGGAGGTGTGGCGCGATGCTGCTCGGCTCCCTGTTCTCCGGCGACGGCGGCCTCAACTGATCGACATCCTCGCCGGTGGCTTTCCCCGCCAAGACCTGTCGTTCGGCGGCGCCATCAACAGCGGCCGCGTCAGCATTGACGAGAAATCCGTTCGGGGCGGCTTTGTGCTTACGGTGACGTGGTGACGTCCCTCGAAGAACGCATTGCCGCCGCCGGGAGTTGGCACTGATCCACCGGGAGCGCGCCGTTTCCTAGCTCGCGGTCACTCTCATGGCGTCATCCGCTACCTGTCGGACCTGGCGGGACGTGAATCCGTCACCGATCTTCATGTCGAAGCGGAGATAGAGGACCGTGCCGCCGGACATGAGCATCCAGGTTTCGCGTTCCGCGTCTGCGGCGATGCGCCAGCGGCGGATGCTGTTTGTCGTGGCATCCTCCCGTCCGCCGCATTGCGACGCGAAGTCGCTGAGCCGGGCGAGCGCGGGCGCTGTCTTGTCGAACTTCACCAGCACCTGGTGCAGGCGGCCGTCGACGTTGGCGGATGCCACCAGGTGTGCGCCGGCCGCCCCGAGCACCTGGCGCCGGTGGTCGACGTCTCCTTCAATCCACGGAAAGATCCCCGAGCAGGCCGGCGTTGCCGGCATCGCCGTCGTCCGGGTCGCCGTTTGGCACGCCTCGGTATCGAGTCCGAAGGCTTCGACACCGAACGACGACGCCTCGCCGTTGTCCAGCCTTCGTAACACCAGATTCCCCGCTTCCGCCTCGCCCATCTGCACGGCACAGCGCGGATTGCCATTGTCGCCAGAGGTTGCCGTCACCGAGGGAACCCCTCCAGACGGGTCCCGCGGCGTCGAGTCAGCCGAGGTGCGTGCGGCTTGAGGGGTGGCGTCGCGGCTAGTGCCTTCTGCCGAGCATGCCGCGGCAGCCATCGTGAGAGTGCCGGCTACCAGGGCAGCCGAGAGCCGCCGGGCGCTGCACCACGCTGTCAGCAATATTCCTTCGCCTTCGCTTGCATGGAACCCGCGCGGTAGTTCGAGGCGCAGTTGATGGATCCTTCGTGGCCGATCGCCCACGAGGTCGCCTTTCCACTCACCGGCACCAACGCCGTTCCGTTGCTGTTGCACTTGCTGCCGGTCCAAGCCCCGGACGCCTTTTCCACGCCATCGAAGACGATGTAGGTCCCCGGCTTGTTGAAATTCATGTTGAAGGTCTGCGAGTTGGTGGAAGTTTGGGAGAGGTTGGAAGCAAGCTCCAGACCAATCGCCCCTTCCAGCGACGCGATGACGACACTCGCCGAAATCTGAGTCGATTGGTTGAATGTGACGCTTGCAGACACCGAGCGCTCGACCGTGGTGGTGATGGACTTCGAACCGGTCATGCCGTCCGCGATCGAAACCTTCTTCTTGTGCGTGATGACATTGGACTTCACCTTGGACACGAAGCGAGCAGACTGATGACCCCGTTCGCAGATAACGGGGGCGAAGTCGGGGCCGGGCGGAGCGGCTTCGGCTACAGCGGGAACTGCCATGCCCGCGATGATGGCACCCGTGACGAACCAAATCTTGCTATATCGCAAAGTACTTCTCCTGAGTTTGCGAAGGAGGAAGTCCGCCCTCTCGCTTCGAGGAATGTACATGAGTTGATCTAGCTTCGTTGGCCCAACAGGCAAAGCGGATGAATCGTTTTATTTCGGTTCTTGAGGGGGTCGAGGCGGGCGGAAGGCCTGACTACATCAGTGGCAGTGTGTAAAGAGCCGCTAGCCAGGGGGCCGTAGCGCCGGCTTCAAGCGACCCGGTCCACGGCTCTGAGCGCCGCTGTATGGGGGTCTCATGCCCACCGGCCTCAAGGGGCGCCCTTATCGCAGGCTCACGCATCAGGTCTTCGCGGAAGAGGCCCATTGTTACCTGTGCTGGGCTCGAGGCGTTCGGCTTCGGCCGTAAAGGGGAGTCAAGGGAACCATTCTCAGTCGATCGGTGTACCTGATCGGCTGTGGTTGACTTGGTGCGGTTCGATGTCCGCATAGGGGAGGCGCGTACGTGCTGAACGGTGACATGGGCCGTGCCGAGGACTGGCTGCAATCTTGGTTGGCTTTGTTGAACAGCTTTACTCGCCGGTTCCCGCTTCCGGCGACCGCCCCCAAGCTCGCGCAGCGGAAGGGCTGGCATGCCGGGTGACGGGTTCCAGATTTCGCCGGCGGCGGTCGCCGCGCATGCAGGCGCTGTGGATCAGGTTGCGGACGGGATGGAGCTCGGGCGGGCGGCGGCCGCGCAGGTGCAGTTGGGCGGCGAGGCGTATGGCAAGTTGTGCGCGTTCCTGCCCGGGTTGATCGATCGGCTGGCCGACCCAACGGTGGACGCGTTGACCGAGTGCGCCGCCGCGCTGAGGGAGACTGCCGTCGACCTGCGTTCGGCTGCTACGAGCACTGAGGCAACCGATCAGGCCGGGTCTCGGAGGGTGGCCGGGGCGGGCCGGCGGATCGAGTTGCCGCTATGACGGCGGATACCGTCAACCCGTTGATCGCGGGGCGTCAGGACTCCACGCAGTGGTACAGCGGCATCGGGATCGCCGAGAGCATTACCGACACCGTGCAGGGCGTGGAGTCCGGCAGCTGGATCGACTCCACCATCGGTGGCGTCTCGGCGTCGCTGGAGGCCCTGGGTCTCGTGGTGGATCCGATCGGGTCGCTGGTCAGTTGGGGGGTGGCCTGGCTGATCGAGCACGTCAAGCCGCTGTCCGACGCGCTGGACTGGCTCGCCGGCGACCCGGACCAGATCGCCGCGTACGCCCAGACCTGGCGCAACGTCGCGGCCAGCACCGCCGACATGGCCGGTGACCTGCGGGATGCGATGACTCGCCAGCTCAGCGACTGGGCGGGTCCGGCTGCCGAGGCCTATCGCGGCCACACAGGGGCGCAGCTTGCTGCGATGGATGCGCTGAAGCGCGCCGCTTCCGGCATCGGGTCCATCGTGGAGGGCGCCGGGCTGCTGGTGGCCTTGGTCCGGGAGATGGTCCGCGACCTGATCGCCGATTTTGTCTCGGTGTTGGCGGTGCGCCTGCCCATGTGGCTTGCCGAGGAAGGACTCACGCTTGGCCTGGCCACGCCGCTGGTGGCCTCCCAGGTAGGCAGCTTGGTGGCGAAGTGGGCCGCGAAGATCTCCAAACTGGTCATGGGTCTGCTCAACAGCCTGCGCCGACTCAAGCCGATGCTGACGCACCTCGGCGCTGCCATCGACGAACTCCGCGACCTACTGCGCCGGCTCACCCGCAGCGACGGCACGCAGGCGCCGGCTGGCGCCGGACCGGACGGTCGCGCCGGTACTCCGGACGACACGGGAATCGACCCGATGGGCCGCCGGTCGGACTGGGACGACCCCGCGGCCCACCCCCAGGCGCCGTCCCGGCCACCGGACTCCCACCTACCAGCCGGCGATCCCGTCTACTACCGGCCAGGTAGTACCGCCATCGGCTACGACAGCTCCACCATGCGCAACTTCGACGCGGTCGCGCCGGAACCCGGCTACCACGACGTAGTTGTCCACGGCGAACGCAATGGTTTGTTCCGGCCCGGCCAGGTGGGCGCCGACGGCGCGGACTACCCGGCCAACTTCACCCACCCGAACCAGATCGCCGACGCAATCCGCAACAACCCGCACTACGACGGCGGGCCGGTTCGTCTGGTGTCCTGCCACACCGGCACGGTCGACCCGGATGCCGGCGTCCCGCCCGCAGCGCAGCAGGTCGCCGTCGCCCTCGGAGTGCCGGTAATGGCGCCGACGAACGCCGTGGGTGTCGACCGGTATGGTCCGGTGGGGCAGGAGCCGCTCATCCGGGGAGGCGGCGAATGGGAGACCTTCGACCCGAACGGTGGGCGATGACGCACAAGGGCCAACTGAAGACGGCGGGGATGTTCGTTGAGTTCGGGCCGGTCCGCTCGACCGAACCGCAGGAGAGCATCTTTGACCACGTCACCGGCGAGGAGCTACCCGACATCGGCCAGGTGGTCGGCTACCTGAACGCCGGCCACGTCCTGATCGATGTCATGGATGTCGCCGACGACCCGTTCGAGCCCACTCGGCAGGTCATGAACGGGTCCACCGTCCTCACGGACGGGGACTGGCTGTGGCGCAAGGACTTCGCCTATTTCGTACGCCGCCATCACGTCGCCGTGCCGGAGGGCTTCCTGGCACTCATCCGGGAGCGCAACGGCGTCGTTCCCGACCGTGACGTCGCGGAGTTGACCGCCTGTTCCCAACAGGCGCGCCAACTGATGTTCTGAAACTACTGACCCCGCCTTACGCCGAGCGGACGGCTATCAAAGACTTGGTCATGCCGAGGAGTCGTTCGGCGCGGATCTCGCTGTCGGGGAACAGGTAGCGCATTTCGGCGCGCCCGACGAGCTCCGTGGTGAGGACCTGCTTCATCGCCGCTTCCCAGCTTTTTCCCGGGGTGTAGGCGAGCGGCCATTTGCGGGCGACCGCGACCCGGGCGGGCACGGGTAGGAACTGCATGCCGGGCGCCACCCAGTGGGGCTCGATCGGGAAGTAGCGGTACGGGGTCTGCACCCAGTGGTTCGGGGCGAGCGTGCGGATCGCCTCGGCCATGCGTCGTCGTTGTTCGTGGCCGCCGACGTGCTCGAGGACGCTGTTGCTGAAGACGAGGTCGTAGCGTCGTGAGGCGATGCTGTCGGGGAGGGCGCAGGCGTCGGCATGGTCCGCCTCGGCCCAGTCCGGCAGCTCGGCGGGCAGTGGTTCGAGGTTGACGACGTGGACGTGCGCGGGCCGGACGGGCACATCGGTCCAGCTGCCGACTCGGCCGCCGAGGTCGAGGACGGTCATGTCGGCGAGTTGGGGGAAGGTCTGGGAGAGCCAGGCTGCTCGCTGGGCGCGTCGTTTCCCGCCGAAGGAGTCGGGGGAGTCGACCAGCCGGAAACGAAGAGAATTGCGAGGCACAGGACTGTCCTTTTTCGTGTCTTCTGGCCTAGCTGACAAGGCACACCTCAGCAAGCCAGGAGCGACAGAGACCGGGCCACAATTGACGGCATCAATGTAGGGCATGGTCCCCGCGTCGTCAAGATCGACGACAACAGTTCCGACCGGCAAAAGGCAGGTGAGGAGACGGCCTTCGGGATCGCCGCAGGTGCACTAGGTTCTGGCCATGATCGATAACCTCAGCTGGCTCGTGAAGCTTGTCGCCGTGCTCATCGTGGGCATTCCCGCGCTGATCGGGGTGGGCTTGCTTGTCGCGGGGGCGCGACGGTGGAGCCAGCTTCGTGCGCTCGCCGGCTCCGGTCGGCGGGCGACCGCCCGGGTTGTCGACAATCAGCTGCAATCCTGGTCTGACGGACGCACGTCCTATCGACCGGTGGTCACCTTCCGCACCGACATGGGGCAGGACGTCACGACGGTGCTCGAGGACCTGGGCTCGTTCCGGTCCCATCTGAGCGGCGCCGAGATCGAGGTGTTCTACGACCCGGCGAACCCCGCCCAGGCCGCCCCCACGCGCAAGGCCGGGCGAGGAGTGGTCGTCTGCGTCGTGTTCGGCGTGATCTTCCTGGCCTTCTCCTTGTGCGCATACCAGCTGGCCGACGTGGTGGTCGGCTTCTTCACCGACTTCGGAGACTTCGGGAACATCGATGACCCGGGCTCCTCGTTCGAGGACCTGGACCAGTACTGAGGAACAACGACCGGCCGGACGGTAGAAGGCCCGGGCTTTCACGGCCGTCCGAGATCGGGTCGCGCGGCAGCGACACGTCGCGGCAAAAGACCTTATGGGGTCTCCCGGCAGGTGGTCGGCATCGGTTCTTGGGGAGCGTAGGTGGACCATTCCTTGGCGTTCGGCAGGCCGAAGCGAGTGCAGAGCTCCCGGAGCGGATGTTCATACAGGGCCCTGTCCCACAGGCGGATCGTGTCGTCGGTACTGGTCGTAGCGAGGCGGGTGCCGTCGGGGCTGAACGCCAGATCCGTCACGGGGCCGGAGTGGCCGGTGAGGGGGCCGCCGACGAGTTGGCCGGTGCGGGGATTCCACAGCCGGGCCGTCTCGTCAGCACTGGTGGTGGCAAGCAATGTGCCGTCGGGGCTGAACGCCGCACTCCATACGTCGTCGGTGTGGCCGGTGAGGGGACCACCGACCGGTTGGCCGGTGTGAGGATTCCACAAGCGGATGGTGTCGTCGTAACTGGTGGTGGCGAGCAAGTTTCCGTCGGGGCTGAACGCGACGTCCATCACGAGGCCGGTGTGGCCGGTGAGGGGACCTCCGATCGGTTGGCCGGTGCGGGGATTCCACAGTCGGGCCGTCTGGTCGGCGCTGGCGGAGGCGAGCAGCGTGCTGTCTGGGCTGAACGCGACTCCGTACACCTCGTCGGTGTGGCCGGTGAGGGGTTTTCCGACGGGTTGGCCGGTGTGGGGATCCCACAGCCGGACCGTTCGGTCGGAGCTGGCCGAGGCGAGCAGCGTGCCGTCGGGGCTGAATGCCACACCCAGCACGTGGCCGTGGTGAAGGTCGAGTGGCTTTCCGACAGGTTGGGCGGTAAGGGGGTTCCATAGTCGGACCGTGTGATCGATGCCGCCGGAGGCGACCATCTTGCCGTCGGGGCTGTAGGCCACAGCGAGTACGTCTTCAGTGTGGCCGGTGAGAGGTCTTCCCGCCGGTTGGCCGGTGCGGGAATCCCACAGTCGGGCAGTCTCATCGACGCCGGTGGTGGCGAGCTCTGTGCCGTCGGGACTGAATGCCACATCCGTCACTGGGCCGGCATGGCCGGAGATGGGGCCGTCGATCGGTTGGCCGGTGCGGAGACTCCACAGCCGAACCGTGGAGTCGTCGCTGCCGGTAGCGAGCATTGTGCCGTCGGGGCTGAACGCCACAGCACCCACGTCGTCGGTGTGGCCGGTGAAGGGATCGCCGATCGGTTGGCCGTTGTGGGAGTTCCACAGGCGGACCGTGGCGTCTGAGCCGGTGGTGGCGAGCTTTCTGCCGTCGGGGCTGAACGCGACGGCCAGCACGGGGTCGGTGTGGCCGGTGAGGGGGTCTCCGATCGGTTCGCCGGTGTGGGGGTTCCACAGGCGGGCCGTGGCGTCAGAGCTGGTGGTGGCGAGCATTGTGCCGTCGGGGCTGAACGCCAGGCTCCACACCTCGTCGTTGTGGCCGGTGAGGGGGCTACCCATCGGTTGGCGGGTGCGGGGGTTCCACAGGCGGACCGTGTTGTCGTAGCTGCTGGTGGCGAGCATCGTGCCGTCGGGGCTGAACGCGATGCCCAGCACGGCATCGGTGTGGCCCGTGAGGGGGCCTCCGATCGGTTGGCCGGTGCGGGGGTCCCACAGCCGGATCGTTCGGTCGTAACCGGCGGTGGCGAGCAGCCTGCCGTCGGGGCTGAACGCCACGGCCAGCACGTCGTCGGTGTGGCCGATGAGGGGATCCCCGACCTGCTGGCCGGTGCGGGGATTCCACAGCCGGACCGTGTCGTCGACGCTGGCGGTGGCGAGCAGGGTGCCGTCCGGACCGAACGCCAAGGCCTCGATGGAGTCGGTGTGGCCGGTGAGCGGGTTCCCGACCGGTTGACGGGTGCGGGGGTCCCACAGCCGGATCGTCTGGTCGTAACCGGCGGTGGCGAGCAGCCCGCCGTCGGGGCTGAACGCCACGCCCCGCAGGTCATCGGTGTGGCCGATGAGAGCTTCGCGTTGCTGAGCGAGCATGCCGGTCAGGGCGTCGCGTGCTTCGTCGGTGGGGGCGACCATCCAAGCCGCGCTGGCGAGGCGTCGTGCGGTGATGGGATGACTGAGATTGAGGTTCTGGCTTTGCGCGGCGAGCTGGCGTGACAGGGCCAGATCGTGTTGGCGTTGCGCCCGCGATGCCTGCACCCATGCGGCGACAGCAAGGACGCTGACCACGACGACGACGGCGAGAAGCCCGGCAAGGAGCGTGTGCCGCCGTCGTTGGCGGGTGGTCCGGGCCCGGTCCTGCATGGCGAGGCTCCGGTCCAGGAAGTCTCGCTCCCGGGCGGTGACCGCGTCAGGATTTTCGGTACGCCACTCGCTCGCGCGGGCAAGGCGGGTCCCCCGGTACAGGGCGCTTTCGTCGCGGCCCAGCGACTCCCAATCCGCGGCGGCGTGGGTCAGCAGTCGGTGCAGCCGCAGACCCTCGTAGTCGTCGTCGATCCAGCCGCGCAGCCGCGGCCAGGCCTGCACCAACGCCTCGTGAGTGATCTCCACCGTGTCCTGGGTGACGGTCAGCAGCCGTGCGGTGGCCAGCCGGTCGATCACCGTCGACACGTCAGGATCGTCGTCGTCGAACTCCGCCCGCGTGACGCGGCGCCGGGTGACCAGGGCATCGTCGCCGCTGTCCACCAGCCGTAGCAGGACCCGCCTGGTGGTGCGCTGCCGTGCCGGCCCGAGCGCGGTGTAGATCGCTTCCGCGCTCTGCGCGATGGCACCGTCCACGCCGCCGGCAGCTTCATAGCCGGCCAGCGTCACTGTCGTTCCTCGCCGGCGCTGCCACGCCTGCACCATCGCGTGCGAGGCCAGCGGCAGGGCGCCCGGCCGGTTCGACAGCTGCGCCACGACGGTGGTCACCAACGTGCCCTCGACCCGCAGACCGGCCCGCTCGGCGGGACGAACCAGGGCATCACGCAGCTCCGCTGCGCTCATCGGCCCGACCATCGACTGCGAGTCGCGCAACGCGGTCACGAGATCCGGGTACTGGGCACACCGTGCGTAGAAGTCCGCCCGGATCCCCAACACCACCCGGAGGCGGCTGCCCTGCGAACGCGCGGCGCCCAGCAGTGCGGCGAAGAAGGCTCTGCGCCGGGACTCATCAACGCAGAGGGTGAAGACCTCTTCGAACTGATCCACTACCAGCAGCAGTTCCACGTCGTCCGGTTCGCCGGCCAACGCCTCGCGCACAGCCACGTCCACAGCACCCGGATCGTGCACCAGCTCGGTCGCCAAAGCCGTCGAGCGGTGCATCGCCAGGTTCTTCGCCAGGTCTGTCGCCCCGCCGGGCAGCGATGCGGCCACCGCGCGAGCCAACTCGGCCACCGGGTCGGCGCCCGGTGTCATCAGCGCTGTCGGCCATCCCGTCCCCGACTCCGAGGACAGAGCACCCTCGGTCACCCTGGGCAGCACACCCGCACGCAGCACCGAAGACTTGCCGCTACCCGACGCACCGAACACCGCCAGCACGCGCCGCGATGCCAAGCTGTCGAGGAGCTCGTTCACCAGCCGCTCCCGGCCGAAGAACCAGGCCGCGTCGTCGGGTTCGTAGGAGGCGAGGCCGCGATACGGGGGCTCTGCACCCGCGTTGGTCTTCTCGCCGCCGTCCAGTTCGGCGAGCTCGGCCACGGTTTCCCGCCACCGCTGCTCCCACGCCGCCCGGTCACCGCCGCACGCCTCCACGTAGGCCAGCGCCACCGCGAGGCTGGGTAACTGGCGCCCGGCGGCGGCCACGGACAATGTGGTGACCGAGAAGTGCGCCCGCTGGGCCAGGTCCCGATAGCCGGGCCGGCCCGCGCTCTCCCGCAGATCGCGGAGGCCGGCGGCGAACCGTTGGACCGGACCATCGGTGGGGTCCAACACCCGCTCGCGCCGTGCCACTGCGGTCCCTCCCCTCGGGTGGTGTCGGCCAGTGCCCGCTCGACAACTGCCGAGTGACCGGGCGCCGCGCCGTCGTCTTGACACGGCGGCGAATGCCCAGGTCAGCGGGCCGTGTGCCGCGGACGGGATTGTTCCGTGTTTGTTTGTTCGGTTGTCGCCGCGGACCGAACAATCGCGAGCGATCTTAGTCTGGCCACACGGCGAGCAAGCCACCCAGAGTGTGGGGCGGTCAATGGGGAACGGGGGTGACCGCCCCGCACACGGGTCTGCCGCCGGCGGGTGTGGAGATTGCCCGTACGGGCAGTGTGGATTGCACCCCGGGATGCCCGCTCGGTGTCGGTCAGGCGAGGTACGCCGACTTGACTGCCGGTCATGGTGGAATCGGCGTTCCGTTCGCTTCGCGCTGCGTCGGCGGTGGCCCTGCTGGCCCTGCTGGTGGCCAGCGCTCCCCCGGCGTACGCGGGATTGCGGAAGCCGCCCGAGCCCGCCGCTGGCCCGGCCTTCGAGATCAGCGTGGCGGGTTCGGACGCACTACCGGTCGGGGAACCGGCCGGCGCGGTTCTCGGTCTGACCCCGGGCGGATCGGCCGTGGTCGTCCGGGGCATCACCACCGCCACCATCCCGCCGCGGCCGGACGTGGTGCTGCTCGCCGACACCACCGCCAGCATGCAGGCCGCGTTGAACAACGTCCGGGTCAATGCCGGTCGACTCGTCGAGGACATCAAGACGGCGCAGCCGGACGCCCGCTTTGCGGTCGCTGAGTTTCGCGACATGACCGACGAGTACGCGTTCCTGCTGCGACAGGATCTGACGGCTGACGTCGCGGCCGTGCAGCAGGGCGTCAACGCATGGGCTGCCGAAGGTGGCGGCGACACACCCGAGGCCGGGTTGAACGCGCTGTACGCGATCGCCACCGGCGCGGTCGCGCTGCGGGAGGGGAGCAGCCCGATCGTGGTGATCTTCGGTGATGCCCCCTCGCACAATCCCAGCGGCGGTCATGACCTGGCCAGCACGATCGATGCGCTGATCGCCCGGGGAATCCGGGTGGTGGCGGTGGACATCACCCGGTCCGGTCGGCCCGGTCTGGACGAAAAGGGGCAGTTCACCGAGATCACCGTACGGACCGGCGGCGTGTTGCTGCAGGCAGCCGAACCGGCCGCGGTCGCGAGCGCCATCCTGACCGGCATCCGCGCGATCCAGGCCACCGTCGAAGCCCGGATCACCCGGTGCGACCCGGCGCTCTCGGCCACCGTCTCGCCCGATACAAGTACGGTCGATAGCGGCGCGGCCGTCGACCTCACGTTGTCTGTGGCGGTCGATCCCAAGGCCCGAAACGGGGAGTACGCCTGTGAACTGCAGGTGACTGTCGACGGCGTCGTGGGCGAGCCGGAGCGAATCGCGGTGCGGGTGACCGGGGCCGCGCCGGACGTGCCGGTGCTGCACTCCGACACCACCCTGGTCGACCTCGGCGAGGTGCCCCTCGGCACGGCCGCCCCCGCACGGGCGGTGACCCTGACCAACGTCGGTGACTACCCGTTGACCATCAGCGCCGCGCTCGCGGAGGAGCCGGTGACACCGGCGGTCTTCGCGCTGGACGGTTCCACCTGCGGCGACACGCTCCCGGTGGCGACGTCCTGCGTGGTCAGCGTCGGTGCGACTCCTCAGCAGATCGGCGTCGCCACCTCGGTGCTTCACCTGACCAGCGCCACCGACACCGGTGGGCAGGCCGCGCAGGCGTTGACGCTGACCGTCGCCGGGCGCAGCCCCACCTTGCAGTTCAACCCGGGTGTCGGGCGGCCCGACCAGGTGATCAACGGCCTTGGCCGCGGGTTCCCGCCCGGCGGCACCGTTTCGATCGAGTGGACCAACGGGAGCGGTGCGGTGAGCGTCGTCGCCGACGCGACCGGTGCGTTCGCCGTGCCGATGATGGTCTTCGAGGATGGGATCGCCGGCCCCCGGAGGGCGGTCGCCTCGGTGCCGGGCGTGGGCGAGGTGACCAGCGGATCCTTCCTGGTGCAGACCCCGACCGCCCAACCAGGCGTCTTCACCCGCCGACGCTGAAGCCCGCCGGCACAAGCCCGCCGGCACAAGGCCGCCGGCCTCAGCCGATCAGCACCTGTCCGACAGCGATGACGGTGCTCGTCGGCGCCGGCGCCGGGTCGTTACAGGTGTTCACCTTGTCGCCGTTCCGGGCCGCCGGCTTGCCGTTGATCAGCACCGTAGGACTTCCCACGATGATCGTGCCCTGGTTGTTCGGCGGCGACTGGAAGGGGCCGCCCGTCGGCAGGTGCGGCGGTGCGTTCACCGCGCCGCTGCCCACCACGGCGGCCGGCTTGCCCTCGATCAGGACGTCGGTGCTGCATCCGGTGACGATGGTGCCTACGAACGGCATCGGGGTCGGGGTCGGCACCGGTCCGCCGGGTGACGGCATCATGACGATGTGGATGTCCGTGCCGACGACCTTGTCGCCGAGCTTCGCCGCGGGAACGCCCATGTCAGATCAGTCCCGCGCGGATCGCGTGCGCCACTGCCTGCGTACGGTTGCGAACGCCGAGCTGTTCGGTGATCTCGTGCACGATGTGTTTGATGCTCCGTTCCGAGTAGGACAGTTCCCGGGCGATCGACGCGATGTCGGTGCCCTCGGCGATCATCCGGAGCACGGCGAGCTGGCGTGGCGACAGTGGCAGCAGGGTCAGGCCTCGCGGTGCCAGCACCTCCCGCTGGGTCCGGCCCATCCGGGTCAGCAGCGAGCTGAGCAGGTCGTTGGGGAGCCGCGCCTCGCCGCGTACGGCGGCGCGGACCACGGAGCGCAGCAGGGTGGCGGTGCACTCGTCGCGGCGTAGGAGGTGCAGGCCGCCCGCCTCGATGACGTGCAGCCCGGCGGTGTCGTCGACCTGCTCCACCACCAGCACCGGTCGGGGCGCGGGGGCGGAAGTCACGGCGGCGAGTTGTGCCAGCAGCCAGTCGTCCACGGTGTCGCCGACGATCACCAGTACGTCCGGTGCGACGTCATGGCCGGTCACCACCACCACGGGCTGGTCGCTGTCGGTCTCCTCCGGTGGGATGGTGTCGAGCTGGTCCATCACCCCGGCCTGGGAGAGAGGATCACGAGAGCGCACCGCCGTGAGTACCGGGATCACGCAAGGGCCGGGCGCCGTCATCGGCTGGCGGAGGGGCTCGGCGACGGCGGGACCGGCACGAGCTGGCCGGCGAAGTAGACGGCCGGGGAGCAGGCCGTGGTGCCGGGATTGGCGCACTTGACGGCGATGGTCACCGGCTGCTCGGTGGAGAAACGCAGGGGCTGGACGAAGTGGTAGTCCAGATCCCGGAAGTTGTTCAGCCCGGTCTCCAACAGGACCGCGTCCCCGCGGCGGACCTGCAGGACGCCCGCGTCACCGTACGGATTCTGCAACACGATGTCGGTCACCCAGAGCACCTTCTTGTCGGCCGGCTTGTATTCGGAGAGGGTGAATTGGTCGGAGGTGGTCGGCGACGCCTTGATCGCCACGCGGAAGTCCGTGGCGGTCTTCGGATCGGCGTTCTGCAGGGTCCCGTCCGGGCTGGTGTCCTTGGTGGCGGCGGGCTTCGCCGAGGCGCTGGGCTTCGGCTTCGCGGCGGCGGCTCCGTCGGCGACCGCCTTTTCCACCTTCTCGGCGGTCTGCGCCGCCTCGCTGGCCTGGGTTTTGACCTCGGCCACCTCCTGGCTCAGCTGTTTGGTCTGCACCTCGGCGGCCTGCTTGGCGGTGGACTGCACGGTCGGCTTGAGTACGGCGAACCACAGCGCCACCAGCGCGACGGCCACGGCGACGACGACCAGCGCCACCCGGGGCGACGCGGCGGGCAGCACCGCCCGCTGGACCAGCGTTCCGTCGCTGGTGAGCGGTTCGGCGCCGGGACGGGTGACCGCCACCTGGAACGGCAGGTTGCGGTCGGGACCGAGCAGAAATCGCCGCTTCGGCCGTACCCGCAGCTTGACGAACGTCGCCGTGCCCGGGCGCAGCACCGGTGCGGTCGGCCGTACCCGAAAGCGCAGCAGCCGGTCCGGATCGGCCGGCATGATCTCGACCGTGCTCTCGGTGTTGCCGGTGTTGTCGACCACCAGCTGATGGCGGCCGGTACGGCGGGCCCGCGAGGTCCGGGGCACCAGCTCCGTCGCCAGCTCCACGAAGGGCAGCACGGTGACCGTGCCCTCCTCCACCACCGAGCCGGCCGGATCCTCCTGGCCACGGATCCGTACGCCGAAGACGACGTCGCCGGCCGGCACGCTCGACGAACGCGGCGGAGTGAACGTGACCCGGGCCTCCTGCTCGGTGCCGGGCAGCAGGTTCATCGTCGCCGGTTCGACCCGGGCCCACGGTTCGGCGTCGCCGACCACGTCCAGGGTGAATTGATCGACGACGGACGCGGTGTTGCGCACCCGTACGGTGCAACCGACCTCGTCGCCCGGCGCGACGGTCAGGTCGGTCTCGGCAAGTCCTACAGCGACGCTCATGCCGGGCAGTGTCATCGCCGGCCGGGGCCGGCAGTATCGCGCTCGAGGAACACCAAGGGGCAGCCATGGCTTCCTTATCGGGCAGCCGTCAGCTCGCCTCGCTGATCCCCCGTCCGGGACGCCGCGCGGCCGGCAGTCGGCCACTGCTGTTGACGCTGACCTCGCGCGGCGGCGGCGCCAGGTCCGTCAACGTCTCGGGCACCACCGGGACCAGCAGTTGCAGGTGCAGGCCCGTCCGCATGACCCCTCCGGGCAGCACCCGTGCGCCGTCGGCCTCGCCGTCGCGCCTCGGCGCACTGCGCACCATCACCGGCTGACCCACCTGGGCCAGGGCGCCGGTCAGGAATCCGGTGGGCACGGCCGTGCAGCCCGCGCAGCCGACCAGCAAATTGCCGAGCAGCCGGTGTTCCCGTTCGACGTCCGCCGCCCACGCGGTCAGCAGGTAGCTGAAGCGGTAGCGCCGGCCCGGCGGACGGCGGCCCACCAGCTGGCCGTCGGCGTCGCGGAACTCTTCCCAGGTCGCCGAGACGCCCGTGGAGTCCTCCTCGATCTCCAGCAGGAACGCCGAGACCCGGTCGCCTTCCAGGTGCGCGCAGCGGTCCGGCGGGTCGAAGACGACCGGCACGTCGGCCGGCAGGTAGTGGCCCAGCCAGGCACGGATCGACAGATCGACATCCCAAATCATCCGCTCATCCTGCCGTCCGGGCGCCCGGACGCGCCCCCGGCGGCGGGGCAGGCCGGATGCCCTTCGGTGCAGAACTGCCTGCCCCGGTAGCGGGCCGGCGGGCAGCTTGCCGGGCGTCCGCGCCTCGGCATGCTCGCCGCATCACATCGTCGTACTGGAGGTTCGATGCCGACGTATCTGTCGCCGGGCGTTTACGTGGAGGAGGCTTCCTCCGGATCGAGGCCGATCGAGGCCGTCGGCACCGCCGTCGCCGCCTTCGTCGGCTTCGCCGAGAAGGGCCCGGTCGACGAGCCCACGCTGATCACGAACTGGACGCAGTACACCCGTACCTTCGGTGGCTTCGTGGCCGGGGCTTTCCTGCCGCTGTCGGTCTATGGCTACTTCCTCAACGGCGGCGGTTCCGCGTACGTCGTCAGGGTGGGTGGGTCCGTGGCCGCCGGTGACGGCGCCGCGACCGGGACCGGAGATGGGTTTGCGTCGGCGGCCCTTCCGGCGGCCGGCGACAACGGCCGGCTCTCCTTCACCGTCCGGTCCGCGCTGCCCGGCCGGGCAGGGCAGGACATCTCCGTCGAGGTGGCGGACGCTTCCGAGGGCGGCGAGGAGGCGTTCAAGCTCGTCGTCAAGCAGGCCGGCAAGCCGGTCGAGACGCTCGACAACCTGACCACCAAGCGTGGCGCCGGCAACGTGATCACCGCCGTACGCCAGCAGTCGAAGCTGATCCAGATCGAGGAGGTCAAGGGCGCGACCCTGGCCCCGCCCCGACGCGGCGCCGAGATCACCCTCGCCGCGCCCGCGCTGCCGGCCACCACGACCAACGGCGACCTTCGGGTACGCGCCGAGGACTACGTCGGCGACGTCAGCGACCGGACCGGCTTCGCCGGGCTGGAGGCGATCGAAGACATCACCATGCTGTGCGTGCCCGACCTGGCGGCCGCCCACCAGCGCGGCGCCATCGACGACGAGGCGTTCAAGGCCGTCCAGCTCGCGATGATCGCGCACTGTGAGCTGATGGGCGACCGGGTGGCCATCCTCGACCCGCCTCCCGGGCTGCACCCGCAGCGCCTCAAGGAATGGCGGATGGACGTCGCCGGGTACGACTCCAAGTACGCGACGCTCTACTGGCCCTGGGTGAAGGTGATGGACCCGGCGCAGGGTCGGGCGATCTTCATGCCGCCTAGCGGCCACGTCGCCGGCGTATGGGCCCGCAACGACGACACCCGAGGCGTCCACAAGGCGCCCGCGAACGAGATCATCCGGGGTGCGCTCGCCCTGGAGAGCGGGCTGACCAAGGGCGAGCACGACCAGCTCAACCCGGTCGGCGTCAATTGCATCCGGGCTTTCCCGGGACAGGGCATCCGGATCTGGGGCGCCCGTACGCTCTCGAGCGACGCCGAATGGCGCTATCTCAACGTGCGCCGGCTGTTCAACTGGGTGGAGAAGTCCATTCTCCTCGGCACCAACTGGTGGTCTTCGAGCCCAACGACCCCCGGCTCTGGGACACCGTCAACCGGGTCATCACGATGTTCCTTCGCCGGGTCTGGCGCAGCGGAGCTCTGATGGGCAACACCTGGTCGGAGGCGTTCTTCGTCAAATGCGACGCGGAGAACAACCCGCCCGAGAACCTCGACGCCGGAATCCTCACGGTGGACATCGGCATCGCACCGGTCAAGCCGGCCGAATTCGTGGTGTTCCGCCTCTCCCAGCTCTCCCAGGGCTCGGGCGAGAACTGACCTGAACGACAACAAGACGACAAAGGACGAACATGGCCGGTCAGGGAACGCAGGACGGAAAAAAGAGCACCGAGATCATCAGCGCCGCCGTCTTCCGGCTGGAGGTGATCGGCATGGAACCGATCAACTTCGCCGAGCTGGTGGGAATCAGCAGCGAGGTCGAGAACGCCGAATACATGGCCGCCGGCTCCACCGGCGCGGTCTTCTCGCGGCACTTCGGGCGGACCAAGCCGCCGACGATCACCCTGAAGCGGGGGCTCGACCTCAACGGCGAACTCTGGCTGTGGCACCAGAAGGTCCGCAACCTGATGTACGACGCGTACAAGGACGCCGCGCTGAAGCTCTACGGGCCCGGCGACGACCTGAACGGCGCCGCTCGGGTCACCTACATGATGTCCAACGCCTGGCCGTCGAAGGTGGAGGTCAGCGGCGTCAAGGCCGGTGCGACCGACATCGTCTACCAGACCGTCACGCTGATGTGCGACGACCTGTTCGACGCCAATGCCAAGATTTAGCCTCGCCGAGCCCGCCGCCGGTCCGGCGGCGGGCCTGCGCACCGAGTACCCGTTCGTGCTGCCTCGCGGCCTGGTCGACGACCGGGGCTCGGTGCACACCGAAGGGATCATGCGGCTCGCCACCGGCCGCGACGAGATCAACCCCCAAGGCGATCCACGGGTACGGCAGAATCCCGCGTTTCTCACCGTGCTGCTGCTGGCCCAGACGGTCACCCGGATCGGGGCGGTGCGGGCGGTCGACACCGCCGTGATCGAGCGGCTGTTCGCCTCGGATCTGGCCTTCCTCCAGGACCTCTACCGCCGGATCAACCAGCAGGGCCACACCGAGGCGGAGGTCGCCTGCCCACAGTGCGGCACGGAATTCGCGGTGGACGTGGCCGGGTCCCCGCCGGGGGGATCCTGACGTACGCGCCAGAACGGCTCTGGGAGGAAGTCGCGTACGTCGCCAACCACCTCCACTGGTCCTTCGACAGCATCCTCGATCTCGAACACCCGCACCGGGCCCGACTGCTCGCCGAGATCGGCAGACTCCGCCGCGCCACCGCACCAGCACTGTGAAGAAGGTGGAACATGATCTGGCCGTTCGGGCCCCGTCAGCCGTCCCGGTCACGTCGCCGGCCCACGGCCGAGGTGCCCCCACCGGTGCCCTCGCGGCGGGACTGGACCCGAGCGGAGGCCCTACCGCTGACGGTGGTCCCGCTGACGGCCATGGTCACCGTCACCGCACCTCAGGTAGTGGGAAGTGAGCCCTTGCCGGCGCAGCCCTCTGCCTTGGACCGCGGCGCGGCACCCCGCGGACTGGTCTCGGGGCTTGCCACGCTTGCCCGCGTCATCACCGGGAAGGCAGCGCCGACCAGTGCGGTAGACCTCGGCACGGTGCCGGAGACGGTCCGACCGCAACATCGTCGGGTGCTGCGCGCGGTGCCCACCCGGGCCGAGGCCCGGACCCCACTGACCGAGGCCGGCGGCGATCTGGCCGGCCCACCCCGGCCGGCCGGGGATGCCGTTGCGTTCCCGGCCGCTTTTGGCGGGCAGCTCCACCCGGCAGCTGCCGTAGGTGACCCGTTCTCTAGGACGGGTGGCGTCGGTGACCCATTTTCCGCGGCGGGTGACCTGCCGCCTCCGGCGGGTGAGGTCGGTGACCTGCCTTCTTCGGCGGGTGTTGTTGGCGACCCGCTTGCTCCGATGGATGCCGTTGCTCCTGGTGCGGAGCTCGGCGAGGAGGAAGACGCCACTGCGGCCGCGACGGTTGCCCAGTTCGCCATTGCCGGGTTGCCCACGGCCCAGGTCTGGCCGCCGCCCGGATTCGAGGATGTCTTCCGAGCTGCGCAGGTCACTCGAGCTGCGGAGGCCGGCCGAGCTGCGGAGGCCGGCCGAGCTGCGGACCCAGCTCGAGCAGCGCAGACCTCCCGGGCGCCGACCGGACCGGGCCCGGCCGGGCCACCCGACCCGGGCGAAACGGCGGTGCGGCGCGGTGCGCATTCCCCGGCGGCGTCTCCGGATCGTCCTGGCCAAACCAATCGGCACACCACACCGCCCGAGG
Organism: Actinoplanes sp. NPDC051346; assembly: GCF_040682215.1. NCBI lineage: Bacteria > Bacillati > Actinomycetota > Actinomycetes > Micromonosporales > Micromonosporaceae > Actinoplanes > Actinoplanes sp. NPDC051346. The sequence goes on along the minus strand of NZ_JBFBAJ010000016.1, from coordinate 116,541 downwards.
CCGCTGCGGTGCGTCCGGTCGAAGTGGTCTCTGCCGGTCCACGGCGTGTCGCCCGACCTCCAAAGACCAGCTCCGCAGATTCCCGACCCGCGGAGGCCCCGCCAGCAGCTTCTCCGGTCGCGGCCGCGCTTGATGTTCCAAGTAGCCCTACAGAGCCGGCCCCTCCCGGATCCGCTTCTTCTCCGCTTGCCGGGTTTCTGATCCGGCGTTCCGAGACATCGGCCGAGCCGACGGAGCCGGCCGCATCTCCGACGCCGGGACCTGCCGTCGCGCCGGAGCCAGCGGTGACCTTCGAGCCGACCGTCGCCCCAGAACCGCAGGGCACTCCAGGGCCAATCGCGCCACCGGTCGAGGGCGCATCGCCACCGGCCGAGGGCGCATCGCCGCCGGCCGAGGGCGCATCGGCATCGGTCGAGGGTGCGGCGGCATCGGCATCGGCATCGGCTGAGGGTGCGCAGGCGGCGGTCGAAGGCGCATCGGCAACGGCAGAGGGTGCGGCGGCATCGGTCGAGGCTGTGCCGCCATCGGTTGAGGGTGTGCCGCCATCGGTTGAGGGCGCGGCGACAAAAGTCGGCAGTGCGGCGGGATCGGTTGAGGGCGCGGCGACAAATGTCGGCGGTGCGGCGGGATCGGTTGAGGGCGTGCCGGATGAGTTAGGTCGGCTGGCGTCCGTGCCGTTGGTTTACCGCGCGGTCTTGCCGGATCTTCCCCCACGGTTACCCCTCACCCCCGCCCCAACCCCCGCACCCCCCGCGGCCGCGCGTGCTCTGCCGGTTGTCGGCTTCGAGGCACCGGTTTCGGTTCCCACCGCGCTGGTGGAGGGGTTCCGCCAGCGTTACGGCGTCGACGTCTCCAACGTTCCCGTGTGGTCCGGCCCCGCCGCCACCGAGGTGGTGCGGCGGGCCGGCGCCCGGGCCGTCACGCGTGGCGGCGAGATACTCGTGCCGGACTCGATCGGTCCCCTCGACGCGCCCCGGGCCCAGGCCCTGCTCGCCCACGAACTTGCTCACGTCGTGCAGCAGCGGACGCTCGGCACCCCGCCTGGGGAGTCGACCGCCGCCGGACGCGACCTGGAGGCACGTGCTCTCGCGGCCGAGTTCGCCTTTGGTGGTGCTTCTCCCGACGACCTGACCTCGTCAGCCCCGCCGGTGTCCCTGCTGGACAGTGCGACTGGTGGTCTTCCCGGCAACTGGGGGGTCACGCCCGGTGGCGGGCTGACCTGGCGGGCATCGGCCGGCGCCGGGCCACCGGCCGGCCCGGCCATCCACCCGATGCAGCAGGCGCCGCAGGACACCCCGATTCAGCAGGCGCCGCAGGACACCCCGATTCAGCAGGCGCCGCAGGGCACCCCGATTCAGCGGGCGCCGCACGACACCTCCGCGGACACGCTGCACGACCTACGGGAGCTGCTCCAGGCCGAACACGGCGGGTTTGGCCCCACCGATCAACGATCAAACCCCGCGTCACCCCCGGTCCACGACGCCGGATCCGTCCAGGACGTCGGATCGGTTTCGCCTCCCGGGGCTGCTCCAGCAACCGCCCCGGCGTTCTTGACCGAGGGGCAGGACCGCCGCCTCGCCGAGGTGCGGAGCGCGGTGGAGCGACTCCGAACCGAGCTGCGGTCGATGGCTGACCGCGAGCAGGCCACCCTGTCCCGGCTCGACAACGACACCAAGCGGTTGCGGTCCTGGGTACGCGACCAGGTGCCCGACCGCGTGGTCAGCCTGGAACGGCCGGAGGACCTGGAGGAGCTTGCCGGGCGGCTCTACGGGCGGCTCCGCGGCCGGCTCCGGCAGGAGTTGCTGGTCGACCGCGAGCGATCGGGACGACTGACCACGTTCCGCTGAGGCCGGACACACGTCATAGCCCGGGGTTTCACGCCCCGGGCGCGAGGAGACAGGAGGGCGAACGATGGCAGGCGGTCTCTCCACCGCGGCCCGGTTCATGGGCGGCTTTCTCGAGATCACCGGGGTCAGTCACCGGTACCTCGTGGTGATCGACGACGAGAAGTACAACCTGGGCTCCTGGTCGCGGGTTTCCGGGCTCTCGGTGAACTGGAAGGTCTGCGAGTATCGCGTTGGCGAGAGCAACGAGGTCTTCTCCTACGTGGGCGACCCGTCGTACAGCCGGATCAAGCTCAGCCGGGCCGTCTGCTTCGACTCCCAGGTCGTGCAGGAATGGCTCTGTCAGCAGGTCGAGGAGTACCGACCGCTGAGCGGAACCATTCAGCTCGTCGACGGCCTGGGACTGAAGATCGTCGGCTGGGACCTGAAGCATTTCTTTCCCGTCGGATGGTCCATTTCGGAGCTCGATCCGAGCCGGTCCACGGTCGCCGTGGAGACCCTGGAGCTGGCGCATACCGGCTTCCTCCACGACGACATGAAGTTCTCCCTCTGATGGCGGCCATCTCCGCGGGCACCCTGGGCGGAATGCTGGGCGACCCGAGCCAGACCGCGCAGGGTCTCGCCTCCGGTGGGCTGCTTCAACTGTTCCGCAGCGGGCCGGGGGTCAAGCACACCCTCAAGCTCGGTCTCGCCATGCGCTTCGAGGTGACCATCGACGACGTGAAGATCGGTCTCTGGCGGTCGTGTCGGGGATTGCGTGCGGACTTCAAGCCTGACGTGGTGCGGGTGACCGGGGATTACGTCGGCCAGTATTACCTGCCCGGCGTGGTGAGCTACGCGCCGATCGTGCTGGAGCGGGCCGTACACAAGGAGACCTCCCAGCAGTTGCAGCAGTGGCTGATGGGGGTGCTGGAGTCCTGGAAGGACGGCACCGGCGACGCCAAGCGGAGCACCGCCCGGATCACCGTTCTCGATGCCGACAACGAAGAGGCCGGGAGCTGGCTGCTCTATGGCGTTCGACCGTCCTCCTGGAGCGGTCCGGACCTCAGCGCGGATTCGAACCAGGTCGCGGTGGAGCGGCTGGAGCTGGTGCATGAGGGCTTTTTCGAGCTGCCGACCAAGGCGAACACGGCCTCGCTCGCATCGAAGGACAACAAGCAGAACAAGGTCACCTTCTCCTACAACCCCTCCAAGATGGGCATCTCCCGTTCGACGCGGTCGGCCCAGATGATCGGGGAAAAGGGCGTGGAGTTCGCCTCGGACACCGCGCTGCGGGTGAAGGCCGGGGAAGTGCTCCTGGTGGGTGCCGGCGTGGCTCAGGACGTACAGAAGCTGATTGAATTTTCCGGACCGCCGGTGTCCGATGCGACACGGCAGGCCGGCGAAGACATTCTGTTGCCCCCGCTGACGTTCAACTGGGGGGAACTCTCCATGGCCGTCAACCTGAGCCGGCTTGACGTCAATCTCACCCGCTTTGCCGCCGACGGCATGCCGATCCGGGCGCTGGCGGCCCTCGACCTGATGGTCATCGGCGGCGAGATCTTTCCGAAGAGTACGGCGGCGCGACCGCGGGCCCGCCAGGTGCACACCGACCCGGCGGAGTGGAAGAGGCGGGCCAAGGGCGACGGGATCGACGACCCGATGCGCGCACAGGCCCGGGGCGCCTCCGCCGGGACGCGGCGGTAGGGGGCCGGGATGAGCGGGAAGGACATGCGGCACCTGCTGTGGAGAACGGCGACACGGCGGGCCCGGATCACCATCGGTTCCGGCGGCCGGGCGTTGTCCGCCGAGGCGGCCGAACGCCTGGTCCGGGTGGTGGTGGACACCCGGGCGTCCGTGCCGGACATGTTCGAGCTGACGTTCGCCGACGTGGGTGGGGACATGCCCGCACTGGCCGGCCTGGAGCTCGGCGCGGCCGTGCAGGTCTTCGGGCCCACGACCCAGGACAGCTCCGCCAAGCTTCGGCTGATCAGCGGCGAGGTCACCGCCATCGAGGGGCAGTTCGTGGACTACACCGCATACGTGGTGGTGCGCGGCTACACCCATGACCACCGGCTGCACCGGATCCGGCGGACCCGCACCTTCCCGAAGCACACGGACTCCGACATCGCCCGCGAGGTGGCGACCACGGCCGGGTTGAAGATCGGCACGATCGAGAAGGCCGGCGGCGAGTTGCCCCCTCTGTCCCAGGTCAACCAGACCGACTGGGAATTCCTCACCGCCCGGGCACAGGAGATCGGCTTCGAGGTCGGCGCCGATGGGGAGAAGTTCTACTTCCGTCGCGCGGCCACCGTCCGGAGTGCAGGTCAGCCCCTGCCGCTGACGTTCCGCGGCAACCTGCGCCGCTTCCTGCCCCGGATCAGCGCTGGCAACCTCGCACCCGAGGTGGAGGTGCGCGCCTGGGATCCGGTGGCGGCGACCGTCGTGGCGAGCCATACCTCGACCACCGCGGACGCGGTCAAGCTGGCCGGCCAGACCCCGGCCGCCGTCGCGAAGACCTTCGTGGCCAGGCCTGGTCCACAGCCGAAGCCGCCGCCCGCCGGGGGGAACGCGATCGGCAACGTCGGCCCAGCGCCAGAACCCCTCGCGCGGGCCCTCGTCGGACGCGGCGTGCCCGTGCCCGGCCGGGCCATCGGCGCAGTGGCGCAGCTGGCCGAGAGTCTCGCCGCCAGCGTGGGCGGCTCGTTCGCCGAGGCGGAAGGGGAGGCGCTCGGTGACGCCCGGCTGGTGGCCGGGCGGGCCGTCAAGGTCGACGGGGTGCCGAAGATGTTCGCGGGCACCTGGACCCTGAGCGCGGCCCGGCACGTCTTCGACGAGGCGGAGCAGGGCTACCGGACCGAGTTCACGGTCGGCGGTGCCCAGGACCGTTCGCTGCTGGGCCTCGTCGACGCCGGTGGCGCCGGCGTCGGCCCGGCCCGCATCGACGGGGTGGTCTGCGGGGTGGTGAGCAACGTCAACGACCCGGAAGGCCTGGGCCGGGTACGCCTCGCGCTGCCCTGGCTCACGCCGAAACACGAGACGGACTGGGCGCCGGTCGGTCAGCTCTTCGCCGGCCCGACCGGCGGGGCGTTCTTCCTGCCCGAGCCGGGCGACCAGGTGCTGGTCGCGTTCGAGTTCGGTGACGCGCGTCGTCCGTACGTGGTGGGCAGCCTGCCCAGCCAGCGAACCCGCTACGGACTGGACGGCCGGCAGGGCGGGTCGGTCAAGCCCGGGGCGGCCGGGGTGAAGTCGGTCGGCCAGACCGGCGAGGTGACCCGGCGCGGGCTGATCACGCCGTCCGGCAGTCGGCTGGTCTTCCACGACGAGGTGCCGGCGGGCGGGAAGGGCCGGCCCACCGCGGCGAACCTCGTGCTCGGCACCGAGCAGCTCTCTCTTGCCATGGACCAGGTGGCCGGCACGGTCACTCTGCGCTGCGCACCCGAACGGCCCGGAAAGCTGGTCATCGAGTGCACCGGGCAGACCGCCGTGGAGATCAAGGCGGGCCCGAGCGGCAGCCTCACCCTCGACGGCGGCACCAGCTTGAAACTCAAGGCCAAGACGGTCGACATCGACGGTACGCAGGTCACCATCAGCGGCACCGCGGCGACCGCCATCAAGGGCAAACCCATCCAGCTCAACTAAGGAGTGCCATGCAGGCCGACGTCATCGGCACCGGGTGTGCCTTTCCCCTGCGCGTACAGTCCAACGGCCGGCTCGCCATGATCAGCGGAACGGCCCTGCTGGAGCAGACCATGTGCCTGATCCTGGCGACCTATCCGGGGGAGCGGCCGATGCGGCCGGAGTTCGGCTCCCGGCTGCGGGACTTCGTCTTCGAACCGACCAGCGGCCGGACCCGGCAGGCGGCGGCGGTGGAGGTGCGCTCGGCGCTGGAGCGCTGGGAGACCAGGGCCGAGATCGACGACGTCGCCGTCACCGAGGACCCGGACCGTGACGGGCTGCTGCACATCGACATCCGTTATCGGGTACGCGGCGCCGATGACCAGGGAAACCTCCAGCTCAGCCTGCAGACGCTGGCCGGTGACCGGGCCGTGGCCGGGGTGCTCGGCTGATGGCTCTGCCCGCCCCCGACCTTGACGACCGGAGCTTCGACGACCTGGTCGGCGACGCCCGGCGGTTGATCGCCGACCGCTGTCCGGAGTGGACCGATCTGCACCCGGCCGATCCGGGCGTCACCCTCATCGAGACCTTCGCGTCGATGACCGACCAGCTCATCTATCGGCTGAACCGGGTGCCGGACCGGCTCTACGTCAAATTCCTGGAGCTGATCGGGGTGCGCCTCGTGCCGCCCACGGCGGCCCGGACCGCGCTGACCTTCTGGCTGTCGACCCCGGCCCGGGCCACCCAGCTCATCCCTGCGGGCACCCGGGCGGTGACCGTCGGCGACAGCGAGGAGCCGTTGGTCTTCGCCACCCTGGCCGACCTGATGGTGCCCCCCTGCGCCCTGTCCCACCTGCGGGTACGTACCGCCGACGGGATCACCGACCAGCTCGGCTCCCTGGAACGCGGTGGCCCGGTGGCCGCCTTCTCCGCCGTGCCGCAACCCGGCGACGAACTGCTGGTCGGCCTCGACCGGGCCGTCGGCGGCTGCGCGGTCCGGCTGGAATTCGAGGGCCGGGTGGACGGGGTCGGCGTCAACCCGCGGCATCCGCCGCTGCGGTGGGAGGCGGGCGGCCCCGCCGGGTGGCTCGCCTGCGAGGTTGGCCTCGACGAGACCAGTGCGCTGAACCGCTCCGGGGCGATGGTGCTGCACGTGCCCGAGGGACATCAGACCACCCTGGTCGACGGCGTCCTCGCCGGATGGCTGCGGGCCCGGGTGATCACACCGGACGAGGGCCAGCCCGGATACAGCTCCTCGCCGCAGATCCTCGGCCTGGCCGCCAACACCGTAGGCGGCACCACCGCCGCGGTGCACGCCGACCTGGTCGACGAGGAGGAGCTCGGCGACTCGGAGGGTGTGCCCGGACAGCGCTTCGCCCTGTCCCGGGCGCCGGTGCTGGTCGGACTCGGCGACCCGGTGCTGGAGGTCAGCTCCGAGGACGGCTGGGAGCAGTGGTCGCCGGTCACCCACTTCGCCGAGAGCGGCCCGGAGGACACCCATTTCCTGCTCGACGGGGTCGCCGGCGAGGTCGTGCTCGGCCCGGCCGTCCGGCAATCCGACGGTACGCTGCGCCGTTACGGCGCGGCTCCGGCCCGGGGGCGGCGGCTGCGGTTGCGTCGGTACGCCGTCGGCGGCGGAGCCAGGGGCAACGTCGGCGCCGGGGCGGTCAGCGCCCTGCGTACGTCGATCCCGTTCGTGGCCGGAGTGGAGAACCTGAGGCCGGCCACCGGCGGGGTGGACGGCGAGACCCTCGACGAGGCCCGCCGCCGGGGACCGCTGACCCTGCGCAGCCGCGGCAGGGCGGTGACCGCCGAGGACCACGAGGTGCTCGCCCGCGAGGCCGCTCCCGAGCTGGCCCGGGTCCGCTGCGTCGCCGGCACCGCGGACGGCCCGCCGGTGGCCCGGATCATGGTGGTGCCGGCGGCCCCCACCGAGGACGGCCGGCTGCGGTTGGAGGATCTGGTCCCGGCCGAGACGAGCCTGGCCCGGGTGGCCGCACGGCTGGACGAGACGAGGCTGATCGGCACCCGGGTGGTCGTCGGACCGCCGCGCTACCGGGGCGTGACGGTGGTGGCCCGGGTGGTCGCCCGGTCCCGGGTCCGGGTCGACCGGGTCCGCCAGGAGGGCCTGGCCGCCCTGTACGGCTTCCTCAGCCCGCTCGCCGGCGGTGGGCCGGACGGGCGGGGCTGGCCGTTCGGGCGGCCGGTGCAGGCGGGCGAACTGTTCGCCGTGGTGCAACGGGTGCGCGGCGTGGAGCTGGTGGAGGACCTGCGGCTCTTCAGCGCCAACCCGGTGACCGGCGAGCGGGGCGCCGAAGCCGTCCGGATCGACCTGGAGCCGGACAGCCTCGTCTTCTCCTTCGACCACCAGCTGCGGGTGGAGGAGCACTGATGCGAGGCCTGGCCGACGTGCCGATGCCGTATCCGATCGCCGGTTTTCTGCCCGCGCCCTTGCAGGAAGACGACCTGCTGGTGCGCTGGACGCAGGGTCTCGACGAGGTCGTGGCCCCGGTGGTGTCCACGCTGGACTGCCTCGACGCGTACCTGGATCCGTGGCTGGCGCCACCGGACTTTCTGCTCTGGCTCGGGGAGTGGGTGGGTGCGCACCTGGACGAGAACTGGCCGCTGGAACGGCAGCGGGCGATGGTGGCCGGCGCGGCCGACGCCCATCGGCTGCGCGGCACGACCGCCGGTCTGCGCCGGGTGCTCGAGCTGGCCACCGGCGGCGAGGTGGAGATCGACGACTCCACGGACGTGTCCTGGTCGACCCGGCCGACGTCACTCGAATCCGGCCCGGCGGTGGTGCACGTGCGGGTCCGGGTGGCGGAGCCCGGGCGGATGTCCCCGCACGCCCTCGAGGCGCTGACCCGCTCGGTCGTGCCGCCCCACGTGACGACGACCCTGGAGGTGTTTGGTCTTGATCATTTGTCGTGAGTGCGGAAACCACAACGGCGACCCGGATACCTTCTGTGGTTCCTGCGGCAGCTTCCTGGAGTGGACCGGGGAGAAGACCACGCCGAAGATCGCGGAGGTGCCCGCGGCGGAGGCGGCGCCGGACCCGCGGCCACGATCCGGCCTGTTCCAACGCCTCGTCAGTGTCATGGCGCCCTCCTCGGGCGGCGCAACGGCCGACGACGCCCCGGTCAGCTTGGGGGGTTCCGGCGGCCCTCCCGGAAGTGGCCGTCCGGGTCCGCCCGGTGCACCGGCCCGTCCGGGTCCGCCTGGCGTGCCGCCCCGTCCGGGTCCACCTGGCGCGGCGGGGCGTCCGGGTCCGCCTGGCGTGCCGGCCCGTCCGGGTCCGCCTGGCGTGCCGGCCCGTCCGGGTCTGCCCGGGGCTGGCGCACCGGGGAGCCTGCCTGGGAATCGGCCCCCGCCGCCGGGCGCACCTCCCGGGTTGTCCGCCGCGTCCGGCCCCGGAGCTTCGGCCGGTGCGGCCGTGGCCGCGCCCCCGGGTCGCGTGCCGCCCCCGCCCCCGCCGCCCCGGCCGGGAGCGGCATCGACGCGTGCACCCGCGTCGCCCGGGGCGCCGCCGACGCGTCCGGCTCCACCCGCGCCGCCTGCCCGCTCGGGTGCCGTGCCCGCAGGTGCGCCGCCGGCGCGTCCGGGTGCCGTGTCCGCAGGTGCGCCGCCGGCGCGTCCGGGTGCCGTGCCTGCGGCTCTGCCGAAGCCCACCCCGTCCTCGCCCGCCGGGCCCGGGACGCCGCGGCGCGAGGTGTTGGCCGCGCCGCGTACCAGTCCCTTGGTCGCGCCGGACCGGGCCGCCACCAGAGCCTCAGCCGCGACGACAGGACCCGACGAGGTTGTCCCACAGGCGATACGACCCCGGCCGGTCACCGCCGGCCGCCGGCCACCCAGTCGCCGGTTGCAGCCGGGCGACCTGATCTGCGGCGGGTGCGGCGAGGGCAATCCGCCCACCCGCCGATTCTGCAGCCGGTGTGGCGATTCCCTGAGCGCCGCCGAAGTCGCCCGCCGGCGCTGGTGGCAGCGGCTGCTGCCACGCCGCGGCCCCAAGGTGACCGATGCGGGCACCAGGCCCGGGACCAGGGGCGGCGGCGCCTCCGGCGGATTCTTCGGCGTACTGCAGACCATCTATCGCCGGTCGAACGCGGTCGCCGCGGTGTTGCTCTTCGCGATCGGCATCGCATATCTGGTCTATCCGCCGCTGCGCCTACGGGTGAACGACGCGGTCGCCGGGCCGGTGACCCATGCGCGGGACTGGGTGGACCGGAAGATCAATCCGCGCTTCGTGGCGGTCCGGCCGGTGGAGGTGATCGGTGGCGCCTCGGTCCGGGGTCACGGGTCGGACCTCGCCGTCGACCAGTACCGCAACACGCACTGGCAGGTGCGTTGGGCTAAGGAGCGGCCCTTCATCACCCTGCGCTTCGGCGGCAAGGTGGATCTCAAGCGGCTCATCGTCACCGCCGGCACGGCCGAGAAGTTCACCGAACACCATCGGCCGGCCAAGCTGCACCTGGTCTACTCGACGAACCAGTCCGACACACTGACCATCGAGGACACCGGGGACCCGCAGACCCTGACGCTGGACGCGGCGGAGGGCGTGACGAGCGTGCAGATCGAGATCACGGACGTGTTCCGGGCCCAGAAGGGCACCGACGTGGCGGTCAGCGAGTTCGAATTCTTCGCCCAGGAGTGAGTCACGGGCTGATCGGGGGTCGGACGCCGGCGCGGGGCCGGCGGAGGTTCGCCGGCCGCTCGGCCGTGTCCCGGCCGAGCGCCGGGCCGGCACCGGCGGCCCCGCCGACCTCGGCCAGCAGCCGTAGGGCGCGGATCCGGCCGAACTGGTGACCGGTTTCCCGATGGATCGCCAGTGCCTCGCCGGCCGTGCGTGCCGCGGCCTCCGGATCGGTGCCGCGCAGGGCTTCGGCCGTGGCCACCAGCGCGTGCCCCTCCCACACCCGGTAGCCGACGGTTCGGGCGATCGCTCGGGCCTGCCCGGCCAGGGTGAGGGCCTGCGCCGGATCGTGGCGGCACTGGGCCTCGGCCAGCCCGATCAGGGAGATCGCCTCGTCGCGGCGGTTCCCGGCGGCGCGGGCGAGGTCGAGCGCGTGCCGATGCTGCCGGGCCGCGGCGTCGTCGTCGCCCTGTCGCAGGTGGATGGTGCCGCGCATGTTGCGGGCGGCGGCCTGCTGGGCGGAATCATGGACCTGCTCGGCCAGGGCCAGCGCGAGGGTGGTCAGCTCGGCCGCCTTGTCCAGGTCTCCATCGTGGACGTGCAGCGCCGCCAGCCGCCGGAAGCTTTCCATCTCGGTCGGGCGGTGGTTGGACTGCCGGCTGATCTCCAGGGCCTCGTGCAGGCTGCGCCGGGCCAGCTCGTGCCGTCCCAGGGCGTGCTGGATCTCGCCCAGGTTGGTCAGGATGATGCCGCTGCTCATCCGCATCCCGGTGCTGCGGGTCAGCGCCAGACCATGGGTGAGAACCGCGTCGGCCTCGCGCAGGCGCCCCATCTCGCGATAGATCACTCCGAGGTTGCACAGGCTGGTGCTGAGGCAGACGGGTGTGTCGAGCCGCTGCTGGATGTTCGCGGCCCGCCGGGTCATGCGCGCTCCCTCGGCCAGCCGACCGGCCTTCAGGTGCACCAGGCCGCAGGTGCCGTACCCGGCGGCCTCGCCCTCGGGCCACCGGGCCCGGACCGCCGCGTCGATCATCTCGGTGCCGTGTGCGAGCGCCGCTTCGTACTCGCTGCGGCGCAGGTGCAGGCTGGCCAGCCCGAGGCGTCCCGCGGCCTCGCCCGCGTGGTCGCCGGCGAGCTGGGCGGCGCGCAGCGCGGTGGTCGCGGCCGCGTACCCGTCGCTGTCCGGTCGGAAGTGGTAATAGCCGCGCAGCGCGTCCGAAATCCGCCAGGCCGCGGGGTCGGCGCCGTGGTCGGCGGCGTGCGCGACGACCCGGACCAGGTTGGTGTGTTCGGCCTCCAGCCAGGCCAGCGCTTCGGTGGCGGAGGAGAACGGGGTCGATGCGGGGACATCGTCGGTGGGCGGCAGCCGCACCATGTGCGGGTAGATGGCGGCCGCGGCCGCCGCGGTGCGCGCCTGGCACCACAGGTAGAGGCGGCGGGTCGCCGCGTGCAGCTCCGCCGGCAAATCCTCCACTGTGGCCCGCTCGACGGCGTAGATGCGCAGCAGGTCGTGGAAGGTGTAACGGGCGGTCCCGAGTTGCTGGAGCAGGTGCGCGGCGGCGAGCCGGTCCAGCCCGCCGGCGGCCGTCGTCTCGTCGATGCCGACGAGTGCCGCCGCGGCGGGCACGGTGAGATCCGCCCACGGCGCAGGCCCCAACAGTCGGAAGAGTCGCCGGGTCGAGGGGGTCAGTGCGGCGTACGACAGATCGAATTCCGCGCGTACGGCGGACTGGTCGTCCCCCTCGACGCGCAGGCCGGTGAGCTGGTTTCCGGCGGTCAGCCGGGCCGTGTGCGACCGGATCGGCCGGCCGGGATGGTCGATCAGGTTGGCGGCCGCGATCCGCAGGGCCAGCGGCAGCCGCGCGCACACCTCGGCCAGTTCGGCGATCTCGGTGGATTCTTTCGCGACCCGGTCGGTGGGGATGATGCGGGTCAGCAGCGTGCTCGCCTCGACCTCGGTCAGCACGTCCAGATCGATCCGGCGGGCGCCGTCGACCGCGATCAGCCCGCTGAGCCGGTCCCGGCTGGTGATCATCGCCAGGCAGCCCGGCGTGCCCGGCAACAGCGGGCGCACCTGCTCGGCCGTGGCGGCGTTGTCCAGGACCACCAGCATGCGGCGGCCGTCCAGCATCGTACGGAACAGCGCGGCGGCCTGTTCCGGATCGACCGGCACCTGTTCGGCCGGCACGCCGAGGGCGCGCAGAAATCCGGCGAGGGCCTCTCCCGCCCGGACCGGGCTGGAGGTCGAGTAACCCCGCAGGTTGATGTACAGCTGGCCGTCGGGAAAGCGACGCCGGGCCCGGTGGGCCCAGTGCACGGCCAGGGCGGTCTTGCCGACGCCGGCCATGCCGGTGACGATGATGATCGGGCCGCTGGTCACGTCCGCCTCGGCCAGCATCGCGTCGAGCAGGTCCAGTTGGCCGGCCCGGCCGGTGAAGTACGCGACGTTGGCGGGAAGCTGCGCCGGCGGCCGGTGTTCGAGAACCCGGGGCGCCGGTGCCGGCATGCCCCGAAGCACGGCCGCCTCCCCGCCGATGACCAGCGACGGACCGCCGGCACGCGGGGTGGCGCCGGGCAGGTCCTGGCGCAGGATCCGCAGGTGCGCCTCGCGCAGCTCCACGCCGGGTTCCACGCCGAGTTGGTCGGCGAGCCGGTCGCGCAGCCGTTGATACAGCGTCAGCGCCTGAGCCTGCTGCCCGCACGCGGCGAGCGCCAGCATCAGCCGGCCATGCAGCTGCTCGTGCAGGGGTTCATGGCCGGCTACCGCGTGCAGTTCGCGGACCGCGCGGTCGGGAAAGCCCAGGTCGGCGGCGAGGCCGGCGTAGCTGACGGCGGTGGCTATCCGGCGCCGGTTCAGGGCGGCCGCGGTCGGGTGCTGGGCCAGGGCCGGTGCCAGATCGGCCAGGACCGGACCGCGCCAGAGGGCGAGGGCTTCCGCCAGCCGCTCGAGGGTCGCCAGGTCGCCGCCGGCGCCGCCCTCGGCGTGCTCGATCAGGGCGATGGAACGGGTCAGGTCCAGCTGCTCGGGGTCTATCCGCAACCGGTACCCGCCGCCGACGTGCGCGATGGTCGTGACGTCACCGTCGGCCCGGGCCAGCACCCGGCGGAGCCGGGCCACATGGGTGTGCACGAGGTTGTGGCAGCTGTCGGGCGGGTTGTGGCCCCAGAGCACGTCCACGATCTCGCGCCGGGACACGATCCCTCCCGGATGCAGGGCGAGCAGCCCGAGCAGCATCCGTTGGCGGCCCGAGCCGAGCGCGACCGGTTCCGCTCCGAACCGGATGCTCAGCGGCCCGAGGATGTCGATGCGCAGTGCGGGCTCCGCGGGGGTGACGCGGGGCTGTTCCGCGGTCGGCGTTTCCCAGCCGGGCAGGCCGAGCGCCTCGGCGATGCGCCGCAGCGATTCGGCGCGGGGGCTGCGGACCCGGCCCTGCTCGATGTCGCGGACCGCCCGGACGCTGATGCCCGCCCGCTGCGCCAGTTGCTCCTGCGTCAGCCCGGCACGCAGCCGGCAAAGTCGGATCTCACCGCCGTGGTCGGCCAACACCGGACTCCCGTCAAAGGCTAGGCGATCAACCCGCCGTTGCCGCCAGCACATACTGCCGGCGCCGCCGGAGGGAGATCATGATCTTCGATGCCGGATCGCCGGGTCGCGGCGGGGGAGCATCCGCGTGCCGGGTTCTGCCGGTATCTGCCGGTGCCCTTGCTCGATCGCCATGCCTTGGCGACACATTAGAGGAGGTCAACGCGGCTATTCAAGTTATGTTCATCGATATTCGACCGTCCAGTTGACCTCCAGTCCGTCAGCCGATGTGATCCGTACCATAGTGCGATGGGCCGGTCGCCACCCTTCCGCCGGACCATCCAGTGTGGTGGGACAACCGCCACGTTCGTCAGGGATCCACCCGGGCTCCATCAGCCTCCCGGGGCCCGTCGACGCCACCACGTGAGCCCTCGCTCAGCACGATACGTTCAGTAGCTAAGGAACCGCCATGATGGGACGCGCGCAGGCCTACATCAGTACCGCTGATCCGATCTCCACGGCCGGCATAACCGCGGCACTTCGCGGCCGAAATGACATAGCGGTGGTGGCAGAGGCGATGATCACCGCCGAGACCGTCGGCGTGGTGGCCGCCGCCACGCTGGACGACACCACCCTCGACGCCCTCAAGGCCGTTCGCCGGTTGGGCTGCCGCCGATTCGTGCTGATCGCCGAGGTCGAATCGGACGCGGCCCTGATACCCGCCGTCGAGCTCGGCGTGCGGGCGCTCGCCTCCCGCGCCGAGGCGACCGGCCACCGGCTGGCGCAGCTCGTCGTCAGCACCGCCTCGGGCGGCGCGGCGATGCCCCCGGAGGTGCTGGGGCGACTGGTGAAACAGGTGACCCGGTTGCAGCAACGGGTGCTCACGCCGCGAGGCATCGACGCGAACGGGCTGTCGGCGCGGGAGAGCGAAATTCTCCGGCTCGTCGCGGACGGGATGGACACCCGGGAGGTGGCGACCCGGCTGAGCTACTCGGAGCGGACCGTCAAGAACGTGCTGCACGACATCACCAGCCGGTTTCAGCTGCGTAATCGCACGCACGCGGTCGCGTACGCGGTGCGCGAAGGGCTGATCTGAACCGGCCGGGACCCGACGGGTCCCGGCCGGCTCGTTGTCGCGATTACTTGGCGCCGATCAGTTCCGGCGCCGTCTCGTCGTCCGCCTCCACATCGGTGCGGGCGGCCGGACCGTCCGCGGCGTGCCTGCCCCGTCGGAGGAGCAGGCGCGGCGCCCACCAGTTCGCCGGGCCGAGCAGCGTCATCAGTGCCGGCAGCACGACCGCCCGGATGAGGGTCGCGTCCAACAGGATCGCCGCCGCCAGGCCCACGCCGAGCTGCTTCATGTCGATCGTGGACAGCGTGGCGAAGATCGAGAAGACCGCGACCATCACGATGGCGGCGCTGGTCACCACGCCCGCCGAGCCGGTGATGCCCTCGGCGACCGCCTCGCGGTTCGGCACGCCCCGCAGAACCGCCTCGCGGATCCGGCTCACCACGAAGACGTGGTAGTCCATCGACAGCCCGAACAGCACCACGAACAGGAACAGTGGCAGCCAGGTCACGATGGCGCCCATCGACGTGAAGTCCAGGATGCCCTCGGCCCAGGTCTTCTGGAAGACCAGGACCAGCAGTCCGTACGCCGCGCCGGCCGACAGCAGGTTCAGCACGATCGAGGTCAGGGCCACCACCACCGAGCGGAACGTCCACGCCATCACGAGGAACGTCAGCAGCAGGACGAAGCCGACGACCAGGGGCAGCTTGTCCCACACATGGGCGGCGAAGTCCTCGTTCTCCGCGACGTCGCCGCCGACCGCGTACGAGACGTCGCCGCTCAGAGCGCCCAGCGCCGCCGGGACCAGGTCGTCGCGGAGCCGGTGCAGCGAGTCCATCGCCTCGTCGCTGTGGGTGTTGAAGGGCGTGGCCAGGGACAACACTGTCACGCGTCCGTCCGGGGAGACCTCGATGTCCGGGCCGTCCTGCTCCGCCGCGGCGAACAGCCGGTCGCCGTTGGCGCTCGCCGCCAGCCGCGTCATGGCGGCCTTGACCGTCGCGGCCTGGTCGGCCGGCGCCTGCACGGCCACGAAGTGCTGGGTGCCGTTGCTCGGGTACGCCGCCGTCAGCCGGTCGTAAGCCTGCATGGCGGGCGTCGTACGCGGAAGGTCCTCGGTGCCCGGGAGCTTGAGCTGCATCCCCAGCGCGGGGGCGGCCAACGCGAGCAGCACGCCGACGCTGACCACCAGGGTCGGCAGCGGGAAGCGCAGGGCGGGGCGCAGTGCCACCGACCAGAAGCGGCTCGGCTTGACAGAGCCGTCGGCGGCGGTGCGCCGCTCGGCGAGACGCCACAGCAGCGGCACCCGCGGCCGGTCCACCCAGCGGCCCAGCTTGGCGAGCAGGGCCGGCAGGACGGTCAGCGACCCGATCACCGTGACGGCGACGACGAGGATGGAGCCCACGGCCAGTGAGGAGAAGGTGGCGTCGTTCGCCAGGAACAGCCCGGCCATGGCGATGATGACCGCCATGCCGGAGACCACGACCGCGTGTCCGGAGGTCTCGGCGGCGATCTCCACGGCGTCGAGATGATTGCGACCCTTGGCGCGTTCCTCACGCTCGCGGCGGATGTAGAAGAGCGAGTAGTCGATGCCGACCGCCATGCCGATCAGCAGGATGACGCTGGAGGTGGCTTCGTCGGACGGCACCAGGTGCGACGCCAGCGTCGACAAGCCGATCGCGGCGGCCACCGACGACAGGGCCAGCAGCACGGGGATGCCGGCGGCGATGAGCGCGCCGAACGCGATGATCAGGATCACCAGGGTCACCGGCAGGCTGAGCAACTCGGCCCGCTCGAAGTCCTTGCCGAGCGTGTCGTCGAGAGCCTGGCCGATCGACGGGCCGCCGACCTGCTCGACCCGCAGGCCCGGATATTGCTCCTGAACCTTCGCGGTGGCGGCGCGCAACGGTTCCACCCGGTCGGAGGCTGTGCCGGGGTCGCCGGTCATCGTGATCGGCACCAGCAGCGCGGAGCCGTCGCGAGCGGGAAGGGCCTCGCCGACGCTCGCCACCCCGGGCACGGCGCGGAGCTGGGTCGCGGCGGCCTTGGCCGCGTCGCCGGCGGCTCGTTGGTCGAGGGCGCCGGAGCGCGCGGTGATGAGCACGTTGTCGACGGCGGGCTCGTCGGCGAACCTGCCCTCCTCGACGATGACACCGGCCCGCCCGGATTCGCCGACGGCCTGGTCCTTCGCCGTGGGTTCCTGCAGGCCGGCGGCGCTTCCGCCGAAGAAGCACACCGCGACGAACACCATCCAGATCGCCACCGCGCGCCAGGGATGCTCCGCGCTCCATCGTGCTAGTCGGACTGTAACCGGTCGCCTGCTCATGCTGCTCTCCCCGCTCGATTCCTGGGTCACAGCTGAAACTAGGCAGTGTGGTGGCTGGGAACATCGGGGTTCGACCCGCGATCGCCCCGGAGCCGCCGACCCTGAGACGTCTCAGGGATCATGGGTGAAGGGTTACAGGAGCAGGCTGCCGAACACGGCCGTGACCGTGCGATACAGGTGGCGGGCGTGCTGCTGATGGACCTCGGGCAGATAGTGGCATCCCCGGCCGACGTACGCGTATCCGTCGGTGTCCACGGCGCCGATCGTCTCGTCCGCGCGCCGGATCACGTACAGCAGATGCTCGCGGGCCCGCTCGGCCGCCAGCGGGAACCGGGCGTAGAAGTCGTCCCGGCTGCTCGGGATCAGCGACGGGTCGCGGACCTCCCAGGGCCTTCTGTCGTTGGCCGTGATCCCGGTCAGCGCCGCCACCGCGCGGTACACCAGCGTGCGGGGCGTCGTGTCCGGCGGGCTGTCCGGCGATGTCAGGGCGCAGGCGCTCTCCGCCTGCTCGACGAGCCCTTCCGGCTGCTCGGTGAACAACCTGTCGATCGGCCACGGGTTCGCGCCGGTGCGAGGGAACCACAGGGTTCCGGACCGGTTGATGCTCACGTACGGCTGCCGATCGACGGCCGCGGCGGCGTCGTGCAGGTCGAGACAGTCGTCCGCACCCTCACGGGGATGCGTCTCCAGCAGCATGAGGTCCGGATGGCGCCGGGCGAGCAGGGCGGCGAACCACCACGACTGCGCGTGCACCAGCGCGGGCCGGAAGTTGGTCATCGCACGCCCCTCCGGGAGCCGGCAAATCGCCCCTTTCGGTCAGGCTAACGGGACGTCAGCCCTCCCGTACGGTGAACTGGCCCGCCACCTCACGCAGGTCGGACGCCGTGGCCGTCAGCTGCTGCACCGACTGGGCGGCGGTCGTGGTGGCGGCCGCCATCCGCTCGGTGGAGCCCCGGTTCGCGCCCGCGAACGAGCCGACGGCCTCCAGCGCCGAGTGCAGTTCCGCGGTGCCGCCGGCGATGCGCTCGAAGGCACCCCGCGCCTCGGCGTCGACCACGGTGACCGCCTCCGCGCTGGTCTGTTGGATCTCGGCGACCAGCGCCGCGATCGTCTTGGCGGCCTCGCCGCTCTCCTCCGCCAGGTTGCGCACCTCGTTCGCGACGACGGCGAACCCGGCGCCGTGGGCGCCGGCGCGGGCCGCCTCGATCGAGGCGTTCAGCGCCAGCAGGTTCGTCTGGCCGGCGATGCGGGTGATGGCGTCGACGATGCCGCCGATGCGGGCGGCCTTGTCGTCCAGGTCACGCATGACCCGCGTCAGGTTGGTGACCGTGTCGACGCCCTCGTCGACGTAGCCGGACGTCTGCTGTGCCGCCTGCTGGGCCGCGCTGAGCAGCTCGACCTGACGTTCGGCGTTGTTCACCACCTCCTGCGCCGCCGCCCGGATGTCGTCGGACGAGCCGCCCAGCTCCGCGGAGGCCTGGTCGAGGTCGCCGACGGAACGGTGCACCTGGCGTACGGAGGTGTTCAGGCTGTCGATCATCTCGTTGAAGGCGTTGCCGAGCCGGTCGCCGGACGACGCCGGCGGGGCCGCGACCGCCAGATCCCCGGCCGCCATGCGCTGGGAGACCTCGGCCTTGGCGTTGAGGTAGGCGACCATGTCGTCGAACGCGGCGGCGACCTTGGCCACCTCGTCGTCGGCCTCGACCCGTACCCGCTGGTCGAGATCGCCCCGGGCGATGCCGCGGGCGGCGACGGCGACCTGCTCGAGCCCATCCTCGATGCGCCGCGTCAGCGTGCGCCGCACGATCAGCGACATGGCCACGGCCGCGACGAGCAGCACCGCGAGGGCCGCGAAGGCGATGATCGCCTGGCGGTCCGCGTCCTTGCTGGAGGCCGCCGACTCGGTGGTCTGCTGATCGCGCAGCGCTCCGAGGTTCTCCTTGAGGCCGTCCCAGTGCTCGTCGCCCGGGCCGGCGTCGAAGGTGTCGCGGGCCTCCTGTTCCCTGCCGAGGTCGGCGAGCCCGATCTCGGCGGCGGTGACCTTGATGTATTCCGTCCAGTGCGCCTCGTAGCGGTCGAGGGCGGCGCGGGTGTCGTCACTCGTCGACAGCGCGCGGAACTCCGCGATGAGGGCCTTGACGTCGGCGTCCTCCTCCGCCATCCCGTCGAGGGTGTCCTTGCGCGTCTCCTCGTCGTCGAGGGGCAGGGCCAGGTACTCCCACTGCTCCTTGCGGTACTTGTTCATCAGGCCGTCGATCTCGCCGGTGATGCGCATCGCGGGCATGCCCGTCTTGGCCAGATCGCCCACCCGGCTGGTCGCCTGGAGGAGGAAGGCCGCGGAAACGACCGCCGAGACCACCAGCAACACGATGATGACGTTGAAGCCGGTACGCAGGGCCCGGGCGATGGTCATCTGGGACAGAACGGTCCGCACACGCTTGAGCAATGCCACGTCGTACAGATCGACACGGCCCGGAAAAAATTGAGCGGCAGGCCTCAGAGCCAGTCGAGCCAGTCCTTGGGCAGCAGCGTGTAACCGACGAAGGCCGCGATGTCGAGCAGGCCGTGCGCCACGATCAGCGGCATCACCCGGCCCCGGCGCAGGAAGTACAGCGAGAAGACCACGCCCATCACCGCGTTGCCGACGAACGCCCCGAAGCCCTGATAGAGGTGGTACGACCCGCGCAGAACCGCGCTGGTCCCCACGATCCACCACACGCGCCAGCCGAAGGCGCGCAGTCGGGTCATCAGGTAGCCGACGACGATCACCTCCTCGAGGATCGCGTTCTGCAGAGCGGCCATGATCAACACCGGCACCGCCCACCAGACCGGATTCAGTGCCGCCGGGATGATCTGCGCGTTCAGCCCGAGCTGGGCCGCCGCGAAGACCAGCAGCAGGCCGGGGAGGCCGATGCAGGCGGCAAGGGCGGTGCCCCACCCGAGGTCGGCGCCCGGCCGGCGCCCGTCGAGGCCGAGCGTGCGGACCGGCGACAACCGGTCCCGGTGCAGCAGATACAGCGCCAGCACGACCGGCACCAGCGCGAAGAAGATCCCGAGCAATTGGTACGTGAGATCGAGGTACGGCCGCGGCGACTGCGACGGATTGAGCGTGGCGGTCTGCTGCGACAGCGGTTTCCCGGCGGTGAGCTTCGCGACGAGGGACACGACCGAGTACACGGCCGACTGGCCCAGCGAGAGCAGCAGGACGACGCCGACCTCGAAGCCGAGCTCGCGCCGGGTCGCGGGGGGCCGATCAACAATTACCGTCACGAGCCGATCTCACTCACTTCCGCGAAGGGCTCGTCGTCCTTCCAGACCACGTGCACGATGAAGCTGTGATTGACCTCGTTGAAGTAGACCGCGAGGTTGTCCGGCGAGTTCTGCACGGTCGCCACCGCGAAGCCGTCGCTCGGCGTCGCCGTGACCAGCTTGACGACCCCGTCCGACGCGCGGACCACGGCCTGGCCGCCCTCAACCCGGAAGGAACGTAGGAACGTACGGTCATCGCCGTCGGTGGTGACCGTCCAACCGTCCTTGTTCGTGGTGGTCGTGGTGGTCTTGGCCGGCGGCGGGGGCGTGGAGCTCCTGGTCGGTGCCGGCGTCGCCGTGCGTGACGGGCTGGGGCCGGCGGAAGGCGACGTGGGCGCGGCGGTCGTCGGCGCGGGCGAAGCGGGCGGCGAAAACTCGCCCGAGTCACGGAGCTGATCGACCGAAACCAGCGCGCTTTCGTCCGCGGTCGCCGTGCGCAGCACCGGCAACATCGCCACCGAGGCCAGCGCCACGCTGGTCAGCGTGGCCGCGCACCAGCCGAGCAGCGGGAGCAAGCGCCGGGGAGATCGCACCCGGCCATAGTCTCACCTGCACCTATGGTGGTGCCCATGGCGTTGATCCTGCTCGTCGAGGACGATCGCAACATCACCGCGGCGCTGACCCGGGCGTTGACCGACGCGGGGCACGTCGTGCGCCCGGTCGGCCAGGCCACCGAGGCGCTGAAGATCCTCACCGAGGAGCAGCCCGAGCTGGTGATTCTCGACCTCGGGCTGCCCGACATCGACGGCACCGACGCGCTGCGGATGATGCGGATGGTCTCCCAGGTGCCGGTCATCGTCGCCACCGCCCGGCGCGCTGAGTCCGACATCATCGCCCTGCTCAGCGCCGGGGCCGACGACTACGTGACGAAGCCGTTCTCCAGCGGGCACATCCTGGCTCGCATCGCCGCCGTGCTCCGGCGTACCCGGGCCGCGGTCGACACCGCACCCAGCGTGATCACCGTCGGGGAGCTGGAGATCAATCCCCGGCAGCGGCGGGCCGAACTGCGCGGCGAGCCGCTGCAGCTGACCCGCCGGGAGTTCGACGTGCTCACCTACCTGGCCGAGCGGGTCGGGCAGGTGGTCAGCCGCCGCGAGCTGCTGACCGAGGTCTGGAACCAGTCGCGGATCGGCGAGGAGCAGACCATCGACGTGCACATCTCCTGGCTGCGGCGCAAGCTCGGGGAGACGGCGGCGGCGCCGCGCTTTCTGCACACCGTACGCGGGGTCGGCGTGATGATGGTCGATCCGCGGTGAGATGGGAGCTGAACCGGCTGGCGTTCGCCATCACCTCGATGGTGGCCCTGGCCTTTCTGGTGCCACTGATCTACGCCACCCAGAAGATCGCGCACGACCGGGCCATCGGCGACGCCCGGCAGCAGGCCGCGGCGATCGTGGCGGCCCTGGCTGTCGACGCCGACCCGCGGTCGCTGACCAACGCGGTCGTCAGCACGGTGGCCGGGAGCACCGGACGGCTCGCGGTGCACCTGCCCGACATCGCCCCGGTCGGCACGCCCCACGCGACCGGCGACGAGATCGCCCAGGCCGGCCAGTACCGGCGCCCGGTGACCGCGGACGTGCCGGGCGGGATCGTCTATCTGCAGCCCAGTGTGCTCAGCGACGGCCGGGCGGTGGTCATCGAGGTCTTCGTCCCGGACGAGGACATGACCGAAGGGGTGTGGCCGGCGTGGCTGGCCCTCGGTGCGCTCGCCGTGGTGCTGGTCGCGGGTTCCGTGCTCTTCGCCGACCGGCTCGCCGGCCGCCTGGTCCGGGCCACCCGTGAGCTGGCCGGATCCAGCCGCCGCCTCGGCGCCGGCGACCTGGCCGTGCGGGTGGAGCCGTCCGGGCCGCCCGAGCTGCGCGACGCGGCCACCGCGTTCAACGGGATGGCCGCCGAACTGCGCAACCTGCTCGACGCCGAGCGCGAGCTTGCCGCCGACCTGTCGCACCGGCTACGGACCCCGCTGACCGCGCTGCGGCTGGACGCGGAGACGATGCCGCCCGGCCCGGTCGCCGAACGGATGCGGCAGGCCTGCGACATGCTCGACGAGGAACTCGAGGCGATCATCGCGGGCGCCCGCCTCGGCGTCGAGGCCCGCGGCAAACAGCAGTCCGACCTGGTGGAGGTGCTCGCCGACCGGTTGGCGTTCTGGTCCGCGCTCGCCGAGGACCAGGACCGGCCGTGGGAGGTCGTCGGCGGAGCCCACCCCGTGCCCGTGCCGCTGCCGCGCAGCGAGCTGATCCTGGCCGTGGACTCGCTGCTCGGCAACGTCTTCGCGCACACGCCCGAGGGGGTCGCGTTCCGGGTGACGGTGTCGCCGGCGGGGCTGCTCGTCGACGACGCCGGGCCGGGCATCGCCGACCCGGAGGCCGCCGTGCGGCGAGGCGTGAGCGGCGCCGGCTCCACGGGCCTCGGGCTGGACATCGTGCGGCGGGTGGCCGAGGCCGCGGGTGGCCGGCTGCAGGTCTCGCGGGGGCCGCTGGGCGGAGCACGGATCGGAATGCTCCTGCCGCCGCCTTCATGAGCCTTTCTGGCGCCTTTAAGGCTCCGTTATGGAACGCGTCGTTACGGTCCCCGCCGTAATCAACGAAACGACACGTGGGGAGCCCAAACATGCGTAGGTCCATCGCTTATCCGCTGGTGGCACTGGGAGCAGTGGGGTCGACGCTGGCCGTAACCTCGCCGGCGCTCGCGCACGGATATGTCTCCACGCCGCCCAGCCGCCAGGCGCTGTGCGCCACGGGCGCGGTGAAGGACTGTGGGCAGATCCAGTTCGAGCCGCAGAGCGTCGAAGGGCCCAAGGGGCTGCGTTCCTGCGACGGTGGGGTCGCGCAGTTCTCCGTACTCGCCGACGAGAGCCGCAACTGGCCGGCCAAGGCCGTGGGCAACACCGTCAGCTTCACGTGGGTGATGACGGCTCGCCACCGCACCAGCAACTGGGAGTATTTCGTCGGTGGCAAGAAGGTCGCCACCGTCGACGGGGGCAACCAGCAGCCGGACGCGGTGGTGACGCACAACGTCGACCTCAGTGCCTTCCGGGGCCGCCAGACGGTCCTCGCCGTCTGGAACATCGGCGACACCGCGAACGCCTTCTACAACTGCGTCGACCTGAACGTGGGCGGCGGTTCGTCGGACACGCCGAAGCCCACCCCCACGACACCGCCGACGACGGCGCCGGTCACCACCCCTCCGACCACGGCTCCAACGACCGGCGCTCCGACGGGCGCTCCGGCGGGCGGTGCCAAGGGCAGTTGGGAGGCCGGCGTGGCATACCGGACGGGCGACGAGGTGACGTTCGAGGGCAAGAAGTACAAGTGCCGGCAGTCACACTCCTCGATCCGCAGCTGGGAGCCGTCGGTCTTCACCCTCGCCCTCTGGCTGCCGCTGTGAAGCGCCTCGTCGTAGCCCTGTCCGCGGCGGTGCTGCTGAGTGCGTGCGGCACCGCCCCGGACACCCCGGCGCGGGTGACCACCGACGCCAAGGCGGCGGTCAAGGCGGAGGGCAAGCACAACGACACCGACGTCATGTACCTGCAGATGATGGTGGCGCACCATGAGCAGGGCCTCGAGATGGTCCGCCTCGCGGAGAAGGCCGCGAAGCGCGACGACATCAAGATCCTTGCCCAGGCGATCGACGCCACCCAGTCGGACGAGGTAGCGATGATGAAGTCCTGGCTGTCCGACTGGCGGGCGCCGGCCGAGGTCGACCACGCGCCCAGCGCGCACGCCGACCACGGCGGCCTGCCGGCCACCAGCGACAAGGAGATCGCGGCGCTGCGAAAGGCGAAGGGCGAGGCGTTCGAGTCGGCGTTCCTCAACCTGTTCGTCGCGCACCAGCACAACGCCGTCGAGATGGCCCAGCTGGAGCGTGCCGACGGCGAGAACGCCGAGGCCAAGGCCTTCGCGGACCGGGTACGGGACAGCCGCACCGACCAGATCAAGCAGATGCTCACCCTGATGAACGCCTGAGGAGTTCAAGGCTTTCTCAAGGAGGCGCCCGACGTGCCGATCAAAGGGGCCAGTCGGAAACTTTCGGGGGAGCAGTCATGGATGTTGTTGGCATCGTCGCCGCGCTCGTAGGAATTGTCGTCGGATTCTTGGTCGGTCGCCGCCGGCGCCCCGACCCCATGGTCGAGGTGATCGAGAAGGCGGCGGCCGGCGATCTCACCGTACGCGTGGACGAGAAGGGCCGGACCCCCGCCGGCGAGAACCTGAACCGCCTGCTCGACCGCTTCTCCGAGGTCGTCCGCCTCTCGAACGACACCACCACCAAGGTGACCGGCGCGACCGAGCAGCTCGGCAAGCTGGTCTCCGAGATGTCCTCCGGCGCACAGGGCTCGGTGGCGGCGTCCGCCGAGGTCCTGCACGCGTCGCAGGAGGTCTCGGAGTACATCGCCACGCTGGCTGCCGGCGCCCAGCAGATGGGTGCGAGCATCCAGGAGATCTCCCGCAGCGCCACCGAGGCGGTGAACGTCGCGAACGACGCGATGGAGGCCTCCTCCGACGCCAGCCGCACGATGACCAAGCTGGGCGACTCGTCCACGCAGATCGGCGACGTGGTCCGGGTCATCACGGCGATCGCGGAGCAGACCAACCTGCTGGCGCTCAACGCCACCATCGAGGCGGCCCGGGCCGGCGAGATGGGCAAGGGCTTCGCCGTGGTCGCCAGCGAGGTCAAGGACCTCGCCCAGGAGACCGCCAAGGCCACCGACTCGATCACCACCCAGGTCGGCACGATCCAGGCCGACACCAGCGGCGTGGTCGACTCGATCACCCAGATCGGCGAGGTCATCGGCAAGGTCAACGGCTACCAGACCACGATCGCGTCCGCGGTCGAGGAGCAGCACGCGACGGCCGAGCAGATGACCCGCAGCATCTCCGCGGCGGGCGCCCAGGCCGCCCAGATCGCCGCGACGATGACCCGCGTCAACGAGACCCGGGAGCACGCCAAGTACGCCGTCGACCAGGCCGACGAGATCAACCGCGAGCTGCGTACGGCCGGCGGCGAGCTGGCGACCGCGCTGCGCTCGCTCAAGGTGTGAACAGCAACCGTCCCGGTTGCGGTTGAGGTGTTACGGATCGATCCCTCGAAGCAGATCCGAAGCGGTTCCCGATAGGGCGAGTGGCGCCGAGATGCGGCGCCACTCGTCTTTTCGTTTGGGGGTGCCGCCACCGTGGCTCCGATGTTCGCACCGCTCCGAGAGCGCAACTACCGGCTCTGGGCCGCGGCCGACCTGGTATCGGTGGCCGGCACGTGGATGCAGGTGCTGGGGCTCAACTGGGTGATCCTCTCGGCGACCGGCTCGGCCGCCACCATGGGCGTCGTCGTGATGCTGCAGGCACTGCCCGTCCTGCTGCTGGGAAGCTGGGGCGGCGCCCTCGCCGACCGCCTCCCGGCCCGGCCCGCCCTGATCGTGTTCCAGGCCGTGCGGGCCCTGCTCGCCCTGGCCCTCGTGATCGAGCCTGGTCAGCTCTGGCCCATCTACGCGGTGGCGCTCGCCTCCGGCGTGATCGGCTCGGTCGAGGGCCCGTGCCTCGGCCGCTTCGGCTCGGCCCTCGTGCCGCCGTCGGCGCTGGGCTCGGCGCTGGCCCTCGGCTCGGTGCTCAGCTCGGCGGGCCGCATCCTCGGCATGTCCCTCGGCGGCGTCCTCGTCGGCCTCACCGGCGCGGCCTCACTCTTCGCGATCAACGCCGCCACCTATGTGGCGGTCATCGTCGCGCTTGCATTCATGCGTACGGGATCGATGCGCACGCTCGCCGCATCCGCCCCGGGCGAGGTCGGCGTCCGCGCCGGCCTGCGCTACCTGGCCCGGCAGCCGATCGTGCTGGTGATCCTGGCGCTGTCCTTCGTCCTGGGCTCCCTCGGCCGCAACTACCAGGTCACGATGGCCGCGATGGTGGCCGGCCCGCTGCACGGCGGCTCGGCGTCCTACGGCCTGCTGTCCACGGTCTTCGCGGTGGGCGCGGTGGCCGGCGGCCTCCTGCTCGCCGGCAGCGGCCGCTCCACGCTGCGCGTCCTGCTCGCCTCCGGCCTGATGATCAGCCTGCTCCAGCTCTGCGCCGGACTCTCCCCCAACACCCTCGGCTTCGCCGCCCTGATCCTCCCGATCGCCGCCGGCGCGGTCGTCTTCGACACGGTGATCTCCACACGCGTCCAACTCGACACCCGCGAGGACATGCGCGGCCGAATGCTCGCAAACCTCGGCGTCGTCTCCTCCCTCTCCGGCATCGTCGGCGCGCCGACAATCGGATGGCTGTGCGACACCCTGGGAGCCCGCGGCGCACTGGTCCTGGCCGGAGTGATCACCTCGGCGGCGGCTGTGGGTGGCGGTTATGCGCTCGCCCGCCTCAAGGGGCGCTCGGTGTCGGTGCGGACGCTCACCGAGTTTGTGCCCGTGCTGGGACGCCGTGTCGCCGAACGGCCGGCCTAACCGGCACAGTCGCCGAGAAGCCCCGAATGCGACTGCGCCAGCCTCACAGGTCGTTCGCGAGATAGGTGGCCATCGAACTAGCTGCGCGTTCGTGCCCGGCGCTGCAGACCCAGCGGTGTCAGGCTCAGCTAAGCGGCTAGCAGGCGCGCAGCGTGATAGACGTCGGCCGGCAGCGGATGGGCCAGCTGCCATTCGATGCGCATCGGGCGATCGCCCGTGTGCCGGACATAGGTCATCGGCCCGGCGTAGAGGTAAGGCGGCGCGCCCAGGTCGCCGTCGGGGTTCCTGACCTCCCGGATGAAGAGGTGCACGGTTGAGCCTCGCTCCCGGTGATGGATGTAGCGCTGGCCGTTCGTCGAGGTCGATGAGGTGGTGCTTTGCGACTCCCACTGGAAGAGGCTTTCGGTGATAGCCATGTCCTGGTACATGGTCGTCGGCGAGTAGTGCTTCTCTGTCTTGGCGAGCGTGACAAAGAAGACGTCTGCCTTCTCCGTCGGTAGCCACTTGACGCCTTCACGAAAGTTGGACGGGTCGTCCATCCCAAAGGCCGTCAAGACCTCCTTGGTCGTGTACCGGGCGTGCAGACGCAGCGGGTTGACTCCCGCTCTATCGATCAGAGGTGTAATCCGCTCGATGCGGGACTCGAGAACGTCGGCGATTTGCTTCAGCTCGTCGCGCCGTCGGGGGAATTGGGCCAGACGCGAAGCGGTGTCCACCCGTGAGTCGCCCCAGAACGACTGGGCCATCATCGCGCCCAGGCGGCCGTCGACACGGTGGCCCTCGGCAAGCTGACGCATAGCCGAGATGCGGTCTGGATCGTCGAAGTGCAGCATCCGCCCGATCGCCGCGCTCAGGAGCAGGTCGCTGACCTCGCTCGGCGACTCTAGGCCCGCTTCCTCGCGGAGCCCGGTCCAACCTCGGCCGGCCTTCCGGCGATAAAGATCCTCAAGCTCGAGGCCGGTCTCGGCGAGGAAGTCGGCGAGAGAGACGTCGCTGAGGGCACGCAACTCGGCAACCAGGTCGCGACGCTGTAGCCGGAGGGCGGTGCGGATGTTCTCCAGCACGATTCGCTTGGCGACGCGATCGAGTTCGATATGGCATCCGGCCGGCAAACTTGGGAAGCCGTGCTGCACGTCGTGCGCGAGTCGGCGGCGCGAGGCGCCGGTCAAAGCGCGGTAGCGCAGATCGAAGCGAAACCGGGCGTGCTGACCACCGATGAAGTCCAAGACCGTCAGGCAGGGCTTGTCGTCTGCCAGCCGCAGACCTCGACCCAACTGCTGAAGGAAGATGGTGGCGCTCTCGGTCGGGCGCAACATAAGGATGGTGTCGACCCGCGGCAAGTCGACGCCCTCATTGAAGAGGTCGACCGTGAAGAGCATCTTGAGATCGCCGTTTTCTAGCTCCTGCACGGCGCTGCGCTGCTCGGCGGAGTGAACCTTGGAGTGGAGGGCACGGGCCGGTATGCCGACCCCGTTGAACCGCTGTGCCATGAACTCGGCGTGTTTGATGCTGACGCAGAAGCCGATCCCGCGCATGCGAGCGACGTCGACGGTGGTGCGCACGGACTCCACGATGAGACGTACGCGGGCATCATCGCCGGTGTAGACGCTCTCCAGGTCGCTGATGTCGTATCCGCGCCCACGCTTCCACTGAAGCGAGGCGAGGTCCACCTCGTCATGAATGCCGAAGTATTGGAACGGCGCAAGGAGCTGCCGTTCCAGGGCCTCCCACAGCCGGAGCTCCACCGAGGTGCGTCCGTCGAACCAGCGGCGGACGTCGAGGCCGTCGGCGCGCTCGGGGGTTGCGGTCAATCCGAGGAGGACTTTGGGTCGAAAATGCTCGAGGAGCTTTTGGTAGGTTGCCGCCTCGGCGTGGTGGAACTCGTCGACGATGACCATGTCGAATCGGTCGGGGTCCCACGTGTCCACACCTCGAGCGTGCAGCGACTGCACTGAAGCGAAAACTTGCTCCCATTGCGAAGGCCGGTGACCGTCGACGAAGAGTTCGCCGAAAGTGCCGTCGCGAAGCACCTGACGAAACACCGCCAGGCTTTGCCGGAGGATGCGTTCCTGGTGGGCCACGAATAACAGGGATCGGATGCCCTGTCGGCGAAGCCGGCGGTAATCCAGGCCAGCGACAACCGTCTTGCCGGTGCCGGTCGCCATCACGACCAGGTTGTTCCGCCGCCCATGAACCTCGCGTTCAGCCTCGAGCCGCTCGAGGATCTCCTGCTGGTACGGATACGGTCGGACGTCGATGCTCGCGATGTCGATAGGAAGATCGCCGGGCTGTGGGCTGGAGGCGTGGCTCAGTGCGGTTTCGAGCCGCCTGCGATCCTCGGCACTCCCCGGGTCGTACGGTTCGAAAGCCGGGTCGTGCCAATACTCGATGAAGGTCTTCCTCATCGTCTCGACGAGTGCCTCCTGCTCCAGCTGAGAGAGGCGGACGTTCCACTCCAGGCCATCGATCATGGCGCTCTTCGAGAGGTTGGACGAGCCGACGTAGGCCGTACTCGTGCCGGTGTTCCGCTGGAACAACCACGACTTCGCGTGCAGCCGGGTCGTGCGAGTCTCGTACGAAATCCTCACTTGAGCACCGAGCTCAGCGAGCTTGTCGAGCGCGCGTTGGTCCGTTGCGCCCATGTAAGTGGTGGTGATGATGCGAAGGGTTCCGCCGCGCGCGATGAGGTCCCGAACGGAGTCTTGCAACAAGCGGACGCCGTGCCACTTAATGAAGGCGCACAGCAAATGCACCTCGGTGGCTGACGCCATCTCCTTGGCGACCTCAGTGCCAATGCGGGGTTGACCGCGGCCATTGGTAAGAAGGGCGGCGGAAGCCAGGGGCGTTTCGGGCCGCACGGGAAAGACCACCGGAAGTGGCGCGGCCGGCCGCGCCGCGATAGCGGTCAGCAACTGAGGGGGTGCATCCAGGAGATCATCGTCTTGTACGGCCCGCGGTGCCGCACTCCTTATCGCCTCGGCGATCGTGTTGGCTAGTTCCAGCTGAGCCGCCAGGCGTGCTGGTCCCTGCCCGGGAACCGCCTTGAGTGCTCGTTCGGCGATCGCCGCGAGGTGCCGACCGATAACCTCATGCGAGTCAGCAGGATCAAGATCCTCCCGCGCGATGAGCTCGGCATCGGTGCCGCGAAGGTCTCGCTGCAGCCTCCGAGTAATGAGGTGTTCATAGGCGCCCGCTAAGAGATCCTCCACGGCGGCAACATAGCGCGATCGTTCGACGACGTGTCGTAGGTCGAAGCCGTCGTCATCGCGGTGGGGGCTCGTCCGATAGCGTGACCAGCGGGAGTCCGCTGCGGTAAGGGGAACACGTGGAGCTGTTGCACTCGGGCAAGGTCAGGGATGTCTACGCCGACGGGGACGACATTCTGCTCGTCGCCTCGGACCGCGTCTCCATCTATGACGTGGTGCTGCCAACGCCCATCCCCGACAAGGGCAAGATCCTTACCCAGCTGTCGCTGTGGTGGTTCGAGCAGCTCGCCGACGTCGTGCCCCACCATGTCATCTCGGCGACCGATGTGCCGGCCGAGTGGGCCGGCCGCGCGGTGCGGTGCGAGCGGCTCGAGATGGTCATGGTCGAGTGCATCACGCGTGGTTTTCTGGCGGGGTCTGGGCTCAAGGATTATCAGAAGGATGGCGCGGTCTCGGGGGTGGCGCTGCCTCCGGGGCTGATTGAGGGGTCGCGGCTGCCGGAGCCGATCTTCACCCCGTCCTCGAAGGTCGCGCCGGGGGAGGGACACGACGAGCCGATGACCTATGCCGAGGTTGAGCGGGCCGTCGGTGCCGAGGTTGCCGCCGAGCTGCGTCGGATCACGTTGGAGGTGTATCGGCGGGGGTCTGAGATCGCCGCGCGCAGCGGGATTCTCATTGCCGACACCAAGATCGAGCTCGGGTTCTCCGGCGGTGAGCTGAAGCTCGGCGATGAGGTGTTGACGCCTGACTCGTCGCGGTTCTGGGCGGCCGACGAGTGGCAGCCCGGCGGCACCCAGCGGTATCTCGACAAGCAGTTCCTGCGGGACTGGTCCGCGAAGTCCGACTGGGACCGGACGGCGCCCGGGCCGGAGATTCCCGAGGAGGTCGTCGAGGCCACCCGCGCCCGCTACGTCGAGGTTTACGAACGCCTCACCGGCGACCGCTGGCGCTGACGCCGAGGTCTCGCAGATGCAGCTTCCACAACCGCTCCAGCGCGGTGTCGGCTGGCGGCTTCACTCGCTGGCCTGAGGCGAAGATGTGGTGCCAGTCGTGTCCCGGCACGCCGTGCAGCAGCTCGGAGAAGGTCAGGCGGTCGGCCACCGGAAGCACGCGGTCCCAGCCGACCTCGAGGTAATAGGTGGCGCGCCGCTGATCGCCGGTCCAGTGCGGCCCTGCCTCGATGACGCCGTCGGTGAGGTGGCCGCTCGCGACGATGCCTCGATCCGTTTTCTGGCGCAGCAGGAAGACGCGGTCGCCTGGCGCCGTACCCGATCTGCGGGAGCCGGAGCTCCAACGGCCTCGGACGGTCTCACCCGCGGCCGTGGCCGCGATGTCGGCCTGGTGGTTCGCGGGCGGATAGCCGGTGTCGCTGCCGTCCCAGATCAGCACGAACGTGGTCATGGCCGGATTCCGCCCGGGTCCGCCGGCGCCCGTCCCGTGGAGCGCTTGGTGAGGTCGGCGGCCACCCGGGCGCCGATGTGGTCGATGAGCCGGCGCAGGTCCGCGCAGTAGACCGACGGGTTGCGGAAGCCGCTGTCCGGACGCCACCGATGGGCGTAATGTCCGCCGCCGCAGATGTCGTGCACCGGGCATGCCAGGCAGGACTCGGCCAGCGCGGCACGCCCCGACTGTCGGGCGACGATGCCCGGGTGGCGCGCGGCGGCGTCGAGATCGTGGTCGAAGACGTTGAGGCCGGTCGCCGCCGCGCCCGGGTACGCCGATTTCAGCGAGTCGCCCTGTTCGATCGTGCCGTCGGATTCGATCACCGCGACGGCTACCGGGCTCAGGCCGACCTGGTCGGAGCGGCTCGTGCCGCCGAGGATCAGGCTGATCAGCTCTTCGAAGAGGCGGATGCCGGTCTCCCGGCGTGGGGCGTCGTACCAGCGGTCGAAGACGGCGATCAGCCATTGCGCGTAGCCGACGGTCGGGGGATTCGTCCAGTTGGTGTGCGGCAGCAGCAGGTCGATCGCCGGGGGGCGGTAGGTCAGCAGGGACTCGTAGACGGTCACCGGGTCGGTCGCCGGATCGATCGTGCAGAGGATCCCCGCGTACGCCGGGTGCCCGGCGAGGAGTCGCAGGGCCCGGGCGGCGAGAAGGTGGCTGCCCCGGCCGTCGCGGTGCCGGCGGTGCCGGTCGTGGTGCTCGGACGGGCCGTCGAGGCTGACGCCGATGCGCACGTCGTGCGCCGCCAGCGCCTCCAGCATCGCGGCGTCGAGCAGGGCGCCGTTGGTCTGCGTACTGAATCGGGCGCCCGGGAACGCGGCGCGGACGTCGGTGATCAGGCTGATCAGGGACGGCCCGGCCAGCAGTGGTTCGCCGCCGTGCAGGACCACGTCGATCCGATCGAGACGGTGGCGCCGCGCGTGCTCACCGATGCGCTTGGCCGCCGCCCGCCAGACGTGGGGTGCCATCGCGACGGGGCGGTCACGCCAGCTCTGATCGGCGAGTTCGTAGACATAGCAGTAGTCGCAGGCGAGGTTGCAGCGCTGGTGCACCTTCAGGACGAACTCGCGGAAGGCCTGCACCCGTCAAGTCTGCCCTAAGAACGCGTCAGCTCCCGCTCGCGGTGCCGGGGCCAGGCGGCCTTGCCGCCGCAGGCGTCGCAGCCGAGTTGTTCCCCACAGTGTGGACACCAGTCGTTGGTGCGGCGGAGATACCACCCGAGTGCCACACCGGCGAGCAGGCTGGCGAGGCCGACGAGCGCGGACAGTGCCACGGCTCCGATCATCGCAGTGGTCCGCCCGGCGTGCTCGCGCCGTCGCCGCCGGTGCGCGGGCGGCGGTACGCGAGAGCGTTCTCCTGGCGGTTGTCCAGTGCCGGGTCCTTGTCGGCGCGGGGGGTCACGTACGGAGCGGTGAACGTGTCCACCCCGGTCCCGAAGTGGGTGCCGGGCCGGTACGTAACGGTGACTGCTCGTGGCGACGCGGCCTCGATCACGCCCGCGCGCCAGCCGTCGCGATAGACCCAGACCGGGTCGGCCTTGTGGTAGCTGTCGGCGGGGGCCACGTCCGCCGGATCGCGGTGCGGTGGCGCGATGGTCGGAGTCGACATCGAGAGCCTCCTGGGTCCCGGGAATGACTCGGTCGTCGGAGCGTCCATCGGCGTCGCCCAGCCCTGACAGTCGAAAAGGACATACTTTTCAACACGCTGTGTCAGGGGCGAAGCAACCGCCTGTCAGATATCATGCTCGGGATCAAGTGCGTTCGCAAGGCCGGATGCACGTGCATCCGCAACGTGCGTGCACGGCCGCGTGGCCGAACGTGCGGTTTTCGGCGCGGCGAGCCCGCCCGTAGGATGCAGTGACGGCGAAATTGCAATTTGCAGTTTCGGGGGATGAATCGGACAGGAGCCAGGTGACCGCGGGTTCGCAGGAGGAGGCGCCGAACACCGGCCCCACCGTGCTGCGCATCCTGCTGGGCGTCCAACTCCGCCGGCTTCGCGAGACCAAGAGCATCACCCGTGAGGACGCCGGTTACGAGATCCGCGCCTCCGGGTCGAAGATCAGCCGCATGGAGCTCGGTCGGGTCAGCTTCAAAGAGCGCGACGTCGCCGACCTGCTCAGCCTCTACGGCGTCAAGGACCCCGCCGAGCGTGAGGCGCTGCTCGGACTGGCCCGCCAGGCGAACAACCCCGGCTGGTGGCACCACTACGGGGACATCATGCCGTCGTGGTTTCAGTCCTACCTCGGCCTCGAGGCGGCCGCGACGCTGATTCGCACGTACGAAATCCAGTTCGTTCCGGGTCTGCTCCAAACGCCGGAGTACGCCCGCGCCGTGATCATGCTGGGCCACGCCGGTGCCACCCGCGAGGAGATCGACCGTCGGGTGGAGCTGCGCCGCCAGCGCCAGCAGGTGCTCGACCGCGCCGAGGCGCCGCAACTGTGGGCGGTCATCGACGAGGCGGTGCTGCGGCGGCCGATCGGCGGCCAGGACGTCATGCGCGGTCAGATCGAGGCGCTCATCGAGGCGTCGAAGCGGCCCAACGTGCGCCTGCAGATCATCCCGTTCCACGCCGGCGGTCACGCCGCGGCGGGCGGGCCCTTCGCGATTCTGCGGTTCCCGGAGCCGGAGCTGCCCGATGTGGTCTACGTCGAGCAGCTCACCAGCGCCATCTACCTGGACAAGCGGGACGACGTCGACCACTACGCGATCGCCATGGAGCGCGTGTGCATCGACGCCGAGCCGCCGAACCACACCCACGAGATCCTCAACAAGCTGTTGCACGAGGTCGGCCGGCTCGGCTGAGCTCTCGGGTGTCGGTTCTTTACACTGTGTAGTTAGCCCTTTCGGGTGTCACCCGGCTTGTGGACAGCGGATTCACCCGAGCAGGTGGTCGAAGTCCCCGTCGCGGACGCCTCCGAGGAACGCCTCGATCTCGGCGGGCGTGTAGACGAGCGCGGGGCCCTCCGGGTCGCGGGAGTTTCGCATCGCGATGCTCCCGTCCGGCAGCGCGGCGCACTCGACGCAGTTGCCGCTGGGGTTGCTCCGGCCACTCTTCCGCCAGGTCAGGCCCTGCAGCTGTCCCGCGGGCATGCCGTTGAAAATGCGCGTCATTCCAAGCTCCCTAACGGTGAGACCGGTACGGGACCGGCGGGGTTTATCACGCCGGCTACCTGCTGTGCAGATGCACGTGCATTTGGCCTTGCGTTCTCACGTGATTGTGAGCATGATAACGCACGTACCCCACACACGGTGGGTCACGGAGGGTGACATGTGGGCCAGTCGCGGAAAGGCCGCTGCGGCCCTTGGCGCGCAAGGCTCTCTGGCGGGAGCGTCCGAGCGGGAGGAAAGTCCCATGTCGGTTCCGAACATCGGCCCCGAGCCCTTCGACCCCACCGACGGCGCGGACGTCTCGCGTCGCGGCAATCCGGCCCACTATTGCGCCGACCATCTCCCCGACGGCATGGCGGCCGCGACGACGCGCGCCGCGACGGTGTCCCATCGGTTCGGTGGCGTCCGATACGCGTTGACCCGCAGGGACGGCATTCCGCCGTCGGAGGGCGACCAGCAGGGCGAGCCCAGCGCGGATCACTGAGACAAGCGGTCGCACTGACAACTTCATAGGGAGGAGCGGGGCCGTGAGTGCCGCTCGTAGCGCGCTCTGGGGCAAGGGCGCGCTGCCCGGATCCCGGCCGGGCGGTCCGGTCCCCCCGTGCTGGATCGCTCGGCCGGCCGGTCTCACGCGGGCTTTCACCCGGGCTCTCACGCGGGCTTTCACCCGGGTTCTCACCCGGGCTCTCGCGCGGGCGCTCATCTGGGCCGAGCCCGTCCACCAGGCAGCTCAGGGCTTGCGGGCGACTCCGGCCCAGTAGTAGGCCGCCTCGGGGTTGTCCACCGGGGCGTCGGGCCGCCACGCCGAGACCGGCACCAGGCCTGGCTCGAGGAGCTCCCAGTCGCCGAAGAAGCGGGCGACCTGGTCCTTGGTGCGGGCCACGAGCGTCATGCCCGCGCCGGTCGCGGCCGCGACCGCTTGGTCGACCTCGGCCGGGTTGAAGTCGGCGGTCGGATGGGTGATCGCCAGGACGCTGCCCGACGGCATGGCGTCGCGGAGCTGGGCCACCAGGTCCCACGGGTCGTCCTCGTCGGCCAGCAGCATCAGGATGGCGATCAGCGTGAGGCCGACCGGGCGGGTCAGATCGAGAGTTTCCCGCAGGACCGACTCGCGCAGAATCGACTGCGGGTGGTGGATGTCCGCCGAGATGTATTCCGAACGGCCCTGCTCGCTGCTGACCATCAGTGCCCGGGCGTGGACCAGCACGATCGGATCGTTGTCCACATAGACCACCCGGGTTTCCGGGGCGATCTGCTGGGCGATCTCGTGCAGGTTGGGACGCGTCGGAATGCCGGTGCCGATGTCGAGGAACTGCCGGATGCCTTCCTTGGCGACCAGGTCACGGGCCGCGCGGTGGACGAACTTGCGGTTCTCGCCGGCCATGTAGCGCATGCCCGGGATGGCCTTCATCATCGCCTCGCCGACCGCCCGGTCGACCGCGAAGTTGTCCTTGCCGCCCAGCCAGTAGTCGTAGATGCGGGCGGAATGCGGCACGTTGGGGTTGACCCCCGGCGGCGCCACCTCGACCGGTGTCGATGCCTCGCTGTCCTGCGTCACGTCGACCGCCTCCTGATCAGGCCACCCCTGGCCGAGACTCCCGGCCGCCAGCGGCCGGACCGATCCCGGCCGCGGCGGGCCGGGGAATCCCGACCGCGGGGGGCGAGATCCGTAGGGGTCAGCCTAGCCCCAGAGGGGGATCGAATTCAGCCCTGTCGCTCGAACGAAATGTCACGCAGCGCAGTGGAACGTCAGGCGGCGGTCGCACTGTCGCGGTAGGACCGGGCGCGGCTGTCGCGCGGCTTGCCCGAGACAACCCGATCGCGTCCCGCGTGCTTGGCGACGTACAGGTTGCGGTCCGCTGTGGACAGCAGGTCAGCCTGGGTCGGGTCGGATTCGCCCAGGCCGGCCACGCCGACGCTGACCGTGATGGGCAGGCCCTGGGTGAGGTCGGACCAGTCGTACGCCCCGATCGTGTGCCGGATCGCGTCGAGGTGGATCATGGCGCGCGGTGCGGTGAAGCCGGGCATGGCGATGAGGAATTCCTCGCCACCCATCCGGGCGACGAAGCCATCCGGGGCGACCGCGGCCAGTTCGGTCTCGAGCAGCTTGGCGACCTGGATCAGGACCTGGTCGCCGACGTCGTGGGACAACTGGTCGTTGACCCGCTTGAAGTGGTCGAGGTCGACGATCGCCACGGTCAGCTCCGTGCCGTCGTTCACCAGCTCGGGCAGCCGCTCGTCGAGGTAACGGCGGTTGCGCAGCCCGGTCAGCGAGTCGCGCCGGGCCTGCTCCCGGAAGCGCTCGGCCTCCTGCCGGGCCTCGGTCGTCTCGAACATCGCCTGCCGGGTGCGGGCCTGTGCCTCCCGCTGCGACGAGTGCAACGCGTTGTGGGCGGCAAAGAAGATCTTGTGTACGGCGAAAGCCTCGCTGAACTCCCCCCGCGCGGCATGCAGCTCGGCCTGCTCCTGGTGCACCCGGACGAGCACGTCGCCGAGACCACGCTCGAGGCAGAGCTCCCGTGACGCGTCCAGACTCGCCTGGGCGCGTTCGGTGGCGCGCAGGAATCGCTGGGCGCGGGCCAGGGTGAGCATGAACTCGGGGAGCGCGTCGGCATCCTCGAATCCGCCCTGGTGGTAGCGGCGTACGGCCTCGCGCAGCGTCTGCTCGGCCTGCTCGTACCTGCCGTTTTCGATCTCGATGGCGCCGATGGTGTCGAGGGTCGCGGGGTCCAGGACGAAGTCGTGCTGCTCGGCCACGCGTTGCAGCCGGCGCGCGACGGCCTCGGCGCGTGCGTGCTCGCCGGCGTGCCACTCGGTGTAGGCGTAGTTGTTGAGCAGGCCCATGTGCAGGTTGGGCAGGTTGAGCTCGATCGCGAGCTCCTCGGCCTGGGCATACCGCAGCCGGGCGGCGTCGAGGGAGCCGGAGGCGCCGAGAGCGTCGGCGAGCTTGGCGCGGTGCCACACCCGCATGTGCTCGGTGGCCGTGTCGTCGAGCAGCTCGACGGCCAGCACCGAGTGCTCGAGCGACTGGGCGGCGTCGCCGAGGTAGCGGTGGACGTTGGCCCAGACGAGGTGCGTACGCGCCTGCACGGTGGTGTCACCGCGGTCGGTGGCCCACTGGTGGATCTTCCAGATGCGGCGGGCGGCCGCGGCGACCTCGCCCTTGCGCATGAGCATGTTGGCCTGGAGCAGGCGGGCCCGCATGACCAGGCGCTCGTCGTCGAGCCGGGCGCCTTCCTCCTCGAACTCGACCGCTGAGGCGTACGTGGCGTCGGCGTCCCAGAGGTACTGGTCCTCGAGCACGGTCAGGGCAGCCGAGAGCTGTTCCGCGTCACGCACGCGCGCTTCCATCAGGCTCACCCCTTCCTCTCACCGCATTCCATCGACACGCTCCGGTGCAACTAAAGAACAATGCGTTCCGTTTCCGAAGGTTAGCGGTGAGTGAGCATCCGATCCCAGCGTCGCGCGCGTGATGCCGCTCGCCGTGGTCCGAGATCGCACAGCCTGTACGTCGTACCGCCGGGCCGCGTCATTCACCTGCTCGGCCCGGACGGGATCGTCGCCTCGCCAGAGGCGGCCTTGGCGGCGCGCGCCGCCTTGGCGAGATCCATCGTCGATCGCAGGGTGATGGGCTTGAGCAGCAGCGCCGCGATCACGCCGACGATCGCGATGCCCGCGGACAGCAGGAAGATGTGTCCGGTCGCGTCGCCGTAGGCGTCCCGGATGACGTGCTGGACCGTGTCGGGCAACTCGGCCAAATTGAGGCTGCCGCTCCGGCCGTCGGTCGGCAACCCGGCCGCGTCGAGCTGGGTCGTGATCGAGTCGGTGACCCGGTGGGCGAGGACGGCGCCGAGCACCGAGACGCCGATCGTGCCGCCGAGCGAGCGGAAGAACGCCACCGTGGCGCTGGCGGCACCGATGTCCTTGAGCGCTACGGAATTCTGCACGGCGAGCACCAGGTTCTGCATCGACATGCCCACGCCGACGCCGACCAGGGCCATGCCGACACCGATGTATACCAGCGATGTCCGGTGGTCCATCGCCGACAGCATTCCGAAGCCCGCGACCAGCAGAATCGTGCCGGCCACGAGGTACGGCCGGATCCGCCCGGTCCGGGTGATCAGCCGTCCAGAGATGGTCGACGAGACCAGCACGCCCGCCATGAGCGGGATGGTCAGCAGGCCGGCCTCGGTCGGGCTGTAACCCCGGCCGACCTGGAAGTACTGGCCCAGGAAGACGGCGCCGCCGAAGATCGCCATGCCGACGGAGAGGCTCGCGAGAATGGCCAGCGCGGTGGTGCGCTGCGTGACGATCTTCAGCGGGACCACCGGCTCGGCGGCGCGGGACTCGACCCGTACGGCGATGGCGAGCAGCACCAAGCCCGCGCCGACCATGGCGAACGTCTGCCAGGACAGCCAGTCGAACGAGTGGCCGACGAACGAGACCCAGATGAGCAGGATGCTGACGCCGGCCGCGATCAGCGTGGCGCCGGCATAGTCGATCTTGACGTCGTCCCGGCGGAGGACCGGCAGGTGCAGGGTGCGCTGGAGCACGACCAGGGCGATCGCGGCGATCGGCGCGCCGATGAAGAAGCACCAGCGCCAACCGAGCCAGGGCGTGTCGACGATGAGGCCGCCGATCAGCGGCCCGCCGACCGTGGCGAGGGCCAGCACGCCACCGAGATAGCCGTTGTAGCGGCCGCGCTCGCGGGGCGGGATCATCGCCGCGATCGCGACCTGGACGAGTGCCTGGACGCCGCCCATGCCGATGCCCTGGAACGCCCGGGCGGCGATGAGCTGACCGGCGCTCTGCGAGAAGCCGGCCACCACCGACCCCAGGACGAACACGACGATGGCGAGTTGGAGCAGCATCTTCTTGCTGTAGAGGTCGGCGAGCTTGCCCCAGATCGGGGTGGTGGCGGTGGCGGTCAGCAGGGTCGCCGTCACGACCCACGTGTACTGGGTCTGGCTGCCGTTCAGCGCTCCCATGATCTTCGGCAGCGCGGTGGCGACGACGGTGGCGCTGGACATCGCGACGAAGAGCACGAGGAGCAGGCCGCTGAGGGCCTCCAGGATCTCGCGGTGGCTCATCGCGCTCTGTGCGGCGCGCGGGGTGGTGGGTGCGCTCATCGCGCGGCCTCCAGCGATCGGCGGGATGGTGCCGTCGACAACTCTTCCCACATCTTGCCCAGTGCGCAAGTTTTCTCAATGGGAAGATATGTAGGCTTGGCGACATGAGCGCTGACGTCCGCGTACCCGAACCCGGCCTGCGGGAGCGTAAGAAGGCAGCGACCCGGCAGGCGCTGCACGAGGCCGCGGTGCGGCTCGCGATCGCGCACGGCGCGGACAAGATCACGGTCGAGGCGGTGGCGGACGAGGCCGGCGTCTCCCGGCGGACGTTCTCCAACTACTTCGCCAACAAGGAAGAGGCCCTGCTCCACGGCGACCATCAGCGGATGGGCGCGCTGGTCGGCATCGTGCGGTCGCGGCCGGCCGACGAGGGACCGTGGACCGCCCTGACCCGTTCGGCGCGGCAGTTCTACGAGCAGCTCGGCGAGTTGGACCCGCAGTGGGTGGCGCAGACGCGACTGCTGCGCACCCAGCCGGCGCTGGCCGCGCAGCAGGTGAGCACGTTTGCCGCGCTGGAGCGGGAGCTCGCCGCGGCGGTCGCGGCGCGCGGCACGGAGCCGGATCCGACGGGGGTCCGGGACCGATTGATGGCGGCCACCTTCATGACGGCGATGCGCGTCTCGCTGCACGTGTGGCTGGAGGCGGCCGGCGAGATCTCCCTGCGGGAGCTGGTGCAGCACTCCCTCGAGGTGGCCGGCCGCGGTTTCGAGCGGTAGAGCGCGGAAAAGCGGTAGAGCGCGGAAAAGCGGCAGGGCGCGGAAAAGCAGCGCGACGCCGGGAGGCGACTTCCCGGCGCCGCGCTGCTGGAGGAGGGTCGAGCCTCAGCCGGTGAAGCCGGCGAAGATCTTGCTGAACTCGAACGGCGTCTGCGGCACGTTCGTGCACTGGAACAGCGCGCCGTTGCAGGCGTTACGGTCGCGGTTGACCTCCCAGAAGGAGACGAACCCGACGTTGTTGCCGTTGGCGAAGGCGATCAGGTCGCGGGCGTCGCTCTGGGCGAACGTGCCGTTGTCGTCGTTCTTGCCCAGCATCGGGGTGACGCCGACCTTGGCGAAGGCGGCCGCGTCACCGATGCCGAGGACCGACTTGAGCTGGTCCTTGGTCGACTTCACGGCCTGGATCGCCAGGTCGCCGTAGTCCTGAGCGGCGCGGCCGTAGTCCATCGCCATGATGTTGACCAGGTCGAGGTCGACGCCCGCGTTCTTCGCCGACCGCACGACGTTGAGGCCGTCGTTGGTGAGGCCCTCGGGCAACACCGGCAGGGTCAGGGAGATCTTCAGGCCGGGGTTGGCCTTCTGCAGCGCGGCCAGCGCGGTCGAGCGGCGGTCGATCGACGCGGCGTCGGCCGAGGCGGCGCCCTCGATGTCCAGGTCGATGTAGGTGAGGTCGTAGGCCGACACGACCGCCTGGTATTCGGCCTGCAGCGCCTTCACGTCGGTGCACGCCTGGGCGAGCTCGACGCCGGTCGCGCCGCCGAAGGACACCTTCACGTCACCGCCGGCCGAGCGCAGCGCGTCGATCTGGTCGCCGAACTTCTTCGTCCGCGGGTCGAACGCGCCGAACCAGCTGGCCTTGCAGCCCGCCCCGGTCACGAAGGCCAGCGAGTAGGACTTCACGTTCCCGCTCGCGGCAAGCTGGGCGAGGGTCGTGCTGCCATTGGAGAGCAAACCCATGTCCACGTACGGCGCCACGCGCACGTTCTTGCCACCACCGTTCGACGGCGGCGCCGTGGTGGTCGGGGCGGTCGTCGGCGGCTTGGTCGGGGAGGTGGGCGTGGCCGTCGGCGCGGTCGGCGCGGTCGGCGCGGTGGTGGTCGGCTTCGTCGTCGGCGCGGTGGTGGGAGCCGAACCGCCGCCGGTGCAGGACGCGCCGTTGATCGTGCAGCTCGTGGGATCGCCGCTGCCAGCGACGATGAAGCCGAACTCGGCGGTGGCGCCGGCCGGGATCGTCGCGTTGTAGCCGCGGTCCTTCGCCGTCGAGGTGCCGCCCGCCGAGGTGATCGAGGCATCCCAGAAGCTGCCCAGCTTCGCGGTCGCCGGCAGGCCGAAGTCGAGCCGCCAGCCCGTGACCGCGCTGCCACCGGTGTTCTTGATGACGTACTTGGCCTGGTAGCCCGTACCCCAGTCGGAATCCTTGGCGAACGTGGCCGTGAGGCCGCCGGCCGCCTTGGTGCTGGGTGCGGTCGCCGCCATCGCGGCGACCGCGCCTCCGCCGACGGCGAGCACCGCGGCTCCCGCATAGATGAACAGGCGTAGACGTTTGCGTGCCATGTGGGGACTCCGATCGCGGGGGCTACGAACGGAGTCGATCGTGGGCCAAACGGGCTTAAAGCGTTCTGCCAATTTCCTTAAGAGTTACTGAAGTCGCGGGGCTGCCGTCAACTGACGCAGAACTCGTTGCCCTCCGGATCGCGCATGACGCACCACGTGAACGGCCCCTGCCGGCCGTCGTTCACGAACGTCGCGCCGCGGGCGACCAGCTCGTCGCGGACCCGCTCGCGGTCCTCGTCGCCGACCCAGATGTCGACGTGAATGCGGTCCTTGACCGTCTTGGGCTCCGGCACGTGGTTGAAGAGCATCCGGCGTGGTTTCCCGCTCGGCAGTTTCTCCGGATGAACGATGGCCGCGCCGGTCTTCCAGACCAGCCGGCCCTGGAAGACCAGGGTCTCGTCCTCGGTCGCGAAGCCCTTGGCGACCATGTCCCTGATGAAGTCCTCGTCCTGCGCCTCGACCTGCCAGCCCAGCGTCTCGGCCCACCACTGCGCCTGGGTGTGCGGGTCGGCGCTGTCGACGGTCACCTGGAAGTCATATGCCATGTCCGCAGCCTAAAACCGACCTCTGACAGAAAATCAGTTGTCGAGCAGACCCGGCAAGTAGCGGCGCAGTGCCACCACGTCGTACACCTGACGGATCTCGCTGACGCGGCCGTCGGTGACGGTGAGGAACTCGGCGACGCGGACCGTGCCGAACGGCGTGGCGATGTCGTAGATGAGCGACGCGCTGTCGCCCAGGGAGGTCGTCGACACGATCGAGATCGAATCGGCGAAGGCGGCGATGCGGTGCAGGATCTGGACGAGCTCCTCGTCGTCCACCGGGAGGTCCAGGTTCCACTCGATCTCGGCGTCCGGGGCGATGATCCGGCGCACCGCCCCGCGGTCCGCGCTGATCCAGGACGCGGAATAGAAGGCGACCACGTCGGTGGTTTCCATGGAGACTCCTTGACAGTGACAGCGGCCGCCGCCCGCGAGGGGCGGCGGCCGCGGCCGGCGGATGCTATCTAGTTGGCGACCATCGAGTCGCCGGTCACGAAGGTGTAGCCCTGTGCCTTGATGCCGGGTACGAGCTGCTTCAGGTAGTCCGTGCCGAGGTACGGGTGGTAGAAGAAGCTGGCCACGCCGTCGCGGACGACCAGGTTGCGCTCGGCCGAGGCGATCAGATCGGACGGCAGCCGGGCCGGGTGGCCGTTGTACGCGTCCGGCTCCACGTTGCCGATGTTCTCCGGGATGATCACCGAACCGTAGACGTCGCGGACGGCGTACGGGAAGAACTGGCCGAAGTGGCGGGTGTAGTCGAACTTGCGTCCGGTGAGGACGCCGGGGAAGTACAGGCCCCGGTCGTAGCGCTTGCCGACGATCGAGGTGACCGTCTGGTAGTCGACGGCGCTGCCGGCGTAGTGCGGGAACTCGAAGGTGGAGGGCACACCCAGGCCGGCGAGGGCGAAGGTCAGGCCCGACGCGGCGATCCGGCTGGCCATGTACGCGGCGGAGTCGCCGGCCACCGGCCCGTCGTAGATCACGCGGTCCTTCTCGTCGACGTGGGCGCGGTAGAACTCGAAGTCGTTCGCGCTCATGCCGTCGTACGGGTTGGCGGCGCTGCCGTTCTGGTGCGTGTAACCGTGCATGAGGAGCGTGCCGCCGCGCTGCTGCATGTAGCGCAGCGCCGAGACGACCTTCGGCCGCTGCAGCAGCGTGTAGTCCTCGGCCTTGCCGTCGTTCCCCACGCCCTGGGGGTTACGGAAGCGGGGGTAGACGGCGACGCTGAACGGCACCTTCTCCGAGTACAGGTAGTCGGCGATCGCGCGCAGCTCGGCCGGGTCCGAGTCCGGGCCGACGTCCTCGATGCGGGCCAGGGCGCGGTGGCGCTCGCGGGAGACGCCGGTGTCGCCCAGGGAGTCGAACAGCAGGTCGGCGAAGGCCAGGTAGCGGTCGTCGTGGGTCACGTACGTGAACGGGATCTCGCCGACGTAGGTGAAGTTGCCGGACTGCACCGCCCACGGGAAGGTCGAGCCGTCCGGGCGTACGGCGGTCGCCAGGGTCTTGGCCTTCGCCGGGTCGCTGACCGTCAGGTTCATGATCCCGGACTTGTTGATCGTGTCGCGGGTCAGCTTGCGGCCCTTGTAGTCGACCGTGGCGACGTCGGTGACGTCGAACGTGCCGCTGGCGAAGCCGTGCTCGGCGGCGAACGACGCGTCCTGCGACGTGAGCTGCCAGATGTTGTCGAAGAGCCAGGTGACGGGCTTCTTCGTCGCGGCGACGTCGGCCAGGAAGGCGGCCGGCAGCGGCTCGTCGTAGGTCGAGCCGAGGTAGACCACCGCGGTGTACGCGTCCAGGTCCTTCGCCTTGTAGTTCGCCACGGGCGCGGCGGTCCACGAGCCGAAGTGCGAGGCCAGGTTCGCCGTCTGGGTGGCGTAGACCTCGCCCATCCAGCCGTAGTCACCGGTGGTGTCGTACAGCACGAGCGTCTTCGCCTTGCCGCCGCCGGGCGCGGCCTTGCCGGACTTCGCGGCGATCGGCACTACGGCGGTGCGCTCCGCGGCGTCGGCGTTGACCACGCCCATGCCGAGCAGGGCTGATGCGGTGAGGGCGGCACCGGCGCCCACGAACGCGCGGCGGCTGAACTTGGGCATAGGCATCAGAAGGACACTCCGTACGTGGCAGAGGCGGGGGACGGCTCGAGCGCGGGCATGGGGTCCGGCTTCTTGGCCAGGCCGAGCAGGGCGGCCGTGGCCTGGGCGGTACGCCGGGCGGCGAGGCCGTCGCCGTACGGGTTTCCGCCCGAGGCCATCGCGTCGCGGCGGAGCCGGCTGTCGAGCAGTTCGGCGGCCTCGTTGACGATCAGGTCGGTGTTCGAGCCGACGAGCTTCGCGCAACCGGCGTGCAGTGACTCGACCCGCTCGGTGACGTCCCGCAGCACCAGGGCCGGCACGCCGAACGACGGTGCCTCCTCCTGGATGCCGCCCGAGTCGGTGAGCACGAGGTAGGCCTCCGACAGCAGGCGCGACAGGTCCGGGTAGGGCAGCGGGTCGG
Organism: Actinoplanes sp. NPDC051346; assembly: GCF_040682215.1. Lineage (NCBI taxonomy): Bacteria > Bacillati > Actinomycetota > Actinomycetes > Micromonosporales > Micromonosporaceae > Actinoplanes > Actinoplanes sp. NPDC051346. Next base: position 71,623 of record NZ_JBFBAJ010000016.1, on the reverse strand, counting down.
TGACCGTGACCCGCTCGAGCCCGGCGAGTCCGGCCTCGACCTGGGCGCGGACCGCCGGGTTGGGGTGGCTCGGCAGGATCACGTCGATGTCGGCGTACCGGCTCACCAGCTCGCGAACCGCGGCCAGGATCCGGTCCAGGGGAGCGCCCCACGACTCGCGCCGGTGCGCGGTGACGAGCACCAGACGGCGGTCGCCGGCGGCGGCCCGGGCGGCCGCGACCCGCTTGTCCTCGAAGGGCAGTCGGCGGCCGGCGACGGCGAGCGTGGCGTCCACGACGGTGTTTCCGGCGATCAGCACGTCGCCGGAGTCGATGTTCTCGTCCAGCAGGTTCATCGCGGCCAGCGGGGTGGGCGCCAGGTGCAGCGCGGCGACCTGGGCGACCAGGCGGCGGTTGGCCTCCTCGGGGAACGGCGAGTCGAGGTCGCCGGAGCGCAGGCCGGCCTCCAGGTGCACCACCGGGATCCGGCGCCAGAACGCGGCGAGCGCGCCGGCCAGGCTCGTGGTGGTGTCGCCCTGCACGATCACCGCGGCCGGGGTGCGCACGGCCCACAGCTCGTCGAGCTGCCGGATCATCGCCGTGAGCAGTTCGGCCTGGCTGCCGCTGTCGCGCTCGACCTGGAGCGTGACATCGGAGGTGAGGCCGAAGGCGGCGAGCGCCTGGTCGACCATCGTCGGGTGCTGGCCGCTGGCGACCATGACCGGGCTGAGCAGGCCGGCCTCGCGCAGGGCGAGCACGACCGGGGCGAGCTTGACGGCTTCGGGGCGGGTGCCGCCGATCAGGTGCACTTCGGGCAGTGACATGTGGGGGGAGCCCTTACTTCGAGGAGGGGGAGCCTCAGGCGGGGACGGGGACTTGCAGGTGTGGTGCGGCGATCGGCTCCTCGGCGAGCCGTTCGGTCTTGGCCCAGGCCTGGCGGCCGCTGGCTTGGCGAGCCAGCGCCCGGTAGGTCGCGATCAGGCCGAGGAGCAGGAAGACCGGGTACGCGAGGGCGGCGGTGAGCAGCCGGGAGAGGCTCTCGTCGCGCAGCCGGTGTCGGTGCACCAGCGCCCAGACGAGGCCGGGGAACATCGTGACCGCCAGCCACACCTCGCCGCTGTACGCCAGCTGCTGCCAGGTGGGCAGGTACGGCATCGGGTAGCCGACCGCCAGGCCCACCGCGGCGACGGCGACGCCGACCAGCAGGACGACGGTCACCAGCGCGTTGATCCAGGGTGAGATCAGGTAGTGCATCACCTCGAGTAGCGACGTGATCCCGATCCGCGGCGAGCTGATCAGCCGGCGCAGGTAGCGGGCGCACTGCAGGTTGCCCTGCGCCCAGCGGGTGCGCTGGCGGGTGAGCCGGCGCAGGTCGACGACGGCCTGCTGGGTCACCGACGCCCGGGAGGTGTAGCGGATGCCGACTCCGTCCAAGTGCATGCGGAGGCCGAGTTCGAGGTCCTCGACTAGGCAGGCGGACCACGGCGCGTCGCCGAGGGCGATCAGCCCGGAGAGGCGGGTGAACTGCCCGTTGCCGCCGAGCCCGACCGTGTCGATGGCGTCGCGCAGGCTCTGGCAGGCGTTGACGATCGCGGCGAACTCCAGGTCCTGCACCGCGCCGAGCAGCTTGTCGCGGTTGCGGATGCGCACCTGCACCTGGACCGCGCCGATGTTCGGGTCGCGCATCATCCGGGAGACCTCGAGCAGGATGTTGCGGCTGCCCTGGCCGTCGCCGTCGATGATGCCGATGACGACCCGCTCCGGGCTGACGCCGGCCTCGGCGCTCCGCTCGGCGATGTAGCGGTACGCCGCGTTGAGCGCCTCACCCTTGCCCTGGCGTGCCTCGGGCAGCTCGCGACGCAGGACGACGAGCCGCGGGTGGTCGATCGCGGCGAGCACCTCGGGAGTGCGGTCGTCGGAGCCGTCGTCGACCACGAGGACGCGGGCGAGTGTGCCGCCGGGGCCGCCGAGGCCGAGCGCGGCACGAACGGTGTTGCCGACGACGACCTCTTCGTTCAGCGCGGGAACGATGATCCAGAAGTGCTCCGGGGTGCCGTCGCCGTGCGCGAGGGACTTCGCGACCAGCGACTTGCGGTGGGACGCCACGTAGCGCACCGCGAAGCTGACGAGACCGAGGGTCGACACGGGCCAGGCCAGCATGATCGCGTAGCCGACGACCACGATGTACCAGCTGTCCGCTGCCGTCATCTCACCCTCCCTCTCTCGTCACTGAACGTGCTCCGGACCGTCCGACTCTTGCCGTGCCGTCGGACGTATCAGGACATTATTCGGCTACGCAGAGTGCAACAAGGGTCCGTACTCCGACCGGCGGGCGGGTCTGTCTATTTGGCCCATGTCAGACATCTCAGGCATCTCAAAGGGGACGAAACAGGATCGTCTGCAAGGGCACCCGTCGATCGGACATATCCTCAAGAGCCGGTAAACGCGGGCTAAAGGCAGCCACAATGCAACTCTGCGTAACGGGCTCCTCGCGCCATGCTGCGGTCACTCTCGGTAGCAGAACGCGCTGATGGGGCGTCTTCATGATCGGCCGAACGGGCGATCAACCCGGTCGAAGCGGGGGCGCGGATATTGACGAGGCCTGCCATCATCGATGTCACCGCAGGCCGCGGTGCTGTCACGGGGGACGGGGCTGATACATGGGTGGGTTCTTCGAGGCTGTGCTCAGCTTCCCCACCGTCGTTCTCACTCCGCTCCTGATCGTCGTCATCGGTTACTGGCTCGTCGTCATCGTGGGTGGCGCCGATCCCGAGGGCGACGGCGGCGGAGAGTCCGGTGGCTTCCTGGGCTTTCTCGGACTCGGCGGTGTGCCAGCCTCCGTCGTCCTCTCCCTGCTCGTGGTCTTCGCCTGGTTCGCCACCCTGGCCGGTGCGCAGCTGCTCGGCGCGATACCCGCCGTCTTCGTGCTGGCCGGCGCGGTCGCGGTCGCCTGGGTGGTGGCGCGGCTCTCCGTCCTGGTCATCAAGCGTTTCCTGCCCGCCGGCATCGAGCCGTCGCGAGCCGACTTCGTCGGTCTGACCTGCGTCGTGCGCACCGGACGGGTGACACGCACCTTCGGCCAGGCCGAGGTGCACGCCCCCGACGGGTCGTCCGCGATCGTGCAGGTCCGCCAGGCCGGCGACGACGACCTCCGCGCGGGCACCGTTGCCCTGCTCTACGACGTGGACCCCGACGGCGAGTTCTTCTGGATCGTCCCCGCCGACATCGCCACCGGTTAGAGGTCCATCCGACCGCCCCACCACCACCCACAACACGACTGAAGGCTGCTTAATGGACGTGATCTCCACCGGTTTCGGTGTACTCATCGCCGTGGTGCTGCTCATCGCGCTCGGCGTGGTGTTCTTCATCAGCCGCATGTTCCGCAAGGTGGAGCAGGGCAAGGCGCTCATCGTGTCCAAGGTGCGCCGCGTCGACGTGACGTTCACCGGCGCCGTCGTGCTTCCGGTGCTGCACAAGGCCGAGATCATGGACATCTCGGTGAAGACGATCGAGATCTCGCGTACCGGCCGCGAGGGGTTGATCTGCCGCGACAACATCCGGGCCGACATCCGGATCACGTTCTTCGTCCGGGTAAACAAGACCACCGAGGACGTCATCAAGGTCGCGCAGGCGATCGGCACCACCCGGGCCAGCAGCGAGCAGACCTTGCAGGAGCTGTTCAACGCGAAGTTCTCCGAGGCGCTGAAGACCGTCGGCAAGCAGCTCGACTTCGTCGACCTCTACACCAAGCGCAACGAGTTCCGCGATCAGATCATCGAGGTCATCGGCACCGACCTCAACGGCTACAGCCTCGAGGACGCGGCGATCGACTTCCTCGAGCAGACGCCGATGAGCTCGCTCGACCCGAAGAACATCCTCGACGCGCAGGGCATCCGGAAGATCACCGAGCTGACCGCGATCGAAGCGGTGCGCACCAACGACTACCGGCGTAACGAGGAGAAGGAGATCACCCGGCAGAACGTGGACGCCAAGGAGGCGATCCTCGAACTGGAGCGCCGGCAGGCGGACGCGGAGATCAAGCAGCGCCGGGAGATCGAGACCATGCGGGCCCGCGAGGAGGCCGAGATCGCCCTCGCGCACGCCGAGGAGCGGCTGCGCGCCGAAGGCGCCCGCCTGCGTACCGATCAGCAGCTTGGTGTGCAGGAGGAGAACAAGGCCCGGGAGATCGCGGTCGCCGAGAAGAACCGCGAGCGGGTCATCGCGATCGAGACCGAGCGCATCGAGAAGGACCGGATGCTCGAGGTCATCGGCCGCGAGCGGGAGACCGAGCTCTCCACGATCGCCAAGAACAAGGAGGTCGAGGGGGAGAAGCGCTCGATCGCCGAGGTGGTCCGCGAGCGCATCGCGGTGGAGAAGACGGTCGCCGAGCAGGAGGAGAACATCAAGCGGCTGCGCGTCGTCGAGGAGGCGGAGCGCACCCGGCAGGCCGTGATCATCAACGCCGAGGCCGAGGCGCAGGAGGCCCTGGTCAAGGACATCAAGGCCGCGGAGGCGGCCGAGACGGCGGCGAAGTTCAAGGCCCGCGAGGAGCTGCTGCTGGCGGAGACCCGCCAGCAGACCGCCGAGCTGGACGCCCGCGCCAAGATCCGGCTCGCCGAGGGTACGCAGGCCGAGGCGGCCGCCGCGGGCCTCGCCGACGTGCAGGTGCGCGAGCGCAACGCCGACGTGATCGAGAAGACCGGCCGCGTCAACGCCGAGGTGATCGAGAAGACCGGCCGCGCGGAAGCCGCCGTGGAACGCCAGAAGGCGCTGGTCGCCGCCGAGGCGATCCGCGAGAAGCTCAAGGGCGAGGCCGAGGGCCTGACCGACAAGGCCGCCGCGATGGGCGCACTCGACGACGCCACCCGCGAGCACGAGGAATACCGCCTGCGGCTGGAGACGGAGAAGGAGATCCGGCTCGCCGGCATCACCGTGCACAAGGAGATCGCCGAGTCCCAGGCCATGGTCGTCGCGGCCGGCTTGGAGAAGGCGAACATCGACATCGTCGGCGGCGACTCGGTCTTCTTCGACAAGCTGCTCGGCTCGATCACGATGGGCAAGAGCCTCGACGGCTTCGTCGAGCACTCGACCGTGGCACAGGGCATCGGCTCGCGATACCTCGACGGCTCGGCCAACCTCGTCGACGACCTCGGCCGGCTGCTCGGCTCGGTGTCGACCGGCGACGTGGCCAACCTGACCCTCGCCGCGTTCCTCACCCAGCAGATCAAGGCCGGCGGCGCCGACGAGGGCAAGCTGCGTGAGCTGCTCGCCGCCGCCAAGAAGTTGGGCGTCGCCGACACCAGGGTCTCGGCCCTGACCTCGACGACCGCCAACGGCGCGGTGGTGGCCCAGCAGTGACAGCCGCCGCTGTGAGTGCCGCGGTCCCCGAGGCCGCGGCACTGGATGCCGGCACCTACGAGGTGCTGCGCGCCCGGCTCGGCGGTCAGGCCAAGGAGCTGGCCGCGCGGGCCGAGGCGCTCAACACCCGCCGGACGGAGACGTTCGGCGGGCAGCAGATGCGGCTGCTCGGCGCGGAGCGGATCCGCACCGAGAACAACTGCGTCCCCCGGGACATGGTGCAGGTCGGCGGCTCCATGCTGTTCGGCTACAACGTTTTCATCGGTCTGCGCACCGAGACGACGGTCGACGACGTGTTCGCCGTGCACGGCTTCGCCGAGGGCGTGTTCCACCCGGCGACGCTGCCCGGCCTGCTCGACGATCCGCAGTTCCAACGCGACTTCGCCGAGCTCTACAGGTATTACCGCGAGACGCACCTGCTGCAACTGCGCCGCCGGGAAGGGCTGCTGCTCGCGGTCTTCCAGACCGGCGCCCGCGCCGACGACCTCAAGGTGCTGCGCTGGCGGGTCGGCAACGACGGTTCCGTGGCGTACGTCGACAACCGCGGCGAACGCGACCACGTCTTCCCGCCCTCGCACGACTTCGAGTGGACGCTCACCACCCGCGAACAGCACGTGCTCGGCCGGCACCCGCACGTGTCCATCGAGGACGAGGTGTTCGTCGAGACGGTCGGCGGCACCCTCACCGTGAAGGTGGAGAACAACACCGAGGACGGCGAGGGCGTCTTCTCCGAGCCCGTCGACGAGCCGTTGCAGAGCCTCGCCGACGCGGAGATCGCGTACGCGCGGATCGGCCCGCTGATCCTGCTGCGCGTGCTGCCGTACAAGGAGACGACGCAGCGGTATCTGGTGTTCAACACCCGTACCCGCGACGTGGTCCGCCTCGATGGGATCGGCCAGGCGTGCCAGCGCCTGCCGGAGGACCAGGGATTCATCTTCCCCGGCGGCTACTACCTGGCCACGGGTCTGGCCAAGACGTTCGACGCCGACGTGGCCGACCTGGAGTTCGAGCGGGTCGTGCGCTCGGTCAACGGCGAGGACGTGCTCTACGTCTTCCACGCGCGGGCCACCGGACGCTATCTGCTGCTGCCGTACAACGTGATCCGCAAGGAGGTCGCCACCCCGATCCCGTGCCACGGCTATTCGCTGTTCGACGACGGCACGCTGGTGGCGTTCCGGGCCGGGTCCGACGAACCGGCCCGCGTGCATCCGATGCAGATCTGGCAGACGCCGTACGTCTCGGACACCTTCGCCGCCGCCCAGCCGGTCGGCACCGGCCCCCTGGACCGGGTGGGCAACGCGGACCTGGTGCGCGGCATCGCCGACGCGCTCTCCGTCTCGCGCATGATCGAGGAGATGACGCCGTCCGGGGCGGTCTTCGAGGCGATCATCGCCGCCTGCTCCCGGCTCTTCGACCAGTATCACTGGCTCGCCGAGGCCGAGCTGGAGGATCTCGGCACGCCGCTGGCCGAGGTGCGGGCGACCGCCGAGCAGGTGCTCGACGAGTTCGAGTCGGTGCAGGCGCTGACCGCACAGGCCACCACGGCCGTCGACGAGGCCGGCGCGGCGACGACGTCGCTGATCCGCCGGGCGCGGGGTGAGGTGCCGACCACCACCGACGCCTGGATCCGCCAGCTCGCCGCGCTGCGGCAGGCGCAGGGCCGCGTCGTGACCCTGCGGGAGCTGCGGTACGTCGACACGGCCCGGCTGGACGAGCTAGCCACCGAGTTGTCCGCCGAGGTCGACTCGACAGCGCGCCGGGCCGCCGAATTCCTGCAGCGGCCCGACGCCTTCGCCGGATATCAGAAGTCCGTCGACCAACTCGTGGCCGACGCCGCGGGGATCGAAACGGTCGCCGCGGCCGTCCCCGTCGCCGAGCGGCTCGCCGAGCAGGCCGACGGCCTCCAGGTGGTCACCGAGGTCGTCGGCGGCCTGGACATCGCGGACGCTACCGTCCGCGTCGGCATCCTCGAGCGGATCGGCGAGGTGCTCGGCGGCGTCAACCGGGCCCGGGCGACGCTGGACGCCCGCCGTCGCGAGCTGGCCGCCGCGGAGGGCCGTGCCGCCTTCGCCGCTGAGTTCGCACTGCTCACCCAGTCGGTGACGGCCGGTCTGGCCGCCGCCGACACTCCGGAACGCTGCGACGAGCAGCTCGCCAAGCTGATGCTGCAAGTCGAGGCGCTGGAGTCGCGGTTCGGCGACTTCGACGACTTCATCGATCAGCTCGCCGCGAAGCGCACCGAGGTCTACGAGGCCTTCGCGGCGCGGCGCCAGGCGTTGCTGGACGAGCGGTCCCGGCGCGCCGACCGGCTCTTCAACTCCGCGCAGCGCACGCTCGCGAGCGTCCAGCGCCGGGTCGCCGGCCTCGGCACCCTCGACGAGGTCAACACCTACTTCGCCACCGACCCGATGGTCGGCAAGCTGCGGCAGGTCGCCGACGAGCTGCGTACGCTCGGCGACTCGGTCCGGGCGGAGGAGCTGGAAGGCCGCGTCAAGGCCGCGCGGCAGGAGGCCGGGCGGTCCCTGCGCGACCGGCTGGACCTCTACGGCGCCGACGGCACCACCATCACCCTGGGCCGGCACACCTTCGCGGTCAACACGCAGGCGATCGACCTGACGCTGGTGCCGGACGGCGAGGAGTTGGCGTTCGCGATCACCGGCACCGACTACCGCGCGCCGGTCCGCGACGAGTCCTTCCTGGCCACCCGCCCGTTCTGGGACCAACCGCTGGTGTCGGAGTCGACGGAGCTGTCCCGCGCCGAGTACCTGGCCGCGGCCCTCTTCGCCGAGAACCCGCCGGGCGCGGCCACGGCCCTGGCCGACGGCGCCCTCGACGCACTGGTACGCCGAGGTGCCGAAGCCCGCTACGACGAGGGCTACGAGCGCGGCGTGCACGACAGCGACGCGACACTGATCCTCAGCTCGGTGATCCGGCTGCACGCCGCCGCGGGCCTGTTGCGCTATCCCGCGCCGGTCCGCGCCGCCGCGCAGCTCTTCTGGGCCGGACTCACCGCGCCCGAACAGACGTCCTGGTCAGTGCGGGCGGCCTCGCTCGTCCGCGCCCGGGAGCTGTTCGGCGCCGGGCAGGACCTCGCCGACCTGTGCGACGCCCTCGCCGCCGCGGCGGACGCGGAGCGGGCGGTGGGCGAATACCTGGTCGAGGAACTAGCCGCCGCCCCGGCCGGCTTCGTCACCAGTGCGACCGCCCGAACCTTTCTCGACCGCTTCCACCGGGCGCTGACCGCGGAGCCCGCCCGGAGCTACGCGGACGACCTTCGGGCGCTCGACGCCGACCCGGCCGCGCGCCGGCAGCTCGTGCACGCGTGGCTGTCGGCGTTCCACCGGGCGCACCCCGACGCCGGGACCGCGAGCGACGTGGCCGAGGCCGTCGCGATCGAGCTGACCGGCACCGCACTGACCCGTTACGACTCCGCCGCGACGGTGAGCGAGACCGTGTCCGGGCTGCTGTCCGCGCACCCGCGCGTCGTCGAGGGCCGGCTGATCGTACGGCTGGACGAGTTTCTCGAGGTCGGGCGGCGGTTCCGTGAGGAGCGGGTCCCGGCGTACAGGGCGTACCAGAAGCAGCGGACCGCCCTGGCCGCCGCCGAGCGGGACAGGCTGCGCCTGGACGAGTACCGGCCGGGGGTCATGTCGGCGTTCGTGCGCAACCGGCTGCTCGACGAGGTCTACCTGCCGCTGATCGGCGACAACCTGGCCCGGCAGCTGGGCGCGACCGGCGCCGGCCGGCGCACCGACCAGTCCGGCCTGCTGCTGCTGATCTCACCGCCCGGCTACGGCAAGACGACCCTCATGGAATACGTCGCCAATCGCCTGGGCCTGGTCTTCGTCAAGGTCAACGGGCCGGCGCTCGGGCACGAGGTGACCTCCCTGGACCCGGCGCAGGCGCCGGACGCCACCGCCCGGCAGGAGGTCGAGAAGATCTCCTTCGCCCTCGAGATGGGCAACAACGTCCTGCTCTATCTGGACGACATCCAGCACACCTCGCCGGAGCTGTTGCAGAAGTTCATCTCGCTCTGTGACGCCCAGCGCCGGATGGAGGGCGTGTGGGAGGGCCGGACGCGCACCTACGACCTGCGGGGCAAGCGGTTCGCGGTGTGCATGGCCGGTAACCCGTACACGGAGACGGGTCGACGGTTCCGGATCCCGGACATGCTCGCCAACCGTGCCGACGTCTGGAATCTCGGCGACGTGCTCGCCGGCCGCGAGGAGGCGTTCGAGATGTCGTACCTGGAGAATGCCCTGACCTCGAACCCGGTGCTCGCGCCGCTCTCCGCCCGGGACCGTGCCGATCTGCCGCTGCTCGTCCGGCTCGCCGAGGGCGACGACTCGGTGCGGCCCGACCGGCTCAGCTACGCCTACTCGGCCGCCGAGCTGGAACAGGTGCTGTCCGTGTTGCGCAAGATGCGGAGGGTGCAGCGCATCGTGCTGCGGAACAACCAGGCGTACATCGCCTCGGCGGGGCAGGCGGACGCCTCCCGCACCGAGCCGCCGTTCAAGTTGCAGGGCTCGTATCGCAACATGAACAAGCTCGCCGAGCGCATCGTGCCGGTGATGAACGACGCCGAGCTCGACGGGGTCGTCGACGACCACTATCTCGGCGAGGCGCAGACGCTGACCTCCGGCGCGGAGGCCAACCTGCTCAAGCTCGCCGAGCTGCGCGGGCGCCTCACCGAGGAACAGGCTGCCCGCTGGGCCGAGGTCAAGGCCGCCTTCCTGCGGGAACAGGCGCTCGGCGGGGCCGAGGACGACCCGATGACCCGGGCCGTCGGCGCGGTGGGCCTGCTCGCCGACCGGGTCGGGGCGGTCGAGAAGGCGATCCGGGATCAGTCCTGAGCGTGGAGTAGCGAGGGGTCCTCGCGGAGCATGGCGGCGAGACGTTTGGCCGCCAGCTCCGTCTCCTCCTCGTCGACCTTGAGCGGGACCGGCTCGGGCAGGGGGGAAACCGATTCCTCGTGACGGTGGTGACCGGGCTCCCAGCGCGGCTCGGGCTCCGGCTCGGGGAAGGGCTGAGCCACCTCCACGTCGATGATCTCGCCGTGCGCCGGCTCACTTGCCCGCTGCGCCACCGAGTTGTCGGCGCTGACCTGCACGATGCCGTCCTCGAGCGCGAAATGCAGCAGCACCGGGTCGCCGGCGCCCTCGACACCGACCGTCACGGCGAGCTCGGGGTTGCGGCCCACGACCGCGGCGATCGCCTCGACCAGCTCCGTCACGGCCGGTGGAGTGCTCGTGGCCTCGCCAGCGGCACGGCGGCGCAGCTCGTCGCGGCGTGCCAGCTTGTCGAGCGCGTCGTCCAGTCCTCGCACGTCACCTTCCTCCCGTCACACGCTGTCGCCTCGTTCAACTGTGCCCGGTCGGAAGCCGATTTGGGAACCGAAACGCAGCGACTCGGCGCACACCTTACGACGAGCGCATCCGCATCGCCTTGTCGAGTGCCCGGTCGAGCACTACGAGCAGGGCGTCGCGGACGGAGCCACGGAACCGGGCGTCGTACTGCACAATCGGCACCTCGTCGGGGATTGCGAGGGCCCAGCGCACTTCGTCCAGGCTGTAGCCGAGTTGTCCGTTGAAGGTGTTGACGCCGACCACGAACGGAAGGCCGGCACGCTCGAAATAGTCGATCGCGGGGTAGCAGTCGTCGATCCGTGACGTGTCGACCACGACGAGCGCTCCCAGGGCGCCCCGGACCAGGTCGTCCCACATGAAGGAGAAGCGGGTCTGGCCCGGCGTGCCGAAGAGGTAGAGCTTCAGGGTCTGGTCGATCGTGACGCAGCCGAAGTCCATCGCCACGGTGGTGCTGGCCTTGGCGGTCGACTGGTTGGGGGTGTCGACGCCGACCGACTCCATCGTCATCTCGGCCTCGGTGGTCAGCGGCGAGATCTCCGAGATGGCGCCGACGGTCGTCGTCTTGCCGACGCCGAAGCCGCCGGCCACGATGATCTTGACCGGCACCGGCGGTGCGGCCTTCTGCGGCGCACTCGGTACGCGCGCGGTGCCGACGACGCGGCTGTCAGGATATGGATCGAAGTCCACGGATCACTCGCATGATGGTGTCGGGGTCGGGGAAGTCGCTCGTCATCACCTGCACGTCCAGGTGCCCGGAGGCGCGCAGGTCGTCGACCAGGATCCGGATGACGCCAAGGTGCATTCGGAGCCGGGCCGAGATCTCGGCGACCGACAGCGGCTCTCCACAGAGCTGGACGATGGCCCGCCGCTCGGGAGAGAGCCGCGCGGCCGTCGCGCCGGGAAGCGCGCTGACCTGCGTCTCGAGCCCGATGTCGGCATCCTGGCCGCTGACCCGTCCGGACGTGATGACGAACGGCCGCAACGACGTGGCGTGTTCGTCGGGGCGCTGGCCGGGCGCGGGCCCGGGAGCCGGACCCGGCGGCGGCTCGTGCCGCACGCCGGATCCCATGTTGCGCAGGAACGGCCGGACTCCGGGCGTCGCCGGGAAGTCCGGGTCGTCGGAATCGGCCGAGTGCCTCATCGGGGCCTGTTCACGACCTTCCTTGGGTCGAGGTTCAGGGTCATCAGTCTCATTGCTGGACGGCGTTCTTCAGTTCCGCGATGAGGCGCGGGCTGAGCGCTCCGCCGGCGCGGGTGGCGAACAGCGTCATCTCGTAGGCGAGGGTGCCGAGGTTGGCCGTCCGGTCCGCGATGACGCCGAGCACGGAGCCGGCGCTGATGGTGGTCACCAGCAGGTAGCCGTCGGCCATGTCGATGATGACGCGGTTGAGGCTGCCGAGCTGGTACCAGCTGGCGGCACCGCCGGAGAGGCTGGTCAGACCCGAGACGACCGCCGCGAGGCGCTCGGCGTTGGGCCGGTCCTTGATCGCCGACATCGCCATCAGCAGGCCGTCCGAGGAGACGGCGATGGCCTCGACGACGCCGGCCGTGCCGGACGTGAACGAATCCAGCAACCAGTTGAAGGTCTTCGCCTCCGCGCTGAGCTGCGAGGTGTCGGCGGGGTACGGGGATGTCATCGCGGTTGTCCCTCGGGTTGTGGCTGGGTTTCATGCAGTGCTCGGGCTACGCCGTATTCGAACTGCTCCATCAGGGCGCGGGCGGCGTCCGGGTCCAGCGGCGCGGCGGGTGCGGCGGGCCGGGGCGGATTCACCGATTCGTTCATGGGGAGGGTGGCGCCGGGCACCCTGCGGGTCAGCCCGGGATGGGCCGCGGCCGGTGGGGCCGCCGGCGCCACGGCCGACGACGGTGCGGCCAGGTCCTGCTCCACGACATCCCACTGAGCGCGGGTCACGCCGGCCTCGAAGGCGTCGAACGCCTCCCGGGCCGCGAGCGCGTCGTCGGTGGTCGGCGGCGGGGCCGTGGTCCGCGGTCCGGTTTCCACCGGCAGCTGGCTGCCGGGCACACGCCGGCGCAGCGCTGGCCGCGAGCCGTCGGGCGACTCCGGGCTCGTGCGCGGCCGCGGCGCGATCGCCGGGGGTACGGCGCGCTGCGGCACGACCGGCACGGCGTGCTGCGGCACGACGGGTACGGCGGCACGGGCCACAGCCGTCTCGGGATAGGACCGGACCTGGTCCGGGCGCTGGTTCGGCGCCTCCACGGGTGCCGACATGACGACCGGGCTTCCCAGCGCGGGACGCTCCGTCTCCACGTAGCGGCCCGCCGCGGGAAGCTCGGGCAACGCCGTCGGGAAACGCCCGGCCACCGGGGCGGCCGCATACGTCGCCGGATGCTCGTGCACCTCGACCGGGATCGCTTCGAGCTGCGGAGCGGTCGCCCGTACGGTGAAGGCGTTCCAGGTCTTGGCCACCTCCAGGGTGTGGGTGGCCCGGCTGAGCACATTGGGGTCGAAGGGCTGGGCGCTGCCCGGCGCGGACCGGGTGGCCCCGCCGACGACCAACGGCGCGAACTCGGTGTGGTTGCTCGGCACCTTGGCCTGGATCGGCGCGACCGGTGCGGGCATCGGTTCCGGGTGGGCGAGAAGATGCGCGGGCGCGAGATCGACCCAGGCGGTCACGCCGCCGTCGGGGGTGTCGGTGAGCATCACCTCGATGCCGTGCCGGCGGGCGAGCCGCCCGACCACGAAGAGGCCGAGCACCTCGGTCGGCGCCAGGTCGAGGCGCTCGCGGCGGGTCAGCCGGGCGTTCTCCTCGGCCAGGCGTTCCGCCGCCAGGCCCAGACCGTGGTCGACGATCGCGAGGCGGGCGCCGCCGCGATGGTCGGTGGCCGTGACGGCGACCCGGGTGTGCGGCGGCGAGAACGACGTCGCGTTCTCCATGAGCTCCGCCAGCAGCAGGGTCAGGTCGGCCACGACGGCGGGCACGACCACGAGATTCTCGGGCACCTCGACGTCGACGCGGGTGTAGTCCTCGATCTCACCGAGGGCGAGGCGTACGACGTCGGACAGGGCCAGGGGAGCCATGTGATCGTTCGTGCCGGCGCCGCCGGAGAGCACGACCAGCGAACCGGCGTTTCGGCCGAGACGGCTCGACAGGTGGTCGAGGCGGTACAGGTCGCGCAGGCGGTCGCCGTCGGTCTCGCGGCGCTCCAGGTTGTCGATCAGGGCGAGCTGGCGGCCGACCAGGTTCTGGGTACGCCGCCCGACGTGCCCGAACATCTGGGCGACGTTGCGGCGGCTGAGCACCTGGCGTTCCACCAGCTGGGCGGCGGTGTTCTGCACCCGGTCGAACGCCCGGGCCAGGTCGCCGATCTCGTCGCGACCCGCGACGTCGACCTCGTCCAGGCGGATCGGGCGGGCCGCCTCGGCGTCGTCGTCCGCGACCCGCTGGAGCTCGGCCTCGGCGGCGCGGGCGATCCGGTCCGCCGACCTCGTGAGGCGGCGCAGCGGCCGCGCGACCGCGCGCGCCATGAACAGCGACAGCGCGACCACCACGAGCAGCAGCAGGAGCGACACGCCACCGACCAACGCGGCGGTGCTCAGCGCGTTGTCGCGGTCCTCGGTCACGGCCGCGTCCACGTCCGCGGCGACCCGCTTCTCCACGAAGCCGCCGAGGACGATGACGGAGCGCAGCGAGGGCAGCAGCGTCTGGATGTTCAGCAGCTTGATGGCCTTGGTCGGTTCGATGACCACTTCGGCGAGGAAGCGTTCGCCCACCCGGGACGCGAACGCCTCCTGGGCGCCCAGATAGAGCTGGTACTGCGCGGTGGTGAAGTAGGCCTGCGAGTTGGTGATGAGCAGCTGAAGCTGCACCAGCGTCGCGTTGAAGAGGCCGACCAGCGCGGCGTTCTTGGTCACCACGGCGGCGGTCAGGTATCCGGCGGCCTGCCCGATCATGTCGTCGGACCGCAGGGCCTGCTCGAGCGCGTACACCTGCCGGCCGGCCGACGTGGCCAGGTCAGCCTGCCGCGCGAGCGCGAGCTGGTCGATGATCGGGGTGACCACGCCGGTGAACTGGGTGACGATCTCGTCCGGCCGGATGCTGCGGTTGAGCACGTTGGCCCGGGTGCTGGCGAGCGACGACACGTTGTCGACGGCCTTCGTCAGCCCTGGCGACAGCGACTGGTCGAGCCTCTTGAGCGCGCGGATGCGGTCGGTCGCCTTCGCGGTCTGCACCGCGAGCTCGGGCTCCTGGACCAGGCCGAAGAGATAGCTGACCGAGAGCAGGCGCTCCTCCTGGAGCTCCTGCAGCGCCGAGCCGACCCGGGTGGCGAGCTGCACCGCGTCCGACGTGTCCTGGGCGTCCCGCGCGACGTCGATGCGGTTGACGACGATCGGCACAGCGAGCGCGATGACCCCGATCAGCGGCACGAGGACCAGCAGGGTCAGCTTGCCCAGGATGCGGAGCTTACCGAAGAGCACCGGATCGCTCCCTCCGCGAAGAGGAGACCTCGCCGTGTGCCGGTACGTGCCGGTCGGGCTCCCACCCGGGGGTTCCCACCGTCATGTCCCGGGTGGTCTCACCCGGAACGCGGGCGGACGCGGGCGCGGCGGTCGACCGCCGACGGCCGGTCAGGTGGACGACGATCGCCGCGATGGCGAGCAGCCCCATGGAGCTCGCCACCACCAGAGCCTCGATCGTGCGGTAGGTCAGGGTGTCGAGCCGGTCCTCCAGCAGCCGGGACATCTCCCGGTTGGTGATGCCGGACAGGTTCGCGAGCGAGAGCTGGAGCTGGCTCTGCGCGGTAGCCATGGTGGCGACGTTCGGCACGCCGCCCGGGTTGGCGCCGCGGGTGAACGACTCGATGCCGCGACGGAAGTTGTCGAGACCGGTGACCAGGTTGCCGCTGAGCGTCGAGCTGTTGGTGTCGTCGACCGCTTCCTGCAGGTTGTCGGTGAGGCTGCCCACGGAGTTGTCGACCGTGACCAACGCGGCGGCGAACTGCGCGCCGAGCTGCTCGCGCTGCCGGCCAGTCGCCTTGTCCACGAGCTGGCTGAGGTCGCCCATCCGGCTCACCTGGATGACGGTGGTGGGCAGGTCGATGGCGACCGCCTCGGCCAGGTGCGCGATGTCGTTGTCGGGGTCGTGCAGCAGATCCGAGTTGTCGCGGACCGCCTCGTAGAGGGCCAGGGCGAGCTCGGTGACCTCGACGTGGGCGCCGAACACGGCGGCCGGGGAACCGGTCTCCTTGGACAGCAGGTCGATCTTCTGCTTGAGTCCGTTCCAGCGGTCGCTGGTGCCCAACTCGGCGCCGAGGCGCTGGTCGGCGGCGTTGACGCCGGCGATCGCGGCGGTCAGCGTGCCGGGGGTCGCGTTCACTCCGGACATGGCCGAGGTCTGTGCCTCGGCGAGCGCGCTGACCAGCGGGCTGAGGGCGGTGATGTACTCCACGCCCTTCTGCTCGAGCCGGGTGCTGTCGTCGGAGTCGGAGACGTCGCCCCAGACCCGGACGAACAGGATTCCGGCCGGCACGAGTATCAAAACCGTCAGAACAGCCGCGAGCACAGACCGCATCCGGGTTCGCCGGTTATCCACCGAGACTGACATTGCCCACTTCCTCCGCCATGCACCCGCGATAGACCGTTTTGGCGGCTACCCTCCGTAGCCGTCCAGGCGCACCGATCCGGGCCAATCTATCCGGGAAACAATCATGCGACCCCTTTCTTAGGGTCAGAGTTGGATCCTCTGATCGGGGGATGGACCATGAGGGTGACCTGCCCGTAAACGCTTGCTACACCCACAGCTACCAGGCCGCCGCCCCAGGTCGGGACGGGGTGGGCGGTCCGTGTGGAGGGCGTTACGGACTGGCACTTTCCGCGCTATGAGGGGCTTCCACAGTGGAATAGGATGTCACGTCCGCCGACGACACGTTACGGGCGCATGGTGACTCCGAGTGATGATGCGAACACGCCTCGGATTCCGTCGGCCCGTGGCAGGCAGCTGTGAATCGAATCACCACCTACGCTGGGCGACATGGCCTCTCGTGATCCGGTCGCCGACCTGCGACGCATCGCGTTTCTGCTGGAGCGCGCCAACGAGGCGACATACCGGGTGAAGGCGTTCCGCTCGGCGGCCGCGACGGTCGCCGCGCTGCCGCCCGCGGAACTCGCCACCCGGACCGCCGAAGGCACCCTCGCGAAGCTCTCCGGCGTGGGCGAGGTGACCGCCCGCTGCATCACCGAGTCGCTCGGCGGCGAGGAGCCCGTCTACCTGCGGCGGCTGGAAACCACCGAGGGCACAGACCTCGAGGGCGCGGCCGCCGTCCTGCGCGAAGCGCTCCGCGGCGACTGCCACGCCCACTCGGACTGGTCGGACGGCGGCTCCCCGATCGAGGAGATGGCGCTCGCGGCGGTCGAGATCGGTCACGAGTACCTGGTGCTCACCGACCACTCCCCGCGCCTGACGGTCGCCCGCGGCCTGACCGCGGAGCGGCTGCGCCGGCAACTCGACCACGTGGCCCGGCTCAACGACGCCCTGCCCGAGGGATTCCGGATCCTCACCGGCATCGAGGTCGACATCCTAGCCGACGGCTCGCTCGACCAGGAAGACGAACTGCTGGCCCGCCTCGACGTCGTGGTCGGATCCGTGCACAGCGGACTGCGCGACGACTCGGCGAAGATGACCCGCCGAATGCTGACCGCGATCGCCAACCCGCACCTCGACATCCTGGGCCACCTGACCGGGCGCAAGGTCTCCGCGGCGGGCGAGGGAGACCGGGCACATCGCGGCGGACGCACCCGGCCGCCCAGCGAGTTCAACCTGGAAAAGGTGCTCGCCGCCTGCCTCGAACACGACAAGGCGATAGAGATCAACTCGCGGCCGGACCGGCTCGACCCGCCCAAGCGCATGCTCACCGTCGCGGTCGAAGCGGGATGCCTGTTCAGCATCGACACCGACGCGCACGCGCCGGGACAGCTCGACTGGCAACGGTTCGGATGCGAGCGCGCGGCGCTGTGCGGCGTACCGGTCGACCGGGTCGTCAACACCTGGCCCGCCGACCAGCTACTCGCCTGGACGGCTGGCCACTGCGGCACGGCGTGAATACCGCGCGCGAATTGTCGGTGGACTCCCGTAGGGTCGCCCCGTGGGACAGATTGATGACCTCGCCAACCGCTACGTCGACGAGTGGGCTCCGCTCAACCCGACCGGCGCCACCTTCATCGGCGTGACCGGGTTCGACGACCAGCTCGACGACCTGTCGCCCGAGGGCTACGAGGCGCAGGCCGACCTCGTCCGGCGAACCCTCGCCGAGCTCGACCCGCTCGAGCCCGAGACCGAGGCGGAAAACGTCGCCAAGGACGCGATGCAGGAGCGGCTGGGCCTCGATCTGGCCCGCTACGACTCCGGCGACGTAGCCAGCGAGATCAGCGTGATCGCCAGCGCCGTGCACAGTCTGCGCATGGCCTTCGACCTGATGCCGGTCCAGGGCGAGCAGGCGGCGGCCAACATCTCCGCCCGGCTCGGCGCGTTCCCGCGCGCCCTCGAGCAATACAAGCGCAGCCTGCTCGGCGAGGCCGCCAGGGGCAACGTGAGCGCCAGCATCCAGATGGTCGAGTTCGCCGATCAGTGCGACGCCTGGACGGACCCGGCCCGCGACAACTTCTTCCACGGGTTCGCCGACGGGCTCGGCGCACAGGGCGCGCTCCTCGCCGACCTGCAACGCAACGCTGCCGCGGCCACGGCGGCCACGGCGAGCTTCGCGCAATTCCTGCGTACGGAGCTAGCCCCGCTCGGCCGCGACAAGGAGGCGGCCGGCCCCGAGCGGTACGCCCGCGCCTCACAGTATTTCCTCGGCGCGAAAATCGACCTCGAAGAGACGTACGCCTGGGGCTTCGAGGAACTTGCCCGACTGGAGCGCGAGATGCGCGCCGTCGCCGCCGAAATCGCCGGCCCCGGAGCCACCGTCGACCGCGCTGTCGAGGTGCTCGACGCCGACCCGGCCCGCAACATCGCCGGCAAGGAAGCCTTCCGCGACTGGATGCAGGCCACCGCCGACAAGGCCGTCTCCGAGCTGAACGGCACCCACTTCGACATCCCCGAGCCGGTGCTAAGGGTCGAGGCCTGCCTCGCACCCACCAGCGACGGCGGCATCTACTACACGGCGCCGAGCGAGGACTTCTCCCGCCCGGGTCGCATGTGGTGGGCGGTCCCCGAGAACCAGACCGAGTTCTCCACCTGGCGCGAAACCTCGACGGTCTATCACGAGGGCGTGCCGGGCCACCACCTCCAGATAGGCCAGACGATCCACCGCGCCGACCTGCTCAACCGCTGGCAGCGCCTGCTCTGCTGGTGCTCGGGCCACGGCGAGGGCTGGGCCCTCTACGCCGAACGCCTCATGGACGACCTCGGCTACCTCGCCGACCCCGGCGACCGCCTCGGCATGCTCGACGGCCAGGCGCTGCGCGCCACCCGGGTCATCGTGGACATCGGCATGCACCTCGAGCTGGAGATCCCCCGCGACAACCCGTTCGGATTCCACCCGGGCGAACGGTGGACGCCCGAGCTGGGCTGGGAATTCCTCCGCCAGCACTGCCGCATGCAGGAGGACGTCCTGCGCTTCGAGTGGAAGCGTTATCTGGGATGGCCCGGTCAGGCCCCCTCCTACAAGGTGGGCGAACGCATCTGGCTCCAGGCCCGCGACGACGCCAAGGCTCGGAAGGGCGCGGCCTTCGACCTGAAGCAATTCCACCGCGACGCTCTGAACCTGGGGGGATTGGGGCTGGACCCGCTGCGAAAGGCGCTCGCCCGCCTCTGAGCTGGCATTCCTGTGGGAGTCGCCCTGATGTTCGCGGTTAGACGTGCGTCGTTGAGGTTTTGCCCCCTGTGGGGGCGTTTTGGGCGGGGATCACCTCACTCCGGGCGGTCAGGCTTGATCCCTGCGTGAGGCGATCCCCGCCCAAAACGCCGTTGTGGTCCCGCTGGGGTGGCGACCGCGCGGCTTTGTTCGCTAGCCGATCGTGGTGTCAGCTCATGGGTCGGCCTGCGGGTTCGCGCACGGCCCGGCTTGCGGGTCATGGCAGCGCCGGTGGAAGGCGGCCGGCGCGGTCCTGCTGCTGAAACTGCCCGCTGCCATGGCAGCGATTCCGCCGCGCCAGCGCCCCGTCAGCGCGTCCACCCCGTCAGCGCGTCCATGCCTCGTCAGCGCGTCCGTGTCTCGCCTGGGCGTCGTGCCTCGTCTCCCGCCGCGCGCGTTTTGGCTGCGCGTCGGTGCCTCGCTTGCGCCTGGCCCACGTCGGCGCGTCCGCGCCCCGGCATCGTGCCCGCGTTCGCGCGTCGCTCGCGTTTGGCCGCGCGCGTTTGCGCGTCGCTCGCGTCTGCCTCGCCGGCGCCCCGCGCGCATGCCTTTCCCGCCCATGCTCCGTCAGCGTTCCCATGACCCCGGGGGTGCCGATGGCTGCCGGCCCGAAGGGGCCTTCGGCGGCCCGTCCAGCTCGCACGGCCGCACGGCCGCGCGTCGTCGGCTGGGCGCTGCGGATAGCGGTTGGCGCGACGACGTTAAGAGCGGGGTCGATGCGTCCACTGCCGTCCGGCGCGGTACTAGGCTGCCGCGCATGCGGACCATTGACTGGGTTGACGGGGGCGTCGAGCTCATTGACCAGACGGCCCTGCCTGGCGAGCTCATAGTGCAGCGTGTCACCGCCGTTGCCGACCTAATTGCGGCGATCCGGTCGCTGGCCGTGCGGGGCGCTCCCGCGCTTGGGGTGGCTGGTGCTTTCGGGGTCGCCCTTGCGGTGCGGGAGTTCGCCGGGGATGCGGAAGGGACGGCCCGCGCTGTGCGAGCGGTGGAGGTTGCGCGGCCTACCGCCGTGAATCTCGCGCGCGGAGTCCGCCGGGCTGCCGCGCGGCTCGATGACGGCCCTGAGGCGGTGCTGGCCGAGGCGTGCGCCGTACGCGATGAGGAGATCGCGGCGTCGACGGCCATGGCGGCGTTCGGGGCGGATCTGCTGCAGGAGCTCTGCGGGGAACGGCCCCGGGTGCTGACCCACTGCAACACCGGGGCGCTCGCCGCGGTCGTGGGTGGCACCGCGCTGGCGGTGGTGTTCGAACTGCATCGGCGAGGCGCACTGGCCGGCGTTATTGCGAGCGAAACCCGGCCCTTGCTGCAGGGCGCTCGGCTGACCGCGTGGGAACTGGACAAGGCCGGCATCCAGTTCCGGGTAGCGGTCGACTCGGCGGGCCCGTTCCTCCTGGCCCGCGGCGAGGCGGACGCGGTCATCCTCGGCGCCGACCGCATCTGCGCGAACGGAGACGTCATCAACAAAGTCGGCACTTATGCACATGCGCTCGGTTCCCGGCGAGCGGGAGTGCCGTTCGTGGTGGTCGCCCCGGAGTCGACGGTGGACATGGACACTCCGGACGGCGGGGCGGTCGAGATCGAGGACCGAGGGTCGGCAGAGGTGACGCCGTTCTCCGCGGCGGTCAACCCGGCCTTCGACATCACGCCGCATGACCTGGTCACGGCCATCGTCACGGACCGGCGAGTGGTACGCCTCGACCGAGGCGAAAAACTCTGAGCGGCGGCCTCAGGCCGCCACAACTTCGCACCCTGGCGGCGTGACGGCAGGCCCGATGAGCCGTCAGGCCCGATGAGCCGCCAAGCGCGATGACCCGGCAGCCGCAGCCGGCATGGCGACTGGCCAGCAAGTGTGACCGGCAGGTAAGGGCGACTGGCCAGCAAGTGTGACCGGCAGGTAAGGGCGACTGGCCAGCAAGTGTGACCGGCAGGTAAGGGCGACTGGCCAGCAAGTGTGACCGGCCGG
>NZ_JBFBAJ010000016.1:0-50048 GCF_040682215.1 Actinoplanes sp. NPDC051346 | reverse complement strand
AAGGCAAGGGCGACTGGCCAGCAAACGTGACCGGCCGGCAAGCGTGACTTTCGGCAAGGGTGACCGGCGGCAAGCGCGACTGACCCCGCGTCCGCGCGGTGGTGGCTTGGCTGGCCTGCGGTGGTGGCGAGGCTGGCCTGCGGCGGTGGCTTGGCTGGCCCGCCGTGGTGGCTTGGCGGGGCCGCGGTGGTGGCGGCTTAGTTGACCAGTCGGCGGCGGCTGGCGATTAGCTCGCGGATGCGGGCGCCGCGTAGGCGTTGGGGTTGGGTGTAGTCGCGGGCCGTCTTCGCGTTGGCTAGAGCGGCGAGGAGCTCGAGCCTGCGACGGCGACGATCGGGGTCGAGTCGCTGCGGTACGTGGGCCATGCGCCCGAGACTGCCGAGCCGTCCGGCGTTCGTCAAGGCCGAGTGCGTTGAGCCACCGGGGGTGTACTGATCGTCGATGACACATCACCGCAGAGCTGGACATTCACCACAGCGGCCAGTCCTCGGTCGTGATCCACCTCGCACCGACGAAACCGGCGGCTATCGATAGACCGAGACCACTCGCGAGTGCTATACCCACCGCCACGCCGCGGTCACCGAGGATGCCTAGGAGGAGCGCCACCAGCCAGGCGGAGATGGCTGCGGCGATCGTCCACCAGGCGTAGCTCAGTAGATCCCGTCCGATGCTTCCGAAGAGGGCGAACCACACCGAGGCGGCGCCGAGGCCCGACAGCACGGGCGCTGTGCGGATCGGGTTTGGTTCCCGATAGGTGGGCCGCGGGGGTAGGCCGGGTGGCAGGTGCATGCCAGGCGGCATGTGCGGGCCGAACGGCATCTGCATGCCAGGCGAGGCGTGCGGGGCAGGCGGCATGTGCGGGCCAGGCGGCATGTGCGGGCCAGGCGGCATGTGCGGGCCAGGCGGCATGTGCGGGCCAGGCGGCATGTGCGGGCCAGGCGGCATGTGTGAGCCAGGCGGCAGGTGTGGGCCTGGGGCGGCGTGAGAGCCGGGGGGCATGTGCGAGCCGTGCTGCGTGAAAGCGTCGGGCTGCGAGAACGCGCCGGGTGGCACGTGCGCGCCGGGCTGCGTGAAAGAGCCGGGCGGCGTGAAAGAGCCGGGCTGCGTGAAAGAGCCGGGCTGCGTGTGTGGGCCAGGTGGCATGTATGCGCTGGGCGGCAGGTGTGGACCCGGCTGTGCGTGCGGGCCAGGGGGCATTTGCCCGGTCGGCGGCACCTGCGCGGCAGGTGACGGGTATGGGTCGGGCGGGGTGTTGGCGGGTGGCGTTTCCAGGGTGGGCGACATCTGCTGGCCGGGCGGCGGCAACCATCCGGCGGGCGGGGTCGTGTCGGCCCACCCTCCGTGCTGCTCGACCATGACATCCTCCCGGCGTCGACGGTTCCCCCGTCAACCCTATCCATCGGCGGTCGGCCAGCGGGGGCAGACGACTTCTGCCAGGATGGCGCCGTGGTTTCCCTGCGTACTCTCTCGGTTCTGACCGTTGCCTTGCTGTCGCTCGCCGCCTGTGGAGCGCCAGAGGAGGGGCCGTCGGCGACCGCGACGCCGCAGTTCTTTGACTCGCCGGCTTCCGGGTCCGCGTCTGCCGGGCCTTCCGCCGTGCCTACTTCCGTCGCGCCGTCCTCCGGCACGAGCAGTTCGTCGCCCGTGCCGAGCAAGTCGTCGACGAAGGTGCCCACGAAGGCGCCGGCTAAGGCGCCCGGGAACGTGAAGTACGTTTTTCCCGTACGGGCGTCGAACGTCGACTATCACCCGACCCACTCGAAGTATCCGGCCACCGACATCTTCGCCGACTGCGGTGAGTCGGTTGTCGCCACTACCAGCGGTGTGGTGCTCGAGGTGAGCCTCAAAGACGAGTACGTGAAGGGTCGGCCGGATGGTCCTCTGAATGGCGGCCTGTTCGTGTCGATTCGGGGCGACGACGGTGTGCGCTACTACGGGTCGCATCTGAGCAAGGTGCTGTCGGGGATCAAGGCGGGCGTGCGGGTTCGGGCCGGTCAGGAACTCGGCAAGGTGGGCCGCACCGGCAACGCGAACAATGTCTGTCACCTGCACTACGGCATTTCGCCGCCGTGCGCTGAGGTGGGCGACTGGGACGTGCGGCGTGGCGTCGTTTGGCCGGCGAGTTACCTGACGTCGTGGCGTAAGGGTGGTGGCAAGAGCCCGGTGGCCGAGGTCGCGTCGTGGAAGAAGTCCCACGGCTGCGACGGCTGACGGGAACCAGACCGCAGTCGCTCTGAATTGGTAAGCGCACAGGGCCGCATCCTCGCCCGGGGATGCGGCCCTGCTGGTGCGGTAAAGCCTGCGAGCGGACAGCGGGCTGGCCAGTCGGCGGAGAGCAGAGCCAGTCGGCGGAGAGCAGAGCCAGCCGGTGGAGAGCTAACTGAACTGCGCCAACCGCTTCTGCGCGACTCCGTTGATCATCGTGAACGCTCCGCCGGCCGTGAACGCTCCTAGGCTCGGGTTGCTTGCCATGGTCAGTACCCCCTCGATGCCGTTCATGTTTGCGGTCCAGTCGCGTAGGTGGCCGTCGTTCATGGCCAGGGCGGCGAGTTTCACGCGGTCGTCAGCACCGTCGAGGCACACGCCCTGGTCTCCGGTGCGGGGGGTGCGGCAGGCGTGGTCGAAGTGGCCGCCCACGTAGACCGTGTCGGCCAGGGTGGTGATGGCCTGGGCGTCGCCGTCGAACGTCGCGCTCCAGCGTTTGGCGCCTGTGAGGGTGTACGCGGTCGCTTGGCCGCCCTGGCCGCCGTGTGCCGTGTAGACGCCGTCGGAGGTGGCGGCGATAGCGAAGACGATGACGGCCGGCTTCGGCTTGAACGCCGTGACGATCGCGGCCGAGGTGGGGTCGAGGGCTACCAGACGGTCGTACCCGCTGGTGGAGTTGACCTTGTGGAACTTGCCGCCGACGTAGATCCGGCCGCTGGTGGTGGCGAGCGCCTCGACCTGGTCGTCGACCGTGGGCTTCCAGGAGCCGTCGAGGGCGCCGCTGGAGAGGTTGAAGGCGGCGAGCCTGGTGCGGGTCAGGCCGTTGACCTTGGTGATCGTGCCGCCGACGTAGAGGCGGCCGTTGGCGGCGGCGAGCGCGTACGGTCTGCCCTCGATCGAGTGCTTGAACGTGCTGGACACCGCGCCGGTGGCGGCGTCGATCCGGGCGAGGCTGTCCCGCCTCTGCCCGCTGACGTACCCGAAGTCACCACCGATGTAGACGGACGACCCACTCACCGCGAGCGCTTTCACCCGGCCGTCGGCCGCCGGCGCCCAGGGCAGAAGTTGCCCCGTGTACGCGTCGACCGCCGCGAGCCGGTTCCGCGTGACCGACTTGCCGTTGACCACAGCGGACGTGAACGTGCCGCCGACGTAGATCGTGCTGCCGGAGTACGCGACGGAGAGCACCGTCCCGTTGAAGCCCGGTACGGAGTCCGAGGACTCCGAGGGCGCCGCCTGTGCGGGCGTGGCCAGCGCCGCGACGACCGCACCGACCACCCCCGCCACGACCATCAGCTGCTTGCAAAGTTTGCCCCTGTACGTCACTTCTCGAACGTAACCGCATTGATGCGGGTTATCTAGTGACGAAACGGACTAAAACGAACACGGCCGTACGGATGATGTCACGCGTGTGCGACAGTCACCGACGTGAACGTCGCGATCATCGGTCTCGGGCTCATCGGCGGATCGCTGCTCCGGGCGCTGGCCGCCCACGGGCACCAGCTGACGGGTTACGACATCGGCGCCACCACCCGTGAGGCCGCGGCCGCACTGGCAAAAGCCACCCCGACAGACTCCAGCGCGGACGAGCCCGGCGCGGCAGGGCAAGGAACGGCGCCGACTCCGGGCGCCTGGCGCGTAGCGGACAGCATCGCCGCCGCCGTCGAGGGCGCCGATGTCGTGGTGCTCGCCGTCCCGTTGCCGGCGCTGCCCCAGGTGGTTGCCCAACTCGATCACTTCTCCGGTGTGATCACGGACGTGACCTCCGTCAAGGGCCCGGTCCGCGACCTGCTCCGGGGCCGCAGGTACGTCGGCGGGCACCCGATGGCCGGCAAGGAGGAGTCCAGCTTCCTCGCCTCCGACCCGCACCTGTTCGACGACTGCGCCTGGGTGCTGTGCCTCGAGCCGGAGACCTCGCTGGACGACTGGCTGAGTCTCGCCGCCCTCTTCACCTCGATCGGTGCCCGGGTCGTGCCGGCCGGCGCCGACGAGCACGACGAGGCGGTCGCTCGGATCAGCCACGTCCCGCACCTGCTCGCCGCGGCTCTGGCCAATCTGATCGACGGTAATCCGCTGGCCGCGGCCCTCGGCGCCGGATCGTTTCGCGACGGTACGCGGGTGGCCGCGACCCGCGCCGAACTCATCGCGGCCATGTGTGGCGGCAACGCGGCGGCCGTGCGGCGGGTGCTGCCCGGCGTGGTCGAGGACCTGGGCGAGTACGCCGGCCGGCTCGCCGAGCCCGACCCGGTCGCCGCCCTGACCCCGGTGTTGCGCCGGCCCGGAGAGCTGCGGCGAGGCTGGCCGGTCGCGGCCCGTGTGCCGGTGGAGGTCGACCCGGATCGGGAGGCGCTCCTGAGCCTTGGACGCGCGGGAGGCTGGGTGACAGGGGTCGGCGGGAAAGTCGTCGGATTGCGGCCGGAAACTGACCGCAATGGTTCCTAGGCTTACCCGAGTAAGGGAAACCGAGGACAGGAGAACGTCATGCCCGGTCAGGTCGGCGCCATCGGCAACGAGCGCGAAGGTCTGCTCGCCTACCTCACCCAGATGCGGTACGTGCTGCGGCTCACCGCGTACGGGCTC
Organism: Actinoplanes sp. NPDC051346; assembly: GCF_040682215.1. Taxonomy (NCBI): domain Bacteria; kingdom Bacillati; phylum Actinomycetota; class Actinomycetes; order Micromonosporales; family Micromonosporaceae; genus Actinoplanes; species Actinoplanes sp. NPDC051346. The sequence continues at coordinate 45,263 of NZ_JBFBAJ010000016.1, read as the reverse complement.
ACTCCCGACCAGCTCCGCGCCGCCCCGACGGCGAGCTCGCTGACCGTCGGGGGCCTGATCAAGCACTGCGCCTCGGTCGAGGAGAGCTGGATCTCCACCGTGCGCCGGGAGGTGCAGCCCGTCGACTACCAGGCCTACGAGGACAACTTCCGGCTGGCGGACGGCGAGACGATCGAGGACGTGTTCGCCTACTACGACCGCGTCGCGGCGCGGACCGAGAAGACGATCGCGGAGATCCAGGATCTCGGCCAGGACGTGCCGGTCGACCACTCGGTGCCGTGGAACCCGAAGGATCTCGACAACTGGTCGGTGCGCTGGGTGCTGCTGCACCTCATCCAGGAGACGGCCCGGCACGCGGGCCACGCCGACATCATCCGCGAGGGCGTCGACGGTGGCACGGCCTACCCGATCATGGCCGCGGCAGAGGACTGGCCGGACTCGCCGTGGATGCGGAAGTGGCAGCCGGCCGGCGACCATCGCGGGTAAGCCCGGCGGCGGCGCGACCGGGCCGGGACGGCAGCGGATCGGCCGCGTGTCACGGGGACTTCGCTGTGCCCGTACTTATGAAAGCGAAACGCCCGGCAGAAGCCTGCCGGGCGTTCCCTGCGTCTTCGCGCTACTTCTTCTTCGCCGGTGGATTGATGCGCAGCTTCGCAGAGTCGTTGGTGCGCTTGCCGTCGACCGTGGACGAGACAACACGCACGCCGCCGGTCAGCGCGCCCTTCTTGTCGATCCGGAGCTTGAACGCCCAGGTGATCTGCTTGCCGGCCTCGAACGGGTTGACGGTAGTCGCGCACCGATACTCGGCGGCACCGCGCGGATCCTTCTTTGGCACTACCCTGCCCTTCGACGAAGGCAGGCAACCGGTCGGGACGGACACCACCGTCGTACCCTTCGGGCGGCTGACGACAACCGCGGCGGCGGGCTTGGTGATGCCGAAGATGAAGGCCGGGCCGAGGTTCTTCGCACCGACCTTGACCGTGATCGTCTTGCCGCGCTTGCCGCGGGCATCGGCGCCGATCGCGGCGAGGTCGGCCACATTGCGGCCGGTGAGCTTGAAGAACACCGACTGCGCCGGGTCGAAGATGCTGCCGGTGCTCTGCGGGACACCTTGGCGAGGCGTGGGCGCAGGGGCCGCTCCGCGCAACGGCACCAGCCGCAGCACGCTGCCGGTGCCATTCCTCGGCCGCTCAGCACCGAAGTCTTCCAGTGCATTCTGTGCGTCGGCCGGCGTGCTCCAGCTGAAGCTCTGGCCGATTGTTCCGGGCGCCGGTACCTGCTTACGTACGGTCACCGCGAACGGCTCGGACAGCCGGTACGTCGCTCCCGGCGGAACATCATCATCGAACCGGCAGACGATCCGCTCCCTGCCGTACCCGCAGTTCTTGAAGCTCTGCGGGTACTGGTACATCGCCTCACGATAGAACCACATGACGGTCGATGTGATCGGGCGGTTGCCGGTGTTGCGCAGCGTCAAGGGCAGGCCGACCCGCTGTCCGGGTCGGACGTCGCGGTCGAGGAAACCGCCGGGCTCCATGGCGACGGGCTCAGCGACCGTCACCGTGGAGCGCCGAACTACCGCGCCGAACTCCCGGCTGGTGACCGTGGTGGTGAGTGTCCCGGTGTCACCGACCGCGGCGGAGTCCAGTCCTTTCACCCAGAGTGAGATCAAGGCCGCGTACCCCTGGCTGATCCGGCTCTCGCCGAGCCGACAGGTGAGCCGGGCGCCGGTCGCGGTGCATCGGTCGTCGCTCAGGAACGGCAGAACCGTCGCGAAGTGGGAAATATCGCCTCCGTCGACTTCCACGACGACGTCATGCAGGGTGACGGCGGCACCGGCGCGTCGTAGCCCGACGAACTGGTTCTGTCCCGTCCGGTCCGGTGTCAGCCTGATGTGCTCCAGGGAAACCGTCGGCTTCGTCGGCGCTGCGGCCGCGGGCGAACAGGTCACCGCCGACCCGAGCGCGCCGGCGACGACCGCGAGGAGGGCACTGAATCGCCCGAGATTAGCAATCATGGATGGAAATTCGCTCCCCGTGTGTTGGACCGGCGGCAGACTACCCGGTGACGGCAAGGATCAGCCCAACCGTGGGGTGCACCACTGAGACCGCACGCGCAAAGGTCCGGTGACTCACTGAGAGTCACCGGACCTTCTTAGAGCGGTGGTGAAGGGATTTGAACCCTTGGAGGGCTTGCACCCTCACACGCTTTCGAGGCGTGCTCCTTAGGCCGCTCGGACACACCACCGCGAAGTAGGTTACCCGACCGCTTACCGGCCCTGTCGCCGGGTACCGCAGAACCGGGAAGAGCCAGGTAGCGCCACCTCTGCCGAAGCGGCCTGGCAGGATCTTCAGACATGAGTGTGCACATCGGCGCGCAGCCGGGCGACATCGCCGAGCGGGTTCTGCTTCCTGGGGACCCGATGCGGGCGAAGTGGATCGCCGAGACCTTTCTGAAGGATCCCGTCTGTTACACGCAGGTGCGGGGGATGCTGGGCTTCACCGGCACGTGGCAGGGGGTGCGCGTCTCGGTGCAGGGTTCCGGCATGGGCATGCCGTCCGCCTCGATCTACACCCATGAGCTGATCACCGAGTACGGCGTCAAGTCCCTGATCCGGATCGGCTCGTGCGGGGCGCTGCTCGAGGACCTGAACCTCGGTGATGTGATCGCCGCCATCGGCTCGGCCACCGACTCGAACATGAACCGGGCGCGGTTCGACGGCCTCGTCGACTACGCGCCGGTCGCGGACTTCGGGCTGCTCCGTACGGCCGCCGACGTGGCCGACCGGCGGGAGGTCGCGCTGCGGGTGGGTCCGGTCCTCGCCGCGGACGCGTTCTACACCGACCGGCCGGACCTCTTCGACACGCTCGCCGATTACGGCGTGCTGGCGGTGGAGATGGAGTCGGCGGCCATCTACACGACCGCGGCCCGCTTCCGGGCCAAGGCGCTGACCATCCTGACCGTCAGCGACCACATCAAGCGCGGCGAGAAGATGGATTCGGCGGAGCGCGAGCAGGGCTTCTCCAACATGGTGCAGATCGGTCTGGACACCATCATCGCCTGAAGAAATCCCGCATCAGGTCGGCGCACTCGGCCTCCAGCACCCCGGAGTACACCTCGGGGCGGTGGTTGAGGCGCCGATCGCGGACCACGTCCCACAGCGATCCGGCGGCGCCGGTCTTCGGCTCCCAGGCGCCGAAGACCAGCGTGCCGATCCGGGCCAGCACCAGGGCGCCGGCGCACATCGTGCACGGTTCCAGGGTGACGACGAGCGTGCAGTCCTCCAGCCGCCAACTGCCGGCGAGCAGGGCGGCCCGGCGCAGCGCCAGGATCTCGGCGTGCGCGGTCGGGTCACCGGTCGCCTCCCGCTCGTTGCCGGCGGCGGCCAGCTCGGTGCCGGACCCGTCGAACACGACCGCGCCGACGGGCACGTCCTCCGGGAACGAGGAAGCGACGGAGATGGCCCGCCGCATCCACGTCTCGTGCAGCGGGCGGGGTATCACGCCTCGCGCAGCTCTTCCAGCTCGTCGCCGCACCCGAGCTTCTGGCAGATCTCCGCGGTCACGTCGGACGGCAGCATGCCCTCGAGCCCGCAGAGCGTCAGCAGCCGGTGCGACCCGATGCCGAGGTCGGCCAGCAACTCCACGTCACCGATCGGATCGGCGTCGGGATCGGCGGCCGGCCGCTCGTCCTCGTCCTCGTCGTCACCGCCCCGCGGAGCGGCCAGCTCGTCGATCTCGAGGGCCGGCGTCTCCACGTCGGCCAGCAACAGGGCGCCCACCCTCGACTCGTCGGCGAACGCCGAGTCGGAACCGAAGACCCGCAGGTCCTCGCCCTCGTCGAGTCGCAAGATGACCAGATACTGGTCGTCGGCCTCGACGAACAGCAGCGACAGCTCGGCATCGGGCTCAGCGTCCCGAAGCCGGTCCACCACCTCATCGATGTCGGCCAGACCGGCGAGCTCCAGCTCGGACGCCGTCCAGCCGTTCTTGCCCCGAGCGACGGCGGCAGCGAAAGTCGACACGAATCCCCCCACGGAACTTCAGCTCTCAGCGAGTGACGGTAGCGGCTGCATCGGCTCCAGTGCAGCGCCACGCCCCGAAGGAGACAACAGGCGCGGCTTTTTATAAGTACGGCGTACCGCGAAGTTCCGTGGCACACAGCCCGGCCGCTGCCGTCCCGGCCCCGGTGACGCCGCCGCCGGGCGGCGTCTGTCGAGACCGAGTGGTCCTGCTGCACAATGTCCGCCGTGAGCGTCTCCTCCTCCTCTTCGCCTCCCGATCCCGCGCGGGGTTCTGGACCCGAGCGCGGCTATCTCTGGGCGGACGACCTGGTGGAGACGTCTCCGGCCGAGCTCCGGGCGCACCGGCGCAAGCGGATCGCGATCCGGGCCGGTGCCGCGCTGCTCGCCTGTGCCGTCGTCGCCGGCATCGCCGGGATGGTCTACTCCGCCCTTGACCACCGCCCGGACGTGGTGGTCGTGGAGGGCTTCGCCCCGCACGACAAGGACCTGCGGGATTACCTGATCCCGACCCCGGCGGGTGCGGAGCGGCCGGCGGATCCCATTCCCGAGCCGACGCGCCCCGGTCAGGCGCAGCCCCCTACTCCCCCCGAGCGACTGGTGCCGGGCGACCGGCGCCTGAGCAGGGAGTCCGCCGCCGATGTCACCGGCGATGACGACTATCTGCGGCGACACAAGTACGCCAGAGGCTACGAGCGCCGGTGGATCCAGAAGGACGGCATCGGGGTCAGTGTCCTGCTCCTGAGGTTCAGGGGCGCCAAGAACGCCGCGCTCTACGCACGGGACATCTTCGACCTCTACAAGGTCAACGATGAGTACAGGGACACCGAAGTGCCGGCAGTGCCGCAAGGCCGGTCGTTGCTCAGCACAGCGCCCGTCCGAGACACGGATGGCACCTGGTTCAGCCTCAGCGCCGCCGCGGCCGGAGACGTGGTCGTGATCGTCGTCGCCGAGGATGGAAAGCCGCTGGCGACCGCGCAGATCACCGAGACGCTCCTGGCCGAGCAGTACGCCCGGCTGAAGTGAAGCCCCCGACCTTTCCGGGAAAGGTCCGTCAGCACGCCACGATCGAATGCTCACTCATTGTGGTGCCTTGATTACAAGACGGCGCCCATAGGTGAGGTCGCCATTCGCTCACGCCGATGATCGCCAAAGCCTCAAATGCGACGCATCGTCGGCTCACTCTTTCGGGGCTTGATCACGCACCGTGTCCGTTTCTCTCTTTCGGGTTCGAGCCCCCGCCGCCGACCGCCTCGTTGACATGATCAAATGAGCTGGCCAGACGCCGAGCGCGCACCGGTACCGTCTCGTCGTCTCTCGATCCCTGCGCGACCTGCGACAACTACGCAGAGTGCCAGGAAGGAAGCCGCCCTAATATGTCCCCCCGGCGCAAGTGGTGGCGCGGAAAACCACCGGATCGGACAACGCGCTTCGTCCTGCCGGCGAAAAACTTTCGCAGATTCGCACCGCGCAGCCGCGTCGATATCTGTCATAAGGTCGACACGTGAGAGTTGAGCAGCACTGGTGGAATGGTGACGTCCGACTTGCGCGCCGGGACGTCTACGTCCGCACTGACGGGGAAGTCTGGGAGGTGGAAGCCCAGATGGGCGGCCCCCAGGGCAAATCCAAGGTGCAGCAGTGTCCAGGAAAAGCCTCAGCGCTGATCCTGGCAGACGCGTGGCGTGGCCCACGCTGGCAGTGGCGTCAGCTGTAAGACGCCAGGAGCCGGGCTGCGCCGCACTTGATCTTCTCTCGGCCAGCCGACGAAACGGGCCGGACCCCACGGGGTCCGGCCCGTTTCCGTTGCCCTGACCCAATCTTGGCGCCTACTGCGCCGCCCTGTTGCCCCGGTCCCGACCTGTCGGCCCCGCGCCTGCCGGCCCCGCGCCGGTCGGCCCCGCGCCTGTCGGCCCCGCGCCTGTCGGCCCCGCGCCTGTCGGCCCCGCGCCGGCCTGTCGCGCTGGCCCGTCGCCGTTGTGTCGGCTTGCCGCTGGACCTGTCAGGTGCCATGCCTGGCCGCCGGCGCGTGGCGCTTTTCGCGTCAGATCCGTGCGGGCCTTCTTGCTCGGACCTCCGGTGCGGCACATGCTCACCGTCCGGGGCTGGCCCGGCATCCTCTTGCCGTTCCGGGCCGGCGCGGTCCCTCCCACGCGGCGCGGACAGCCTGGCCGGCGCTGTGTTCCGCGCGGCGCGGACAGTCTGGCCGGCGCGGCGTTCCGCGCGCTGCCGGCATTGCGGGCGCAATGCCCCGGCGTTGCTTTGCGCAATGCGGATTCTTCTGCGCTATCTGGACGGACCCTTTGTGCGCCATCGCCTGATCGGACACATCTAACCTGTGAAACCACCCAACCAGGACGAAAGCGATGCCATGCAGGCCACTGTGACCGACCACCGAACCGACGTCGCCGTGCTCCGCCTGAGCGGCGAGCTCGATGCCGACACCGCCCCCAAACTCCATGACCTCCTCGCCGACCTGCTGGAGCGGCCGGTTCCGCGAATCGTGGTCGACCTGTCAGCCCTCAACTTCTGCGACTCCGTCGGGCTCAGCGCCTTCATCACCGCCAAGCAGGTGATCACCGCCCGAGGCGGCTGGCTGAGCTTCGCCGGCGCCAACCGCTTCCTCGTGGACCTGCTCGACACCGTCGGCCTGAGCCGATACTTCGCCATCTTCCCGGAGGTGGAGGACGCCATCGCGGCGGCGCAGATATAGGTCTATGCCGCTGAGCCCCTGTTGTGCGGTGGCGCACCGAGGCCATCCGAAAACGACAGCTACACCGGTCAGTCGCGCGATCGACGCGGGGCGACCCATAGGCGAAGGGCCGGACCCTGGGTCCGGCCCTTTCAGCGTCTGCGCTGGTCAGACCGACGGAGGATGAGCACGGCTCGGTATCAGCCAGGGCGGCTCGGTATCAGCCAGGACGGCTCCGTATCAGCCAGGACGGCGGTTCGGAGCTGTCACGGTGGGCGTCGTCCGGCGGATCCACCGTCTGATGAGCAGCTGAGGCCGCTCACGCGAAAGGGCCGATCCCCCTCGGGGGTCGGCCCTTGCGTTGTGCCTGTTCAGGCTGGCGGAGGATACGAGATTCGAACTCGTGAGGGTGTGAACCCAACACGCTTTCCAAGCGTGCGCCCTAGGCCTCTAGGCGAATCCTCCGTCCGACAGGATACAGACCCCGTCGCGCCGGTTTCGGCGGGACCACCCGGTGGCCCGTCGATCGCGCCGGGTAGGCTGTTCACCAGCCCCTCGTGCGGCGCGTACCCCGTGAACCTCCCCAGGGCCGGAAGGCAGCAAGGATAAGCGGGCTCTGGCGGGTGCACGGGGGGTCCTTCACTTCTGGGGCACGCCGTTTGTTCTTGTCACACCCTCGACGGAGAATGGCGCGGTCGTCAGGAGGAGGCAGGAGTGGCACTGGCCCTCTACCGCAAGTATCGTCCTCGCACGTTTGCCGAGGTCATCGGGCAAGAGCACGTCACCGAGCCGCTGTCGCAGGCGTTGCGCAGCGGGCGGCTGCACCATGCCTATCTCTTCTCCGGCCCGCGAGGCTGTGGCAAAACCTCCAGCGCGCGCATCCTCGCCCGCTCGCTCAACTGTGAGCAGGGTCCCACTCCCGAGCCATGCGGCGTCTGTGGCTCCTGCAAGTCGCTGGCCAACGACGGCACCGGGTCGATCGACGTCATCGAGATCGACGCGGCCAGTCACGGCGGCGTCGACGATGCGCGGGAGCTGCGGGAGAAGGCGTTCTTCGCCCCCGCCAGCAGCCGTTACAAGATCTATGTCATCGACGAGGCTCACATGGTCTCGTCGGCGGGCTTCAACGCGCTGCTCAAGCTTGTCGAGGAGCCGCCCGACTACGTGAAGTTCATCTTCGCCACGACCGAGCCGGAGAAGGTGCTCGGCACGATCCGGTCGCGGACCCATCACTACCCGTTCCGGCTGATTCCGCCGGCGGTGCTCCGGCCGTACCTTCAGCAGTTGACCGAGGCCGAGGGCACCCACGTCGACCCGGCGGTCTTTCCCCTGGTCGTGCGGGCGGGCGGGGGCAGCGCGCGGGACACGCTGTCGGTTCTCGACCAGCTCATCGCCGGTGCCGGACCCGAGGGCGTCAGTTACGCCCGAGCTGTGTCTCTGCTCGGCGTCACCGATGCGGCGCTGATCGACGAGATGTGCGACGCGCTGGCCGCCGGCGACGGCGCGGCGGCCTACCAGACCATCGACCGGGTCGCCGAGGCCGGCCACGACTCGCGCCGCTTCGCGTCCGACCTGCTCGAACGCTTCCGCGACCTGATCGTCCTGCAACAGGTTCCGGACGCCGTCACCAAGGGCCTGATCGACGGCCCGGCCGACCAGCTCGAGCAGATGGGCGCCCAGGCCACCCGCCTAGGCCCCGCGACCCTCTCCCGCTGCGCGGACATCGTGCACAACGGCCTGGTCGAGATGCGCGGCACGACCGCACCACGGCTGCTCCTCGAGCTGATCACGGCCCGCATGCTGCTGCCCGGCGCCGACGACTCCAGCGGCGCGCTGCTGCAGCGGTTGGAGCGCATGGAACGGCGGCTCACCCTCACCTCCGACCACGAACCCGCGCACTTGGAGCACCCGTCCCCGGCCGCGGCACAGCCGTCGGGCACCGCCGCATCATCGGTCGCGGGCGTCGGGTTGTCCGCGGCCCGCGCGGCAGCAGCGGCGGCGCGACGCGGCCAGTCAGGGGCAGCAGCTCCCGCTACAGGGCAAGCACCGGTGGTGTCAGGGCCGGCCGCGACGTCTGCCACGGGGCAAGCACCGGTGGTGTCAGGGCCGGCCGCGACGTCTGCCACGGGGCAAGCACCGGTTGTGTCACAGCCGGCCGCGACGTCTGCCACGGGGCAAGCACCGGTTGTGTCACAGCCGGCCGCGACGTCCGGCACGGGGTCGGCGCCGGCGGTGTCATCGTCTGACGTGGCGTCCGGCGAGCATGACGGCACCTCAGAGTTGCGTTCTCGGACGGCGGTCTCACCAGCGAGCCAACCAGGATCGGCTGCACCACCGGCGGAGATCGGGGATCGCGCGACTGCTCCTGCTTCCGCAGCGTCGGGCGCGTCGCAGGTGGTCACGCCAGATTCCACGTCGCCGGTTTCGAGTCCGTCGCATTCCGCCGCAGCGGACTCCGCAGAGTCGAATGCGCTTCCGGCGGCGTCGTCCATGGCGCCCGGTGACGGTGCGGAGTTGGCGTCCTCCGGTGTCGTTCCGGGGTCCTCGTCCGTTGGCGACGCTTCGGCCTGGGAGTCGCCCGCTGAGCGCGTCGGCGTCGAGCCGGTGTCGCCCGGCGTCGAGCCGGTGTCGCCCGGCGTCGAGCCGGTGTCGCCGGCCCCGGAGCCGCGGCGGCCCGAGCCGGCCGGGCTGATGCCCGATGCGCCCGAGGAGCCGGGGATCGCCGTCGCCTCCGTGCCCGGGCAGCTCACCGTGGCATCGATCCGTGAGGTCTGGCCCCAGATCATGGTGGTGGTCGGCCGCAAGAGTAAGAAGATCGCCGCGCTGGCTCAGGGCGCCACGGTGCGCGAGCTTGAGGGTCAGACCGTCGTGCTGACGTTCCGCTTTCCGGCACACGCCCGGATGGTCGCCGCCGAGCCGCAGCTCATCGCCGACGCGCTCTATGAGGAACTCGGCGGCCGCTGGCAGATCCGGTGCGATGTGGCGGGCGAGGGAGGTTCCTCGCAGGGCCCGGGCGGACGTCCCGCGCCCCGGGGACCCCAGGGCGGTGGCGGACCGGCTCCGCGTAACCCGCAGGATTCGCGCAGTCCACAGGACGACGCCGGACCACAGGACTCGCGCGGTGGGCAGGATGCCGGTCCGCAGGCTGCGCGTGGGTTGCAGGATTCGCGTGGTGAGCAGGGCGTCGGTTCGCAGGCTTCGCGCGGTGGGCAGGATGCCGGTCCGCAGGCTGCGCGTGGGTTGCAGGATTCGCGCGGTGAGCAGGGTCTGCAGGAGTCGCGTGGTGAGCAGGGTCTGCCGGATTCGCGCGGTGGGCGGGACGCCGGTCCGCAGGATCCGCGTGGCCCGCAGGACGCGGGGCCGCAACGGACGCGGCCGGTTGTGGCGGACGCCCCGGAGCAGCGGATGCCGGCTCAGACGCGTCACGGATCGGGCGCTTCCGCTCGGCAGACCGCGACCGCGCCGCAGGGCTCGGCTGACGAGGAGGACGACGGGGGCTGGCCGGAACCCGTCAAGCCCGGCGGGCTCGGAGGCCGAGCGGCGGCTCCGTCGCGGGACTCTTCGCCGGCGGCCGACGCCGACGAGGAGTGGCCCGAGCCTGCCCGTCCCGGGGGTGTCGACGGCTCGGAGGCCGCGCACGCTCAGACCGTGGCCAGCGGGACGGCTGACGACAGGAACCCGGCATCCGAGGTGCGGACGGCTTCCCACAACGATCCACCAGGGATGGTCGGCGGCGTCAACGGGTCGGGCTCCGCTGGGCCAGGCTTCGACGGGTCAGCCTCACCACCACCAGGTGGACCGGGTTCGGGAGGGATCGCTGCGGCGCGAGCCGCGGCTGCCCGCGGCGCGGCGCCCCCGGCTGTCCGATCCGCGGCCCCCGCTGCCTCGAACGGCGCCGCGGTTGCTGCCCAGAGCAGCGCGACCAACGCCGCGGCAGCCCGCCAGGGACAGGACGGCGCGGCCGGAGTCGGAGTCGGAGCCGCTGCAGCGGGAGCAGCCAAGGCGGCAGCCGCCCGAGCAGCCGCCGCTAGAGCTGGAGCCGCTAAGGCCGGAGCCGCTATAGCTGGAGCCGCCGGAGCTGGAGCCGCCGGAGCTGGAGCCGCCGGAGCCGGAGCTGGAGTCGGAGCCGTTAAGGCCGGGGCCGCCAGAGGCGGCGCCGAGGGGGGTAGCTCCTGGTCCGATGGGTCGCCGACCGAGGAGGCGCCCTACGACCCCGAGTACGACGGTCCGATCCGCGCCGCCAGAGCCGTCGCGGCGCCCGTCGCGGCGCCCGTCGCGGCGCCTGCCGACGGCTCCTCGTGGGAAGGGTTCGATCCCGGCGACGAGCCGCTTGACGATGTGATCGACGAGAAGACGGCGCGGCAGAGCAGTGAGCAGCAGGCGGTGCGGCTGTTGCAGGAGGCCTTCGGGGCGGAGAAGATCAGCGAGTCCTGACCCGGCTGCCGCGGTTCGCCGCCGCGCGCGGGACAATGGAGCCGACCATCCCCCTTACTGAGGAGTTTGTATGCGCCCCGGTGGACAGCCGAACATGCAGCAGATCATGAAGCAGGCGCAGAAGATGCAGCAGCAGGTCGCCCAGGCGCAGGCTGAGCTGGCCGAGGCCGAGCTCACCGGCACTGCCGGCGGTGGCCTCGTCAGCGTGGTGGTGACCGGGCTCGGCGAGTTCAAGTCCGTGAAGATCGACCCCAAGGCGGTCGACGCCGACGACGTCGAGACGCTCGAGGATCTGGTGCTCGCGGCGATCCACAATGCCGCGGAGGCGCAGCGGGAGCTCACCGAGCAGAAGATGGGTCCGGCCACCGGCGGTCTCGGTGGCCTGACTCTGCCGGGATTCTGAGCCTGTGTACGAGGGCGCCATCCAGGACCTGATCGACGAGCTCGGCCGGCTTCCGGGCGTCGGCCCGAAGAGCGCCCAGCGGATCGCGTTCCACATTCTCTCCGCGGATCCCGCCGACGTGAACCGGCTGGCGACGTCGCTGCGCAAGGTGAAGGAGCTGGTCCGGTTCTGCACGACCTGCTTTAACGTTGCCGAGGCCGAGCAGTGCCGGGTGTGCCGCGACACGCGTCGTACCAATGAGGTGCTGTGCGTCGTCGAGGAGCCCAAGGACGTCGTCGCGATCGAGCGCACCGGCGAGTTCCGTGGCCGCTACCACGTCCTGGGTGGCGCCATCAATCCGCTCGAGGGCATCGGGCCCGACAATCTGCGCATTCGGGAGCTTCTGGTCCGGCTGGGTACGGGCGAGGTCCGGGAGTTGATCCTCGCCACCGACCCGAACACCGAGGGCGAGGCGACCGCCACCTATCTGGCGCTGATGGTGAAGCCGATGGGAATCGCGGTGACCCGGCTGGCGAGTGGGTTGCCTGTCGGCGGCGATCTCGAGTACGCGGACGAGATCACCCTGGGGCGGGCCTTCGAGGGTCGTCGCGCCGTCTGATCGGGTGCGGCGGAACCATATTTATCAATGACGATAAATGAAGGTGACTCTCGAAAAGGAATTTGTGCCATCGGCCTAATGGTCGGTGTTGACCACCTAGCCCCCCCTCGGTCGTATGAGGTGCTCATGGGCCGCTCGGCCGCACTCTCGTCTCGCTCTGTTTCGTCACGGTCACGCGGATCAGTTGCCCTTTATCTCCTGCTTCTCGACTTCGTAGAGCGTACTTTGTGATCTTGTCGGGCTCTCAGATAACGGTCACATCACAGGCGAGACACGAACAGCAGTCGCGAGTTGCTTGTGGCCTTGACCACGTCCCCGCAGTAGGTGAATGTTCCTAACGATGGCGGCACACACGCCATCCGGTGCTCCCGTTGACCAACCGACCAGGTTTGGATTTCGGGAGACGGCACTCGAGGCTTTCGTAACCGATCGGTTGCCGGAGCGCTGCGGGAGCCAATGCGTTCGGTGAACGGGTTTCACCCGGTTTCCGGAACTTTGGGTAGTCCTGTGGTGGCCGGTGGCCGGGGAAAGGACCGGCGGTTAGATGTCGATCGGCCCAGAGGCGTCGATAACCGATGAGCGTTCGGCGCCCACCGACGACCCCGCCGACATTCGCGACAGCGGCGAGAAGGCGGTCGCCGGCCGGTCGCTGAAGCAGATCGCGTGGCGGCGGCTCAAGCGCGACAAGGTCGCCATGACCGGCGGCGCGGTCGTGATCTTCCTGGTGCTCCTCGCGGTTCTCGCGCCGCTGCTCACCCGGTGGTTCGGTCACCCGATCAACGAGTTCCACAACGACCAGATCGATCCCACGATCCAGACGCCGCTCGGCGCCTGGGGTGGCATCAGCAAGGACTTCATCTTCGGCGTCGAGCCGACGACGGGTCGCGACGTCTTCAGCCGCATCCTCTACGGTGCGCAGACCACGCTGGTCGTGGCGGTGTTCTCCGCGTTTCTGTCCACCTTCCTCGGTGCCGTCTTCGGCCTCGCCGCCGGCTACCTCGGCGGCTGGGTCGACTCGGTGGTCAGCCGGGTCATGGACTTCCTGCTGGCGTTCCCGCAGCTGCTCTTCGCGATCGCCCTGGTGTCCGTCCTGCCCAAGGACCTGTTCGGCCTGGACGGGCGCTGGTCGCGGGTGATCGTGCTGATCGGCGTCATCGGGTTCTTCGGCTGGCCGTACATCGGCCGCATCGTCCGGGGGCAGACGCTCTCGTTGCGGGAGCGGGAGTTCGTCGAGGCCTCGAAGAGCCTCGGTGCCCGGTCCGGGCGCATCCTCTTCCGGGAGTTGCTGCCCAACCTGGCCGCGCCGATCCTCGTCTACACCACTCTGATCATCCCCACGAACATCCTGACGGATGCCGCGCTGAGCTTCCTCGGCGTGGGCATTCCGCCACCGAACCCCTCGTGGGGCGGCATGTTGTCGGACGCGTTGAGCTACTACACGACGGATCCGATGTACATGATCATTCCGGGCGTCATGATCTTCATGACCGTGCTGGCCTTCAACCTGTTCGGTGATGGCCTGCGGGACGCCCTCGATCCGAAGGCCCGTTGATCACCTGAGGGTGACGGCGGTGCCCCCGGTGCACCATCGCATGGTTCACGGAGCCGCTGGTTCCGTTTCGAGGAGGTAGGAGAACAGGTGGTCAGCAAGACAAGGACGGTGGCGGCCGTTGGTGCCGTCGTCGCGTTGGGGCTCACCGCCGCTTGCGGTGGCAACTCCAGCGACAGCAAGACGGCGGAGGGCAAGAGCGCCTTCAACGCCGCGGTCACGTCGGTCGTCAACGCCAGCGACAAGAAGGGTGGCACCCTCGAGCTCTGGAGCTCGCAGGATGCCGACTCGTGGGACCCCGTGCGGGGTTACTACGCCTTCGTGTGGAACCTCAACCGCCTCTACACCCGCAAGCTGATGGACTACGCCTCGTCCCCGGGTAAGGACGGCCTCAAGCTCAAGCCCGACCTGGCGGCGGCCGAGCCCGAGATCAGCGCGGACAAGAAGACCTACACCTTCAAGCTGAAGCCGGGCATCAAGTTCGACGACGGCAGCCCGATCACGTCGAAGGACGTCAAGTACGGCATCGAGCGCGTCTTCGCGCAGGACGTCGTTCCCGGCGGCCCGACGTACCTGATCGAGCACCTGGACCAGGGCCAGAAGTACCCCGGCCCCTACAAGGACACCGACCCGAACAAGCTGGGCCTGAAGTCGGTCGAGACGCCGGACGACACGACCATCGTCTTCAAGCTCGCCAAGCCGTTCGGTGACCTGCCCTACCTGCTGGCGATGCCGGGTGCGGGCCCCGTCCCGAAGGCGCGCGACACCGGCGCCAAGTACGGCGAGAAGCCGGCCGCCTCGGGTCCGTACATGATCTCCGAGTACACCCCGGGCAAGGGCCTCAAGATGGTCCGCAACCCGCACTGGGACGCCAGCACCGACACGATCCGCAAGGCGCTGCCGGAAGCGGTCAACCTGACCATCACGACCAACGCCGAGGACCTGGACTCGCGACTGCAGGCCGGCACCGCCGACCTCGACGTCGGCCAGACCGGTGTGCAGGCCAAGGCCCGCGCCGAGATCCTGCAGGACCCGAAGAAGAAGGCCTACGCGGACGCGCCGTCCACCGGCTTCATCCGGTACGCCGCGCTCGTCAGCAAGGTCGAGCCCTTCACCAACATCGAGTGCCGCAAGGCCGTGATCTACGCGGCCGACCCGACCTCGCTGCAGACCGCTCGCGGTGGTCCGGTGGCCGGCGGTGACATCGGCACGAACATGCTGCCGCCGAACATCGAGGGCTCCGACCCGAAGTTCGACCCCTACGGTCGTCTGGCGGGCAAGCCCCAGGCTGACAAGGCCAAGGCCGCGCTGACCGCCTGTGGCAAGCCGGAGGGCTTCAACACGATCATCGCGGTGCGCAACAACCGTCCCGCCGAGGTCAAGACCGCTGAGGCGCTCCAGGCCGCGCTGGGCGCCGTGGGCATCAAGGCCACCATCGACCAGTACGACGGCTCGCAGGTCGCGTCGGTCACGGGTGCGCCGGACAACGTCCACAAGAAGGGCTACGGCATCATCATCGGCGGTTGGGGTGCCGACTGGCAGACCGGCACCGGTTACATGCAGGCCCTGGTGGACAGCCGTTACATCCAGAAGAACGGCAACTACAACCTGGCCGAGATCAACGACCCGTCGATCGACAAGGGCTTTGACGACGCCGCGCTGCAGACCGACCCGGCCAAGGCCGCGGAGATCTACAAGCAGATCAACACGAAGGTCATGGACGGCGCGTACTACCTGCCGTTCGTCTTCGACAAGGCGCTCAACTACCGCAACCCGCGGCTGACGAACGTCTACATCCACGACGCGTTCGGCATGGTCGACTTCCAGGCCCTCGGCGTCAGCGACGGTAAGTAACAAAACCTTGCCCGCATTCAAGTAACGGGTAGATCGAAGGGCAGGTGAAGGCCGCCCGCAGTTGGCGGGCGCCGGTTCCGCGAGGAATCGGCGCCCGCTCGCTGTTCGGCCGAATGTCGTGCTGAGTTATCTCATCCGGCGGATCGTCAACGCCGTGATCACTTTGCTGGTGGTCACGATGGTGACGTTCGGCATCTTCTTCGCCGTGCCAACGATCACGGGTAGTGATCCGGCGCTGCTCTACATCGGCAAAACCGCCGACGAGGCATCGCTGGAGGGCATCCGGACCAAGCTGGGCCTCGATGATTCGATCCCGGTGCAGTACGGCAAGTTCCTGCAGGGCCTGGTGGTCGGCCGGGACTATGCCAACGGCAACGACGTGACGCACTGCGACGCGCCCTGCCTCGGCTACTCGTTCAAGACCGAGCAGGAGGTGACCCCGCTGCTGCTCAGTGACATCCCGGTGACGCTGTCGCTGGCGGTCGGTGCGGCCGTCCTGTGGGTCCTCATCGGCGTGGCGACCGGTGTGCTCTCCGCCCTTCGAAGAGGAAGCTTCCTCGACCGGGCGGCGATGACGGGAGCCCTGGCCGGCGTCTCGCTACCCATCTACTTCACCGGCCAGGTGGCTCTGCTGATCTTCGTCCACGAACTCGGCTGGCTTCCGGCCACGGGCTACACGCCCATCACCGAGGATCCTGGGGCGTGGTTCGGCGGCCTGATCCTTCCCTGGGTCACGCTGGCGTTCCTCTTCGCCGCCACGTACGCCCGGCTCACTCGCGCCAACATGCTCGAGACGCTCGGCGAGGACTACATCCGCACCGCGCGGTCGAAGGGCCTTCGCGAACGGACCGTGATCGGCAAGCATGCGTTGCGCTCCGGCCTAACCCCGCTCGTCACCATCTTCGGCCTCGACTTCGGTGCGTTGCTCGCCGGTGCCATCCTCACCGAACAGGTGTTCAACCTGCGCGGCCTCGGATATCAGGCGCTCCAGGGCATCCGCCAGAACGACCTGCCGGTGATCCTCGGGGTGACCCTGGTCGCGGCGGCCTTCATCGTGATCATCAACCTCATCGTCGACCTGCTCTACAGCGTGATCGACCCGCGCGTACGGCTGGGCTGAGGAGAGAAACATGTCGACAGACTCCCTCGCGGGCCTCACGTTGCCGGGCGACCGCGGCACCCGGCCGTTCCTGGAGGTCAAGGACCTCACCGTTCGATTCGAGACCGACGACGGCATCGTCCAGGCGGTCAGCTCCTCGTCCTTCGCGGTCGAGCGCGGCAAGACCCTCGGCATCGTCGGCGAGTCGGGCTCGGGCAAGAGCGTCACCTCGCTCGCCGTCCTGGGGCTGCACCGCACCCGGAGCAACG
Organism: Actinoplanes sp. NPDC051346; assembly: GCF_040682215.1. Lineage (NCBI taxonomy): Bacteria > Bacillati > Actinomycetota > Actinomycetes > Micromonosporales > Micromonosporaceae > Actinoplanes > Actinoplanes sp. NPDC051346. The sequence continues at coordinate 28,347 of NZ_JBFBAJ010000016.1, read as the reverse complement.
CCAAGGTCTCCGGCCAGATCTGGCTGGACGACCAGGAATTGGTCACCGCCACCGACGAGCAGGTGCGCCTGCTGCGCGGCGGCAAGATGGCGATGATCTTCCAGGATCCGCTGAGCGCGATGCACCCGTACTACACGGTCGGGGCGCAGATCGTGGAGGCGTACCGGGTGCACAACCCCAAGGCCTCCAAGAAGGAGGCCCGGGAGCGCACGATCGACATGCTCGCCCGGGTCGGCATCCCGCAGCCGGAGAAGCGCTTCCACGAGTACGGACACCAGTTCTCCGGCGGTATGCGCCAGCGCGCGATGATCGCCATGGCCCTGGTGAACGACCCGAAGCTGCTGATCGCGGACGAGCCGACCACGGCGCTCGACGTGACCGTGCAGGCGCAGATCCTCGACCTGATCCGGGACCTCCAGGAGGAGTTCGGCTCTGCGGTCATCATGATCACGCACGACCTGGGTGTCGTGGCCGAGCTCGCCGACGACGTCCTGGTCATGTACGGCGGAAAGATCATCGAGCGCGGCCCGGCGGCCGACGTGTTCCACGAGCCGCAGCACCCGTACACGTGGGGGCTGTTGGGGTCGATGCCCCGCCTCGACCGTGAGGTTCGCGACCGGCTCACCCCGGTCAAGGGCACGCCGCCGAGCCTGATCAACCTGCCGTCCGGCTGCGCGTTCCACCCCCGCTGCCCGTACGCGGGCCGCAACGGCGACCGCTCCTACACCGAGGTCCCGGAGCTGCGCGGCGGCGTGCACGCGGTCGCATGCCACATGTCGGCCGATCAGCGCCGGACGACCTTCGAGCAGGAAGTCGCTCCGAACCTGTGAGCGCGAGCGGGAGTGATAAGAAGATGAGCGATGAGAACCTGCTCGAGGTCAGCGGCCTGCAGATGCACTTTCCCATCACGAAGGGCCTGCTCAAGCGCCAGGTCGGTGCGGTACGCGCGGTCGACGGCATCGACCTGTCCGTGAAGGCGGGCGAGACCCTGGGCCTGGTCGGCGAGTCCGGCTGCGGCAAGTCCACGACGGGCCGCCTGATGACCCGCATTCTGGAGCCGACCGCCGGCAAGGTCGTCTTCGAGGGTCGCGACGTCAGCCACGTGGGCAACAAGGGCCTGCGCCCGCTCCGCCGCGACGTGCAGATGATCTTCCAGGATCCGTACTCGTCGCTGAACCCGCGGCACACGGTCGGCACGATCATCTCGGCGCCGCTGCAGATCCAGAAGATGCCGACGCCGAACGGCCTCAAGCGCGCGGTGCAGGACCTGCTCAAGCTGGTCGGCCTCAACCCGGAGCACTACAACCGCTACCCGCACGAGTTCTCCGGCGGTCAGCGTCAGCGCATCGGCATCGCCCGCGCCCTGGCGCTGCGGCCCAAGCTGATCGTCGCCGACGAGCCGGTCTCCGCCCTGGACGTCTCGATCCAGGCGCAGGTGGTCAACCTCCTCGACGACCTGCAGCGCGAGTTCGACCTGACCTATGTGTTCATCGCGCACGACCTGTCGGTGGTCCGGCACATCTCGGACCGGGTAGCGGTCATGTACCTCGGCAAGGTCGTCGAGATCGCCGACCGCGACCAGCTCTACAAGAGCCCTCGTCACCCGTACACGGTGGCGTTGATGTCGGCCGTTCCGGTGCCGGACCCGGTCCGCCGCGACCGGGCCCAGCGCGAGCGGGTGCTGCTGACCGGCGACGTGCCCAGCCCGATCAACCCGCCGTCGGGCTGCCGCTTCCGGACCCGCTGCTGGAAGGCGCAGGAGATCTGCGCCACCGAGGAACCGCCGTTGGTCGTGCGCCTCGACGACCCGGCCTCCCACCAGACGGCCTGCCACTTCCCGATCGAGGAGAACGAGACCGTGTCGGGTCGTCGTCCGTCCGAGACACCGGCATAAAGATCAAGTTCAAGAGCTTCTTGTCGTAGCTCGGTGGGTGGTGCTGACCGCAACTCCCGTCGAGGCCGGGCATGGGGATCCAAGGAGCTGACGCTCCAGAACGGATCCCCATGCCCTTCATTCTGCGTAAGTGGTCGCCCTCAACCCCACACGATCTGTGGCGACGGATAGAAGTTCACGGCTCGCAGGGTCCAGCGGGGACCGTAGGCGCCGAGGCGGGTGGCGAAGGACTCCCAGTTGTGGGTAGCCGCCGGGGACCAGCCCAGTTCGGCGATGGCTGGCAGGCGCGGGAACGCCATGAACTCGATGTCGTCGAGGGTGCGCAGGGTTTCCGACCACAGCGGAGCTTCGACGCCGAGGACGGCCGGCTCGCCGACGCCGGCGACCCGGGTGGCCGGATCCCAGTTGTAGGCCGTCCGCACCTCGATGTAGCCGGCCCACGACAGGCCCAGCGGGGTGTTCCGGTCGTACTTCATGTCGAGGTACGCCTGGTTGGCGGGCGACATGACCACCTTGGTGCCGCGCGTGACCGCGTCCGCGAGGGTGGCGTTGCTGGGCGCGGTGCCCCAGTACTGGGCGATCGCGGTGGCCGACGCCGGCGACTTGGCGATCTCGTTCCACCCGTACGCGGTCTTGCCGTACTTCGCCACCAACGGCAGCACCCGCCGCATGAAGGTCAGATAGTCGGCCTCGGCCGTGGCATGCGCCTCGTCGCCGCCGAGGTGCAGGTACGGCCCCGGGGTGATCGCGGCCAGCTCACGGATGACGTCCTCGACGAACCGGTACGTCGTCTCCGAACCGATGCACAGCGAGCTGTACCCGACCGCGGTGTCGGTGCGCGGCGGCGGAGCCACCCCGTCGCAGGTCAGCTCCGGGTACGCGACCTGGGCGGCGTTCACGTGCCCGGGCATGTCGATCTCCGGAACGATGGTCACGAACCGCTTGGCGGCGTACCCGACGAGATCCTGGTATTGGCTCTTGGTGAGGAAGCCGGGTCCGACGCCGTCGACCCCGGTGCCCGGACCGCCGCTGACGGTGGTCAGGCGCGGCCAGCTGTCGAGCTGGATGCGCCACCCCTGGTCGTCCGAGAGGTGCAGGTGCAGGTGGTTGACCTTGAACCGGCTGATCTCGTCGACGTAGCGCTTGACCTCGTCGGGGGTGTGGAAGTGCCGGGCCAGATCCAGCATCGCCCCGCGGTAGGCGAACCGAGGGCGGTCGACGATGCCGCCACCGGCGACGACCCAGGAGCGCCGGACCGGGGTCGGCGAGTCGATCTCCGTGGGCAGCAGTTGCAGCAGCGTCCGCGTTCCGGCGTAGAGCCCGGCGGGCTGCTCCGCCCGGATCGTGATCGCGGAGCGGGTGACGGTGAGCTGATAGCCTTCGGCGCCGACCGGCGTGCCTCCCGCGTCGAGCAGCAGACTGACCGACGGTGTGCCCCGGCGTGCCGTCGACTCGACCGGCAGCCGATAGCCGGTCGCCGGGCGCAACTCCTCGGCCAGCAGTTCGCCGACGGCCCGCGCCGCGTCGGAGCCGGGCTGCGTCCGGATGACGGTCCGGGGCCCGAGTCGGAAGCTCGTGCCGGAGTCGGGGGTGACCCGCATCGGGGCGGGAATGACGCTGGTGAGGGCCGGGGTGTCGGACGGCGTCCGGGCCGACGCCTGCGCGAGAGCGGCCACCAGGGGCAGGCCCAGCACTGCCACGGCAAGCAGGCGGGTGAGCGCGGGTTTGGGCATGCCCGACGCTACATAGGTTTCCATCTATCTGTAAAGCTTGTTGCGGGTCATCCGTCGGGCCGGTGCAGGATGCCGACCGCGACGGCGTGCACGGCATCGAGGTCCGCCGGGTCCTTCACCTCGGCCTTGGCTCCGGTGACGGTGTACCACTCGTCGGCGTCCTTGTACTGGGCTCGGACCACGACCGAGGCGCCCGAGAGCTCGGTGCGCAGGGTCAGGTCGCCGGTGATGACGCCGACCTCGTCGGTCATCACCCCGCCCTGGCCCGCGACGATGTCCGTGGTCCGAACGTTCGCGTCGGTCATCGGCAACCCTTCAGCATGTCGGTGAGCGCGGCCTTCTCCTTCTCGGTCACCGTCAATTTCCAGCGGGCCTTCACGGTAATCCAGTCGGCGGCGTACTGGCACCAGGCGTCGGTGCGCTCGGGCTTCCACGTGGACGGATCCTGGTCGCCCTTCGAGCGGTTGGACGCCGCCGACACCGCGACGAGCTGAGGGTCGTCCAGGTCGTTGGCGAAATCCCCCCGCCGATCAGTGGTCCAGCTGCTCGCGCCCGAGCGCCACGCGTTGGCCAGCGGCACCATGTGGTCGATGTCGACCTTCGCCGGGTCGGTGAGCCGGTCGCCGTCGTAGACGCTGACCCACGTACCCGCGACGACGTTGCAGCCGGAGACCTTGACCTTGGTCCCGTCCCGTTTGAGGACGGTGTCCCGGACGTCGCAGTTGTCGCCGGTGCTGCGCCAGTGCGGAAACTTGTCGCGGCTGTAGGCGCGCATCGACCCCGCCTTGGTGACGGTCAACCCGGCCAGCCGGGCCCGGACGTCCTCGGAGTTTCTGGTGGAGCTGGTGTCGCCGGGCCCGGAGCCCGAGTCGGTGACGGTCACCTCGCAGCCGGCCGCGGCGAGGGTGGCGAGCAGGGCGGCGGCGAGCCGCAAGGACCAGCGAGAAGCGGGGGGAGGGGGCACGACACAAGCGTATGCAAGGCATGCCCGTTTCGCTCCCGACGTCATCCCTGCCCGAAGCGTCCCGCGCGCCGGGGTACGCCGCCGGCATGAACCGGCGGCGTACCGGAGAACTCAGCGAGCGCGGTTGACGGCGCTGGTCACGGCCTTGATGGACGCGGTGACGATGTTGGCGTCGAGGCCGACGCCCCACACCGTGCGCCCGTTGACGTCGCACTCCACATAGGCCGCCGCCTGCGCGTCCTCGCCCGAGGTCAGCGCGTGCTCGGCGTAGTCGAGCACCCGCACCTTGATCGCCAGCGGCTCCAGGGCCTGCACGTACGCGTCGATCGGGCCGTTGCCGACCCCGGTGAGCGGGCGCCGGGTGCCGCGATGCCGGACCTCCGCCTCGACCTCGACCTTGCCGTCCACCGTGGCCGTCGAGTAGCGGTCGAGCTCGACAACGCCGAACCGCTGGTGGTCGACCAGGTACTCGGTCGCGAAGATGTCCCACATCTGCTGCGGTCCGACCTCGCCACCCTCGGCGTCGGTGACGTGCTGCACCACGCCGGAGAACTCGATCTGCAGCCGGCGCGGCAGGTCGAGCTTGTGCTCCTCCTTCATGATGTACGCGACGCCGCCCTTGCCGGACTGGGAGTTGACCCGGATGACCGCCTCGTAGGTGCGGCCCACGTCCTTCGGATCGATCGGCAGGTAGGGGACCCCCCAGGTGAAGTCGTCCACGTCCTTGCCGGCCGCCGACGCGTCCGCCTGCAGGGCGCTCAGGCCCTTGTTGATCGCGTCCTGGTGCGAGCCCGAGAACGCCGTGTAGACGAGGTCGCCCACGTACGGGTGGCGCTCGTGCACCGGCAGCTGGTTGCAGTACTCCACCGCGCGCTTGATCTCGTCGATGTTCGAGAAGTCGATCATCGGGTCGACGCCCTGGGAGAACAGGTTCAGCCCCAGCGTCACCAGGTCGACGTTGCCGGTGCGCTCACCGTTGCCGAACAGGCAGCCCTCGACGCGGTCGGCGCCGGCCAGCACGCCCAACTCGGCGGCGGCCACGGCCGTGCCCCGGTCGTTGTGCGGGTGCAGGCTCAGGATGATGCTCTCGCGGCGGGGCAGGTGGCGGTGCATCCATTCGATGCTGTCCGCGTACACATTGGGGGAGGCCATCTCGACCGTCGCCGGCAGGTTGATGATCAGCGGGCGGTCCGGGGTCGGGTCGATGACGTCGATGACCGCCGAGCAGATCTCCACCGCGTAGTCCAGCTCGGTGCCCGTGTAGGACTCCGGGGAGTACTCGTAGAAGATCTCGGTGTCGGGGGTGTGGATCTCCGCGTACTTCTGGCAGAGCCGGGCCCCGGTGGTGGCGATGTCGGTGATGCCGTCTCTGTCCAGGCCGAAGACGACCCGGCGCTGGAGCGTCGACGTCGAGTTGTAGAAGTGCACGATCGCGCGCTTGGCGCCGCGGATCGACTCGAACGTGCGGTCGATCAGGTGCTCCCGGCACTGCACCAGCACCTGGATGGTGACGTCGTCCGGGATCAGGTCCTGCTCGATGAGCTGGCGGACGAAGTCGAAGTCGGTCTGGCTGGCGGCCGGGAACCCGACCTCGATCTCCTTGTAGCCCATGGCGACGAGCAGGCTGAACATGCGCCGCTTGCGCTCGGGGGACATCGGGTCGATCAGGGCCTGGTTCCCGTCGCGCAGGTCCACCGCGCACCACCGCGGTGCGGACTCGATGCGCCGCGACGGCCATTGCCGGTCGGGCAGATCAACGGCGAACTGCTGCTGGTACGGGGTGTAGCGCGCGAACGGCATCCGGCTGGGACGCTGCCGGGCGATCGGATCGACGGTTACGTCGCTTGACATGCGAGCTCCTACAAGGTTGGTCAGTTCACGAGGACCGACCGGCGCGCGTCAACTCCGCGACGAGGTGCCGGCCTCGGTTGGGGCCTCGTCGCGGCAGCGAAGAAGGAGCGCATGCCACATGTCGAACGTCACCCTATGTGATCAACTGGGCCGTCGCTAACTGTACGCCCGGATCGTGGGAAACCGGAGGTCACGCGGGACACGTCACGCGGACGGGGTGACGGCTGGCGCGACCGCTCCCGCCGACGCTCCCGCGGCCGGTTTCGTCGCCGGAGGCGTCGTGGGCGGCGGGGACGCCAACCCCATCGGGCTACCGCCGACCACCGGTCCGGGAAGGGTGACGGTGGGCGGCGGCGGAGCCGGCGTGCCCGCGATGGTGAGCGTGCCGAAGGTGACCTTCGCCGCCGTCAGCAGGCCGTCGTCGCCGTAGCAGTAGATGCCGACGTCGACCGGCGCGGAGAGCGAGGCGGAGATCGTGTCGACCGAGAAGCAGCTTCCCGTCGAGCCCGACAGGGGCTGGGCGGCGGTCACCGACAGGGCGGCCTGGCGGTCGGTGAAGACGGGCAGCCACTGCCGGAAGACCCGCTCCACCTTGGGGTCGTACTTTCTCGGCACCCGCTCACCCCGGTCGGCGACGCGTACGCAGGAGGGCACGACCGGATTCGTGGCCGACGGGATGGCGCACTGGAAGACGCCCGCCGCGGTCTCGGCGATCGCCACGTCCGCCGTACCCCCGAGCATGCCCTGGGGGATGTCCACCCGCCAGGTGCCGTCCGCGGCGACCGTCGCCATGATCGAGCGCGGCGCCTCGCCCGGCGCGACGAACGTGTAGAGCGCCGCGAAGCGGTGGTCCTCGGCCCGGGCGGCGCGGGCCGCCAGCTCGATGCGGGCGTCCGCGGCCTCGGGCGCCGCGGCGGGCGACGACGAGGGGACGGGCTTCGCGGGCGCCGCGTCGCCGCAGGCGGCGACGCCGGCGGTCAGCAGGGCGGCCAACGCGGGCAGCACACGCGAGGCGGGGCGGGAGCGCATCGAGACATTCTCGCCTCTCCGCGCCCAGACGCCCGCGCCGTCTCCCGGCGTGTCGCGTGGCATGGCGTGTCTGGAGGGAATATGGCCCGTGGCGGCCCCCACAGGGCCGGATGCTGGGATCGCCTGTCAAAGATCGAGACGGGCGCGGCTAGTCTGGTCTGCGATTGACTCGACCGACGCCGCCGGCCGGAATGCCGGCGGCGTCGGCACGTGCGGCGCGGAGGGAGTCGACTGCCGTGGGCGTGGTGGTGCAGAAGTACGGCGGTTCGTCCGTGGGTGATGCCGAGCGCATCAAGCGCGTGGCGGAGCGGATCGTGGACGCTCGCAAGGCGGGGAACGACGTCGTGGTCGTGGTCTCCGCCATGGGCGACACCACGGACAACCTGCTCGACCTGGCCAACCAGGTCAGCCCGCTGCCGCCCGGCCGCGAGCTCGACATGCTGCTGACCGCGGGTGAGCGCATCTCGATGGCGCTGCTCGCGATGGCGATCCACAACCTCGGGTTCGAGGCCCGGTCGTACACCGGCTCGCAGGCCGGCGTGCTGACGACCTCGGTGCACGGCAAGGCCCGGATCATCGACGTGACGCCCGGCCGGTTGCGCACCGCGCTGGACGAGGGGGCCATCGCGATCGTCGCCGGCTTCCAGGGCGTCTCGCAGGACACCAAGGACATCACCACGCTGGGCCGGGGCGGTTCGGACACCACCGCTGTCGCGCTCGCCGCGGCCCTCGACGCCGACCTCTGCGAGATCTACACCGACGTCGACGGCGTCTTCACCGCCGACCCGCGGATCGTCCCCGACGCGCGCCAGATCGAGCAGATCACCTACGAGGAGATGCTCGAGCTGGCGGCCGGCGGCGCGAAGGTACTGATGTTGCGATGCGTGGAGTACGCGCGCCGGTTCAAGGTGCCGATCCACGTACGCTCGTCGTACTCCAACAAGCAGGGCACTGTCGTCACGGGATCGATGGAGGATCTGGACGTGGAACAAGCGTTGATCACCGGGGTCGCCCACGACCGCAGCGAAGCCAAGATCACCATCGTCGGCGTGCCCGACGAGCCCGGCTCGGCCGGCCGCATCTTCGAGACGGTGGCCCAGGCCGAGATCAACATCGACATGATCGTGCAGAACGTGTCGACCGAGGGCACCGGCCGCACCGACATCTCGTTCACGCTGCCCAAGGCCGACGGCCCCTCCGCGATGGCGGCGCTGGACAAGATCAAGGAACAGATCAAGTTCAAGAGCCTGCTCTTCGACGACCACGTGGGCAAGGTGTCCCTGATCGGCGCCGGCATGCGCTCGCACCCCGGCGTCGCCGCGTCCTTCTTCGCCTGCATCGGCGAGGCCGGCGTCAACATCGAGATGATCTCCACTTCGGAGATCCGCGTCTCGGTGGTGTGCCGCGACAGCGACCTCGACACCGCCGTCCGCGCCGTACACGACACCTTCGAGCTGGGCGGCACCGAGACAGCCGTCGTCTACGCGGGCACCGGACGGTAGCGCCTCGGATGGGGTCACCGCAGCCGACGCTCGCCGTCGTCGGAGCCACCGGCTCCGTCGGCACGGTGATGCGCGAACTGTTGACCGCGCGCCGCAACGTCTGGGGAGAAATCCGCCTGGTGGCGTCGGGCCGCTCGGCGGGCAAGCAACTCCCGTGCCGCGGTGAGCTGCTCCCCGTCCACGAACTCAAGCCCGAGGTCTTCGACGGCGTCGACGTCGCGATGTTCGACGTCCCCGACGCGGTCTCGCTCGAATGGGCGCCGGTCGCCGTCGCCCGCGGCGTCACCGTGGTCGACAACTCGTCGGCGTACCGGATGGACCCGGAGGTGCCCCTGGTCGTCCCGGAGGTCAACCGGGAAGACCTGTACCACCGCCCGCGCGGCATCGTCGCCAACGCCAACTGCACGACCATGGCCATGATCATGGCCATCGCCCCGCTGCACCACGAATACGGCCTGCGCGAACTGGTCCTGGCCTCCTACCAGGCCGTCTCCGGCGCCGGTCAGATCGGCGTCGACACCCTGCACGACCAGCTCAGCAAGGTGGCCGGCGACCGCGCCCTCGGATCTCGCCCGGGCAACGTCCGCCAGGCCGTCGGCGACGACCTCGGCCCGTTCCCGGCCCCGCTGGCCCTGAACGTGGTCCCGTGGTCGGGCGACCTCGCCCCGGAGGGTTGGTCGTCGGAGGAGATGAAACTCCGCAACGAGTCCCGCAAGATCCTCGGCCTCCCCGACCTGAAGGTCTCCGCCACCTGCGTCCGCGTCCCGGTGGTGACCGGACACTCGATCGCCGTCCACGCGGTCTTCGGCTCGGAACTCGACGCCGAAGGAGCCCGCCAGGTCCTCCGCAACGCCCCCGCCGTGATCCTCGTCGACGACCCGGAGGCTGGCGAATTCCCGATGCCGATCGACGCGGTCGGCACGGACCCGTCGTGGGTCGGCCGCATCCGGCGGGCCCTCGACGACCCCCGCGCCCTCGACCTCTTCATCACCGGCGACAACATGCGCAAGGGCGCGGCGTTGAACACGGTGCAGATCGCGGAGCTGCTTGCCGAGGAGATCGGCAAGCGTTAGCTGTAGCGCCCGTGGGTGTTCGTTCGCGTCTTGCCGTTCGCGTCCTGCCTGTTCGCGTCTTGCCGTTCGCGCCTTGCCTGTTCGCGCCTTGCCTGTTCGCGTCCTGTCGTTTGCCGCCTCGGAGTGCGGGTTGTGGTCTGGGGCCCTCGTTCCTTCGTTCCTTCGTTCCCTCGGAGCGTGAGTTATGGTCCGGGCCCCTGTTTCTCGGAACGCTGGTTGTGGACGGGCTTTCGTCCTCAGAGCGCGAGCTGTGGACGGGCCGGAATTCCGGCGATCGCCGGCGCCGCGGTGCGAACGGTCGCCTGCACAGGCACGGAGCTGGGCACCAGCATCGACTCGACGGCCGGGGCGATCGAGCGGCGGTCGCTGAGCTGGATCAGCCGGGCGGCGCGCGCCAGCGAACCGGTCTCGCCGTCGCGGAAACCCTCGCGATAGCCCTTCTCGTAGCGTTCGCCGCGACCGAGGGCGCGACCGATGGCGAAGCACGACGAGCCGGCGAGGGCGATCAGGAAGAGCAGCGCGAAGGGGGTCACGACAAACCTTTCAAAAGACAGAGGTTCGATAAACCGCAAAATAGTCGAAACTAGACAAACCTCTACCCACTCGTTTGAGCAATTACGCGTACGGGTGAATGCCGGTCCCCCCACGCCAGCGCGCCTTCCGCCCGCTCGCCGCCGGGCGGCTGTGGATGGTCGGGACGGCTTGCCCGCACCCGCGCGGGCGGCTCCGTGCGCAAGGTGGAAGGCTGTGTGTTCGTGACTGACTCTGACCTTGCGCGGCAGGTCCGCGACGTGAGCCGACTGACCGGGGAGTTCGTCCTGCGCTCGGGCCGGACCGCCACCGAATACTTCGACAAGTACCAGTTCGAGTCGGACCCCCTGCTGCTCGACAAGCTGGCCGAGCAGATGGCCGTCCTCATCCCCGAGGGCACCGAGGTGCTGGCCGGCCTGGAGATGGGCGGCATCGCCGTGGTGACCGCGCTGGGCCGGCACGCCAAGCTCCCGTGCGCGTTCGTCCGCAAGCAGGCCAAGGCGTACGGCACCGCCCGGCTCGCCGAGGGCGCCGAGGTCGCGGGGCGCCGGGTTCTGGTCGTGGAGGACGTGGTCACGTCCGGCGGCCAGGTCGTCCTCTCGACCCAGGACCTGCGCCGGCTGGGTGCGCACGTCGACCACGCGCTCTGCGTGATCGACCGCCAGGAGGGCGGCGCCCAGGCGTTGTCGGCCGAGGGAATCACGCTGCGCGCGCTGCTGACGCGCGCGGACCTGGAAGCCGCGGCCTGACCACGAATTCCCGAGACTGCTCGGCGTCGGTCCAGGCGCCGAGCTTCGGTACGAGCTTCGGTACGAGCGAGGCGCGGGTGTGCAGGGCGACCCGCGCCTCGGAGTTACCTCGGCGACCCGCTGGCCGCCCGCGCCCAGCCGCGCGCGAAGCCACAGGCCTATTTGGTCGCGTGCCTCAGCCGTCGGTCAGGCCGACATCGATGCTGGCGCCAGTCCAAGTTCTGCTTCCGAGCCCGGTGTCGTTACATGGCAGCCGTTGTAAGGGCTCGTGGAAAGGGCGATGACCGCATCGAGCTTGTCCCGCGTGCGGACGAGCTCGGCGATCTGGGTATCGATGCGGTCGCGCTCGGCCGCGAGGCGCGCCTGCGACTCCGGCGTGCTGACCTTGGCGTCCACGCAAGGCAGCAACTCGGCGATCGTCTTGCTGGAGAGCCCGGCGGAATAGAGCACCTGGATGAGCCGCACCCGCTCAGCCGCCGGCTCCGGGTAGTGACGCTGCCCGCTGGCGCTGCGAGTGGAGGCGAGCAGGCCCTGCTCCTCGTAGTAGCGCAGCGCCCGTACGCTCACGCCGGCCTTGGCGGCGAGCTCGCCGATCCGCATGGTGACTCCCGTCGCAATCCTTGCCTCTGACGTCAACGTCAGGTTTTAGCGTAGCCGACATGAAGATCTCAGGATCCGTCGCCCTGGTCACCGGCGCCAACCGCGGCCTCGGCAAGCAATTCGTCGCCAGCCTCCTCGACCGCGGCGCCACCAAGGTCTACGCCACCGCCCGCCGCCCCGAACTCATCACCATTCCCGGCGTCATCGCCCTACGCCTCGACATCACCGACCCGACCTCGATCGCCGCAGCCGCCGCAGCCGCGCCCGACGTCAACCTGCTGATCAACAACGCGGGCATCGCCACCGGCCAAAGCCTGATCACAGGCGACCTAGCCGAGATCCGCCGAGAAATGGACACCCACTTCTACGGCACACTCAACATGATCCGCGCCTTCGCCCCCCACCTCGCCGAAGGAACAATCCTCAACGTCCTGTCGGCGCTCTCCTGGTTCTCCCTCAACGGCTCGAACGCGTACTCCGCGGCCAAGGCGGCCGCCTGGAGCCTGACAAACGGCGTCCGCCTGGAACTCGCCGCCCAGAACACCCAGGTAACAGCCCTGCACTTGGGCGCGGCAGACACCGACCTCACCGCCCGCTACAACGGCCCCAAGATCCCCCCACTCCAGGCGGTAACCGCGGCGCTGGACGGCATCGAAACCGGCCAACTCGAAGTCCTCGCCGACGACTGGAGCCGCCACGTGAAAGCATCCCTGGCCGGAGACCCGGCGGCCTTCTACGCATCGATGACCGCACCCTGACCCGGCTCCTCCCGCCGATATCGCCGGCACCAGCCCGCCCCGGCCCCAGCGCACGGCAGTCCAGGATCGATCTCCGGCACCAGGCCACCAAGACCCCCGGCGACCGGGCGGCCCCAAGCCGTCCCGGCCACCGGAGGTCAGGCCTCTGAGCTGCGGTTACGCGACGCGGGGGATACCGGTTTCGCATGCGGAGAGGCGTCGGATACTATTGCTCAGCACGCATCGGGGTGTGGCGCAGCTTGGTAGCGCGCTTCGTTCGGGACGAAGAGGCCGTCGGTTCAAATCCGGCCACCCCGACCAGATGAAAGTGCAGCTCAGGGCCGGTCTCCGGAAACGGAGATCCGGCCCTGGCCCGTCTCTAGAACCGTTTTGGAGACGATTTTGGAGACGATCTTGCCGATCTCCGACTTAGAGCGCCCGCAGCAGCCGATCGAGCACCCCCACTGGAGAGCGCGGCGATAGGTCCCTCCGGGCGTGTAGCGCGGCGATCCACCGCTCCGTCAGGCCATCGCAGAGCGCCTGGCGCATCGCGGCGGTGATGTGGGAGTAGCGAGCGCCCACAGATCCGTCGGCGTGCCCCATCCTGTCGTCCTTGAGCTTGGCCGGCACCCCCATTTCATCCATCTCGGTCTTGTGAGAGTGCCTCAAGCCGTGCGGGGTCAAGCCCGCAGCGATCGGCAGCCAGCACGCATCAGCCCGCCCGCTGGCGCCCCGTCCGCGTGCAGGAACACCGGGCCACGGTTCGCCGAGAACCGGCACAGGGCGTGGCGGGTTCGGCGCGGCCTGCGGAAACCAGCCGGTCGCGGCTGGCTGGAACAGCCAGGTTGCGAAGCCGCTCCGTCGCCAGTGCGGAGCCAGTTCTCCCGGCGGCGGCCCGCCCCGGACATAGCGAAGCTCTGTGATTGCGGCCATCACCCGCACGCGTGTGGGCTCGGGAACCGAATCGGGCCGATTCAGAACATTGGAAACCGTCCCGGTCGACACGTCGGCAAGACGCGCCACGTCGACCAGCTTCGCGCCGGGAGCCCGTGCAGCCTTATTGGCCGGTCTGTGCCCGCTAAACACGTACTTTCGCCCGTGGCACTTGCACGACTTCGGATTTACGCGGTTGATGTGCTCCGCGATCAGGCATGCAAGGAACTCCGGCATGTCGATCGTTCGATAAGAGTCGTCCTTGGGCGGGCAGCGGACGAACTCTCCTGTATCGAGCTCATAGAGTTGCCACTCCACACGGATCGAATCGGGGCGTACATACAGGGATTCAAGCCCGACCAACTCGCCCCACCGCATCCCCGTCGCGCCCTTGACGACAAGCCCGACGAATTCGTCATCCCTGCCGGATAGCAGGCTTGCACGCTCGGCTATCAGTATCAGGTTCAGAATGTTTGCGATGACCTTCTCTGGTCTCCGCGTCCTGCCCCTTCCTGCTCGCTTTCCTCTTCCTCGCCTCTTCGTTGCAGGATTGCTGATAACGATTCCGTCGGTTTGGGCGTCTTCGCATAAGAGGTGGAGAGTTCCGCGCCACGTCTTTATGCTTGCCTCCGCGTACCCGGCCTTGCGTTCCGCCTTCTCCCAATGGTCCACGTCTTCGGCCGTTATCGCCCGCATGACGGAATCCTCGAACGTTGGCAGGAGGTGGTTCTCGATGTGGCGCCGGTAGTTCTGCATCGTTGAGGCGGCCAGGTCCTGACGCGCATACCAGGATCGAGCGTATGCACCGAAAGTCATCCAGCGATCCGTATCCGCGTTGCGCGCTTGTGGTGCTTGCTCCGCGTCGTCTGCCTCGGCTCGGTCGGCTGCCCGCTTCGCGTCTCGCCTCGTTTCGAAGTGAACCGGCTTCCCGGTGATCTGATCTCGAACCGTTTCGAGCTTCCCGGACGCCGACTTGTACCGTCCGCGCCAATACGTGCCTGCGTTCTCGGCGTATCCCATCTCACTCTCTCCGGCGTTGAGGTGCCCCCGCGCCGACCGCAACATCGGTCGGCGCGGAGCGCGCCTTTCAGGCCGCCTCGGCGCTCTGTGACAAAGCCTGCCGGGCGCGGGGTGGAACTTTGGCAGTCAGATTCGCGGAATCAGTTCCGATTCTGCTTCGGCGACTTGCGGTACTTCCGTTCTTTCGGCGGGCTGAACCGGTGGACATGGCGGCTGGTGACTCGGCTGCGCGGCGTTCAAACATCTGCGCAATCTCGCCGAGATGTTCTGGCAGGAATCGATAACCGCCGCCGATCCAGCAAAACGGGATGCGGCCTCGGCGGGCTTGTTCCTTGACCCACCACTCGGAACATCGAAGGATCTTGGCTACTTCGGCAGGTAGATAGAATTCCGGGATCCCGTCCGGTTTCTTCATGGCGTCTCCCCGTGCGTTGGCGTGGCGAGGGGTGTCCGATGGCCTCACATGGCCGCTGCCGGGCGCTCGGCACGCGGGCGCGTTGATGCGTGGGTGCGGAGGCCGGTGGCTTGAAGGGGCGTAGAACGGCCCGCCGTGAGCGCCGTAGAGGCAAGATCCGGGCACGGCGACGGTGGTCATATGCGCGGATTGGTCTGCGTGGCTCTCAGCGGGTCGGGCGATCAGGCGCGGTCGACTGCCGGGCGATTGTGCAGCGATCTGACGGAGCGTCGACATTCGAATTCTCGTCCGCAAGCCTCGCAAGCCTCGCAAGCCTCTCACTTTGAGAGTTTTGGCTGCTCAGGTACTGCGAGGCTTGGGAGGGGGTGAGAGGCTTAAGCCTCTCACTTGACCGCTTCACGATTACGTTGCGTGGCGTGTGGCGGATCGGTGTCGTCGTCGGTGAGAGGCTTAAGCCTCTCAGGGGTGTAGAAGCCTCTCAGGGGTTGAGCTGCGGAAACTCGGAAAACGAGAGGCTTGAGAGGCTTGCGAGGCTTGGGGACGAGAAACCGTCGAGCGGGCGGTTATGCGGTGCCTCGGGCGTCGTCGGGCGGCGGGGGCATCTCGTCGTGGAGGGCGGGTTGGTCGGGCGGTGCGGGGTGGACGAGCCGGATGGAACGCGGCCCTGCGGCGAGGTCTTGGTACGGCCGGTAGGGGCCGGTGATCGGGGTTTCCGGGGGGAGGCAGTAGCGGCCCCAGGCGTCCTCGAACGCGGCGCGCTGGTAGCCCTTGGCGCGGCCGGTCGGTGGCCCGAAGCTGATCGCCTCGGATTTGATGTCGTACTCGCGCAGGATCACACCGAGTTTCATGGCGGTCAGGCCAGTAGGTCCCTGCTCGGACCAGGGCGCTTCGTCGTCACCGTTGAGGTGGTCGAGCAGGGCTTGGGTGGGCATGGCGTCGTAGTCGGCGAACGCGGTGCGGCAGTCGGTGAGTAGCCGCACTCGTTCAGAGGCGGGGGCGTTGCCGTCGCGCTCGGCGGTGAGTGTTTCGGCGGCGTGCCGGGCGCGATCGGGCCAGTCACCTGCGGCGAGGTCGGCGATGGCGACGAGTGGTTCCCACGTGTCGGCCGCGCGGTCTTCCAGCGGCATAGGCGGTTCGGCCAGCTCCAGCGCGGGCAGGTGCGGGCGTAGCCAGGCGGTGAGGTCGGCGGCGAGCTTGCGTAGTTGTGGGCCGTCGCGCTTCTCGCGGTAGGGTGCGACGGTTTCGCCGGGGGCGCGGCGGCGCATGCGGACGACCACCGCGCGGTCTTCGATTGTGTCGGGCATCTGGCCGATCCCGGCGAGCGCGGCCATGCAGAAGGTGTCGATTTTCTCGGCTTGGTCGCGGTTGTTGTTCCACCGCAGGGCAGGACGGTTGCGCTGGTGTCCGGCGTTGAGCAGGCCGCGCAGCTCCTCGTTGGACTCGGCTTGCTTGCCGCCGAAGATGGTGTCGGCCTCATCAACGAGCAGGGTCAACGCCGCGCCCGCACCGATCGAGCGGTAGATCGCCGGTGTGGACGCGTTGACGGTGATCAGCGGGTTGAAGCTGACCCCTTCCACCACGTCGAGCAGCCGGGACTTGCCGCACCGCTTCTCCGGCGCGCGGATGACCAGCCGGGGCGCGTGCGCCCATGCCGGTTGGGCGTGGGAGGCGGCGGCCCACAAGGCGACGGCGTCGACGGCTTCCGGGGTGGGCAGGATGACGTACTTCGTGATGACGGCGTGGAGCCGGTCGAGGATGGCGGCGCCGTCGAAGTCGGCTTGCGGGGTGGTCATGCTGCGTCCTCCAGATCGGATGGGGCGGAATCGGTGCGTCGCGCAGCTGCGGCGGACAGCACGCGGGTACGCCAGTGCAGGGCGAAGTCGAGGCAGTTCGCGCAGTTCTTGTGCCGGCCAGCCGCAACGCATTGCGGCAGGGCCGGCCGGCGCATCTTCCGCGCGACCTCAGACCAGGCAAGGGAATCGGCCGAGGTCAGCAGATGCCCGTACGCGGCCAGGCCGAGGGTCTTGAACCCGAACCCGTGCAGTCGGCGTACTCCAGCGGCGTGCAGGGCGGCGAGGATGTGCCCAGCCTCGCGGGTGCCCTGGATGCGACAGACCGAGCCAACCGCCACGAGCGGCAGAGTGGTGAGGTCAACGCGGATCATCGACCAATACAGGTCCACACAGCGGCGATAGGCGTCCGGGGAGTCGCCTTGCACGGCGGGAACGATGTTGAGGTCTGAGGCCAGGTCACACAGCTGCGCGAAGTTGAGCACGGTGCGGCGCTGGTGCTCGGCCACCGACAGATGGGTGCCGGCGAACTTGACCGGGCCGATCTGCCCACCGTTGATGACGATCGATTCGCGCATCCAGTCCTGCGGCGCCGCCCACCGCAGAGAGCCGATCTCGTCGCGGTAGCGGCGCAACCGGGCCACGTACTCGCGTGGGCCGATCGTCCACCGGCCGTACTTCTGCAGCTCGGAGAATCCGCCGGAGTCGCACGCCCACGGCGCAGCTGCGCGAGGCAGCGTCTTGTAGACCCGTAGCCGGGTGTCGGACACGAACAGCGGCACGTGCGCCTTGCCGAGCCATCCGGGCTGATGCGTGCCGAGCAGCAGCAGCGGAGCACGGGCCACGTTCATGCGGCAATCCCTTCTACGGCAACGGATTCCGCGCGGAACCCGCCGGTAATGGCGGCGTGGATGTCGCGGTGGGTTTGCTGGGCAGCGACACCGGCGTCGTAGAGCGCGTGGTAGGCGTCGGTGGCGGTGAGGGCTCCAGCGGCGACCATGCGGGCCACCCCCATTGAGGCGCCGTACAGCACGTTGCGGCGGGTGCCCTCAGCGGCGCGGGCGACCGCGTCGAGGTGTGCTTGCAATAGGGCGGCGGGGTTTGAGATGCCCCTCCCCCGGATGATCGGGGTGACGGTGGCTGCCGGGATGGCGGGCGGGGCGGCCGGGCGGCACAGCTCGACCAGCGGCGGGGGCATCTCAATGGCCGGCCGGTCCCCGACGCGCCGGTACGGGCGGCGGGTGCCAGGGTGGATCGAGGGCGGCGCGACGACGTAGCCGCCGTCGGCTTTGATGTCGATGCCGGGGTGGCCGCGTTTGTCGAGGTTTTTGGCGAGCGTGACGCCGGGGTGGCGGTAGTACAGGTGCCAGCCGTCGGAGCCGGTGCGTACGCAGCGGGTGGGTGGCATCAGGTCGGGCAGGACAGTGCCGCCGTTGCGCGGGTCGACGTCGATCACGGCGAGGTCGGCGGCGCGGCCGGTGCGGATGGCGAGCATGCCGTACGGCACAGCGGTGTGCAGGGTGTGGATGCGGTCGGCGTCGGTGGTGGCGGCGTAGAAGCCGTGGCAAGTCAGGCAGGGGCAAGCTTCCGGGTCGTGGCTGGGGTCGGTTTCGGCTTTCGGGCAGCCGGGGCAGTTCGCGACCGGGCGTTTGGTACGGCCGAGGAAGAACACGGGGTAGCCCTCGGCGGCGAGCGCCAGGGCGGCGGCCAGCATCGGGGCAGGGTCGGGCATGGGTGCCTCCGTGGTCAGCGCGGTGGAGGGCGGTTCGGGGAGTCCGGCGAGCGCGGCCGGGGTGTGTGCCGGGCAGCGCTGACCGGTCAGGTAGCGGCGGATGTGGTCGGCGGCGAGGCACAGGCGGCGCTCGCCGCCGATCCAGTGACCGCAACGGATGGGTGAGGCAGACACGTTTCACCCCCGGATGTGTTCACGGTGTGTGACGGATGGGGGTGCGGGTGTCGCGTGTCGCGCCCGTGCGCGGGTGAGAGGCTCCAGTGCGCGCGGGCGCGCGCGGGCAGGCGCGCGGGCGCGCGTAGAAGCCGTCTTAAGACGGCAGGTGCGACACCCGCGCGACAGCCCGCGACAGTTACGCGGCGTTGCTTTCTGGGGTGGTGGTGGGGTGGTAGCGGTAGCCGTTGCCGACCGCGACTCGGCGGGCGGCGCCGTTATCGACCAGCGTCCGCAGCGCGCGGTGGACGCTGCCCCGGTGCTTGCCGGAAGCGGTGGTGATCTCCTTGGCGGTCAGGCCGTTCGGCCCGGCGTTGGCCAGTACGGCGGTGATGGCGTCGGCTACCGGGGCGTCGCTGGCGTCGGTCTCGGCGGCGGCGTTGCCGTCAGGGGTGAGGTCGGTGAGTGGGATGGCCGGCACGGCGGGCAGGTCGGCGGTGGCGGCGGCGCGGGCCGCGTTCAGCGCTTCAGCGGTGGCGGCGCGGCTCTTCTTCGGTCGGGTCGTGGTCGCGTCGGCTGGGCTGCCCTGGCGGGCTGCGGCGGGCCGGGTGGCGGGTGTCTGGAACGGGTCGGCGGGCCGCGCCGCGTACGGTTCCCCGGCCGCGTCGCGGGCTACGGGGTCGAGCGTCGGCCGTCCGACCGCGAGGGCGCGGGCGAGCCGGTTGACGATCGGCGGTTGGAACAGCGCGTAGGAGCGCACGGGTAGCGGGTCGACGTCGGGGCCGTCTTGGACGTAGAGCAGGCCTGGCACGTTGAACAGGGTCGTGTCGACGGTGTCGAGGTCGACGTTTTGCAGCACGAAACCGACGTCGGCGCGGCGGTTCATCCGCAGGCACAGGTTCGGGTGCAACTGGCTGCGGAAGTCGCCGTCGTCGCCGAGCGCCGCCACGGTCGGCCGCTGCGTCGTGACCAGCAGCTCCACCCCGGCGGAGCGGCCAGTCTGCGAGATCTGCCGCGCCCGTTCGGTCGCTTGCGCGGCCAGCTCGACACGGTCCGGGTCGCCGGTCTTGATCCCGAACAGCGCGGCGGCCTCGTCGATGATGATGACCAGCAGCGGCATGTCCGGCGTGGGCATGACCTTGTCGTCACCCTTACCGCGGGCCGCCGCAGCGGCGAGCACGCGGGAGCGGGCGTCGATGATGGCCACTGCCGCGTCGAGCATGTTCACGGCCTCGTCGAGGCGGGTGGCGAGCCAGTCGAAGCAGGGCAGCCACGCGGCCTGTCCCTGCCCGGCCTTGGCGACCTCGATAGCCCAGATCACCGCGTCACCACACGCGGCCAGACCGCACGTGATGACGTTGAGGGTGTTCGTCTTGCCGGAGCCAGACGCGCCGCCCATTAGGGCGTGGCGGGCGCCGTGCTCGCGGGTCCACAGGTCGAGCATCATCGGCGAGCGGTCGGCGCGTTCGCCGAGCGGGATCCCGTCGGTGATCCGCCGCGCCCCGGGGGTCCACAGCGTGGGCCGGTCGTTGGTGGGGGTTTTCATCAGGCAGCCTCCGTGCCGTTCAGGTCAACCGTCGGGGTGTCGTCGCCGCCGGGGTCGGGGTTTTCGAGGTGGTGCAGGTTGGCGATGGCGGGGTGGGCGATGGTGCGACCGGACTCCCACGGGTCGCGGTCGACCACGTGCAGGTCGACCCGGCGGGCGTTGGTCTTGTCGGGCACGACGGTTACGGAGCCGCGCCGGTAGGAGTAGCCGGACTCGATGCGGTCGCGGTTGACGTCCTTGGCGGTGTGGTTGCCAGGCAGCACGACCGACAGCACCCGCCCGACGGCGGTGTCCTTGACCCCGGTCAGCTTCGAGCCGGCGATACCGGCCAGGTCGGCGACGGAGTCCCACCGCTTGCGCATCCGGTCGAGCGCCGTGTTCGAGCGCAGCGCCGGGCCGCACCACCAGCCGAGCGCGACAAGGGGCCAGCCGAGCGCCCACCATCCGTAGAGCCGGCCGTCGCCGGGACGCAGGGCCACTGTGGACAGCCATGCGAACACGAGGAGGGCGACCGCGTTGGTGTAGATCCGGTCGTAGAAGCGGTGCATACCGATGACCAGCCACGCCATCACGCAGCACAGCGCGACCGCGTACACGGCCAGGAACCAGCCGATCGCCAGGTGCGCCCACATCAGCGCGAGTCCCCAACCGGCGATCGGCAGGGGCAGGGTGACGAACAGCGGGGTAAGTTGCCACCGCCACCGGTAGATGGCCGCGCCGATCGCGCGCCATACCGGGTGTCGGGAGCTGTTCGGCGAGATGCCGACGTACAGATCACGCGACTTGCGCTTCACAACCAGTGTCCTTTCCGGACGGCACGAAAACGGGCGAGGAACGGCCGGGGGCCGGCCACCAACGCAATGGCGGCCGGCCCCGGGGCAAGGGGTGAACAGGTGGGTTGGTCAGGCAGCTTTTTGGTTCCAGAAGTCCTGACGGCGGATCTGCCGCACGTTGGTCTCGGCTGCCTCGAAGTTCGAGGCGTACAGGGTGCGGAACACCCGCCGGGTGCGGGAGAACGTGCCGGACACTTCCGCCAGCTCGGCGACGGCGTTCGCGGCCTGCCCGGTCACCCGAGGGTCGACCTTCAGCGTGTCGAGTCGCTCGATCCACTGGCCGACGTTCTCGGCCAGGGTCAGCATCACGGTGGCCATGCCGGCAAGCTCGGCGTCGAGATCCCACGCGGTGGCGGGGTCCATCTCGCCGACCGTGCGGGCGGCGCGGGCCAGTGCGGTGGTTTCCTGCGTTGCCACAGACGGATTCCTTCCAGTTGAAGAGGTGGTGCCAGGGGTGGAGCGCGGCGGGGTGTCCGCCGGGCGCGGTCGAGGCGATGGTTGCCGCTTCGTGGGCGGCGGGGTCGAGGGCGGGGGGTTGAGCTTGCGGGCGGCGGCCCGGTTGTACTTCTCGATGTGCTGTTCCGCCTTCGCGGCCGGGACCTGCCGGCCGCAGTAGGCGCACCCGACGGTGGTCGCCTCGATGGGGCGGAAGCCCCGGGCGGACCAGCGGGCGGCCGTGGTCACGTGTCGACGCCGCCGCCAGGCCCACCGGCCGCCCCGGGCCGCGAGCCGGGCGCTCGGGTGCCGTTCCAGCCAGCGGCGGACCTGACTGCGGCGTCGCCGCCGCACGTTCGCGGTGGCCTGATCCAGCAGCGACGCCATCAGCGCCTCCGAACGAGGATGGACACACCCGGGTCTGCGGGGAGTGTGAGCAGCGGCGATGCCACCGGAGCGGCCGGGATCGGGGAGTACAGAAAGCCGAACAGCGCTTGCTGAAGCCCGGCCAAGTCGGTCCCGGACTCGATCGGCGGGTATCCGTGCGCGGCGAGCACCTTGCCGACGTCGAGCGTCAGGCCTAACGTGAACCGGGCGTCGTCGGCCGGGGCGGGCATCGGGTACACCGCAGGCGCGGGTGTCTCGGCCGTGCCCGGATCCGGCGGGACCGCCGGATCGGTCTCGTCGGGCGAGGCGATCAGATCGGGGTATCGGCGTGCGTCGAACCGGCCGAGGAACGTGCGGACCGCGTCCGGCAGCGCCACCGGAGCCGGAATGCCGTGCGTCGTGGCAGTCCAGACGCGAACCGCGTCCAGGCCGACCGAGACACCAGTGATCCGGACGTCGCTAGCCCGAACATAGTTGCCGATCGGGCACCGATCCGCCGTGATCGGAAACCCGGCGAATCCGGCCGCCGTCAGCGCGGCGGCGACAGCGTCAGCGGTTTCGCCGAGCGCGACCAAAGCCCGCTCGGCAATCACGTCCGGGGCGGGCGTGTCCTCGGGGGTCAGGGTGACGTGGGACAGGAAGTGCGCGAGCATGAACAGACCTCCCCTGCTCTTTGGTGAGCTTGCGGGTAGGACCGGCGGCACAGCGCTTGCTCGCGAGGCTGTGGGCTGTGCCGCCGGCGAAGTCAGTGCCAGTGCTGCACGACGGTGATGCAGCGGTGCCCGACGCCGCCGACCGCGACCATCCCGAGCAGAACCAGCACGATGAGGGCGGGGCCGTTGACGCCGGTCATGGCGTCCCAGAGCAGCCACCCGAGCGTGACCAGCGCGGCGAGTACGGCGACGGTCAGCGGGACGGCGACGGCCAGCAGGATTCGCCGGTTGCGGCGGTCCCGGGCGGCCCGCTCGGCGCGGCGCTGTTTCCACCGGGCGTAGAGGATCCGGTCGCGTTCCCGGCGCTGGGCGATCTCGGCAACGTGCTGCCGGTACACGAACAAGTCAGCGGCGACCGGCATCACGTCGGCGCTCGGATCAGGAACCGGGTAGTAGTGCACCACCGGACGAGTGTCGATGCGGGCAGGATGGCGAGCCACGGGGATCTCCTTGCGGTGAGCAGGGGGGACAGCGATCAGTTCTTGTGCATGAGGTGGGCCAGGGCGGCGCCCATGCCGAGCACCGCCACGGGCAGGCAGGACACGGCAGCCGTGATCGGCCACGGCGCTGAGGTCCACCCGGCGGCGGCCATCAGGTGGAAAGCGACCTGACCGAGCGCACCCAAACCCAGCGAGCCAAGCGCGGACCACTTCGCGAACTCGCGGGCGGCGCCGACCGCGCGACCGGACAGCCACACGAACAATGCGAACGCGGCGTAGGTCTCCACGCCGACGGGCAGCGTGATCGCGGTGTTGATCTCGACCCGGTCGGCGATGCCGGGCAGCAGCTTGACGTGGCCGAATCCGGTGAGGCGGCCCATCTCGACCCAGCCGCCCCAGATTGCGACGAACGCGGGCAGGCACAGGATCAGCACCGGCCAGGTCACCGGCCGCGATGCCGGCTCGTCCACCGGTGGCGCGTTGCTCGCTGTGGGCGGGTCCGGCGGCGCCGGTGCGGGTGACGCTTCCGGCTGCGGATCCGGCGCCTCGGGCTCCGGGTTGAGGGGCAGCACCGGCGCCAGCTCGCCCGGCTCCTCATCGGCGGGTTGCGGGTCGGCGACCGGGTCAGGCGCCAGAGTCAGCGACGGTGGGTCGGCGAGGCTGCCCCGGCTGACCAGATACAGGTGCATGTCGGTGGCGTTCTGGTCCTGCTCGGCGAGCCGGTCCAGGGCCTCACGCAACGCCTTGGCCTTTTCCGCGCCGACCTTGAAGTGCTTCATCAGCTTGTTGCGCGAGGGCACCTCACCGAGTTGCCTCGCGTACTCGACCGCGCGGGGCACCAGGTCATCAACGTTCGGCGGGTACGCGCTGCGCGTCGTCGCGGTGGTCACCGCTGCGCCTCTCGAAGGGCGGTGATGACGACCCGGCCCGCTGGTACTCCGCCCATCTGGTCGCAGTCCCGGCGGATGTTTTCCGCCGTGATGGCATGCCAGACGGCGACTACCCGGGGCCCGTCATCGAGGGGCATTTCGTCGCTGACAACAGAGGCGTTGCCCTCCCAGAGCAGGCTTCCGAAGTCGTCCACGATCAGGTACCGAACGGCGTAGCGCTTCTTCAGTGGCGTAGTCATCGGATCGGTTCTCCTTGGCAGGTAAGGCACTCGCCGAGCGAGCGCGGGATGACGTACGGCCGCACGCGGCGGCAGGTCGAGCAGGTACGGCGGGCTCGCATCGCCTTGTCCAGGGCGGCGAGCACGGCCGGGCTGGCGGTGCGCTTCGGCCGCGCCCGATCGAGGCGGTACAGGTAGGCAACGCGAACACCACCGACTCCGCGCCAGAGGATCTGCGCGGCGATCGGTTGATGACCGGGACACAGACCCTGCGCGCGAAGCTGACGGCGGGTGGCAAAACCAGGCGGAGCGCCTCGCCACCAGAAGGTGGGAATGCCGTACCGGGCGCCGTCCGGGTCGTGGAACGCGGCCCGGATGCGTGACATCAGGCCGCGCGATGCAGGTCGGCGGCGGTGCGGGTGGTGGCGACGTACGCGAAGGTCTCGCGGATCACTCGAGCCTCAGCACGCCGTAGGCGCCGCCGGTCGAGGTCGCTTGGTCCGCCGTGCTCGTCGCTGTTGAGGATGGCGATCTCGGCGGCGAGCCAGGCGAGTTCGGCGCTGATCAGCGGTTCCTCGGTCTCGATCGCGGCCAGGTCTGCCTCGGTCGGTTCCGGCAAGTCGGTGAGGTTGTGGGAGCGCATCAAGGTGTCCGTTCAGTTGTCGGGTTAAGCAGCGCGGGCGGGACGGCGCCGCGTAGGCGTCGCCGAGCTCGAGCACTCGCGGCAGACGGTGGCGTCCGGGGCGAGCGGCGCAAGGGCAGTGCAGGCGGTGCACGGGCGCCAGACGGCGCTCTGGCGGGCCGAAAGGCGAACCACAGAAGCGAGAGAGGCCATGGCAGTCGGGTCTCCTTTGCAGGGCAGGTCAGCGCGACCGCAGCGAGTACGGCCGTGCTGACCTGCGGGGACTGTTTGATCGATGACACGGGAACAGCCCGTGCTCTGTGCCCTTGCACCCGGTTCCGGCCATCCCGTCGTCGCGCCGTCGTTCCTGGCGCTCAAGGCCCTGGTTTCTCCTGTGAGGGCTCCACTGTTGAGTTTTGGGACGTGGCACCTTCTTGCCGGAGGCAAGCGCGCCTGTTCGGGTTTATGGCCCTGTACCGACCCTGTTAAGGGGGGTGCACAACGAGAACACCACGGGGCGGCCGAGCCTGTCAAGCCCCCTCAACAGGCTCGTTCGCCCCCCTTGCATCACCTGTCGGTGTCAGGGTGGGTGGACGGGACTAGACTGAGTCCAGCCCCCTTGGCAAAGATGGGAGTTGGGCTGAGATGGAAGACCCCAGCAAGCTGGCGACCATCAAGGGGCCGCGAGAGCGGGCGATCGCGGCCCACGCCCTGATCGACGATTACCAATCGGCCATCGGCGAACTATCCAGGCTTCGCCGTGAAGCGTTGGAGGAATTGCTCTCCAGCGGCATGAGCCAATCTCAGATAGCCGACATGCTCGACATGTCGAGATCGCGTGTCTCGCAACTGCTCTCCGCTGGCATACGTCCGGAGCGGGCATTCCTTGGGACCGGCGGGCTCACTGTCGCGCTCGGTGGAAAGCACGAGGCGGGCAAGGAAAAGCCGGGCGCGGTCGTATCGGCGGAAGCGCTAGCGGCATATGACCGGTTAGCGGAGCTCGCAAGAAGCCTTGGCCTTAAGGCAGAGTATGAAGTCGTCCCTCCGCCCGGGTTCGTGACTCTTAATCGATCGAACCTAATCGTGGCGTGCGGCCCACGACTATCGCCACTTGTCCAACAGATTCTTGAGTCCGACAGCAACATCGGATTTGCCAAGGACAGTGAAGGTTGGCACCTTATAGAACGACACACGGGAACCGTCCACCGCTCGCCATGCGACTCAGGGAAGAACGCCGATGTGGCGTATCTCGGAAGGCTTCCTCGTCCGGACGGCAAGGGAACGTTTCTCTACATGGCTGGAATTCATGCAATCGGCACGGCCGGTGCTGCTCACTATATCGAGAATAACCTCGCAGAGCTTTACCGCGAAATGAAGACCCGCCGTTTCTCCGTCATTGTGACTTGCGAATTCGATGCGGAGTCACGCCAGGTAACGTCTAGTGCTCGGGCCTCACAGATCTATCGCCACGATGGTGCAGCTCAGTGAAACCTGTTAGCGCGAGCGAACCGGGCGACCCGACGGTTCCCAATGAGGACTGGTCTGCGGCGAATCAAGATTCCATCGTGGTGCTTGACGGGGCGACGGCACGCATTGACACCGGCTGTCGGCACGGCATTGCGTGGTACGTCGATAGGCTGGGTTCCGAGTTGATGGACGGGACGATGGTCCGGCCACGCCGCATGCTTCGAGACGTACTGGCGGATGGTATTCGCCGTGTCGCGGCTATGCATCCCGAGTGCGACCTAACCCACCCGGGAACGCCGTCGGCTGGGGTGGCGATGGTTCGCCTTTGCGACGACCGCCTAGAGTATCTCGTCTTGGCAGACACGATCATTGTCGTTCGAACCCATGATGGCAACATCGTGCTAACGGATGATCGGGTGCGGCAGGCAGCCCATGAAGAGAAGGAAGCCGCCATGGCGTTGCCCTTCGGTTCGGATGAGCGCAGCGAAGCGCTGAAAAGGATGAAGCGCCGCCAACAAGAGTGTCGTAATCGACCTGGAGGATTCTGGGTTGCTGCGGCAAATCCCGACGCTGCCGACTATGCGATTAGGGGATCGGTCGCTCTGAAGGACGCGACAGATGTAGCGGTTCTAACGGACGGCGCGGCGCGATGCGTAATGCTATTTGAAACCATCACATGGACCGACGTGATCAGAATTCTGAATGAGAACGGTCCGGCTGATCTGATCCGCGAGGTTCGAGAGACCGAGGCGAGTGATCCTTCGGCAGAGCGCTGGACGCGCGCGAAGGGCAGTGACGACGCGACGGTTGTCTACGCGGCACTCCCGTAACTGCTCCTAACACGATCTCTGCTTGATCCAGTCGATCAGTCGTCGCCAGCAGCTCAGGATCCGCCCGCTAACCCGCGCTCCAGGCTCGCTCAGACATAGACCCAGGGTGCGACGGGACTGATATCTTCAGCCCATCCACTCCACCGAAAGACCAGGTCAAGAAGGGTATTCCCCGCGTACGCGGGGGTGATCCCGTACCGCCCTCAACGCCCGGCGGCACGTCGTCGTGCTCTGGTCTCAGTTGTGGTCTCATTCGCTGCGTTTTGCCGCCGATCGCCGGGGTCCGCCGCGAAGCGGACGGGCAGGTCACGGACGGTGCAGGTAGGGCGCGAACCCTAGATCACAGAGCTGCTGGGCGTGCGTGGCGGCAGCCCATGGCCATATCCGCGATCAAACGAGCGTTTCCGAAGAGTGATTGGCTTGTGGTGCACCTATGGTGCCCGAGAGACGTCGCAGAACGGCGCGCTATTGAGCGCGAAACTGGTGACGTAGCAGAGCGCATGGCAGCGTGGGATGTAACGGAATCGCTCACCGAAGGTTTCTTCATTGATACTGCAGAGACCTCGGCGGTCGAGGCGGCGGCGATAATAGACGCCGCCGTTCGCCGAATGCGACCGCCGATTTCTACGTAACTACTGCGCCACCATGACAGATCAAGGAATGCAATATGAGGGAAAGGCAGCGAGCCCTGGAAGCTTATAGGTGGCGCCCTCGCAACTGCTCTGCTACAGTTTTCGCGGTTTCCGAACCCTGCGTGGAGCGACCGCGCCGGGCTGCCATCTGTTATGCCATATTTGTGGGGGAAATGATGAAGCGAAGCAAGGGGTTCCTCGCTCGCAGTGTACTGGCGGCAATGTTGGCGACCGGCGGTCTTGCCCTGGTTGAGGCGTCGCCGGCCGCCGCTTCGAACGATTGTGGTTTGCCAACCTTTGCGACGCCGGGCGACGCTTTCCACGCTAGTTACTCTTCATGCCGCGAATGCAGGGAACTCGCGTTCGCGATGAGTAGGAATAGTATTTTCGAGTTTAAAATTAGGAAGTACTACTGCACGTACAATCCCCAGAACGACCTTTCGGACTTGCACAGCTACGGATGAGCAGAGTCCCGAGTCTGGGGGGTCGCAGGCTGGGAGGCGTGGGCCTGAGTATGGGCGTTACGGGCCGCCCCTAGGTTCTGTCTCGTAGATCGTGGTGGCGATCATGAACGTCGATCGTTGAACCGGCATGGCACGTGGCGATCTGACGAGTGAGGAATGGGCTG
>NZ_JBFBAJ010000015.1:0-152591 GCF_040682215.1 Actinoplanes sp. NPDC051346 | reverse complement strand
GGTCACATCATCCAGTGTCGTGGTCATCACGGCGCCTTCCTCGCCGGGCTACGCCCGGCGGGTCAGACCGGAAACACCGAAAGATCCACAGTCCCAAGACCCTCCTCGACATCCCGAAGGACGGCTCGGCGCTCGCCCCCAGCCCCATCACCAGCAAGAGCTATGGCGACGTCGACGGCAAGACCGTCTTCGGGTACGTGCGGGAAATGCTGAAGCAGCTCAAGGGGACCGCGACGCATAACACGATCTCGGGGTGGGCGGTGCCGGAGGTGAAGCTGTCCTACACGCTCCCGGCAACGAAGAAGTCCACGAATCCGTACGTGTAGGTGCCTTGCGCCGTCGTCGGGCGTCGATGCCGCAGCCGGCATCGGCGCCCGGTGGCGTTGTTCGGTGATTGCTTGATGGTGGCGGCGCTTGAGGGTGGTGTTTGGTCGCGGTGCTCGATGGCACGGTGGAGGTTGGTTGGTCGCGTGGCGCGGTCGCGGGCGTTTGGCGGTGCTCGATGGCGGCGCTTGGTGGTGGTGTTTGGGCGTGGCGCGCGGTTGCGGCGTTCGGCGGCGCCCGGTCGCGGCGTTGGTGGCGTTCGATGGCGCCGCTTGGTGGCGTTCGATGGCGGCGCCTGGTGGCGTTCGATGGCGGCGCTTGGTGGCGTTCGATGGCGCCGCTTGGTGACGGAGCGACGGTGGCGGGCGCACCCCAGACGTGGGCCGGCCAGGGCTCGAAATTGGCGAGATCCAGGGTGAGGGCTGCGCTATCTCGCAGGCGTCGGCGGGCGTTGTTCTAAAGTCAGCGGCATGGCGAGGCTTGCAGTGGTCAGTGGGGGCGGCACGGGAATCGGCCGGGCTACGGCGGGAATGCTGGCGGGGGAGGGCTACGACGTCATCATCGTCGGGCGGCGCCCCGAGGTGCTCGCCGACGCGATGAAGTGGATCGGGCCCCAGGCCACGGCGGTCACCGCCGACTGCGCGGACCCCGATCAGATCCCGGCGGTGGTCGAGGCCGTAGCCGGCCGCGCGGTGGACGTCCTGGTCAACAACGCGGGCGCGTACGTGACCGGCGACGACTCCACCCCGTCCGAGCTGGCCGCGCGCTGGAGGGCCACCTTCGACTCCAACGTGCTGACGGCCGTACTGCTGACCGAGGCCCTGCGCCCACTGCTTCGCCGACCCGGCGGACGGGTGATCCTGACCAGCTCGGTCGCCGCCCAGCGCGGTGGCGGCGGCCCGTACTCGGCGGCGAAGGCGGCGCTCCACGGCTGGGTGTTCGACCTTGCGGCCCAGCTCGGTCGCGACGGAGTCACCGCCAATGTCATCGCCCCCGGCTACGTGACCGACAGCGAGTTCTTCGCCGGCCGGATGACCGAGGAGGGCCACCGAAAGCGCGTGGACGCGGCGCTGATGAAACGCGCCGGCGAACCCGATGACGTCGCGGAGGCAGTCCGCTGGCTTGTCGGCCCGGGTGGCTCCTTCGTCACCGGCCAGATCATCAACGTGAACGGTGGTTCGGTCCTGGGCCGCTGAACGGCCCACCCGGAGCCTCCGCGGACCTGCACGCGGCGTTCAGGCGGTCGTCTGTGTTTGGCACCGGAGCGCCGACCAGCGGTCGTCGATCGCGACCCGGTCGCCTGGTCGCATGTTGAATTCCGCCACGATCGGCCCCAGAGTGTCGTGGTTGATGTCCGTCTTGCTGCTCTTTGGGTAGGCAACCCAGAAGGCGGACGGCTGCCGCAGCTCCTCGGCGTGCTCCTCCATGAGCTTGCGCGCGCTCGCCGTGTCGTCGGCGAAGACAACCGCCGCGCTGGCCATCGCCGGATTGTCGACCTCGCGAACGCCTTCGGGCATCGGGGTGAGCAGGGGTAGATGGGCCGGGTGGGACAACCAGACCGTGGAATGGGGCTTGATCTGCAGTTTCTCGGCGATCGTCGTCATGGCTCCACGCTGCCACCGGCGGATTGAGTTGTCGACCAGATCCGGAAGGCCTGTGGATAACCGTCTCCCCGTCCGCTCGGCTGTGGAAAACCGCTGCGATGAGGTCGGCGAGTGTGGGATAGAAGACGGTCGACAGCGATGGCCGGAATCACGGGGTCCCCGGTAGCCTCTGCGTCAGGCAGCGCTACCCAACGCTCTCGAGGCCGGTCACGACGACCGCTCGGAAGGGCGCTGAAGTGGGGCTGGTGCGGGTTGACCGGGTCGTGTGCCGAGACGAAGCGTCGTGGCACGAATCGGGATGGAAGAACTTGCATCCGTGTCAGATCATGGTGGCCTGACGACGGCGCGGTGAGAGGGATCATGAGACTTGGTGGAGTGACCGGCCCGGCTGGGCGGTGGCGGCGTACGGCTGCGGCGGCGATGGTGGCCACGTGCGTGCTGCTGAGTGCCGCCTGCGGCGGTGGCGACGACAAGTCGAAGTCTCCCTCCTGGCAGGACCCGGCGGGAGGCGCGCCAGCGTCCGACTCCCCGGCTCCGCAGCCCACGCTGAGTACCGTGTCGGTTACTTCGCCCGTCGCGGACGCGACAGATGTCACGGCCATCACCGAGATCGCGTACGCGACCGAGGACCCCGCGAACACGTCGGTCGAGGTCAAGGATGACGAGGGCGACGAGGTCAAGGGCACCCTCGACAAGGACGCCAAGGTCTTCCGGCCGGCGCAGGCGCTGGGCTGGGGCAAGAAGTACACGGTGACGGTCACCGGCACCTCGTCGGGTGACAAGGGCGGCTCCGCCACCAGCTCCTTCACCGTGATGAAGAAGCCGTCGAAGCTGGTCCGCGCGGTGAGCTTCCTCGGCAACGGCCAGACCGTCGGCGTCGGCATGCCCCTGATGATCAACTTTGACCGCGAGATTCCGAAGAAGTACCGCGCGGAAGTGCAGCGCCGGATGCAGGTCACCGCCACGCCTGCGCAAGAGGGAATCTGGCACTGGTTCAGCGGCAAGACGGTGCACTACCGGCCGAAGGTCTACTGGAAGCCGCAGACCAAGATCTCTTACCGGATCCAGCTCAACGGCGTGCCGATGGGCGACGGCTGGTACGGCCGCTCCGACTACACCGTGAACGCCAAGATCGGCCGGTCCCTCGTCATGACGGTGGACAACAAGAGCAAGCACATGACCGTCAAGCAGAACGGCAAGACCGTCAAGCGCCTCCCGGTCAGCCTCGGCAAGCCGGGATTCCACACGGTCAGCGGCACCATGCTGGTCATCCAGAAGCACCGGAAGACGAAGTTCAACACGATCGGCCGTTTCACGGGACCCGACGCCTACAACACCGAGGTCGAGTACGCCCAGCGACTGACCTGGGGTGGTCAGTTCATCCACGCCGCGCCCTGGTCGGAGGGATCCCAGGGTCGCACCAACGTCTCGCACGGCTGTGTGAACGTTTCCCAGAACATGGGTGCGTGGCTCTTCCAGAACACCCTGATGGGCGACCCGGTCACGATCACCGGCACCGAGGAGCACATCCAGCAGGGCGACGGCTGGACCGACTGGAACCTGAGCTGGGGCCAGTGGAAGAAGGGCAGCGCGCTCTGACCCTCGGCCGGTGTCGGCGAGCCGTCGCGCCAGGCTCTTCGTCGCCCGTACGCAGCGGTTTCACCGATGCGACGGTTGGCGCGGGTTGGTTAGTGTGGCCGCCGTGCCGACTCCCCGAGACGCCTCGCGCCACGCCGTCACCGGCATAGTCATCGCCGGTCGCTATCGGCTGATGGAGGTCCTCGGCTCGGGCGGCATGGGCGTGGTGTGGCTCGCTCATGACGAGTTGTTGCGACGCCGGGTCGCGGTGAAGGAGCTGCGCCACAGCTGGGGCAGCTCCGAACGGACGGTCGCCGAGGGCCGGGAACGCAGCCTGCGCGAGGCCCGCGCCGCCGCTGCTCTGCATCACCCGCACATCGTCGCCGTCTACGACATCGCCGAGCACGACGACCGGCCGTGGATCGTCATGGAGCTCGTGTCCGGCCAGTCGCTGAAGGAGATCGTCGTCGGCGACGGGCCGATGCCGCTCAACCAGGCGGTGGAGGTCGGGCTGCAGTTGTTGTCGGCGCTGCACGCCGCTCACACCGCCGGCATCACGCACCGGGACGTGAAGCCGGCGAACGTGCTGATCGCCGCGAACGGTGTGGTGCGGCTGAGCGACTTCGGGCTGGCCACGACGCCGGACGCCGAGACCCTCACCGAGAGCGGGGTGGTCCTCGGCACCCCGGGCTACCTCGCGCCCGAGCAGGCGAACGGGCTCCCTCCCGGCCCACCCGCGGACATCTTCGGCCTCGGCGCGACGCTCTATTTCGCGATCGAGGGGGTCGGGCCGTTCCACCGTGACGCCTATCTGCCGATGCTGGTCGCGTACACCCGTCATGAGATCCGTCCCCCAGAGCGGGCGGCGGCGCTGGCACCGGTGTTGTTGCAGTTGCTCGCCGCCGATCCCGAGAAGCGGCCGACGGCTGAGCAGGCACGCGAGATGCTGCTCGGCGGTCCCGTCCGGCGGACCGGGACGACCAGGCGCCGGCTGATCGCCGGCGGCGCGACTGCGACAGCCGCCGTAGCGGCCGGAGCGCTCGGGGTGTGGTGGCAATCCGAACGGTCGTCCACAGACGCCGGCACGGCGCCGTCGACCCCGAAACCCCGTCCCGTGGGTGTCGGCGCCCCCTACTGGCAGCGTGTCGGTCTCAACGAACCGATCCTGGTGGGATCCGCGCTGATCGGTGCGGCCGACGGCACGGTGCGGTCTGTCGATACGGCGACCGGTAAGGATCTCTGGGTGCTGGAGTCCGCCGGGGTCGGCTTCGTTCGGGACCTCGGTAAAGGCCTCGTATTCGCCGACGGGCTTGATGCGGATCATGCGGTCATCGATGCCGCGACCGGCCGCAAGCGTGCCGGCAACAGCGAGCCGGTCTCCGGCGTGGGGACGGGCATCCTCCTGAACGAAGAGGAGAACTTCCTGAGGGCGCGGGACGCGCTCACGGGCAAGACGCTGTGGGTCGTGTCGGGAAGCTTCGGATCGCCGTACTACAACAGCCCGAAGGGCATCCTCTGCGCCGGAGTAAACAATTTCCGCTCCCGGTCCCGCGATCTGCACGGCGTCGACTGCAGGACCGGCGCGGTGAAGTGGAAGACGCCCTTGACCAGGAAGGGCAACATATCCGGCCCGTGGGGCGGCGGCGACCAGGTGTTCGCCGTCGTCGACGAGGGCACGAAACTCACCCTGACCTGCCTGGACGTCACTACCGGCAAACGTCGATTCGAGGTTGTCCTGACGGACCTGAACTCGAAACAGGACGAGGGGTACGTCTCCGTCACCGCGGTCGACGCTGTCGGTGATCTCGCAGTGGCTAGCGTGCGGGACATTCGAACGACCCTGCAGTATGCGGGCCTCGTCGCGGCGAAAGCCGGGGTCGTTCAGTGGTTCCGCCCCCTGCTCAACCCCACCGTCGCCGCGACCGCGGACGGGCGGCTCTTCGCCGCGTCGTACGACTCCGTCCTGCACGAGCTCGACCCGGTGACCGGGAAGACGGTGTGGTCCATGCCCACTCCCGGCCCGGCTGTCCGTTTGCACGCCACAGGGGGCAGGCTCTTCGCGTCCATCGGGCAGACCGTAATGAGTTACACCATCACCGTGGCCTGACGCTTGGCTCCCGAACTCACCGGCACAGTCGCCGAATCTTGTCGGACCGGGCTGATAGACATGCGGTCGTGGAGATGACGCGAACTGGGGTCAGCGAGGCCGAGCGGGCCGCCGTCCGCGAGTGCGCCGAGGAGGTGCTGCGCCGGCTCGCGGGCGAGCACGCCGTGCTGCGCGAGGACCAGTGGCGGGCCATCGAGGCCCTCGTCGTCGATCGGCGGCGGGTGCTGTGCGTGCAACGTACGGGATGGGGAAAGTCTGCGGTCTACTTCGTGGCCACCGCCCTTCTGCGCGACGGCGTCACGGCCGAACCCGGCGATCCGCCCGCCGGACCGACCGTCATCGTGTCGCCCCTGCTCGCGCTGATGCGCAACCAGGTGGAGGCCGCCGCGCGGGCCGGCATCCGGGCACGCACCATCAACTCCGCCAACCTCGACGAATGGGGCGAGATCACCGCGGAGATCCGCGGCGGTGCCGTCGATGTGCTCCTGATCAGCCCCGAGCGGCTCAACAATCCGGATTTCCGCGACAACGTGCTGCCCGGCCTGGCGGCCAGCACCGGCCTGCTGGTCGTCGACGAGGCACACTGCGTCTCCGACTGGGGCCACGACTTCCGGCCCGACTACCGGCGGCTGCGCACGTTCCTGGCCGGGCTTCCTTCGCGTACGCCGGTGCTGGCGACCACCGCCACCGCCAACGCCCGCGTGACCGCCGACGTGGCCGACCAGCTCGGCGACGCACTGGTCCTGCGCGGCACGCTCGACCGTGACTCGCTGCGCCTCGCGGTGCTGCAACTGTCCGATCCGGCACGCCGCCTGGCGTGGCTCGCCGACCATCTCGAAGCATTTCCGGGATCCGGCATCGTCTACACGCTGACGGTCGCCGCTGCCACCGAAACCGCCGACTTCCTCCGGACGCGGGGCTTCGCCGTCGCGTCATACACCGGCCAGGTCGAGGACGGCGCGCGCCGTGCCGCCGAGCAAGACCTGCTCGACAACAAAATCAAGGCGCTGGTGGCGACCTCCGCGCTGGGCATGGGCTTCGACAAGCCAGATCTGGGTTTCGTCGTGCACCTCGGCGCCCCGCCATCTCCCATCGCGTATTACCAGCAGGTCGGCCGGGCGGGCCGAGCCGTGGAGCACGCCGAGGTGGTGCTGCTTCCCGGGCAGGAAGACGTCGCCATCTGGCGTTACTTCGCCTCGCTGGCATTCCCTCCCGAGGAACAGGTGCGTGCCGTGCTCGAGGCGCTGTCACCCAACCGTCCCCTGTCGACACAAGCGCTGGAGCCCATCGTCGACCTGCGCCGCGCACGCCTCGAGCTGATGCTCAAGGTCCTCGACGTGGATGGCGCGGTCCGGCGCACGCGCGGCGGCTGGCTCGTCACCGGCGAGCCCTGGACCTACGACACCGCACGGCTGCGTCGCGTCGCCGAAGCCCGGACCGCCGAGCAACAAACCATGCTTGAGTACGCGAGAACGACCGTTTGCCGCATGGAATTCCTCCGCCGCTGCCTGGACGACCCCGACGCCCAGCCATGCGGTCGTTGTGACACATGTGCGGACCCTCAGTTCGACGCGGAAGTGACAGCGGCCTCGCTGGCCGCCGCGAACGCGTTCCTCGGCCGCGCCGGCGTCGACATCACCCCCAAAAAGCTCTGGCCAACCGGCATGGCAACCGTCGGGGTCGACCTCAAGGGCAAGATCTCCCCAGCCGTGCAGATCCGACCCGGTCGCGCCGTGGGTCGCCTGTCCGACCAGGGCTGGGGCACGAGACTGCGCGCCCTCGTCTCCCCGGATTCCCCCGACGGCCCGATCCCCGACGAGATCGCCGCCGCCGTGGTCGACGTCCTGAAGGCCTGGGCCCACGGCGACGACGCCTGGGCCGAACGCCCCGCCGCAGTCGTGTCCGTGGGCTCCCGCCGTCGCCCAGACCTCCTCACGAGCCTGGCAGCACGGATCGCGGCAGTGGGCCGGCTCCCAATGCTCGGCACGCTGTCCTCTACCCACACCAGCGACGGCGGCCCACGGGGAAACAGCGCCCAACGGGTGCTGGCCCTCCACGATGCCTTCACCGTCCCGCCCGAGGTGGCGGACGCGCTACCCGGCCTCGACGGACCGGTATTGCTGGTGGACGACCTCGTCGACTCGGGCTGGACAATGGCGCTCGCCGGCCGAGCACTCCGACAAGCGGGCGCATCGGGGGTGTTGCCGCTGGCGCTAGCGGTGGCCGGCTGACCGGCCGACTCCTCCTCCTCCTCCTCCTCCTCCTCCTTCGACGACGGGGTGGTGGCTTGGCTTCGGTTGGTCGGGCTTATCGGTCCGGGGCCGCGGTGGTGCTGCGGGCTTGGTTGATTCGGTCCGGGGCCGCGGTGGTGCTGCCGGCTTGGTTGATTCGGCTGGGTGGCGGTGGTGCTGCCGGCTTGGTTGATTCGGCTGGGTGGCGGCTGGCTTTGGCGCCTGGCCCGTCGGGCGGTGGGCTCGGCTCTGGCTGCTTGCGGCGCTCGTTCTTTCGGGCGGGGTCGCGACTGTGAGGGGTGCGAACTGCGTGAGGGGTGCGGAAACGGCGAGCGATGCGGAGACCGGGAGCGCGTCGGGGACCGGCAGCGGTTCGGGGCCGGGAGTGGTGCAGGGATCGGGAGCGGTGCGGAAGCGGCGAGCTTGAGTGATGCGGAGAGCGTGAGGGGGCGGTGACCGCGAGCGGTTTCCCGTGGCCGGAAGGTCAGGCGGGGCGGGCGAAGCCCGCGATGGGCTGCGAGTCGATGCTCGCCACCCGCACGTTCTCCCCGAACTCCGGTGCGTGGATCATCTGGCCGCCGCCGACATAGACGCCCACGTGGCTGATCGGGCCGTAGAAGAACACCAGATCGCCGGGTCTCAGGTCGTTTCTGTCGACGTGGGCCGTCGAGGCGTACTGGCGGGCCGCGTTGTGGGGCAGGTGCACGCCCACCGTTCGCCAGGCCGCCAGGGTCAGGCCTGAGCAGTCGTAGGAGCGGGGGCCGGCCGCGCCCCAGCGGTACGGTTTACCGAGCTGGTTGACGGCGAAGGTGACCACGCGTCCCGCCGGGCCCGGTACGTACTCGGGCGCGGGGATGTTGCCCGCGTCGGCGTAGCGGGAGCCTCCGCCGTATGCGATGGCTCGCATCTGTTTGAGGACGCCGATCTCGCCCTCGACCATTGCCTTGCGGGTGTTGAGTTGGATCTGCTGGCGTCGCTGCTGGGCGGAGAACGCGTCGAGCATCGCCCTGGTGTCGTTGAGTTTGGCGCGGGCCTCCCGCAGGGCGGCGGCCGCCCGTTGTTCCTCCGACGCGAGTTGATGCAGGAACAGCAGCTTGTCGACGAACTCGTGGGGCTGGTCCGAGGCGAACAACGCCATCGTCGGACCGCTTCGGGTGCGCTGGTAGGTGTTCGCCATCAGGCCATCGAGGAGTGTCTGCCTGCGCTTGAGTTCGCGAGTCAGCGGGCCGAGTTGGGTGCCGAGGTGTGCCGTGCGCCGCCGGGTGTCGCGGAGGTCCTCGCGGGAGTCGTTGTACTGCTCCACGACCACCTCGAGCCGGCGGGAAGCAGCGGCGATGTGCTTGTCCAGATCGGCGGCGGAGGGCCGCTCGGTGTGAGAGCCGCGCGCCCCCTGAAAGCCGCGCGCGCGGAGCGACCCGAGCGATCCAAGCGACCCAACCGACTCAAGCGACGCGGCGGACTCAAGTGACCCGAGCGACCCGAGCGATCCGAGCGATCCGAGCGATCCGAGCGATCCGAGCGATCCGAGCGACTCGAGCGACTCGAGCGACTCGAGCGATCCGAGCGGCGTGGCCGACTCGAGCGACTCGAGCGATCCGAGCGGCGTGGCCGACCCGAGCGACTCGAGCGACTCGAGCGATCCGAGCGGCCTGGCCGACCCGAGCGACTCGAGCGACTCAAGGGAGCGGGCGCCGACGGCCTGGGCTGGGGTGTGGAAGCCCATGACCATCAGCGCGGCCAGTAACGCGGTGATGATGGATCGGGCGATCACGGTAGACGACACATCGCTCTCAACGAGGCAGATCGTGGAGAAGCCACGCCTGCGCGAGGTTTCAAGATCGGAATTTGCGAGGAGCCACCCGGACGGCTGCATATACGGGAGGGGGGTATGCTGGCGGCATGACCACCGAGCAGGAGAATCCGGGGCCGCACGGCTACTCGGGCGACAAGGCCGCGCTGCTCAGCCGGTTGCGGCGCATCGAGGGGCAGATCCGCGGATTGCAGCGGATGGTCGACGAGGACACGTACTGCATCGATGTGCTGACGCAGATCTCCGCCGCGAAGAGTGCCCTGCATGCCGTGGCCGTCGGGCTACTCGGGGACCACCTCGCGCACTGCGTCGTCGACGCCGCGCGGGCCGGGGATCCCAGCCTCAAGGTCAAGGAAGCCACCGACGCGATCGCTCGGCTCGTCCGCTCCTGACGACCCACGGCGAAGCCGCAACCATCCGACTATCACGGAAGAGAGACCGCCATGGCCGTCACCGCCACTTACACCGTCACCGGTATGACCTGCGGCCACTGTGTCCAGGCTGTGACCGGTGAGCTTTCGGGGCTCTCCGGCGTCACGGACGTCCAGGTCGACCTCGCGGCCGCCGCCGTGACCGTCACCAGTGCCGAGCCGCTGTCCATCGACGCCGTCCGGGCCGCGGTGGACGAGGCAGGTTACGAGCTCGCCGATGCCTGACGCCTTCGAGGACCCGCCGCTCACCGACAACAAAACGCCGCTCACCGACAACAAAACGCCGCGCGCTGATAACAAAACGCCGCGCGCTGATAACAAGACGTCGCGTGCTGATAGCGGGGCGGCGCGTGCTGATAGCGCGGCGGCGCCCACGGATAACGAGGTGCTGCGCGCCGATAACAAGGCGCCGTTCACCGATAGCGAGGCGGCGCCCGCCGATAACGAGATGCCGCACGCTGATAACAAGACGCCGCGCATCGATAAGGAGACGCCGCGCACCGAAGCCGACGGCACGCTGCGCATCGGAGCGGCCGACCGGAGCGCAGGGTTCAAACTGGCCGTCTTCGGCGCCATCGTCGTGGTCGTGCTCTTCGCCGGGTATGGCCTCGGCCGTCTCAACAATTCCGTCGACCAAACGAGGGCCAGCCAGACGCTGACCGACCAGACGAGATCCGGACCGGCCGGACACGGCCACGGCACACCGGGAACAACAGGCTCAACCGGAACAACAGGCTCAACCGGAACATCAGGCTCGACCGGATTAACAGGCTCAACGGGAACGACAGGCTTAACGGGAACGACAGGCACCACGGGAACCGCCCCGCACGACGACACCGGTGCCGCACCGCACCAGCACAACACCGACGGCACCGTCACTCAGCTCGCCGGGTCCGGCGCCGCCGCGCAGTCCGTCGGCGGTCTCGCTCTCACCGCGAGCGGTCTCACGCTGCAGCCGCGGACCGCTCTCTTCACCGCCGGCCGCGCGCAGCCGTTCTCGTTCCGGGTCACCGGTTCCGGCGGTGCGCCGATCACCACCTTCGCGGTCGTTCACGACAAGCCGCTGCACCTCGTCGTCGTGCGTCGGGACCTCACCGGCTTCCAGCATCTGCATCCGACGATGGCCCCGGACGGCACGTGGAGCATCGACCTCACCCTGGCCAAGCCGGGCAGCTACCGCGCCATCGCGGACTTCACGGCGGTTGTCGGTGGGCAGCAGACGCCGGCCACGCTGGGTGTCGACCTCACGGTCGCCGGCAGCTACGCGCCGGTCGCCCTCCCCGGTCCTGTCACCGAGGCGAGCACCGACGGCTTCAGCGTTCGGTACGCGGGTACGCCGAAGATCGGCACGGCGCAGCCCCTGCTGATGTCGGTACGCGGCCCGGACGGCAAACCCGCAACCCTCGAGCCCTACCTGGGTGCGTACGGTCATCTGGTGGTCCTGCGGGAGGGCGACGTGGGCTACGTCCATGTCCATCCGGAAGCCGGCCCCGCCGACGGCGCGGTGAAGTTCTGGCTGGCCGCCCCCGGTCCCGGCCGCTACCGGATGTTCTTCGACTTCCAGGTCGCCGGCAAGGTCCGCACCGTCGCATTCACCGCCGTGGTGGAGTGACGCGTCACGCCAGGAGCCGCGTCAAGCCAGGAGTTGCGTCGCCCAAGGAGTCGCGTCGCCCCAGGGGCCGTCGCCCCAGGGACCGTCGCCCCAGGGGCCGCGTTGCGCCAAGGAGCTGCGTCGCCCCACGGGTCGTCGCCCCAGGGGCCGCGTTGCGCCAGGAGCTGCGGCGCCCCCAGGGGCCGTCGCCCCAGGAGTCGCGTCGCCCCAGGAGTCGCGTCGCCCCAGGAGTCGCGTCACTCCAGGAGTCGCGTCACTCCAGGAGTTTTTGCAGCGCCGGCGTCACGCCCCAAGCGGCAGTCAGCGTCTTGTATTCATCACGCTGGGCCTCGGTAGGCGTGGCGCCGGTGTGTCGGGCCCGGAGCAGCAAATTGCGCGGCGTGTGCTGGGAGTCCACGAATTCGACCACGTCGACCTTGTAACCGTGCAGCCGCAGCAGGGACGACCGCAGCGAGTCGGTGAGGACGTCCGCGAAGCGCTCCCGCAGGATCGCGTGGCGGGTGATCTCCGTGTACGGCGGGGGCGCGGCA
Source organism: Actinoplanes sp. NPDC051346 (assembly GCF_040682215.1). Taxonomy (NCBI): domain Bacteria; kingdom Bacillati; phylum Actinomycetota; class Actinomycetes; order Micromonosporales; family Micromonosporaceae; genus Actinoplanes; species Actinoplanes sp. NPDC051346. Next base: position 140,364 of record NZ_JBFBAJ010000015.1, on the reverse strand, counting down.
TGCCCCTTCAGCTGTGCGGCGATGTCGTGGTGGCAGCACGGCGCCGCCAGCACCCAGCTGGCGTTCCAGCGCACCGCCCGGGCCAGCGCCTGATCCGTCGCTGTGTCGCAGGCGTGCAGGGCCAGGACCAGATCAGGCTCCTCGTCGACGACAGCGTCCTCGATGGTGCCTGCCACGAACCGGACCTGCTCCGCGCAGCCCAATTGCTCGGCGACCGCGGAATTGCGTACCCGCTGGTCCTCGCGGACGTCGACGCCCACGACCTGGACCGGACCGCGGTCGCTGAGGTAGCGGTATGCGGCGAATGTCAGGTAGGCGTTTCCGCAGCCCAGGTCCACGACCCGCAGCGGCGACGGGAGTTCGTCGGGCAGTGTGGCGGCGAGTGCCCGCAGGAACGCGTCCACCTGGCGGCGCTTGGCGGCGGTGCCGCCGATGACGTCAAAGAGCGGGTCGCCCGGGTCGAGGAGCCACTGCTTGGCGCGGTCGTGCTGTTGAACGGCCCGGGCGGCCGTGGCGCCCGAGCGGTGGATCTGGGCGTCGCCCTTCTTCGTGATGCGGACCTGCACCGTCGCCGTCTCGGTCTCCACGTGCCAGTTCCCGAACGGCTCGGCCAGGAGGGCGTCGACCGCCGTCGCCGCCTCGCCGTCCGCGACGTTCCGCGTGTACGGCCGGACGCCGTCGTCCGTGACGATCTGCAGTTTCCTGACTCCCTTGAGCGCGACCGGGCGCAGCTCCGCGCGGTTGACCGACGGCGTGGAGCCGCGACGTCGGCCCGCCGCGACCGCACGGGTCAGCGTCGGGCCGAGCACCAGCTCACGTACCTCGGCTAGGGCGGTGTCCAGGGGTTGGGGCATCCGTTCATTCTGCCTCGGGCACAATGCCGATCTTCGCGCCGGCCGACCCTGTTAGGCTCCCCTAACCACGGCATGGAGGTGCTGCGATGACGTTGGCCGATCCTCCCAGGCAACGACTGTCCGTCCGGCTGCGCACCGGGACCCGCACCGAGCACGACGAGGCGCAGGGCAGCGGCTTTCTCGACCGTCTCGCCGCCGGCTCTCTGCCGCGCGCGGCGTACGCGGATCTCGCCGGCCAGCACTGGTTCATCTACGAGACGTTGGAGCAGGCGGCGACGGCGATGGCCGAGGATCCGGTCGCCGGGGCGTTCGTCTTCCCGGAGCTCACCCGCCTGCCAGCCCTCGCCGATGACCTGGCCGAACTCGGCGGGGAGTCCGGGCCGGTGGCGTTGCCCTCCACCCGGGAGTACTGCGCCCGGCTGCGGGAGGTCGCCTTCGACAAGCCGTGGGGTTTCGTCGCCCACCACTACACGCGCTACCTCGGTGATCTTTCCGGCGGTCAGTTCCTCGGCCCGGCCATCGCGAAGGCGTACGGCCTCGACGGCGCGGGGCACCGGTTCTTCGTCTTCGAGGGGGTATCGCCGCCGGAGTTCCGTAGCCGGTACCGCGACCGGCTCGACGCGGCCGGCTTCTCCCCGGAGGACGAGCGGCTCCTGCTGGCCGAGGTCTCGGAGGCCTACCGCCTGAACATCGCCGTCCTGGCCGAGCTGAAGGAGCGCTGGGCATGACCGACCGCACCGAACGGCCGCTCGCGGACGAGCGGGCCGGGCAGGACGCGGCTACGCCGTTCACGCCGGACGTGGTGGAACAGATCGCGCGGCACATGAACGGCGATCACGCCGAGGACAATGTGCTCATCGTGCGGGGGCTCGGCGGTGTCGAGGCGGCCAGTGCGGCGCGGATGTCCGGGCTGGACGCCGACGGGATGGACTTCGAGGCGACCGTGCGGGGCGTCGCCGTGCCGGTGCGGATTCCGTTCCGGCAGCGGCTCACCGAGCGGCGGCAGGTGCGCGGCGAGGCCGTCCGCATGTATCAGGAGGCCTGCGCGGCGCTGGGGCTCGAACCTCGACACTGACCTTCCGTGAATGGCGAAAGGCGTCCCACCGCTGATGGTGGGACGCCTTTGCGTGTCAGACGGTGCTGGTCAGCCCTCGGCGCCGGTGCCGACGCCCGCCTCGTCGCCGGAGCCCGCGGGTCCTCCCCGGCGGCGGCGACGGCGGGGACGGGTGGCTTCCGTCGACTCGGCCGCGGTGCCCTCCGAGTTGGCGGGTGCCTTGTCGTCGTTCGAAGACTGCGCTTCGGTGCCGGCTGCTGTGTCCGTACCCGAAAGGGCTTCTCCGGCGCGGCGGCGACGACGCTGCCGGCGCGGGCGGTCGGTGCCTTCCTCTGACGGCGCCGAAGAGGGCGACGACGACGGGGCGGCCGACGAATCGTCGTCGCGTCCGCGGGAACGGCCGCGGGGGGTGCGCGGGCGGGTGGACTCGCGGCCACGCCGCCGTCCGCCGCCCAGGTCCTCCTCGACCTCGGCCGACAGCCCGGCGCGGCTGCGTTCCGCCGTCGGCAGCGTGCCGGACACGTCCTCGGGGATGTCCAGGTCGCTGTAGAGGGCCGGGGAGGTGTGGTAGGTCTCCGGAGGCTGCGGCATGCTGAGCCCCATCGACTTGTCGATGAGCACCCAGCGGGGCATGTCCTCCCAGTCCACGAAGGTCACGGCGACGCCCGTCGCGCCCGCGCGGCCGGTGCGGCCGATGCGGTGCGTGTAGGTGTCCGGGTCCTCCGGGCAGTCGTAGTTGATGACGTGGGTGACGCCGGAGACGTCGAGGCCGCGGGCGGCGACGTCGGTGGCGACCAGGACGTCGATCTTTCCCGTACGGAAGGCGCGCAGCGCCCGCTCCCGGGCGCCCTGGCCGAGGTCACCGTGGACGGCCGCGACCGCGAAGCCGCGGAAGTCGAGGTCCTCGGCGACGCGGTCGGCCGCTCGCTTCGTCCGGGTGAAGATCATGGTGAGACCGCGCTCGCGGGCCTGCAGGATGCGGGCCACCATCTCGAGCTTGTTCATCGGGTGCGTGCGGTAGACGACCTGCTTGGTGAGCGGTGACGGGCCGCTGTCGGCGGTGTGCCCGGCGTGGATGGTCACCGGGTGGCTCAGGAAGCGGCGCGACAGCGCGACGATCGGGTCCGGCATGGTGGCCGAGAACAGCATCGTCTGACGCTCGGCGGGAAGCATCGCGAGGATCTTCTCGACGTCCTCGAGGAAGCCGAGGTCGAGCATGCGGTCGGCCTCGTCCAGGACGAGCGCCTTGATCGAGGCCAGCTTGAGCTGCTTCTGCTTGGCGAGGTCGAGCAGGCGGCCGGGGGTGCCGACGAGGATCTCGACGCCCTTCTTGAGCTGCTCCACCTGCGGCTCGTACGCCACGCCGCCATAGATGGGGAGCACCCGGACGCCGCGGGTCGCGCCGGCGGCGGCGAGGTCGCGGGCCACCTGGATGCCCAGCTCGCGGGTGGGAACGACGATCAGCGCCTGCGGCTGACCATCCGCGCCCTCGGAGGGGGCGGTCACCCGCTCGAGGATGGGCAGGCCGAAGCCGAGGGTCTTGCCGGTGCCGGTGGGCGCCTGGCCGATGAGGTCGGTGCCGCGCAGGGCGATCGGAAGGGCGTACTCCTGGATGGCGAAGGCCCGGGTGATGCCGGCCGCGGCCAGCGCGTCCACGGTCTCCGCGCGCACGCCGAGCTCGGCGAACGTGGGGCTGTCAGCGCGGACGGGTGCGCGGGTCAGAGCCGGTACCAGGGCGGGTTCTGCGTCGTTGTTCGGGATGTCGGTCATGGAGTTCTACGGGTGCCTCTCGTGGTGCGCCCGTCGAAGTCCTGGGCGCGTTTGGGTAGGGCGCGGGCCACACGCGAAGAGATGCTCGCGGGCCGCACGCGCGTCGCCGCGGCGATACCGGCCGAGTCGAACCGGCCGGGTCGGCCGGCGGAACCGGCCAGGTCGAATCAGGCTAGGTCGATCATCAGGCTAGGTCGATCAGCCCGGGTCGATCAGGCCGTGAACCGGCCGAACGGATCAATGTCGGCGGCGACGCGGGCAAGTCTACCTGACGGAGAGATTTCGCACCTCAGGACGAACGTGACGGCCGGGACGAAGACGCGTCAGGGGGCCCGATGGACCCCCTGATCACGGCGCTGCCCGGTCGTGCGTCAGCGGGTGGTGAAGCCGAACGGGCGGTTGCTGCTCTCGGCGATCTCCACGTACGCCACCTTGGCGATCGGGACGATCACCTTGCGGCCCTTCTCGTCGGTCAGGGTCAGGACGCTGTCCTTGGCCATCGCCTCGGTCACGAGCTGCTCGACCTCGGCGGGCGTCTGCGCGCTCTCCAGCACCAGCTCGCGCGAGGCGTACTGCACGCCGATCTTGACCTCCACGGGTCCCCTCCCTCTCAGCAGTCTTCCGACATGAAGGCTAGCCGATTTCCGCAGTCGTACCGGCCGATGACTCACCCTGCAACGGGAAGCTCGCGATGCCGCGCCAGACGAGGGCCGCGACCAGCGCTTCCGCCTCGTCCTTGGCGACCTGGCGGCCGGTGGCGAGCCAGTACTGGGCGGCCTGGCCGGAGATGCCGACCAGGCCCGCGGCGAGCAGCTGGGCCTTCGCCTCGGTCAAACCGGTGTCCGCGACGACCGTGTCCGTGATGGCGGCGATGCAACCCTGCTCGACGCGTTCGGCACGCTCGCGCACCTGGGGATCGTTGCGCAGGTCGGACTCGAAGACGAGCCGGAAGGCCTCGCTCTCGTGGTCCATGAAGTCGAAGTACGCCCGTACGGCGCCCTTGACCCGCTCCTTGTTGTCGGGCGTGGCGAGCATCGCGCCGCGCACCTTGGCGATGATCGCGTCGCAGTGCGTGTCGAGCAGCGCCAGATAGAGCTCCAGCTTGCCGGGGAAGTGCTGGTAGAGCACGGGCTTGGACACGCCGGCCCGCTCGGCGATCTCGTCCATGGCGGCGGCGTGATAGCCCTGAGCCACGAAGATCTGCTGCGCGGCCGCGAGCAGTTGCTTACGGCGCGCAGAGCGCGGCAGGCGCGTGGGGCGTCCCGCCGTCTGTGCCCCGCCGGACGCAGCGGTCATCTCAACAAACCTCCGAGCTCGTTCGCATCCGCGCGGACGCGGATTGCCCGGTTCGTCGCCTGTCGCGTTCCGGGCGGGCAATTGTCGCGACGCTGCAACTTATCGCCACTGCAACCACACGGTAGCCTCAGCGGTGGGCAAGCGAGGAGCGCGTGGTGGACGAAACAGGGCATTCCGGTGACGCTGGTACCGCGGACGGCGGTTCCGGAGCCGAATCGCGGGACCGCACCCTGTTGAACGGCTGGGCCACGAGGGACAGCCCTTGGTCGAATGCCGGCGCGGCACTCGATCCGGAGGCCGAGATCCCGGCGTGGCGGCGGCCCGGCGCCCAGGACCGCGCCTTCAATCCGCGCCCTCTTCCGACTGACCCTCCGGAGGGTGACATCCGTCCGTTCGCCGCCCAGCCTCCGCCGTCGTTCACGCCCGCTCAGCCCTCCTCCGCACAGCCCTCGTCCGCGCCGCCCTCCGCCTCGCAGCCTGCCGCAGATTCTCCCCGCGCGGAGAACGGCACGCCGCGCTGGTCCGACAGCCGGGCGCGCTATCAGGATCTGGTCTCCCACCTGTCGCCGAACGGCACCGAGCCCCGGCAAGGTCCGTCGCCCCGACAGAACCAGCCGCCCCGGGCCGCCGATCCGCACGCCCGCCCGGATCCGCTGTCACCCGAGCTGCTGCGATCGAACGGCCACGACGTCGCCGATCCGCGTGGGGGCCAGCCGTCGGTGCCGGCCAGCGCCCCGCCGTATCCGTACGAGGGGGACCTCGACGCCCGCCCTGTCTTCCCGGCCGCACCCGTCGGGCACCGCGCCGACCGGGAGGCGGCCCGGCACGCGCTCGACCCGAGGCCCGCTGAGGGTCCGACCCGGTCGGAGCAGGACCCCGACGAGGGGGCACGCACCGGTGATCAAGGGACGGCCCGGGCGTCGTACGATCCCTCCAGCTTTCCGCGCCGACTGCCCTACCAGTCCCCCCAGTCGGCGTATCCGGCCCGGCCGGCCGGCGATCCCGGCGGTGCGGGAGCGGCGTCGCACTCCGCTCTGCCCCAGCGCGTCCCGGCCCAGCCGGACGTGCCGACCGTCCCGGAGCCGCCGTCCGTGGAGCCCTCGGCCGAGACCCCCGCGCTGGCCCGCATCGCGACGCATCTGCGCCGCGGTGACGTGCTGTCGGCGCGGGAGCGTCAGGACGGGTTCGACGTCAACGCGATCCTCGAGGCGGTCCGCGAGGTCGGCGGTGTCCGTGACGCGGCATTGCGCACCACGCCCGCCGGCGCGCACAGCCTGCGGTTGGACCTGGCCGAGGGCGCCGACCCGGCCGAGGTGAGCCGCCAGGTCGCCCGGCTCCTGCAGGATCGGATGGGCCTGGACGCCGCCATGCAGGGCGCCTCCCCGTTCGGCGGGTCGCCCGTGCCGGCCCAGGGCCCGCCGGCGTCGGCGCCCCGCTCGGCGCCGCCGTCTCGACCGGGCCAGCCCGCCAGCCCATCCGCCCCGATCGCGGGTCCCTCCACGGTCATCGGTCCACCAGCGCCGTCCACCGGGCAGCCGCTTCCGCCGGCGCAGGACCCGCGTTCCACGCCTGAGCGGGACTCGCCTCCGTTTGTCTCCGGGCAGGCGTCGGCGCCACCCGCGGCGCAGCCGGTGCCGTTCGTGCCCACCCAGCCCAACCCGGCCGGCCGGTCCGCGCCGCCCACGTCCGCCCCGCCCGCCTCCGCCCCGCCTCCACCCGAGCTTGCGCCGTCCGCGCCCGCCTCGGTCGAGCCCGTTTCCACGGGCCCGGAGACCGCCGTGCCGCGCCCGCTGCTCGATCCCGGAGAGCGACCCGGCCCGCGCGTGATGATCGAGCAGGTCCAGGTCAGCACCTTCGGCACCGAGGCCACCGTGAGCGTGCGCCTGACCGTCGACGGCCAGACCGCGGCGGGCGAGGCCACCGGGCCCGGGATCGACGGCTACCTGCTGCGGCTGTGCGCCATGGCGACCGCGAAGGCGGTGGACGAGCTGCTCGCACACTCCGACCACGCGGAGGGGCCGGCGAAGTGCTTCGTCGAGCACGCCGCGGCCGTACCGTTCGGTGCGACGCAGGTCGCGGTGGTCGTCGTGCTGCTGGCCACCGACGGCTGGGTGGAACAGCTCGCCGGCTCCGCCGTCGTGGCCGGCGACGACCGGCACGCGATGGTGCGCGCCACGCTCGCCGCCGTCAACCGGCGGCTCGAGGCACTCTTGTCCTGATGAAGGGCGCAAGACTCGCGGCGGACGAGGTTCTGCCGCCGGACGGGGCGGTACCGCCGCCGTGGCCGGCCCGCCGGGTCACCATCGACGGCACGATGCTGCACGTCCGGGACACACCGGCCACGGCCCCTGGCGCCGAACCCGCCGTCTACGTGCACGGGCTGGGCGGCTCGTCGCAGAACTTCACCGACCTTGCCGCGCTGCTCGCCGACCGGTTCGACGGCCAGGCCGTCGACCTGCCCGGCTTCGGCTACAGCGACCCGAGCCGGCGTTACTCCATCCCCGCGTTCGCCGACCGGCTCGTCGGCTACCTCGAGCACGCCGGGCGCGGTCCGGTCCACCTCGTCGGCAACTCGTTGGGCGGGTCGATCTGCGTCCGCGTCGCCGCCCTGCGTCCCGACCTGGTCCGCACCCTCACGCTGATCAGCCCGGCGATGCCGTTCCTGGATCCGCGGCGTACGGCGCAGGCGCCGGTGCTGCCGCTGCTCGCCCTGCCACGCGCCGAACGGGTCCTGGCGTGGGGCATGGCGCGGTTGACCGCCGAGGAGATGGCCGAGCAGGTGATGCTCGCCTGCTTCGGCGACTCCGCCAAGGTCAGCGCCCAGCGTCGGGCCGAGGCGATCGAGGAGATCAGGCTCCGGCACACGGTCGCGCACTACCCGCAGGCCTACCTCGGCACGCTGCGCGGGCTGGTGTCGAGCTTTGTGCGGGCCTATCTGCCGGGTGCCGACTCGCAGTGGCGCCTGGCCGCCCGGATCGCCGCGCCAACGCTGGTCATCGGCGGTCTCAAGGACGAGCTGGTCGACGCGAGGGTGCCGGCGCAGGTCGCGAAGGTGGTCCCGGACAGCCGGCTGCTGGTGCTGCCCGGCGTGGGGCACGTCGCGCAGATGGAAGTGCCCCGGCTGGTCGCGCGCGGCATCGTCGGACTGCTCGACGACGTCTGACGTCTCGTTCGCCGCGAACCCGACCGTCTGACGTCTCGGTCGCCGCGCACCCGGCCGTCTGACGTCTCGCCGAACGCCTGTGCCGCGCCGCGGCCTCTGGCAGGCTGGCACATGTCATGGCAAGGGCGACGAAGACTCCCGCCGGTGTTCCGGTCATCCGGGCGGCTACGACGATCACCTCGCGAGCCGCCGCCTCGGCATATGCCGCGGGCTGGGCCGACGTCGAATCCCGCCGGGCGGTCCGGGCGACCCCGGCGGCGCGGCTGTACCGGAGGCGGCGCCGCGCCACGGCCCTGTTCCTTCTCGTGCTCGCGGCGGCCTTCCTCCTCGTGGGTCAGCTCATTCGTGACCAGCGGGGCGGGGAGGCGGCCGCGCCCGCGCAGGTGCCGGCGGGCCCTGTGCGGGTCGCTCAGCCCGTACCCGGAAAACCTGTGGAGCAGAGCGTGACCACCGACGGGTTTCTTGTCGTCAGCGGGCACGGACCCGTGCTGGGCAGCGCCGGCACCCTGCGGCGGTTCAGGGTCGCCGTGGAGGAGAGCTTCGGGGCGGCCCGGGCCGACGACTTCGCCGGCGAGGTGGAGCGGATCCTCGGCGACCGCCGGAGCTGGATCGGCGGGGGCGAGCTGCGGTTGCAGCGGGTGCCCGTGTCGGTCGAGGCCGAGTTCACGATCTTCCTGGCCTCGGCGCGCAAGTCGGAGCGGATGTGCGCGACCGGCGGGCTCGACACCGAGGGATACACGTCGTGCCGGCTCCCCGGGCGGGTCGTCATGAATCTGGACCGGTGGCGCGACGCCGTGCCGGGCTATGGCGCGCCCGTCGAGGTCTACCGCGCGTACGCGATCAACCACGAGGTGGGGCATCAGCTCGGCCACGGCCATGAGACCTGCCCCGGCAAGGGCCGACCCGCGCCGGTCATGATGCAGCAGACGTACGGTCTGCAGGGCTGCGTCGCGAACCCCTGGCCCTACGTCGACGGCCGGCGGTACGCCGGCAACGCGACCGACTGACGGTTGATTCCCCATCCCGAATCCCGGGCCGGTGTTCCTCGTCATGTCCACGACGGCGATCCACGCGCAAGAATGGTGGGCGCACCTTACCCTCAACCCGGGGAGTTCACCGTGTCCCTGCCCCCGCTCGTCGAGCCGGCCGCCGAGCTGTCCGTCGATGAGATCCGCCGCTATTCCCGTCACCTGATCATCCCGGACGTGGGGATGGACGGGCAGAAGCGGCTCAAGAACGCCAAGGTGCTCGTGGTCGGCGCCGGCGGCCTGGGTTCTCCGGCCCTGCTCTATCTGGCCGCGGCCGGGGTGGGCACGCTCGGCATCGTCGACTTCGACACCGTCGACGAGTCCAACCTCCAGCGCCAGATCATCCACGGCGTGTCCGACGTCGACCGGCCCAAGGCCGAGTCCGCCGCGGCGAGCATCCGTGAGATCAACCCCCTGATCGACGTGGTCATCCACAACACCGCGCTGGACCGCGACAACGTCAAAGAGATCTTCGGGAAGTACGACCTCATCGTCGACGGCACCGACAACTTCGCGACCCGTTACATGGTCAACGACGCCGCGGTGCTGCTCGGCAAGCCGTACGTCTGGGGCTCCATCTACCGCTTCGACGGCCAGGCCTCGGTCTTCTGGGAGGAGCACGGTCCCTGCTACCGCTGCCTCTACCCGGAGCCGCCGCCGCCCGGCATGGTGCCCTCCTGCGCCGAGGGTGGCGTGCTCGGCGTGCTCTGCGCGTCGATCGGCTCCATCCAGGTCAACGAGGCGATCAAGCTGATCACCGGCATCGGTGAGCCGCTGGTCGGCCGGCTGATGGTCTACGACGCCCTGGAGATGGAATACCGCAAGATCAAGGTGCGCAAGGACCCGAACTGCGCGCTCTGCGGCGAGAACCCGACGGTCACCGACCTGCTCGAGGACTATGAGGACTTCTGCGGCGCGATCTCCGTCGAGGCGCAGGAAGCCACGCTCGACGCGACGATCACCGCCCGCGAGCTCAAGGAGCTGCAGGACTCGGGCAAGGACATCTTCCTGGTCGACGTCCGCGAGCCGGCCGAGTACGAGATCGTCTCGATTCCGGGCGCGACGCTGATCCCCAAGGGCGACATCCTCTCCGGCGAAGCCCTGTCCCGCTTCCCGCAGGATCGGCAGATCGTCCTGCACTGCAAGTCCGGCGTGCGCTCGGCGGAGGCCCTCGCCGCGCTCAAGGCGGCCGGCTTCTCCGACGCCGTGCACGTGCAGGGCGGCATCGTGTCGTGGGTCAACACGGTCGACCCGTCGCTGCCGTCGTACTGACTGGGTTCCGCGCTGTCGCCCGCCCTGTCCTGGGGTGGGCGACAGCGGTAGCGTAACGACCGTGGTCGATATTGATGCCGCGATCGGATACGTCGTCGCCCACGGTGACCCGGTCGAACGGGCGAGATTGTCCTACCTGCGGACCGGCAACCGGCCGGCGCCCGACGTCTTCGAGCGCATCGAGAGCGGTCAGACCCCCGATGGCGGCTGGCCGGCCGGCGCGGACGGCACGGTGTCCTCGGTGGATGCCACCTGCTTCCGGCTCGCCGAGATCGACGATCTGGGCGGCCTCGGCGGTCCCGCCGCGGACCGCGCGTTCGCCTGGCTCGCTGCCGTTCAGGGCGGTGACGGGACGTGGCAGGAAGACGAGACGCTGGCCCCGGAAGCGCCTCCGTGGGCGATGCCGGGCGATCCGGAGGCGACGCTCTATCTGACCGCGGTCGCCGGCTTCTGGATGACCGTCGCCGAGATCGAGGCTCACCCGCGCCATGAGAAACCGGCCCGCCACGCCAACCACCTCGCGGCCGCCGCCCGTTTCGTCGTCGCCCAACTGCGCCCGGACGGCACCTGGCCGTCGTTCCTCGCGACCGGCTGGCACGCCGCCGGACTCCTGCACGAACAGCAGTTCTTCTACGAGTCGGCCCGGGTGCAGATCGTCCTCGGCGACCGCCTCGACGACATGTCCCCGGCGCACGTGGCAAACCTGGCTGCGGCGCTGCGCCGGGTCAACCTCGGCGACGACTGGCTGCTCCGCACGGCCCGCAAACGGCTGAGCGCGACGCAACGCACGGACGGAGGGTGGGACAGCGACGAGGGCCCGGTCTTCGACGTCAACACCACCCTGGCCGCCATCCGCGCCTGCCGCTGACCAGGTCCGGCATCACGTCGATGAGAGATGTGCCGCTCTCCCCACCGCCGATGTCGTCGAGCCTCTAGAGTGTGCCCGCCGATCGAAGATCATCGGCTTGTGCACGGGGGAGAACTGAATGCTGTCCACGATGGTTCGGGGTCCGCGACTTTCATCCCGATGGCGACGGATTGTCGCCTCGGCATTGACCCTTGCGGTGCTGCCCGCGGCGGTCGGTTTGCTGCCGGCGCGCAGTGCCACGGCCGCGCCACCGGATGTCGTGCTGCCGGATCCGAAGCCGATGACGCGCGTCAAGCTGGTCAAGGACAAGAAGCTCGCCAAGGGTACGCCGGCGCGCACCACATATGCGCGTTTCGACCCTTCGACGAGTACGTCTCTTCCCGCCGCGCAGAGCACGACGGTGTCGCTGCTGCCGCAGAGGCAGAAGCGCGCCGCGGCCGCCGTGGCGGAGGAGCCACGGCAGCAAGCGGGTTCGTCGCCGGTGTCCGTCGCCGCACCCGCCAAGGGCGAGTCGCCGCAACAGGTGCGGGTCACCACCGTCGAGCAGAAGGTCGCCCAGGCGGCCGGTGTTCGCGGCGTCATGTTCTCGTTGCAGAGCACGGCGGGCTCAGGTGTCGTGGACGTCGACGTGGACGAATCGTCGTTCAAGAACGCTTTCGGCGGCGACTTCGGCTCCCGGCTGCGCCTGGTGAAGCTGCCGGCGTGCGCGATGACCACCCCCGAGCTGGAGAAGTGCCAGACCCAGACCCCGGTACGCGCCGCGGCGAGCTCTCCGCTGTCGGCGAAGGTCTCCCTGGCCGCGTCGTCGGCCAGCGTGTTGGCGGCGACGGCGGGCGCCTCCGGCTCGTCCGGAGACTATTCCGCGACCAGCCTCTCCCCGGGCGGCACCTGGTCGGTCAGCGGCAACACCGGCTCGTTCACCTACAGCGTTCCGATCGCGGTGCCCCCGCCCATCGCCGGCGTCGCGCCCAGCGTCGGACTCTCCTACAGCTCGGCCGGGCAGGACGCCCGCACCGCCGGCACCAACAACCAGTCCTCGTGGGTCGGGGACGGCTGGTCGACCGGTGAGAGCTTCATCGAGCGCACCTATCGTTCCTGCGGCGACGTCAAGGGTTCCGGCGCGCCGGAGGGCTCCGGTGACCAGTGCTGGGCCGGCGAGCTCCTCACGATGTCACTCAACGGTTCGTCGAGCCAGATCGTCTACGACGACAAGTTCAAGACCTTCCACCCGGTGAGCGACAGCTCGACGATCAAGATCGAGAAGTTGAGCGGTGCCAAGAACGGGACGAGGAACGAGGAGTACTTCCACGTCATCGAGAACGGCACCCACTACTACTTCGGGATGAACCGGTTGCCCGGCTGGACCGCGGGTGCCGAGGAGACGAAGTCGGCCTGGACGGTGCCGATCTACAAGGCGCACGACGGGGTGAACGCGTGCCCGGACGGCTCGTTCGGCGACACGGCGTGCACGCTGGGATACCGGTTCAACCTCGACTACGTCGTCGACCCCAACGGCAACGCGATGGCGTACTACTACGCGCCCGAGACCGGTCACTACGGCGCGAACATGAAGAAGGCCGCCGTCGAGTACACCCGTGCCGGCACGGTCAAGCGCATCGACTACGGCCTGCGGCCGAACACGATCTACTCCGGTCCCGCGCCCGGCCAGGTCCTGTTCGACACGGTGGAGCGGTGCCTGCGCGGCGAACCGTCCGGCAACACCTGCGGCCCGGACGACTTCACGGTGTCCCACCCGAACTACTGGCCGGACGTGCCGATCGACCTCCACTGCGCCGGCGGCAAGGACTGCGCCAACCATTCGCCCAGCTTCTGGTCGCGGCGCATGCTGACCACCATCACGACCCGCGCCCGCGTGGGCGGCGCTGCCAAGGACGTCGACCGGTACGAGTTGACGCACGCGTTCCCGGACAACGGAGACCACGCGCCGACCCTGTGGCTCGACTCCGTCAAGCACGTCGGCCTGGACCGTCTCGGGGGAGCCGGCCAGGACGCTTCGGTGCCGGAGATTCGCTTCCTGCCGAAGCAGCTGGCGAACCGGGTCGGCACCCTCGAAGGCCTGCCGAAGATGTACTACCACCGGATCGGCACCGTGCTGTCGGAGTCCGGCGCGGAAACCGTGGTCGACTACAGCACGCCGAACTGCTCGGGCCTGCCGAAAACCGACCTGGACGACGAGAAGGCCACCAAGGCCCAGGCGTTCGCCTCGACGAACAGCACCGGCTGCTTCCCGGTGTTCTGGACCCCGGAAGGGCAACCGACGCCGGCCATCGACTGGTTCTACACACACCCGGTCAAATCGGTGACCACGTACGACCGCAGCAACCACTTCCAGGACGGCACCCAGCCGAAACTCGTCACCGAGTACGAGTACAAGGGCAAGCCGGGCTGGCACTACGACGACAACGAGGTCGTCAAGGCGAAGTACCGGACGTGGGGACAGTTCCGCGGTTACCCCGAGGTCCACATCAAGACCGGTGACACGTCGGTGTTCCACTACACCGACAAGGCGCAGGTGCACGACCGCAAGACCCTGACGAAGGCCTACTACTTCCTGGGCATGGACGGCGACACGCTGCCCGGTGGCGGGTCCCGCAACCTGCCCGCGCTGGAGAGCCAGGACGGATCGGTCTCGGTGTCCGACGACAACGAGCTCGCCGGTCGGGTCTTCGAGACCGAGACGTACACCGGTGACGGCGGGACGCTGGAGTCCTCCACCGTCACCGTGCCGACGATCCTCGGCCCCACCGCGTCCCGCTTCCGCGACGGTGGCCTGGAGCCGCTGCGGTCGTCGATGGTCCGCACGGCCAAGACGCTGACCCGCCAGAAGGTCTCGTACGGCTGGCGCAAGACCGAGACCGCCACCTTCTACAACACCAGCCTCGGCCAGACCACCACGGGCATGCCGGTGCAGACCGCCGACCGTGGCGAACCCGGCGCCACGGGCAACGTCACCACGTGTACGTTCACGCGCTACCTCGACGGCAGCGTTCCGACGCTGGTGGTTCCGGCAGAGGTAGTCAAGACCGACCAGGACTGCCCCAGCGCCAAGGCCACACCGTCCGGGAAGCTGCTCTCCCAGACGCGCACCTCGTATGACGGCAAGGCCTTCGCGTACAACGGTGACGGGCAGGCCAGCCCAGCCCGCCCGGCGAAGAACAACCCCACGCTGGTGCAGCAGGCGTCCGTCGCCAACGGTGCGGTCGCCACGGCGTTCGTGGACATGAGCACTTCGACGTACGACGCGTACGGCCGGGTCACCTCGACGACGCGGACGCCGAACTCGTTGATGGCCGACAAGAAGACGAAGCTCGCCCAGGCCGTCTATACCCGCTTCAGCCCGAGCGAGGGCGAACTGCCCGGTTCCGTCGTGTCCGTCTCCCAGGTCACGCCGGGCGTCTCCTGCGCCACCGTCACCCAGTCCAGCAAGGACTGTCAGCTCTCCACGGTCGTCCTGAACCCGGCCCGGCAGCTGCCGATCGGCAAGACCGACATCGCGGGCGCGCAGAGCTCGACCACCTACGACGCCCTCGGCCGCACGACCGCCATGTGGCTGCCGAACAAGAACAAGGCCGCCGGCGCTCCGGCGAACTACCTCTTCGACTACAAGCTGTCGACCTCAGGGCCGAGCGTCGTCACCACCAGAAGCATCCAGGACAGCGACGCCGTGAACGCACCCACGACCTACCGGGTCGGCAAGGTGCTCTACGACGGCATGCTGCGCAAGCTGGAGACGCAGGACACCGGCGAGAACGGCAGCGTGATCGTCTCCGACTTCCAGTACGACTCGCACGGCCGCACCGTCCTGACCAACAACGCGTACGCGGCGGCCGGATCGCCGAAGGACTCGTTGGTCTCCGACCAGTTGTCGCAGGTGTCGGTGCCCTCCACCACCGTCACCGACTACGACGGCATGGGTCGCGCAACCCTGGTCACCCAGGAACACAACGGTGTGAAGTCGTGGAGCAGCCGCACCGCGTACGTCGGTGACAAGACCACGGTGATTCCTCCGACGGGCGCCATGGCGATCACCAAGGTCGGCAACGCCCGCGGCCAGATCACCAAGTTGCAGCAGTACACCACCGCGCCGACGCTCTCGGGCAACGCCGCCGACGGCTACACCGCGTCGGGGGGCACCAGCCACGACATCACGTACGACTACACCTCGGCCGGTCAGCAGAAGTCCATCACCGGGCCGGACGACGCGGTGTGGTCCTATGTGTACGACCTGCGGGGTCGGCAGACCTCCCGGAAGGACCCGGACGCGGGGACCAGTTTCTCGGGATACGACGACGCCGGAAGCCTCGTCGCGACCAAGGACGCCCGCGGCATCGAGCTGAACTTCTCCTACGACCTGCTCAGCCGCAAGCTCGCCGCCACGAACAAGACCAAGGACAACTTCAAGTACGCGTCCTGGACGTACGACACCCTGCGCATCGGCGCACCGACGTCGTCATCCCGACACGTCCAGGGAGTCACCGGCGCCTACACCGTCGAGGTCACCGGCTACTCCACTCTCGGAAAGCCACTCGGCCAGACGGTCACGCTGCCGACCGTCGAGCGACCGCTGCCGACCACATACACGACGACCTTCGCCTACTCGCCGAACAACGAGAGACTGACCCAGCAGACCGAGCCGGCCGTGGCGGGCCTGCCGGGCGAGCTGATCACGTACGGCTACAACGCCCTGGGCGCACCCACCTCGACCGGATCGGCGGCGGACAAGTACGTCTCCGGCACCCTCTACACCGACTTCGGTCAGCCCTCGAAGGTCACCATGGGTGCCTCGTCCAACGAGGCGCAGGTGCTGTACTCCTACGAGGAGGAGACGCTCCGGCTGTCGAAGCGTCAGGTGTACCGCAGCCAGGGCATCGGCCCCCTCGTCGACGAGCTGAGCTACTCCTACGACGACGCGGGCAACCCCCTGTCGGTCACCGACAAGCAGTCCGAAACGGGCAACACTGTCACCGACACCCAGTGCTACCGCTACAACACCCTGGCCCGGCTGTCCGAGGCGTGGACCGCCAGGGAAGACTGCGTCCCAGAAAGCGCGCCCACCGCCGCGGACGTCGCCACCCGACCCGGCTCGTACTGGCAGAGCTTCACCTACAACGCGATCGGCGACCGGAAGAAGCTCGTCGACCACTCGGTCAGCGGTGACGCGGACAGAACCACCGACTACACGATGGGTTGCTCGGCCAACTGCAACCGCACCGGCGCGCAGCCACACACGCTCACCGGCAGCAGCGGCGGCACCGACCCGACGAAGTTCGTCTACGACGTCGCCGGCAACCTGATGACCCGTACGCCCACCGGCGGCACCGCCAAGGGCCAGACCCTGCGCTGGGACGACGAGGGCCGACTCTCCGAGGTCACAACCGCCGGCGCGACCCCGGCCACCACCAAATTCCTCTACGACGCCGACGGCGGCCAGCTGATCCGCCGAGACCCCGGCCGCACCACCCTGTTCGCCGGCACCACCGAAATCGTCATCGACACCGGCGTGACACCCGCGGTCGTCCTGGGCGGAGTCCGCACCTACAGCCACGGCGGCAAGGCCGTCGCTTCCCGCTCCAGCCTGTCCGGCGGCGGCACCAGCTACCTGTTCAACGACCTGCACGGCACCGCCGGGCTGGCCATGAACACCACCACCCAGCAGGTGTCCCGCCAGCAGTACAAGCCGTACGGCGAAGCCCGAGCCAGCGCCAACTTGAACCTCTGGCCCGACCCGACCCACGGCTACCTGGGCGCCTCGAAGAACCTCGACACCGGATACACGGACCTCGGCGCCCGCAAGTACGACCCAGCCCTGGGCCGCTTCATCAGCCCCGACCCGCTCCTGGTTATGGACGACCTGAACCAGCTGGGCGGTTACACCTACTCCGGCGACAACCCCATCACGCTCAGCGACCCGTCCGGCATGAAGGACTGCGACTTCGCCTCCTGCGACGGCGGCGGCGGCGACGCGAACAACCGCGGCAAGCAAGGCGGCGGAAAGCCCGGCGGCGGTCGCAAGGACTCCGACAAGCCGTCCGGTTCGACCTCGACCCCGACCGACCCGGCGGACGACCCGGACATCGGCTGCAACTGCGGCGTCGGCGTCAACACCAAGACCGGCAGCCGTACTCAACCGCCGAAGTTCGCCGAGTACGCCGTCATCAAAACCGGCCACTGCGCCGGCTACGTACCCACCGACTGCCACATCGCCGACCTCGACTCGGGCGAGATCGACACCGCGATCGCGGCATACCTCTGCGAATACTTCAACGACTGCGCGATGCAGCAGGCGGCGTTCGCGGCGTCGCAGCACAGTTTCGACGAAACCATGAGCTGGTTCCCCATCATCGGGGCGCCTTCGGCGGTCCGCCTGGCCAAGGAGGACTGGCAGAAGGGCAACTACGTCAGCGCCGCGATCAACATGGTCGGGCTGATCCCTGCCGGCAAGGCCGTCAAGGGCGGCGGGAAGGCTATCAAGTGGCTTCGTGGTGGGGCCAAGAAATGTAGCTTCACCAGCGATACGCCGGTATTGATGGCGGACGGCACCACCAAGCCGATCGACGACGTCGAGCTGGGTGACGTTGTCCTCGCCACCGACCCCACCACCGGTGAAACCTCCGGCAAGACCGTCATAACCCTGTTCGACCATATCGATACCAACCTCGTCGACCTCACGGTTGTCGACGCACACAAAAATACCTTCACGATTCACGCCACGCAGAATCATCCGTTCTGGGACGCGACCGTTGGCGATTGGGTCGAGGCCGGCGCTCTACGCGAAGGCCACAAGCTGGTAACAGCCGATGGTGCGCACCTGTCGGTGCATCTGGTCAATCCGTTCTACGACCAGCAGCGCATGCTGAATCTCGAGGTGGACGGCTTCCACACGTTCTATGTGCTGGCCGGTAAGGCGCCGGTTCTCGTCCACAACTGCGGGGAAGGTGTCCCGGCTGGAATCGAGAACCTCAAAGACGGTGCTTATATGGCGACGAGCGACGCCATGGATACCGCCGTTGATTTCGTCGGACCCGGATATCGAGACATGGGCGGAGGCCGGTTCTTGAGTGAAGACGGGCTGAGGCAGGTGCGTCTTACCGATGCGGACCTGGCGCACCCCAGGCAGAACCCGCACATCAATTTCGAGACGTATAGTAGCCCGATCGGCCCTGGAGTCCGGGGCGGTAGGCCACTGAGCAACATCCATATCTACCTTCCGGAGGAGTCGGGATGGCATCACCCGTAGCTGCTGGTGGCGATCCTGATCGACCTACCTTGCCGGTGACGGTCGAGGTCACGACCTATGATCCTTCATTGGGTGTGGGGACCTGGTGGGACGAGGAGACGGTTCTTCGCGCCGAAGTGTGGGAGTCACCAGAGAAGACTGTGGTCCTCTCCGGAAATCCAGCCGGGCTGGTGTCCCTTGCCAGGCATTTGTTGACGCTGGCTCAAGATGCCGTCCCGGATGGACGCCATTTCGATTTTGACTCCTACTGCGGATGGCTCGAAGAAGGGTCGGCTGCAGTTCGAATCGAGGTCGAAAAGAAGTAGCGGAGAAGCGCCCGTTGGTAACCGCGCCAATGTGGCATGCCAGTGAGACCTGCGTCGGAATGCGGCCGTGCATGCGGCCGCATTCCGTCCGGTCAGCGGGTGTGGCCGTTGCCGGTGACGATGTACTTCGTCGAGGTCAGCTCCGGCAGGCCCATGGGGCCGCGGGCGTGCAGTTTCTGAGTGCTGATGCCGATCTCCGCGCCGAAACCGAACTCCCCGCCGTCCGTGAAGCGCGTCGACGCGTTGATCATTACGGCCGCCGCGTCTACCCGGGCCGCGAAGCGGCGGACCGCCGTCGTGCTCTCGCTGACGATGGCCTCGGTGTGGCCGCTGCCGTAGCGGCGGATGTGGTCGAGGGCGTCGTCGAGGGAGTCGACCACCGCGACGGCGATGTCCGCCGACAGGTATTCCTTGCCCCAGTCCTCCTCGGTCGCCGGCACGACGTCGTCGAACGAGGCCACGCGCGGGTCGCCGTGGATGGTCACGCCGGCGTTGATCAGTTCCTCGATCACCAACGGCAGGAACGTTTCCGTCAGGGCGGAGTGGATGAGCAGCGACTCGGCCGTGTTGCAGGTCGACAGGCGCTGGGTTTTCGAGTTCAGCACGACGCCGAGGGCCTTTTCGAGGTCTGCCGCCTCGTCGACGTACACGTGGCAGTTGCCCACGCCGGTCTCGATGACCGGGACCGTGGATTCCTCGACCACCGTCTTGATCAGGGAGGCGCCGCCGCGGGGGATGAGGACGTCGACCAGGCCGCGGGCGCGCATCAGCTCCTTGACCGAGTCGCGGGTCGTCGCGTCCAGCAGCTGGATGGCGTTCGCCGGCAGGCCCGCGTCCGCGACCGCCTTGCGCAGCACCGAGACGATCGCCGCGTTGGAGCTCATCGCCGAGCCGGAGCCGCGCAGCAGGGCCGCGTTGCCCGACTTCAGGCAGATGCCGGCCGCGTCCACGGTCACGTTGGGGCGGCCCTCGTAGATGATGCCGACGACGCCGAAGGGGACCCGGACCTGGCGCAGTTCCAGGCCGTTGGCCAGGGTGGCGCCGCGGACGACGTCGCCGATCGGGTCGCTCAGGGCGGCGAGCTGGCGTAGGCCGTCGGCCATCGCCTCGACCCGGTCCGGAGTCAGGGTGAGGCGGTCGATCATCGCCTCGGACTGGCCGCCGCCGCGGGCGTTGTCGACGTCGACGGCGTTGGCGGTGACGATGTCGTCCGTACGGTCGACGAGGCGTTCCGCCATCAGCAGCAGCGCGGCGTCCTTCTCCGCGCGGGTGGCGGCCGCGAGGTCGATCGCGGCGACCCGGGCCTCGGCGGCCTGCTGACGCACAGTCATGGTGACTCCTGGGAGGTCTAGAGGAGGACCAGGTCGTCGCGGTGGACGACCTCTCGTTCATATCCTGGCCCGAGGGCCGCCGCCAGCTCCGGCGTGGAGCGTCCGAGCAGGGCGGGAATTTCGACGGCGTCGTAGTTGACCAGCCCCCGGGCGATCGGGGCGCCGGAGGTGTCGACCAGGTCGACGGGGTCGCCGGCCGAGAAGGAGCCGTCCACCGCGGTGATGCCGGCGGGCAGCAGCGACTTGCGGCGGGCGACCACCGCGGCGACGGCGCCGGGGTCGAGGTGGAGCCGGCCGCGGGGGGACGTCGCGTGCGCCAGCCAGAACAGCCGGGCGGTGGGGCGCTTCTCGGCCGCGTGGAAGAGGGTGCCGATCTCGTCGCCGTCCAGGGCCCGCCCGGCCATCGGCGCGGCGGTCAGCACGACCGGGATGCCGAAGCCGGTGGCGATCCGGGCGGCCTCGACCTTGGTCACCATCCCGCCGGTGCCGACGCCGGCCCGGCCGGCGGCGCCGATGGCGATCCCGGACAGGTCGGCCGCGTCGCGCACCGTGTCGACGCGCCGGGACGTCGAGGCGGACGGGTCGCCGGTGTAGAGGGCGTCCACGTCGGAGAGCAGCACCAGCAGATCGGCGTGGACGAGGGCGGCGACCAGCGCCGCGAGCCGGTCGTTGTCGCCGAAGCGGATCTCGTCGGTGGCGACCGTGTCGTTCTCGTTGACGATCGGGAGCGCACCGAGGTCGAGCAGCTTGCGCAGGGTTCGGTACGCGTTGCGGTAGTGCGCTCGCCGGGTCACGTCGTCGACGGTGAGCAGCACCTGCCCCACGGTCAGACCGTGGCGGGCGAAGCCGGCCGCGTACCGTCCGATCAGCATGCCCTGGCCGACGGAGGCCGCGGCCTGCTGGGTGGCCAGGTCGCGCGGTCGCCGGCGCAGCTGGAGCGGGGCGAGCCCGGCGGCGATCGCGCCGCTGGAGACCAGCACGACCTCCCGACCCCGGGCGGCATGCCTGCCGAGCACGTCGACCAGGGCGTCGACGCGCTGCTCGTCGATTCCGCCGGCGGCCGTGGTCAGCGAGGAGGACCCCACCTTCACCACGACGCGTCGGGCACCGGTCACCTCTTCGCGCACCTGCACCATTCTGCTCGCCGAGGTCCGCGGACCCGGACGCGGATCCCATATCGTGGCGGTCGTGACACCCCAGGAGTACGTCGAAGAGGTGCTGCAGCTCGTGGAGAGCATCCCGGAGGGCCGGGTGATGTCCTACGGCGCGGTCGCCGACGCCCTGGCCGAGGTGTCCGGGCGCAACTCGGCCCGCCAGGTGGGAACGATCATGGCCCGCCACGGGGGAGGAGTGCCCTGGCACCGGGTGGTGAACAGCGCGGGACGGATGCCGCCGGGGCATGAGCAGGAGGCACGGCAGCGGTTGCTGAGCGAGGGCGTACCCCTGAAGGGTGACCGGGTGGACATGGCGCGGGCCGGGTGGATGCCCGGGAGAGGGACGGGCGGTCGTCGGAGGCTCTGAGCGCCTACGCTTCGCCCAATGGAGACTTCCCCACGGATGGGGCGCATCGCGGCCGGGGTCGCCGCCAGCCATCCCGCGACGGCCTTGGCGGGCTTGCGGATACTGCGGGACGGGGGCACCGCGGCCGATGCCGCCGTGGCCGCCGTGCTCGCCACGTGTGCCACCGAGACGGTCTACACCGGACTGGGCGGAGGCGGCTTCGCGACCTACTTCGACGCCGCCTCGGGCGAGGTGACCTGCCTCGACTTCTTCGTCTCGGTGCCGGGCACGGACGGCGACCGCCTGCCGGGCCCGATGGTCGCCGTCGACGTGTTCTTCGGGGGCGTGCCGCAGGTCTACTCGATCGGCGGGGCGAGCGTCGCGGTGCCGGGCGTTCCCGCCGGCTGCGGCGAGGTGCACCGCCGGTGGGGGCGCCTGCCGTGGGAAGCACTCGTGGCCCCGGCGTACGAGCTGGCCACCACGGGCGTGGTGATGCCTCCGGCGCACGCGCGCACGCTGGCCGCCTGCGCGCCCGCCCTCGCCCACGGGGACGGTGCCGCGATCTACGCGCCCGGCGGGCAGCTGCTGCGCGGCGGCGACCGGCTCTTTCACCCGGGGCTGGCGGGGGCCTTCGAGGCGCTGGCCGCGGACGGTCCGGCCCTGTTCTACACCGGCGCCTACGCGGCCCTGATGGTCGACACCGTACGGGCGGCCGGCGGCGCGCTGGGACCGATGGACCTCGCCGCGTACCGGGTGCTGGAAACGCCGGTCGACCACGCGGCGCTCGGCTCGTTTCGGGTGCGGGCCCGCCACGACCTCAACCGTACGGTCGACACGATCGCGGCCCTGCCCGCGTCCCTGTCCGAGCTTTCCCGGCCGGAGCGGGCGGTGACCCTGGCGGCGGCGCTGCGGGACCGGGGGCGGCAGAAGATCGGCGACACCACCAACGTCTCGGTGGTGGACGCCGAGGGCAACGCGTGCGTGATCACGACGACGCTGGGCCTGGGCGCGGCGGTCTGGCTGCCCGGGCTCGGCATCAACCTCAACTCCATGCTCGGCGAGGGCGAGCTGATCACCGGCGACCTCGCGCCCGGACGCCGGATGTCGTCGAACATGTGCCCGCTGGTGGTCATCGACTCCAACGGCGACCTGGCCGTGGCGGTGGGTTCGGCCGGGGCGTCGCGCATTCGGACCGCGCTGATCGACACGCTGATCGGCGTCCTGGTCGACGGGCTGGACATGTCGGCGGCGATCGCGCGACCCCGGTTCCACGTCGTGGACGACACGGTGCACGCCGAGCCGGGATGTTCCCGCGACGAGTTGGACGCCCTGGTCGAGGCGGGCTGGCGGATCCACGAGTGGGCGGAGATCAACCACTATTTCGGCGGGGTGACGGCGGTGGGGGCCGGAGGCGCGGCGGGCGACCCGCGCCGGGACGGGGTCGGACTGCTGCTCTGAGCCGTACGGGAGGTAGGTTGAGCGTCGTGGCCGGTCTGCCAGGAGTGCTCGGGGAGCCCATCAAGTTCGTGCTGAACTGGGGGCGCCGCTACTCGCTGTGGGTCTTCAACTTCGGCCTCGCCTGCTGCGCCATCGAGTTCATCGCGACCAGCATGAGCCGGCACGACTTCATGCGGATGGGCGTGATCCCGTTCGCGCACGGCCCGCGCCAGGCCGACCTCATGGTGGTCTCCGGCACGGTCACCGACAAGATGGCCCCGGCGATCAAACGGCTGTACGACCAGATGCCCGAGCCCAAGTACGTGATCTCGTTCGGTTCCTGCTCCAACTGCGGCGGCCCGTACTGGGACTCGTACTCGGTGACCAAGGGCGTCGACCAGCTCATCCCGGTCGACGTCTACGTGCCGGGCTGCCCGCCGCGGCCGGAGGCGCTGCTGCACGGCATCCTGCGCCTGCAGGAGAAGATCGCCGCTGAGCAGTCGGGCCTCGGCGGCGTGTCCCGCCCCGACCCGCTTCGCTCCGGCGACGCGCTGGTGCCCGGCCCGCCGGAGTCCGTGTCGCGCCGGGACGCAGCCTCGCTGACGGCCCCGGTCGTCCGTCCGCCCGGCTGACAGGCGTCGCCTCGCCGGTCTACGCTGCGCATCATGGGTGATCAGCCGCGGTCAGAATTCATCATCGACGTTCTGACCAGGGAATTCGGTGAGCTGATGGCGGTCGATCCGTCCGCCTTCCGGCGCAAGTTCCGCAAGATGGCGTCCTCGCCGTTCGCGTTCTACCGGGGCAGCGCCTCGCTCTTCTACGCCGACATGACCGGCGGCTACGCCGACGACCGCTTCCTCGACGCGCAGACCAGCCGGGTGTGGATCCACGGCGACCTGCACGCCGAGAACTTCGGCACCTACATGAACTCCTCGGGCCAACTCGTCTTCAACGTCAACGACTTCGACGAGGCGTATGTCGGCCCGTTCCTCTGGGACCTCAAACGCTTCTGCGCGAGCGTTGCCTTGATCGGCTACAGCAAGGCGCTCTCCGACGAGGTCATCACCGGGCTGGTCACCACGTTCGCCGGGGCGTACCTGACCGAGCTGCGTGCCATCGCCCACGGCGGCGACGACGCGATCGGGTCGATCACCCTCGACAACGCCACCGGCGTGCTGCGCCGGGTGCTCCAGGAGGCCCGGCTCAACACCCGCGTCGACCTGCTGGCCGCGCAGACCACGATCGACGACTACGAGCGCCGCTTCTCGCTCGGCGACGGCGTCTACGAGGTCGACGAGGCGACCGTGGCCACGGTGACCGCGGCCTTCCACCAGTACCTGGGCACCCTGCCGTCGCACGGCGACGGCGTCTCCACCACCATCAAGGACATCAAGCTGCGCAAGGGCGTCGGCATCGGGTCGGCCGGGCTGCCGTCCTACAACCTGCTGCTCGAGGGTCACACCCAGGCACTCGAGAACGACGTCGTCATCTACATGAAGCAGGCGCAGGTGCCGGCCGTGGCCCGCTGGATCGACGACGAACGGGTCCGCGGCTACTTCCGCCACCAGGGCCACCGCACCGCCGAGTCGCAGCGCGCCCTTCAGGCGCACGCCGACTCGTGGCTGGGCTTCACCGAGCTCGCCGGGGTGGGGCAGCTGGTCGCCGAGGTGTCCCCGTACGCGAACGACCTCGACTGGTCCGACGTCAACGAACCCGACGACCTGACCGGGGTCCTGGCCGACCTGGGCCGCGCGGTGGCCCGGATGCACTCGGTGGCAGACGACGAGTCCAGCCACGACCTCGTCGACTTCTCCACCGAGGAGGCGATCGTGGCCGCGGTCGACAAGGACGAGGCCGGCTTCGTGCAGGTCCTGGTGGACTTCGCCCACCGGTACGGCGACCAGGCCCGCGAGGACCACCAGGACTTCGTCGACCTGTTCCGCAACGGCCGCCTCCCCGGGCTGGACTAAAGAGGCGTCAGGCCGGCTCGACCACGTACGCGAAGCCGGCCTTGTTGTGGGCCTGTTCGTCGGCCGTGACCTTCACCGTGACCTCGGTGTCCTTCTCCAGGCCCACGCCCACAAGGGCGGGCTGCGGGTCTACGTCGGTGCAGGCGACCGTCTCGGACAGCAGCGTCGCCTCGTGGGGACGCAGCGGGTTGACGACCGGTCCAGCCACGGTCACAGTGACGCTCCCCGGGCCCGCGCAGACCATCCGAAACCGGTATTCCCCGGCCGCCCCGACGCGCTGGGTCGTCGGTTTTCCGGGCCGCTCGGTCGTCATCCCGACCGGCCGGCCTCCGCCGGAGGAAAGAATCTGCGCCGCCCGGTCGGCGTTCCACGTCGACTCCGGGGCGACGGGCACGCCCCACGGTTCCGGCTTGCGGGTGAGCATCATGACGTAGGCCGCGCCCCCGGCCGCCCGGTCCGCGTGGAGAGCGACGGTCAGCTCACCGTCGACCGGGGTCTGGACTTCCATCTGCGCCGCGACCGGTTCCGCGGAGCAGGACGCCACCTGACCGCCCAGGTCGGTGGAGCCGGCGGCGGCGGTCAGCGTCGCCTTCATGGTGAGCGTCCCGGAGCTGCCGCAGACGACAGTCAGCGTGTAGGTCCCGGGGGAGAGGTTGGGGTAGCGTTCCGTGCTGTCCGGTGACGCGCTACCGATGACCCCGACGCCCACCGCCGTCCCCTTCTCGTCGACCGCCTTCTGGGCGGCGGCGGTGAGCCGGTCGAGCCGCTCGTCGGCTGTCTCCCGCTGCGTGGGCAGCCCGACCGCGGTCAGGGTGCCCGCGACGGCCAGCACGGTGGACGCCGCGACGACGGTCCTCGTGGTGCGCCGCCGCCGGACCGTGCCGCGCGCCGCGGCGGGGCCGGGCGGGCGTACCTCCGGCAGGGTCTTGGCACGCAGGTCGGCGAAGAGTGTGTCGAACTGATCAGGCATTGCGCGCCTCCTCGGTGGTCGTGCCGGCGTTCAGTCGGGCCGCCAGGGCGGCCCGGGCGCGGTGGAGCCAGGACTTCACCGTGCCCTCGGCGACGTTCTCCCGCTCGGCGATCTCGGCGATCGTCATGTCGGCCAGGTAGTGCAGGACCATCGCCCGCCGCTGGGTCGCGGGCAGGGTGGCCAGCGCGGCGACGAGGGCTACGCGCTCCGGGCCGGGCCCGTCGATCTGGTCCTCGCTGGCCCGCTGCCGGCGCAGGAAGTTCAGCGCGGTCCTCCTGCGGCGCCACCCGCTCACGGCGAGGTTCCAGGCCACCCGGCGTACCCAGCCGACGGGGTCGTCGTAGCGGGAGACGGCCCGCCACCGGGCCAGGGCCCGGCAGAAGGCTTCCTGGACCACGTCCTGCGCTTCCTGCCGGTCGCCGAAGTACGCGTACAACTGCACTGTCAGGTCGCTGTAATGCGCGGCATACAGCTCGTCGAACGATGCTGGGTTTGCTGTCACGGCGGCGAGCGGCTCCGGTCCGAGGCTGACGGCTGGTGATGTCACGGCGAATACACGCGCGGGCCGGGCCGATGGTTGCGCCGCCTTCGAGGGTAGGCCTCGCCGGACCCTAGGATGGGCGATATGACGCCCGAAGAGGTCGGCGAACGGCTCGTCGCGCTGCTGACAGCCGCCGATGCCGAGACGCCCGTGGATCCCTCGGCGCTCACCGCGGGCGTGTCCGGCGGCGGGCCGGGCCACGAACGGGCGGTCGTCGACGTGCCGGCCGCGCTGTGGTGGGCGGCCATCGAGGCGGTGCGGGATCCCGCCGCGCTCGGCTGTGACTTCTTCGACTGGCTCTCGGCGGTGGACGAGCTGGATGAGGGCTTCACCGTGGTGGCGCACCTCTGGTCCACGCGGCGCAAGCACGGCCTGCTGATCCGGGCCCGGGTCCCCCGGGACAACCCGGTGGTGGAGTCGGTGGTCGACCTCTTCCCCGGTGCCGCCTGGCACGAGCGCGAAACCCACGAGATGTTCGGGATCGGCTTCGTGCGCCATCCCGACCTGCGTCCGCTGCTGCTGCCGCCGGGCTTCGAGGGAAATCCGCTGCGCAAGGAGTTCGTGCTCGCCTCGCGGGTGGCGAAGGCCTGGCCGGGCGCGAAGGAGCCGGGGGAGTCCGAGGCCGGAACGGCCAAGCGGGCCCCGATGCGCCCGCCGGGCGTGCCCGACCCGAACGAGTGGGGTCCGCTGAAGGGCACGATCCCGCCGGCCGAGAAGCCAGCCCGCCGCACCCGTCCCGCGAAGGAAGAGAACTGATGCCGCTCTGGCTCGATCTCACCGTACGGGTCGTCGCGGTCGTCGCCGCCTTCCTCGTGCTGCCGCTGGTCGTCGGCCAGGCCGAGCACAAGGTCATGGCGCACATGCAGGGCCGGCTCGGGCCGATGTACGCCGGCGCCTTCCACGGCTGGGCGCAACTCGTCGCCGACGGCGTCAAGTTCGTGCAGAAGGAGGACATCACTCCGCGGGACGCCGACCGTCGGGTGTTTCAGTTGGCGCCGCTGGTGGCGCTTTTCCCGTACCTCATCGTCCTGCTGGCCATCCCGCTCGGACCCGGCGGTCTCGTCGCCCAGGCCCTCGACATGGGTTTGTTCTTCGTCCTGGCCGTGCTGGGTGTGGGCGTCGTGGCGGTGCTCATGTCGGCGTGGGCGTCCGCCAACAAGTACAGCCTGCTCGGCGGCCTGCGCGGCGCCGCCCAACTGCTCGGCTACGAGCTGCCGCTGGTGTTGTCCGCGGCGAGCGTCGCGATGGCGGCGGGCACGCTGAGCCTGCCCGGCATCGTCGAGGCATGGTCGCCGTGGTGGCTGCTCTGGCAGGCGCCGGCCGCGCTGGTCTTCTTCATCTCGGGCCTCGCCGAGATCCGGCGCCCGCCGTTCGACATGCCGATCGCCGACTCCGAGCTGGTGTTCGGCTACATGACCGAATACAGCGGGCTGCGCTTCGCGTTCTTCCTGCTCGCCGAGTACGTCGGCATCGTGGTCATCGCCGCGTTGACCACCGTGCTGTTCCTCGGCGGCTGGCACGGTCCGGCGGCGGAGCACCTCGGCTGGCTCTGGACGCTGCTCAAGGTCTTCGCCGTGTCCTTCGTGATCATCTGGCTGCGGGTCACCTATCCGCGGCTGCGCGAGGACCAGCTCCAGCGCCTGTGCTGGCTGGTGCTCGTGCCGGTCGCCCTCGGCCAGCTCGTGCTCACCGCCGCGGTCAAAGTGGCGCTGTAGGTAGGGACAGCTACACCCCGGTTCGGCGGCTAGCCCCATCGACTCGGCGGGCGCGTCCGGCGAGGCTTCAAGGGTCAGATCTTCCGCGATCCCCTTGGAGCCTCACGATGTTGCGACATGCCGCTGCCGCCGTCACCGCCTTCGCGGTTCTGGTCGCCGCTTCGCCCGCGGGCGCGGCGACCCGCGATCCCGTGCGCGACGAGCTGCGCCGGATCGTCGCCGAGGACGGCTGGCCGGGCGCGCTCGCCTCGGTGAAGGGCAGAGACGGGCGGATCCGTGACCTCACCGCCGGCGTCGCCAAGCTCGGCACCCGCCGGCCGGTCCCGGTCGATGGGCAGGTGCGCATCGGCAGCAACACGAAGACGTTCGTCGCCGTCGTGGTCCTCCAGCTCGTCGCCGAGAACAAGGTCCGCCTGGACGAGCCGGTGGAGACCTACCTGCCGCGCCTGCTGCGCGGCGACGGCATCGACGGGCGGCATCTCACCGTACGGCAGTTGCTGCAGCACACCAGCGGGCTGCCCGACTACACCGGCCACCTGGAGTCCGACGAGCTCAGCCGCTACTACGAGCCGCGCGAACTGCTCGACCTGGCCCTGGCCCACCCGGCGGGATTCGCGCCCGGCGCGAAATGGAAGTACAGCAACACCAACTACGTGGTGCTCGGCCTGCTGGTGCAGAGGGTGACCGGCCGGCCGGTCACCGAGGAGATCACCGAAAGGGTGATCCGCAAGGCCGGGCTGCGCCACACCTACTTTCCGTCCGCCGGCGAGCAGGTCATCCGGGAACGCCACCCGCACGGCTACGCGCCCGACGACACCGGGAAGCAGTTCGACGTGACCGATCTCGACCCGTCCTGGGGCTGGGCGGCGGGACAGCTGGTCGCCACCCCGTCAGACCTGAGGAAGTTCTTCGCCGCGCTGATTGACGGCAAGCTGCTGCCGCCGGCCCAGCTCGCCGAGATGCGCCGTACGGTGCCCGCCGAGGGCTCCCAGCCCGGTGCCCGCTACGGCCTCGGGGTCATCAGCTTCACGCTGAGCTGCGGCCGCGTCGCCTGGGGCCACGGCGGTTCCATCCCCGGCTTCGTGACCCGCGTCGCGGCCATCGAGGGTGGCCCCGCGGCGGCGGTGGCGGTGACCTCCCAGCCCACCACCCCGGAGCAGAACGACGGTGTGGTCAAGGTCCTCGACGCGGCCCTCTGCCAGTGACGGCGCGCCGGGCGCCCGTGCAGGGGCGCCCGGCCACGGCCGTCAGGTCAGCAGCGTGACGGAGTAGTTGAGCGTCGTGCCGCTGGCGGTGTAGGTCGCCGTCTGGCCGTTCGCGCAGTACGACACGAAGGTGTCGCCGACGACGTCGTCGCCGGCGGCGGCGTGCACGAGCGGCCGCACGTCGACACCCTCGGCCAGTGGCGTCGAGGTGAGGTCGATCAGCCGCCACTGGTTGATCGGGTAGTCGTCGGTCGGCGCCACAGCTGCCCGTCCCGGGTGGTGATCTGGAAGTTCATCACGAAGCCGCCGTTGTTGACGACGGCGATCTTCTGCACGCACGGCGACGCCAGGGCGGCGGTCGGCGCTGCGGCGGCGGTGGGCGCTGCGGCGGCGGTGGGCGCTGCGGCGGCGGTGGGCGCTGCGGCGGTCGGTTGTGCCGCGGCGGCCGGTTGCGCTGCGGCACCGAGCAGGCCGGTGAGGCCGGCGGCGGCGAGCGCGGCGGTTGCGGCCGCTCGGGTCCGGGGTGCGATGCGGGTAATCAGCGATCCTCCTATGTGGTCATTGACGCGGTGTCGCACCCGCCATTAACCGGACACAGGGCCCACAAACGGACGATCTTCATTATTCACAAAGAAAAATGTGAAGCACGCGTATCGTCCCGTGCCGCGGGCTTCAGAGGTGCCGAGGCCGCAGCTTCGCGATGGGGATCTCGATACGCCACGGCTGATCGATCTTGATCCAGTCGGTGAACGTGCCCGACGGTTGATACACCTCGTCCTCGTCGTCGAGCTTGTAGGTCTGGACGGTCAGGCCACCCTGAGTCTCGACCAGCCAGTAGTTCGGGATGCCAGCCTTCGCATACAGCGCTGGCTTCATGACCCGGTCCATGCTCTGCGACGTGGGAGAAACGATCTCCACCGCCAGTTGAACCTCCTGTGGGTCGTAGAAGCTCGCGTGGCGGCTGGCGGCGTCGTCCGTGGTGATCAAGACGTCGGGAATGAACGACCGGCGCGAATTGATCCGCACCTCGACCGCCTGGGTCACGTGGAGATTGCCGGGGCAGGTTTGCTCAAGGGCGACCATGAGGCGCCCGGCTAGGACTTGGTGAATGTCCGTGGGGGAGGGGGACACGAGGAGCACTCCATCGAGCAGCTCGCGGCGTAGGCCGTCTTCGGGAAGGGCGTCAAGATCATCCGTGGTCCAGCCGTCGGCCGGCGGAATGTCGTGCAGCGCAGCGGTCATCACGGGCCTCCAGGAACAGGGTCGAGCACCCTCCTGCCACCGTACTCGAAGATCTGGTGGGGGTGTGCTCGCCTCTGGTGCGACGACCGGGCAGGATATGCGGTTATGAGTGAGCACGGAGAGCGGTCCGCGCCCGGCAAGGGCCTGATCAACGGACTGGCCGTCACGCTCAAGACCATGACCAGGCGATCCACCACCCAGCAGTATCCCGACGTGGAGCCCGACCTGCCTCCTCGGTCGCGAGGCGTCATCGCGCTGCTGGAGGAGAACTGCACCGTCTGCATGCTCTGCGCGCGCGAATGCCCCGACTGGTGCATCTACATCGACTCGCACAAGGAAGAGGTCGTCGTGCCCGGCGCGGCGCGGCCCCGGCAGCGCAACGTGCTCGACCGGTTCGACATCGACTTCTCCCTGTGCATGTACTGCGGGATCTGCATCGAGGTGTGCCCGTTCGACGCCCTGCACTGGAGTCCGGAGTTCGAATACTCGGAGCTGGACGTGCTGGACCTGCTGCACGACAAGAACCGGCTCGGCGACTGGATGCCGACCGTGCCCGCGCCGCCCGCCCACGACGTGCTCGGGGAGCCGTCGAAGGAGGAAGCGACCGCCGCCCGCAAGGCCGCGGGCCCGGGCACCGCCACCCCGGCCCGAACCGCGCGACCCGCCGCCCGCCCCGGGCCGGGAAGCGCCGGGCCGGGAAGCGCCGGGCCGGGAAGCGCCGGGCCGGGAAGCGCCGGGCCGGGAAGCGCCGGGCCGGGAAGCGCCGCGCCGGCAAGCCCGGCGTCGGAGAGCGCCGCCCCGGCAAGCGCCGCCCCGGCAAGCGCCGCCCCGGCAAGCGCCGCCCCGGCAAGCGCCGCCCCGGCAAGCGCCGCCCCGGCAAGCGCCGCGCCGGGAAGCCCGGCGCCGGGAAGCCCGGCGTCGGAGAGCGCCGCCCCCGAGGCTCCGGAGACGGAGAAGTGACGGTCGCCGACGCGTTGCTGCTGGCGCTCGGGGCCCTCGCGGTGGGCTCGGGCGCGCTCGTGGTCACCAGCGCCCAGATCGTCCGCGCCGGCCTCTACCTGGTCGTCAGCCTCGGCGCCATCGCCGGTCTCTACCTCGTACTCGGCGCGGAGCTGGTCGCCTGGGTGCAGGTTCTCGTCTACGTGGGCGCGGTCGTGGTGCTGCTGCTCTTCGCGGTCATGCTGACCCGCGCCCCGATCGGTCCCTCCGACGACCTCGACCGCCCGGCCTGGCCCGCGCTGATCGTCGGCGGTGGCGTCGGGCTCGGCCTCGCAGTCCTGTTCGCCGACGCGTTCCGCTGGTCGATCCACCCGCTGCCCGCGCCCGGCACCGCCGAGCGGATGGGTGCCGAGATCTTCGGCACCTGGGTGCTGCCGTTCGAGGTGCTCTCCATTCTGCTGCTCGCCGCGTTGGTCGGCGCCATCGTGCTGTCGCGTCCCGACATCGGTGCGCGGAAGGGGGGCGAGGCCTGATGCATGCGGTGATCCCGTTCGTGACGGCGGCGCTGCTGTTCGGGCTGGGGGTCTACGGTGTCCTGCGCCGCCGGAACGCGATCCTCGTGCTGATGGCCGTCGAGCTGATGCTCAACGCCGTCAATCTGGTGCTGGTGACCGCGGACGCCACGGTTTCCGCGGGGCTCGGCCACCGGGGTGGCGTCTTCGCCCTCTTCGTCATCGTGCTCGCCGCCGCCGAGGTCGGCGTTGGCCTGGCGATCGTGCTCCAGTGGTACAGGATGCGGGCCGCCGTGCAGGTGGACGAGGTCGCGCTGCACCACGAGGCGGACGCCGGATGATCGCCGCCGACGTGTTGATGCCGCTGCTCGCCGGCGTGCCGCTGCTGCTGGGCGTGGTCGGGCTGCTGCTGCCGCCGGGCGACGGTGGCCGGGAGCGACGGCGCGCGGCCGCCACGCTGGGCATCGCCGGTGCCGCGCTCGCCCTGCTCGTCAGCCTCGTGCTGGCGATCGTGGTGGACGTGCCGGTCCAGGCGAGGATGCAGTGGGTGACCTTCGGCGACCTGCAGGTCATGGTGGGATTCTGGATGGCCCCCGCCACGACCTATGTGGCGCTGGCGGTCAGCCTCGTCGCCCTGTTCGTGCAGATCTATTCGGTCGCCTACCTGCACGACGACCCGCGGTATGCGCCCTATGCCGCCCAGGTCAGCCTCTTCACCGGCGCGATGCTGCTGGTGGTCTCCGCGAACGACCTCATTCTGCTGCTGGTCGGCTGGGAGGTCATGGGCGTCTGCTCGTACCTGCTCATCGGCCACGACCGGCGGCTGCCCGAGGCGCCCGCCGCGGCCGTGAAGGCGTTCGTCGTCACCCGGGTCGGCGACGTCGGCTTCCTGCTCGGCATCGCGTGGCTCGGGGTCTCTGCCGGCAGCTTCCAGATCGAGGACGTCCTCGAACACACCGGGACGTCGACGGTCGCGTTGCTGCTCCTCCTCGCCGGGGTTGCCGGCAAGAGCGCGCAGTTCCCGCTGCACACCTGGCTGCCGGACGCGATGGCCGGCCCGACGCCGATCTCCGCGCTGATCCATGCGGCCACGATGGTGGCCGCCGGCGTCTACGTCGTCTTCCGGCTGTATCCGCTGTTCGCGCAGTCTCCCGCCGCGCTCGCGGTGCTCGGGGTGGTGGCCGCGGTAACCCTGCTGCTCGGCGCGTTGTCCGCGACCGCGCAGGACGACTTCAAGCGGGTGCTGGCCTGGTCCACGGTCTCGCAGCTCGGCTACATGACCGGCGCCCTCGCCGTCGGCTCGCCCGCGGCCGCGCTGTTCCACCTGCTCACCCATGCCGCGTTCAAGGCGCTGCTGTTCCTGGCGGCGGGCGCGGTGATCCACGCGGTCGGCACCAACCTCATGTCGCGGATGGGCGGCCTCCGGGAGCACCTGCCGGTGACGTTCTGGTCGTTCGTCATCGGCCTGGGCGCGCTCGCCGGCGTACCCCCGCTCGCCGGTTTCTGGTCCAAGGAGAACGTGCTCGTGGCGGCCGCCCACGCGACCGACGGCGGCGGTCCCGCGCCAGCCTGGGTGGGTTGGGTGGTCTGGCTCGCCGCGCTCGCCGGCGTCGCCATCACCGCCTGGTATGCCACCCGCCTGCTCCTGCGCACCTTCTTCGGCTACCCACGCTCGCGCACCGAGGACTGGCAGGTCGGCTTCGACGACGCCCGCTACGACATGCCACCCCCGCCGCCTCACGATCCGCCGGGCCTGATGCGCTGGCCGATCGTGCTGCTCGGCGTGCCGTCGGTGCTGCTGGGCCTGGCCGCTTTCCTGCCCGGCTTCCGGTCCGCGCTCGAACTCGACCAACCGCACCTCGGTGTCTCGCTCGCGCTCCCCATCGTGCTGCTGGCCCTCGGCGCCGCGAGCTCGTGGTGGCTTTGGCACACGGCTCCGGGCGCCGATCCAGCGCTGGCCCTCGGCCGGTTGCGGCCGTTGTTCGCCGCCGGCTTCCGGCTGGACGACCTGCAAGACCGTCTGATCGTACGGCCGGTGCGCGCGATCGCCGGTGCCGTGCGCCTGGCCGACGAGCGGGTGGTCGACGCCGCGGTCGAAGGCACCGGCACCTCGACCACCCGCCTCGGAGCCCTGCTGGCCACCGCCCACCGTGCCGCGCTGCCCCGCGCGGCGACTGCCGTCCTCACCGGCGCGCTGGTCCTCGGCGTCGTCGCCGCGATCTACGGAGCCGCGTCATGATGGCGCCCGACGACGTTCCCCTGGGCATGCAACTCGTGCTCATCGCCCTGCTGGCGGTGCCCGCACTCGGCGCGGCGGCGGTCGCCCTGATGCCGGCCCGCCGCGACCGCGGTGCGCGGCTGCTGGCGACGGTGGTCGCCGCCGCCACCTTCGTGCTGTCGCTGCTGCCGGGCGTGATCCCGTCGACACGGGAGGTCGGCTGGGCCGGGTACGGGTCCGCGGGGCTCCCTCCCGTCGTGCCCTGGGTCGAGGTCGACGTGCCCTGGGTGCCCGCGCTGGGCATCGACTTCCACCTCGGTGTCGACGGCGTGTCGTGGCCGTTGGTCGTCCTGACCGGGCTGCTGACGCTGCTGTGCTGCGGGTACACGCTCGCCAAAGTGCCCGCGGGGGGCTCCGGCCGTACCCTCGCCGCTCTGTTGTTGGTTCTCGAGGTCGGCATCCTCGGCACCTTCCTCGCGCTCGACCTGGTGTTGTTCTTCGTGTTCTTCGAGGTCGTTCTGCTTCCCATGTACGCGGTCATCGCCGGCTGGGGTGGCATCGAGCGGCGGCGGGCGGCCCGCAAGTTCGTCCTCTACACGCTCTTCGGCTCGGTGCTGCTGCTGCTCGGCGTCTTCACCGTGGTCGTCGCCGCGGGCACCGGCGACCTGCTCGCCCTCGTCGGCGGCTACGGGCTCTCCCGCACCACGCAGTGCGTCGCGTTCGCCCTGTTCGCGGTCGCGTTCGCGGTCAAGGCGCCGCTGTGGCCGCTGCACACCTGGCTGCCGGATGCGCACACCGAGGCGCCCACGGTGGGCAGCGTGATCCTCGCCGGGGTCCTGCTGAAGATGGGCACCTACGGCCTCATCCGGGTCGGCGTCGGCGTCGCCCCGGAGGGAGCCGCCTGGGCCGCCCCGGTGCTGGGCATCCTCGCCGCCGCCGCGATCATCGCCGGATCGCTGGTGTGCCTGCGCCAGACCGAGCTGAAGCGGCTGATCGCGTACTCCAGCGTCGGCCACATGGGCTTCGTCCTGCTCGGCATCGCCACGCTGACGATGACCGGCGTGCAGGCCGCACTCATCGGCAACGTTGCGCACGGCCTGATCACCGGCCTGCTCTTCTTCCTCGCCGGAGCGATCAAGGACCGGGCGCACACCGGCGACCTCGGCGAGCTTGGCGGACTGCGAGAGACCGCGCCGCGGCTGGCCGGCCTGCTCGGCTTCGCGGCGATCGCCTCCCTCGGCCTGCCCGGCCTGGCCGGCTTCTGGGGCGAGGCCTTCGCCGTGGTCGCCGCCGTCGAGCGCGGCGGCCCGCTGTGGCTCACCCTCGCCGTGGTGGCGGCGATCGGCGGCGCGCTGACGGCCGCGTACTTCCTGCGGTTGCTGCGCCGGATCACCCACGGACCGGCGGCGCCGGCGGTTGCCGGGTTCCCGGCCGTGACGCGGTCCGAATGGCTCGCCTGGAGCCCGCTGATTCTGCTCACGCTCGTCGTCGGCCTGGTGCCCGCGCTCGTCCTCGCCGCCGCGTCCGACCCGGTGGCCGCCCTGACCGGAGCGGTGCGATGATCCAGGCCGTCGACCACGTCGCCCTCCTGCCGCTCTACGCGGCGGCCGGAACGGCGCTGCTCGTGCTGGTGGTGGAGCTGGCGTTCGGCCGCTTCCACCTGTTCGCCGGAACGGTCGGCGCCCTCGCCACGGCGGTCGTCGCGGTGGCCGTGCCCGACCACGCCGGCACCCTCTGCCGCGACGGGCTGTGCTCGTGGACGGTCACCCCGCACG
The DNA here is from genome assembly GCF_040682215.1 of Actinoplanes sp. NPDC051346. Taxonomy (NCBI): domain Bacteria; kingdom Bacillati; phylum Actinomycetota; class Actinomycetes; order Micromonosporales; family Micromonosporaceae; genus Actinoplanes; species Actinoplanes sp. NPDC051346. The sequence continues at coordinate 104,141 of NZ_JBFBAJ010000015.1, read as the reverse complement.
CGGCGCTGATGGCCGTGCTCTTCGCCGGGCTGACGGTCGGCGTGCTCGCCCTGTCCGCCCCCGCGCTGCGGCGCGGATTCGCGCCGCCGGGGGAGTTCTGCTTCCTGCTCACCTGCGCGATGACGGGCGGCGTGGTCGTCGCGTACGCCGGCGACCTGATCACGCTGATCGTCGGCCTGGAGACCCTGACCCTGCCGCTGTACGTGCTGGTCGGCCTGCGCCGAGTCCGCGAATCCACCGCCGGCGCCGCGGCAGCGGTCACGTTCTTCCTGGTCAGCGTGATATCCACGGCCATCGCGCTGCTAGGCGCCGCGCTGCTGTTCGCCGCCACCGGCGCCGTGCACCTCGACGCGCTGGTCGAGGGCTCCGGCGCGTACGCGTCCCTGGCCGCGGTCGGTGCGGCGCTGGTGGTGATCGGCTTCGCGTTCAAGGTGGCGGCGGTGCCGCTGCACGCGTGGGCGCCGGCCACCTACGACGGCGCGCCGGTGCCGGTGGCCGCCTACCTGTCGACGGCCTCGAAGCTCGGCGGCGTGCTGGCCCTGGCGGCGGTCGTGCAACGGCTGGACACCGGACCGCTGATCGCGGTCCTGGCCGTGCTGACCATGACGGTCGGCAACCTCGTGGCGCTGCGCCAGACGCGCATGGTGCGCCTGCTGGCCTGGTCGTCGGTCGCCCAGGCGGGCTACATCCTCGCCCCGCTGGCGGCCGGTGCGGCGGGGGTCCGGGCCGCATACGCGTACGCGGTCTTCTTCGTCCTCCTGGAATTCGTGGCCCTCGGGGTGATCGCGGCCCTGCGCGGCCCGGGTACGGACGGCGGTGCCCTCGACGACTACCGGGGCGAGGGCCGCCGCAACCCGTGGCTGGGCGCCGCGATGGTCCTGGCGCTGGCGGGTCTCGCGGGCCTCCCTCCGGGACTGGCCGGGCTCTTCGCCAAGGTGGCGGTCGTGGAGTCGCTGATCGCGTCCGGCTGGGGTTGGCTGGCGGGCGTGGTCGCCCTGAACGCGGTGATCGCTCTGGCGTACTACGTCCGCGTCGGGGCCCTGCTCTACGCCGTCCCCGAGCGGGCCGGCATCCCCGTCGCCACACTCCCACCCTCCGCAGCGCCGTCCTCCGCGACGGCGTCTCCCGCAGCGCCGTCCTCTGCGACGGCGTCCTCCGCGACGGCGTCTCCCGCAGCGCCGTCCTCTGCGACGGCGTCCTCTGCGACGCCGGCCGCCGTTGTGTCGGCGGGGGAGGGGACGGCGGCCGTCGCGGTGATCGACCCCGACCTTTTCGACGCGGCCGCCCATCCCCGCCCGGTCGTCGCCCGGGCCGTGGCGGTATCCATCGCGGTGGCCGCGATCACGGTCGCCGTCCTGGGCTTCGTGCCGCAGGCGGTTTTCGACGCGCTGAGCGGCTGACGTCAGCCCCGACGCCGGGGGTGACGTCCATGACAGCGGGTCTATTTTCGGTACGGCCGAGCCGCCGCCGGCCGTTATGGTCGCCTGATCGCACCCAGCGTTGCCGCGGCGAAGTTCGGCGCGGAGGAGAGCGCTCCTGAAGGCGAGGTGGCAGGACCGTGACGGCATTGCGTCAGTACCTAGGCGTGTGGCGGATGCCCGGCGGGAAGGTCCTTCTCATCGTCGGCATCCTGGCTCGACTGGGCATCGGAGTGACCCCGCTGGCGCTGCTCCTGCTGGTGCAGCAGGCCACCGGCCGATACGCCGCCGCGGGCCTCGCCGGCGGCATGTACGCGCTGGCCGGCGCGGCGGTCAGCCCGTTCGCCGGTCGCCTCGCCGACCGCATCGGCCCGTCGCCCGTGCTGCTGGCTACCGCCGTGCTGCATCCGCTGGCCCTGGCCGGCCTCATCTTCGTAAGCCGCGGCGGTGCGGACGCCCTGCCGTCGCTCGTCGTGGCGTCGGCGCTGGCCGGGGCGACGTACCCGCCGCTGACCGCCGCCATCCGACGGGCCTGGACCGACGCGACCGCGCCCGGCACCGGAGCGCACGCCCTGCGCCCGGCCGCGATGGCCGCCGAGACCTCGCTGTTCGAACTGGTCTTCGTGCTCGGCCCGCTGGTGGTGGCGGCGTTCGTCGTGCTGACCGGCCCGGCCGCCGCGATCATCTTCGCGGCGGTGGTTACGCTGGGCGGCACGGTCGGGATCGCCGTGCTGCCGATCATGCGCCACTGGGAGCGCCACGAGTCGGCCGAGCCGGCCCGTGGCCTCGGCCCACTCAAGGCCGGCGGATTCCCGGCCCTGCTGATCTGCGTCGGGGCGCTCGGTGTCGCCTTCGGCGCGGCGGGCGTGATGGTCCCGGCGTACGCGAACCAGCACGGCGGCGGCAACGGCCTCGGCGGCGTCCTCCTCGGCGTGTGGGGCCTCGGCAGCGCGATCGGCGGCATCTGGTACGGCACCCGCCGCCCCGCGATGGCACTCTCCCGCCAGTTCGCCTGGCTCCTGGCCGCGGTCTCGCTCAGCTTCCTGGTCCTGACCGTCATGCCCACCCCACTGGCCCTCGGCGCGGCCCTGGTCATCGGCGGCGCGACCATCGCCCCGGCGTTGACGGTCGAGAACAACCTGGTGGGCCGCATCGCGCCGGCGGCCATGCTGAACGAGGCCTACACCTGGGTGGTCACCGTGTCGGTGGCGGGCAGCGCCGCCGGCGGAGCGATCGCCGGTGGCATCGTCGACCGCCCGGGCGGCCTGCCCTGGGCATTCGTCTTCGCCGCCGCCGTGCTGATGGTGGCCGCTGCGGTCGCCGCGATGCCAACCGGCTCCATGGCCCGCGCCGACGAACGCGCGGCGCGGGAACTACGCGAGGCGCTGGCCGGCTGATCCGCCGCGTGCTGGCGGCCAGGTCCCGTCGCGTGCTGGCGGCCAGGTCCCGTCGCGTGCTGGGCGGGCGGGTCCGTTGCGCTGGGCGGCCAGGTCCCGTCGCGTGCTGGGCGGGCGGGTCCGTTGCGCTGGGCGGCCAGGTGCCGTCGCGCGCCGGCCGGGCAACGATCCTGAGCAAGGCCGACCACGCCGCGAACCGGCGCAAGCTCGGGTCGAAGGGCGGCCGACCGTCGACCTTCGACCCGGAGCTCACGCCTTAGGCGAGCGTCTCGCAGAGGTTCTCCATCGTGCCGAGCCGCACCGGCACCTCGCGGCTGCCGTCCGGGTGCCGGATCACGACGAAGTCGCCGTGGGTGATGTAGTCCCCGCCGGGGAAGCCCACGTTGGAGGCCTTGATCGGCAGGGCGTTGTGGCCGCGTAGCTGCGAGATCCGGGTGCCGTCCTCCAGGTAGTACACCCGGATGGAGCCGGTCGCGTCGCGGACGACCGACTTGTGGTTGCCGGTGTTGGTGTACCGGATCACCAGCACGCCCTCGAAGTCCTGCACCTTCGGCGAACCGTCCGGGTAGGTCGCCGGCGTCCGCATCCGCTCGCGGTCACGGACGATGTCGCCCTTGACCTCGAAGGGGCACACGTCCCCGGCCGGGATGACGAACGGTGGCGTGCTCGTCGGCTCCCATCCGCCGCCGCCGCTGCCGGCGCCGGCGCCGGATCCGGACGCGGCAGCCGGCACCGCGGACACCGCCACCATCGCCGCTGCCAGAACAAATACCTTCGCCACGCGCATGTGTGGCCTCCCTCATGTCCGTTGCGCTGTCGGAGGACATGGTGTGCTGATGCGCCGCGGCGGCTCCACGATTCGGCGCTCACCGAATGCTCGCCCCCGCACCGGCCCCCAGAAGGTCGGTGCCGAGTGCCGTGCGCTGGTAGAGCACCTGGCGACCGGCCCGGCGCGACCGGACCAGCCCCGACCGGCGCAGCACGGACAGGTGCTCGCTGACCGCCGCCACGCTCAGCCCGAGGTCCCGCGCGACCTGCGTGGTGGACAGCGGCAGGTCGAGCCGCGCCAGCAGCGCCGCCCGGCTGCGGCCGAGCAGATCGGCGACCGGCGGCGTCACCGACCGGGCCGAGCCGTCCCAGACCTGGCCGACACCGCGCGGGCTGTAGACGAGCGTCGGGCACTGTGGATCGGTGTCGACCAGCAGTGAGGGCCAGGCGAACACGCACGGCACCAGCAGCACCCCGGCCCCATCGAGCCGGCTCTGCGACTGCCAGGCCGGCCAGAGGATCCGCAACGCGTCGTCGGCGTATTCCAGCTCCGGGTGCAGATTGCCCAGCAGCCGCACGATGCCGCCGGAGGTCAGCTGGTCGGCACGGTGGCCGATCTCGGCATCGAGCAGGCCGGCCAGCCGGGACCAGACCGGATCGATCGCCACCCGCCAGTAGGCCTGCATCTCGGCGGCCAGCTGGCCCAGGTGCCGCTTCGGATCCTCGTACAGCGGCAGCAACGCCTCCGGTAGAGCGCCGTCCCCGGCGAGCAGCTCCAGCTGCGCACGGACGGTCGCCTCCGGCGTGCTGCGCACCCGGGCCAGCTCGTCGGGCAACCTGGTGTCCATCCGATCCGGCGGCGGCGTCAGGAAGTCGGGCACGTATCGCCGGCCGGCGAGCAGCGGCCGCAGCAGGTCGAGCCGCAGGGCGGACACGGCCCCGCGCACCGATTGCACCCACGGCTGGTGCATCCGGGTCCGATCGGCGTGACCGGCGATCCGCATGCTGCTCATGAGCTCTTGCACGGGTGAGCGCGCGAAGCGGATCCGGGCCAGGTCACCCGGCTCGAACAACAGCTCGATCATCCATAGCACGATACCGATGTCTTGCCGGGACGGCGGCTAGGCTTCTCGGGCGCGGATGGTCACGGCGGACACCCTGGCTGGGGATCCGGGCGAGCATTCCGATCAAGGCTGACCATGCCGCGTACCGGAGCAAGCTGGGGTCGAAGGGCGGCCGGCCGGGTCCCGTCCCGTGCTGGCCGGGCGGTCCCGTCGCGGGCCGTCAGGATCGGCCGGGCAGGTTCCGCGCCGTGGTGCGGGTCCGGAGCCGGGCCTCGAGGTCGTCCACAGTCGGCAGGAACCAGATGTGGTTGGCCTTGTTCGATTCGCGGACGAGGTCGCGCAGGGCGTCGCTAGCGGCGACGTGGGTCGAGATGTCGCCGAGGATCACCAGCCGGATCCGGTAGTTGACGAACTTCTGCATGATCTCGCCGGCGACGCCGCTGCGGAGCCGGAAGAACTGTTCGTCGAGGCGGGTGGCGGGGATCGCCACCGTCTGGGCCTGGCCGAACGCCGCGCCGATCAGGTCCAGGGCGTCCTGGGGGTCGCTGACGCGTGCCCCGGACTCGGCGCAGAGCAGAACCGCCTCGCCCGCGAACTCGATCACCTGGTCATCCATGTTCCGCCTCCCCTTCGCCGGGACATCCTCGCGGATCAGAGCCGGAGACGCTTGCGAATATCGGCCTTGAGGCTGTCGGGCAGCCCGTCGATCTCCAGGTAAGCGGCGAGTTGCGTCGGGTCGTGCATCCAGGTGCGGAAGGCGTCGGCGATTGTCACGCCGTGCCCCGGGCGGTCGAGGACCGTCACCTCGTCGCCCGCCCGCACGTCTCCGGGGGTGACGACCCGCAGGTACGCCCCCGGTCGGCTCTCCGCGGCGAATCGCTTGACCCACCGCGGCTCGCCCATCTTCCACTGGAAGGTCGCACACGGGATGCGCCCGAACGTCGTCCGCAACACGAGGGTGTCGCCGACCCGCCACGTCTCGCCGAGCTCGGCGCCGGACACGTCGACGTCCACGGTGGTCAGGTTTTCGCCGAACATCCCGCCGGGAAGCTCGCGGTCGAGTTCCTTCTCCCACCAGTCGTAGTCCTCGCGGGCGTACGCATAGACCGCCTGCTCGTCGCCGCCGTGGTGCGCGGTGTCGAAGATCTGGTCGCCGGCCAACCCGCTCGCCTGCTCGGGCGGCAAACCCCTGGGACCGGGCGCCCGCACGGCGACCGCATGCGTGACCGGCCGCTTGGTGATGCCGGTGGTCCCGATCTTCTTGACGCCGGTGTCCTCCGGCACGGCGAGATTGACCTGCAACACCCTGCTCATGACGGGAACTCCACGACGGTACGGTCCTCCAGAGGTTCGTAGCCCAGACGCTGGTACAGCGCGTTGGACGTCGGATTATCCAGGTCGGTGAAGAGCGCCACCTCGGTGGCGCCCGCCTTCAGGGCCGCCCGGCTGATCGCCGTGGTGACAGCGCCGGCATATCCGCGGGCGCGGTGCTCCCTCGGGGTGTAGACGGCCTGGACCCGCACCATGCCGGCTTCGGGCCGGGTCAGCGCCGCCATGGACACCGGCGTGCCGCCGTCCTCCCAGAGCATCATGCCGCCGTAGGAGAGCCGGTCGTCGACGAACGCCTCGATCTCGGGATCGTCCTCGCCGACCTCGCGGAAGAACGCCGCCGTCCAGCCGATGAGCAGCTGGCGGTCGCCGGCACCGCCGACCCGGGCCGAGCCGGACGCCGGGGGCGTGGGCGGCACCAGCGTGCCGAGCCGGAAGAGCCGCATGCGGCTGTGCACCTTCGCCGTCGCGCCGGTGCGCCGCTCCCAGGCGGCGGCGAAAGCCTCCACCACCGCGACGGGCCCGGAGACGCCGGACAGGTCGCCGCTCAGCGCCTCAGCCAGCGCGGCGGCGGCCTGCGTAGACATCGCGGACAACACCGGCGGCCGCGGCGGTGTCCACACGGCCGCCGCTTCCTCGCCGTCGTGCCACCCGAAGACCGCGTCCCGCGGGCCGTAGGCCCTCGGGCCGTGTAGCCGCACGTGCTCGGCGATCGTCAGTGGCAGGGTGTTCTCCACCGGACGGGCGCGCAGGAACGCGCCCGTCGCGGCCAGGAACCGCTCGACATCCCCCGTGAGGTGCCAGGTCATGAGGGTGATTCTCGCAGACCTGGGCGGTGGGGACCTCTGACAAACCGCATACGTCGGTGCCTCACAGGCCCCAGGCCTTGGCGACGCGGGCAAGCGATTCCCGCCGGGTCGCCGGGTCATAGACCGCGCCGGCCAGCATCAGCTCGGCGGCACCGGTCCGCTCGACCAACGCGTCCAGTCCGGCGACGACTTCCTCGGCGGTGCCCGCGTACTGCGTACCCGGCAGCACGCTGAGGTCCAGATCGGACAGATCGGCGGCGGCCGCGGTCTCCGGTGAGACGATCGGGCCCAGCCGGCCCGTCCGCAGGCTCATCGCCATGACCCGGCTCGGCCCGGCCAGGTAGTGCGCCTCCTCGGTGGTTTCCGCGGCGAGCACGGAGGCGCTGACCATGAGATGCGGCTCGGGGAAGCGGGGCGACGGCGTGAACCCCGACCGATACAGCCGCACCGCGGCGTCCAGGTCGCCACCCATCGCGAAGTGGTACGCATAGCAGAACGGCAACCCCAACGCCGCCGCCACCTGAGCCCCGTACGTCGACGACCCCAGCATCCACACCTCGGGAAACGACCGGGCCGCGGGCGTGGCCCGAAGCCGCCCGAGGCGTTCGGGAGTCACCCGCTCGTCGCCGAGCAACGCGAGCACCATGCTCAGATGGTCGGGGAACTGCTCGACGGTCAGGTGCGGCGACACCCCGCGCAGGGCGGCGGCGGTGGCCTGATCGGTACCGGGCGCGCGGCCGATGCCCAGGTCGATGCGGCCCGGATGCAGCGCCTCGAGCAGCGCGAACTGCTCGGCGACCACGAACGGCATGTGATTGGGCAGCATGACCCCGCCCGACCCCACTCGGATCCGGCGTGTGTTGGCGGCGAGGTGGGCGATCAGCACCGGCGGCGAGGTCGAGGCGACGGCCGGCATGTTGTGGTGCTCGGCCACCCAGAACCGCTGATACCCCAGCTCGTCGGCGGCCCGCGCCACCTCGGTGGTCCCCCGCAACGCGTCGGCGCTGTCGTGCCCCTCGCGCACGGTGGCCAGGTCTAGGACGGACAGCGGTACGCGACTCATAACGCCCGAGGATAGGCCGTTGTGGCACGGTAGCTCGATGATCGACAACCGTGCCGTCCTGGCGAACCTGGTCCGCTTCCTCGACGCGTCCGACGACGACGTGGAAATGGACCTGGGCACGACCATAGACACGCTCAGGAGCTGCGGCGACACCACGCTGGTGCCCGAGCTGCACAGGCTGCTGGAGCGGTTCCTCGACGAGGACGACGACTTCGGCCGGGACGTGATCGCGACCATCCTGGCAGCCATCGCCGGCACTGCCGTGCTCCCGACACTGCTGCGGGCCGCGACCCGCGAGGCGCATGACGACCAGGAGAACCTCTACAGCGAGATCGCCTCGCTGCTGTGCGCGGACGAGGAAGCCGGCCGTCGGACGGCGACCGCGTACGCCACCAGCGAAGCCGTCGCCGAGCGGCGGACGGGGCTGCGGGCGTTGGCCTGCCTGCCCGGTGCACCGGCCGTACCCCTGCTGACCGTGGCCCTGTCCGACGCCGACCCGGAGGTTCGGTCCCTCGCCGTCGCGAAGCTTTGCGACACGTGGCACCAGACCCGGGCGATTCCCTACCGCCCGATCGCGGCGCCCGGGCATGCGGAGGCGTACGCGGCGCTGGAGCAAGCCCTGCGAAACCCGTTCGAGGACGTACGCGCGGCGGCCGTCGGCTTCCTGGGGGACCGGGGTGACGGTGACGCCGTCGGGGAGCTTGCCGCCCACGTCGACGATCCGACGCCGCGGATCAGGTCCGCGATCGCGTACGCGCTGGGGCAGCTCGGCGGAGCGGAGGCGATCACGTTGCTGCGCCGCCTCGCCGAGGACCCCGAGCGCGGGGTCCGCCAACGCGCCCAGGCGGCCCTCGGCGCGTTGGGTGGTGCGGACGCACTCGACCCGATCCTGGCGCTCGCCGACGATCCCGCACCCGAGCGGCGGGTCGAGGCGGCCAAGGCACTGAGCCGGGCCGTCGAGTCGGACCCCCGGGCGGCGCAGCGGATCATCGCGCTGATCGGCGATCCCGAAGCGACCGTACGGGCGGCATCCGTCAGCGCGCTCGCCACCGTCACCGAACGCGCGCGCTGGACGCCGCACGTCCTGGCGCTCGCCGACGACCCGGACCCGGTGGTGCGGCAGCGGGTCGCCGTCGTCCTGCGGCACCTCGACCCGGAGGCGGCCGCACCGGTCCTGCGCCGCTACCTGGACGACCCGGACCCGACGCTGAGTTGGATCGCCAACCGCCAACTACAGAAGTGACTTCAACTGCTCGGCGATGTGGTGCAGATCGGCATCGGTACGCCACGCTAGAGGCAGGAGGCCCCGATGAGCTATGACGAAGTGGTCGATAGCCTGCGCACCATTTACGACGCCCGAGCGGAGCAACGCGAGGCCACGGCGAAGCAGGCCTGGAAACTCGCCGAACGCGCCGCCTTCCTGGACCGCCTTCACGCCACGCAGGCGAAGACTCTGCTGGAGATTGGCGCGGGAACGGGCCAGGACAGCGCGTACTTCGCGGACGCGGGGCTGATGGTGACCGCGGTTGACATCTCGCCGGAACAGGTGGCGTTCTGCCGCCGCAAAGGCCTGACGGCGCAGGTGCGCGATGTGCTTCACCTGGGCTTTGCCCCGGCGGCATTCGACGCGGTGTGGTCGATGAACTGCCTTCTTCACGTGCCCAATGACAACCTGGCCGAGGCGCTGAGCTCGATCCGCGAGGTCATGGTGCCGGGCGGCCTGGCCTATCTCGGGTTGTGGGGAGGCGTGGACTCGGAGGGAATCATGGAGGACGACGGCCGCTTCTTCTCCTTCCGCACGGACGAGCGGATTCTGTCGGCGGTCGCGGAGTTTTTCGAGATCGTCGACTTCCACGCGATCGAGCAGGGCTTCCGTTTCCAGGCCCTGACCCTGGCCCGCCCGGCGATCTCATCCCACCGCCACTGTTGGTCGTGAGAGGCGGGCCCAGTGCCGCTGCGCGCCAGGTGTTTCCCGGTGACAGTAAGAGGTCCGATGAGCCCTCTCTGGTGATCTTCGCTAGGGTGGCACGAATCAATCGGGGGAAACGCAGCAGTCGGCCACGATCGGCCGCCTTCGAATAACAGAGGAAACCATGGCAAAGCAGATTATCGAAACCCTGATCGACGACGTCGATGGAAGCGTGGCCACCGAGACCGTTACGTTCTCGCTCGACGGCACCAACTACACAATCGACTTGAACGAGACCAATGCCGCCGCCCTGCGGGAAGCAATGGCCCCCTATGCCGGCGCGGCATCGAAGATCGGCCGTGGCGCTGGCGTGTGGCGGCCGGGCATTGTGCCGTCCCGGACCCGGCAGGCCGCGAAGGCGGACAACAAGGCCATCCGCGAGTGGGCCGCGAACAATGGCCACCAGCTCTCCGAGCGAGGCCGCATTCCGCAGCACGTGACGGAGGCGTACGAGGCGGCGCAGAAGGCTCCCGTGGCACCGCCGGCGAAGCCCGCCAAGGCGTCGAAGGCCGCGGAAAGCGCGCCGGCCAAGGCCACCAAGCGGGCGCCTCGCAAGAAGGCGGCGGCGGTGCAGTTCAAGGCCAGCTAAGCAATTCCTGCTCGTCGGGGGCGGGCTCCACGCTTTGGTGTAGCCCGCCCCCGGGCATTTCAGCAGCACGGGCGACGCGCCGGCGTCGTTGGTGGACTCGCCCTCCGGGTTCAAGCTGACCAGCTCAGTCGTGCCGGTCTCGAGCTCGCGGAGGAACCCATCCATCGTGTACTGGTTCGCGTCCCGCGGGACAAGATTCGCCACCTCCGAACAGAACGCGACGAGCGTGCCATGCTGTGGCCACCGCCGGCCTTCCCGACAGGGGTGGCACTGACCAAGGTCGTCGTTTGGCGGCCAGGTCGCTGACGTACACGTTGGTGTGATCGTTGGTGTCAGACACGGTCAGGCCGAAGTCCGAATCCAGCGTCACCTTCGTGCCGTCGCCGGAGACGTCGGTCACACCGACCAGAGTGGTCGTTTTCGTCATGGGTGTCACGGACGAAGACGTCGAGCGCTACTTCGGCATGACCCGGCGTCAGCTCCTGCGCTATGCCGGCCAGCACGGCCCGGCCCCCATGGTTATTCGCATGGGCGAAACCGATCGATCACCCGCAGCCTGCCCGGCCGATGTTTCGAGCCCCCTCGCCGATCTGCTGAATAGGCAAGGACGCGCCCGCGGCGGCGACAGAGGTAAGCAGAGCGGGACGGTGGTGAGGTCCGCCCTCCGACGAGAACGGCCCCGGAGCGCGTTTCCGCAGCTTCCGGGGCCGTTCTGTGTGCCTGTGGCGGGTAGAGGATTCGAACCTCTGTAGCTTTCGCGACGGATTTACAGTCCGCTCCCATTGGCCGCTCGGGCAACCCGCCTGGGCATCGCCGCCTCGGTGTTCCTTGGCAGCGGAGAACAGGATAGCCGTACCGACAGGCGGTTCCGCAACCGGGTACGGTCGGCATGTCGAGGGCCCTCGCCGGGCCTTCGTGGACATCGATACGTGGCCCAGCAGCAGGAGTCTGATCATGGCAGCCAGCCCGTCGTTCGACATCGTGAGCAAGGTCGACGGCCAGGAGGTGGACAACGCCTTCCACCAGGCGGAGAAGGAGCTTGGCACCCGGTTTGATTTTCGGGGGACCGGGACCACCGTCGTGAAGTCGGGGGAGAACGGGGTCACCATCACCTCGGAGACCGAGGAGCGGGCCGTCGCCGCCCTCGAGGTCTACAAGGAGAAGCTGGTCAAGCGCAACATTTCGCTGAAGTCTCTCGATGCGGGGGAGCCTCGTCAGTCGGGAAAGACCTACAAGATCGACTGCAAGGTCGTCGAGGGGATCGAGGCCGACAAGGCGAAGGCGATCAGCAAGAAGATCCGCGACGAGGGGCCCAAGGGTGTGCAGGCGCAGATCCAGGGCGACCAGCTGCGGGTCACCGGCAAGAAGCGGGACGACCTTCAGGCCGTCATCGCCCTGCTCAAGCAGGAGGACTTCGGGGTCGCCCTGCAGTTCACCAACTACCGGTAAAGCTCCGCCCCGCCCCGCAGACTGAGGTCTATGGACCTTGGCAGGACGACGCTCCTCGTCGGCGGCGTCATCGGGCTGGCTCTGACGCTCTTCGGAGTGACGATGCTGGTGACCGGCCGCGCTCCGGCGAGCACCCGACGGAATTTTCTCCGCGTCCGCGACGCCGCCCTGTATCACTTGCTGTTCGGGGCGGCGTTGCTTCTGATGGCGGTGGGGCAGGCGGTTCTTCGTGGGACTGCCGGGGGCGCCGTGAGCGCGTTCGCCATCGTGCTCGTCGTGTTTGCCCTTCTGAAGTATCGGCCGCGCCGGGGCGGGCCGACTGAGGACAGCTAGCTATTGCCGAGGAGCCGTGGTGATCGATCCGGTCGTCGACCTTCAGTGGGTGCGGGAGCGTGGGGACCGGGTGGTGCTGGCCGACGTCCGCTGGTATCTCGACGGGCGTTCGGGGCGGGCGGCGTTCGTGGGCGGCCACCTGCCCGGGGCCGTCTTCGTCGACCTGGACCGGTGGTTGGCCCGGCCGGCCTCGCCGGCCGAGGGCCGGCATCCGCTTCCCGATCCCGAGGTCTTCGCCGAGGGCATGGCCGTCGCGGGCATCGGCGACGAGGACATCGTTGTCGGGTACGACGACGCGGGCGGAGTGGTCGCGGCGCGACTGGTTTGGATGCTGCGCGCCACCGGGCATGACGCCGCGCTGCTGGACGGTGGGCTTTCCGCGTACGAAGGACCTCTGGTGAGCGGGACGACCGCCCGGACCCGCGCGGTTTTCACGCCCCGGCCGTGGCCGGGCGACCGGCTGGCCGATCTCGAGGCCGTCGTCGACGGGGATGCCGTGGTGCTGGACGCGCGGGAGCGGGCGCGGTTCCTGGGCGACCTGGAGCCGGTCGATCCGCGGGCGGGTCATATTCCCGGGGCGCGCAATCTGCCGTGCCGCGAGAATGTCGATGACAGCGGCCGGTTTCTGCCGGTGCCGGAGTTACGGAAACGCTTCGCCTCCGTCGGAGTCGGTGACGGCAGCAGTGTCGTGTCCTATTGCGGTTCCGGAGTGACTGCCTGTCACAACCTGCTCGCGATGGAGCATGCCGGCCTCGGTGTCGGTCGGCTCTATCCGGGCTCGTGGTCGCAATACAGCGCGACCGATCGTCCCGCCGCTACGGGCAATTAAGACAAGCTTCGAAGAATGGCGGGACGTCAATCCGGACTGCCGGCGAGTCCGCGGGCCGCGTCGGCCTCGTCCGGTCCCAGGCCCTCGTAGCCCGTCCGCTCGTGCTGGCGCGACTGCTCCTCGATCCAGCGGTTGTGCGCTTCCCACGCGGCCTGCTTGCTGGTGCCGAGGGCGGCACCGATCTGCGTCCACGAGGCTCCGGCGGAGCGGGCGGAGCGGACCATCGCCTGGCGGCCGTATCCGGCTTTGCGGCTGACCACCTCGCTGAGAGCGAGCAGCTCAAGGCTCTCCTTCTGGCTCAGCGGCGTGGCGTCGTCGAAGCCGTCGCCGGTCATCGCGGCGAGCGCCTCCCGCATCCTCAGCTCGTCGTAGCGCGTTGTGGCGGTGGACAGCGTGTGCTGTTGTTCCAGTTCATCAGGAGTAGTCATTTGTTCAGTGTCACGTCAAGCTGGCTTGACGTCAAGGCGCCTTGACGTAAGCATGCGAAACCACTTCGCATCTGCCGCTATTTCGGGCGCAAAGCTATCAATATTGCGCCCGGGAGTTACGTGCCCGCCTCAGCCGTTTAGCCAAGATTTCGGCATGTGTAGCTTCGACCCGCCGATGGACGCTGTCTGACGTACTCGGCGTGTGGCACCATCATGGAACCCCCCATCCAAGCGACCTTTCCGTAACGAGGAGAAATCATGTTCGCAAGGAAGCTGGGCCGTTTCGCCGGCTTGGTTTTCGTGCTCGCGGTGTTGGCCGGCGGCGCCGCCGCGGCAGCGTCGCCCGAGCACGGGGCCGGGGGATCGGCAGTTGCTGCTGTCCAGCCCGTCCTGGGTGACATCGACTGGACCTGATCGGTCCGTTTCGTCTCACGGACGGTAGCGCCAGACGGTACGACCACGAGGAGCGCGCAATGGCCGGGCGACCGCACCCGCGTCGGCGTTCCGCGCAATTCGCGTGGCTTGTCACCGCGCCGCTGGCGCTCTTCGCCCTTGTCTGTCTAGTCGTCTACTGGTACCAGTACCCCACCTGGTGGCGCGAGTGGCCCGGTGTCCTGCTGGTGCTGGTGGCCTTTGTCGCGGCCCACGTCAGCGTGCTGAGTGTCGTGATCCGCCGGCAGGCCTTCGTCGTCGTACTGAACGAAATTCCCCTGATCCTCGCGATCTACTTCCTGTCGCCACCGGCCGTGATCCTGGCCCAGACCGTCGCGAGTCTCGTGACGCATCTCTGGTCGCGCATGGACACGACCAAGACCGCCTACAACGTCGCCAAGTCCGCAGCCCGCACGGCCACCGCCCTCGTGGTCGTGTCTTCGCTGCCAAAGGCGGTCGGCGCCGGCCCGGCGACCTGGGGCGTCCTTGCCGCGGGCGTTGTCGCCGCCGCCTTGGTGAGTTGGTTGTCCTACGCCTGTGTGATCACCGCTGTCCAGGATCGTCGCGCGGGCCAGGACGCCCTCCGGGCCGGATCCCAGACCCTGGTCACGGCGGCCATCAACATCGTCATGGGCCTCGTCTGTCTCGTCGCCCTCGACGCGACGTGGTGGGCCGCTGTCCCGCTGGGCCTGCTCCTGCTCGCCCTGGCGTTCGTGCTGCGCTCCTTCTCCGAGTTCTACCGCCAGCACCGCACGCTGACCGAGGTGTACGAGCTCACCCAGGCCATGCGCGAGCAGGGTAACGACGGCAGCCTTCCCGACATCCTGCTCAGCCGGGTCCGCACACTCATGCGAGCCGAGTACGCGACCCTCTGGCTGCCCGCCCTGGGGCGCCATCCCGAGGTTCTGCTGACCGCCCGGGTGGACGGCAAGGGCCTGCTCGACATCGCGCCGACCCCCACCGTCGTGCGCGAGGAGGCACTCAAGGAAGGCGGCACTGTAGCTGTCGGTGCCCGCTTCAGCGACACGGTGCACCTGCGGCCGTTCCTGCGCGACAGCGGGGTCAAAGACGTCATCGCGGTGCCGCTGCGGTCGGGTCAGACCACCGTGGGCAGCCTGGAGGTCGTCAACCGGCTCAACGACGCCGTCACCTTCCGCGACGCCGATGTGCAGGTGCTCGAGACGATCGCCGCCCATGCCGCCGTCGCGGTGGAGAACTCGCGGCTGGTCGAGCGGCTGCGCTTCGACGCCTACCACGACCGCCTCACCTCGCTGCCCAACCGGCGGAGGATCACCGACGCGCTCGCCGAGTCCGTCAAGGTGCGGGCGCCGGGGGAGGTGGTCGCGGTCATCCTCTTCGACGTCGACGGCCTCCGCGACGTCAACGAGTCCATGGGCCACGCCGCCGGCGACAAGCTGCTGGCCGAGGTCGCGGAGCGCCTGCGGGGCATCGCCGGGCCGGGCGCGCTGGTCGGCCGGATCGGCGGCGACGAGTTCGTGGTCACGCTGCGGGTCGAGAGCGCCGAGGAGACCGTCCGGCTGGCCACCGAGATGCGTGAGCAGCTTCGGGGCCCGATGATCGTCGGCTCCCTCACCCTCGACGTGGACACCGCCGCCGGC
This sequence comes from Actinoplanes sp. NPDC051346, assembly GCF_040682215.1. Classification (NCBI taxonomy): domain Bacteria; kingdom Bacillati; phylum Actinomycetota; class Actinomycetes; order Micromonosporales; family Micromonosporaceae; genus Actinoplanes; species Actinoplanes sp. NPDC051346. Next base: position 88,645 of record NZ_JBFBAJ010000015.1, on the reverse strand, counting down.
GTGTCCCTGCATCCGGACCACGGCGACGACCCCGACGCCCTGCTGCGCCGCGCGGAGTTGGCCGCCAACGCGGCCAAGGCCCTCCCGTACGGCGTACAGATGTTCCACCCCGCCCTCGAGTCGCGGGCGGCCCGCCGCCTCGGTCTCGCCGCCGACCTGCGGCGCGCGCTGGACGCGGGGGAGCTCGAGGTGCATTTTCAGCCGAAGGTCTCCATCAAGGACCGGCACTTGATCGGGGTCGAGTGCCTGGCCCGGTGGCAGCACCCCGCGCACGGCGAGGTCTCCCCGGACGACTTCGTGGCGGTGGCCGAGCACACCGGCCAGCTCCACCGGCTCACCCAGGTCGTTCTCACGGCCGGGCTGCGGCACTGCCGGGAGTGGGCGGAGGCGGGGCGTCCGCTGTCCATCGCGGTCAACCTGTCGGCGCGCACCCTGCTGGACCCCCGGTTCCCCGACCAGGTGCACGAGCTGCTGAAGCAATACGGGGTCGCCGCCGGCCAGGTGACCTTCGAGATCTCCGAGCCGGGCATGCTGGGCGAGATCGAGCGGGCCCTGCCGACCCTCTACCGCCTGCGGGATCTGGGCGTCCGACTCTCGGTCGACGATTTCGGTACGGGGGCCTCGTCGCTGTCCTACCTCCGACAGCTCCCGGTCCACGAGGTGAAGATCGACGACAGCTTCGTCCAGGGCATGGCGACCGACTCGGGCGACCTGGCGATCGTGCGTGCCGTGATCGGGCTCTCCCGGGAGTTCGGCCTCACCGTGGTCGCCGAGGGGGTCGAGAGCGAGCTCACCCTGGACCTGCTGGCGGAGCTGGGCTGCGAGATCGGGCAGGGGTATTTCTTCAGCCGACCGCTGCCGGTGGAGCGGCTCAACACGTGGATGAGTGCGCAGACCGAGCCCCAGGAGACGCCGACCGGCGAGGTGCGCCGGCTGCGCGCCGTGGGCTGATTCGACCGACCTCGGCGATTCGGTCGGCCCTGAACTGGGGTTTCGCCGCGCCGGGGTACCGATTTCACCTCGGCTGAGCGGCCGTGTAAGCTTCTCCCTGCGCAACAAAGCGAGAGATCGCGCGCGCCCCCTTAGCTCAGTCGGCAGAGCGTCTCCATGGTAAGGAGAAGGTCTACGGTTCGATTCCGTAAGGGGGCTCCACCCGGGTTCGTGATCCGCCCTCAGGCGCGGTATTTCAGCCTGGCGCGGCGGTGTAGCTCAGATGGCAGAGCAAGCGGCTCATAATCGCTGTGTCGCCGGTTCAAGTCCGGCCACCGCTACTGGTCCGGGACTTGTCCCGGATGCCGTGCAACCCGGGCGACGTCCGGCGTTTTGCATGTCTGCGTGGCAAGCGTCTACGCTGGTATGTCGTATGTGAATCCGTGAGCAGGAAGGCACCCCGCCGTGGCCAAGGCGACCGACGTCCGTCCCAAGATCACCTTGGCGTGTACGGAGTGCAAGGACCGCAACTACATCACGCGTAAGAACCGGCGTAACGACCCGGACCGCATCGAGCTGAAGAAGTTCTGCCCGCGGGACGGCAAGCACACCCTGCACCGCGAGACACGCTGATCTTTCGGAAGTCGGCGGTCACCCCTCACCGGGGTGGCCGCCGTTTCTGCGTTCGGGGGCTGATGGTGTTCCGGAGCTGAGATCACAATGTGCGCGCTCCGTGCAAGTTCTTATGTCCGGGCGGCCGACAGGGTAGTTTCCCCTCATGCCCCTCGACCCCTCTTTCGTCGGCCGCAGCTGGCCGGCCACCGAGCCCTACCTGGTGGGCCGCGAGAAGATCCGTGAGTTCGCCACCGCTATCGGCGCCACCGACGCCCTGTACCACGACCTCGAGGCCGCCCGCGCCGCCGGCTATTCCGACGTGGTCGCGCCGCCCACCTTCCCGGTCGTGATCACCATGGCCTCCTCGGGCCGCCAGATCCTCGCCGACCCCGAACTCGGCCTCGACTACCGCCGGGTCGTGCACGGCGACCAGAAGTTCGCCTACACCCGGCCGGTCGTCGCCGGCGACTCGCTGGTCTGCGTCAACTCCGTCGACGAGATCACCAGCCGCGGCGGGCACGACTTCATGACGACCCGGACCGAGGTCTCCACCGAGGCCGGGGAGCCGGTCGTCACGGTCTGGTCCAAGCTCGTCCAGCGCGGGGAGGAAGACCATGGCTGAGCAGCTGCCCACCCAGACGTTCCGCGTCACCCGAGCCGACCTCATCCGGTACGCGGGCGCGTCCGGTGACTTCAACACGATCCACTGGAGCGACCGCGTCGCCGAGAGCGTGGGCCTGCCCGGCGTCATCGCCCACGGCATGTACACGATGGCCCTCGCCGGCCGCGCTGTCGCCGAGTGGGCCGGCGCCCCGGACGCGGTGGTCGAGTACGGCGTCCGCTTCACCCGTCCGGTGCCGGTGCCGGACACGGACGAGGGCACGGAGGTCGTAGTGAGCGGCGTCGTCAAAGAGGTCACCGACGACGGGCTCACGAAGATCGACATCACCGCCACCTGCAACGGCGAGAAGGTCCTTGCCCTGGCGAGGGCCACGGTGCGCAAGAGGTGACTCCCGGCCGGGCCGTCGTCCACCACGACGACGGCCCGGGTGGCGAGATGTCCCGCCACGCCCGTGCCACCAGGGGGAGGGGGCGGGTTGGGAATCACGTGCACTAACCCGTACACTGGTCCGCCGTGGGGTAATTCGACCCTGTCTTTCGCATGCGAAGCGTGCGACGGGCATGGCCGCCTCACCTAGGGGTGTAGCTCAATTGGCAGAGCAGCGGTCTCCAAAACCGCAGGCTGCAGGTTCAAGTCCTGTCACCCCTGCGCACCGAACCCGTATCGGCCCGGCGGCGGACGCCCGGCGCGGGCCGCCGGTACGACCGTGCGCCGCGTAGGGCGCGCTGATGCGACATCCACCGACCGACGACGGAAGAGGGCGAAGTGGCCGAGAGGAAGCGACCCGGTGACGACGCTGCAGGCGACCGCCCCGAGGATGAGGCGTTCGACGACGCAGTCGCCGACGACCAGGCCCACGACGTCGAGCCGGTAACCTCCGGTGGTGGCACAGCCGTCCGCGAGCGCACCGAGAACGACGACAAGCCCAAGTCGAAGAAGGAAGGCCGCAGCGGCAACCGCATCGGCGGTTTCTTCCGCGAGGTCGTCAGTGAGCTGCGTAAGGTCATCTGGCCGACCCGCAACGAGCTGCTGACCTACACCAGCGTCGTGATCGTGTTCGTCACCGTGGTGACCACGATCGTCGCCCTGCTGGACCTGGGGTTCAGCAAGGCTGTCCTGGCGACGTTCGGCAACTGAAGCTGATAGTTACGGAAGTGAGCAAGCGTGCCTGAGTACGACGACGAGACCGCCCTTTCCGCCGAGGAGCAGTCCTCGGTGGCGACCGCGGGCGAGGCCGAGTCGGTTGAGGCCGCCGCTGAGCCCGAAGGCGCCGACCCGGACGCCGAGGCCACCGAGGCAGAGTCCCCGGTTGCCGAGGCTCCCGAGGTCGACGAGAACTACGACCCCGTCGCCGAGCTGCGCCAGAAGCTGCGCTACGCCCCCGGTGACTGGTACGTGGTGCACTCGTATGCCGGTTACGAGAACAAGGTCAAGACCAACCTCGAGACCCGGATCACGAGCCTCGACATGGAGGACTTCATCTTCCAGGTCGAGGTGCCGACCCGCGAAGAGGTCGAGGTCAAGAACGGCAAGCGCAACCAGGTGCAGGCCAAGGTCTTCCCGGGCTACATCCTGGTCCGGATGGACCTGACGCCGGAGTCGTACTCCTGCGTGCGCAACACCCCGGGCGTGACCGGCTTCGTGGGCGCGACCGACCGGGTCGACCGGCCCGCGCCGCTGTCGCTCGACGAGGTGCTCAAGTGGCTCGCCCCGGCCGTCGAGGCCGAGGAGAAGAAGGCCAAGCCCGAGGTCAAGGTCCTCGACTTCGAGGTCGGCGACTCCGTCACCGTCACCGACGGCGCCTTCGCGTCGCTGCCGGCCTCGATCTCCGAGATCAACGCCGACCAGCAGAAACTCAAGGTGCTGGTGTCGATCTTCGGCCGGGAGACGCCGGTCGAGCTGAACTTCAACCAGGTCGCCAAGATCTGATTGAGGCATCACCCCAGGTAATTCGTGGGAGGGGCGCGCACGGATGCGTCCCGCCATCAACCACAGGAGTACGAGAACATGCAGCGCAGCAAGGCATACCGCAAGGCCGCCGAGCAGATCGACGCCAGCAAGCTCTACGCGCCCGCCGAGGCCGTGAAGCTGGCGAAGGATGCCAGCCCCACCAAGTTCGACGCCACGGTCGAGGTCGCGATGCGCCTCGGCGTCGACCCGCGCAAGGCGGACCAGATGGTCCGCGGCGTGGTCAACCTGCCGCACGGCACCGGTAAGACCGCCCGTGTGATCGTCTTCGCCCAGGGCGCGAAGGCCGAGGAGGCCGTCGCGGCCGGCGCCGACGAGGTCGGCACGGACGAGCTCGTCGCCCGGATCCAGGGCGGCTGGCTGGACTTCGACGCCGCGATCGCCACCCCGGACCAGATGGCCAAGATCGGCCGCATCGCCCGGATCCTCGGCCCCCGCGGCCTCATGCCGAACCCGAAGACCGGCACGGTCACCATGGACGTGACCAAGGCGGTCTCGGACATCAAGGGCGGCAAGATCACCTTCCGGGTGGACAAGCACTCGAACCTGCACCTGATCATCGGCAAGGCCTCCTTCTCGGCCGAGCAGCTGGTCGACAACTACGGCGCGGTGCTCGACGAGGTCCTGCGGGCCAAGCCGTCCGCGGCCAAGGGCAAGTACCTCAAGAAGGTCACCGTCAGCACCACCATGGGCCCCGGCGTGCCGGTCGACCCCAACATCGTCAAGAACCTGCGCGAGACCCAGGACTGACGCTCGTCATCCACAGAAGGAGCCCTCGGGGATAACCCGGGGGCTTCTTTGTGTGCCAGGCTGCCGAGGTGCGATTCGAGCAGCTCTGGTTCCGATATGCGCGCCGTGCGGAGTGGACCCTGCGTGAGGTGGGCGCCACCGTCGAGCCGGGCTCCACGGTGGTCGTCCTCGGCCGCAACGGCGCCGGCAAGTCCACCCTCCTCCAGCTCGCCGCGGGCGTGCTGCGACCGGTCCGGGGCGCCGTGCGCGACCGTCCGGAGGTGGTCGGCTGGGTCCCGGAGCGCTTTCCCGCCGACCAGCCCTTCACGACCCGCCAATACCTCCGCGGCATGGCGGCGCTGCGCGGACTGCGCGGTGACGGCGAGATCGACCGCTGGATCGAGCGCCTCGGCCTCGGCAAGCACCGGGACACCGCGCTCAACGCCCTCTCCAAGGGCACCGCGCAGAAGGTCGGCCTCGCCCAGGCGCTCCTCGCCGCCCCGGGCCTGCTCGTGCTCGACGAGCCGTGGGAGGGGCTGGACGCCCAGGCCCGCACGCTGATTCCGGGTATCGTCGCCGAGGTGACCGCCGCCGGGGGAGCGGTGCTGGTCAGCGACCATCGCGGCGAGATCGCCGGCCTGCCCAACCCGGTCCACTGGACGGTCGCCGACGGCACCCTCATTGCCAACCCGATCCCGTCGGACCCGGAGACCGCCTCGCGAGCGGCGGAGGCGATGGGCAGCGGCGACGTGGTCGTCGAGGTCGCCGTCCGCCGCGCGGACGCCGACCGGACGCTGGCCCGGCTGCGTGCCGACGGCCACCGCATCCTGGGCGTCCGCGAGGAGCAGCCGCGATGATCGCCCTGACCCGGATGCGTCTCGCCGGCTTCCTCCGCGGTGGCCGCGCCCTCGCCCCGCTGATGGTCGGCCTGGCCCTGCTCGGCATCCTCTACGGCGGGGGCCAGTCGTCCGCCGCCTCGGCGTACGGCTACTCCGCCGCCATGCTCTTTCCCGTGTTCGCCTGGCTCACCAAGGTGGTCCTCGACACCGAGCCGGACGTCCAACGCCACCTCGCCCGGGTCACGGTCGGCCCGGTCCGGGAGGCCTTCTCCGGTGCGCTCGCGGCGACGCTGGCCGGGCTGGTCATCTGTGTGGCGGCCCTCGTCGCACCGGTGCCGTTCGGTGCCATCCGGGGACCCGATCCCGGCACCGCCGAGCCCTCCATGGCGGTCGGCGTGTGGCTCGGCGTCGTCGCGCACCTGCTGTCGCTCGCCGCGGGCGTCGGGCTGGGAGCGCTGGCGAGCCGCGCCGTGACGCGTACGGTCCGTGTCGGGGTGACGGTGCTCGCCGTCGGGTCGGTGCTGGCCGTGGTGCTGGGTCTGCAAGGTTCGATCGCGCCGTGGCTCGTGCCGCCGGTGATGGCGTTCGCGCGGGCTCTCGCCCGGGTGCCGTTGCCATCGACCGCGACCTTCTGGCTCCTCGGAGGGTGGGCGTTGGGGTGGTGCGCGCTGGCCCTCTCGGGATACCTCTGGCTTCGCCGTCGTCGCGCGTGACGGCGGGTTCGGCGTCAGGTCGGGAGGCCGATTTGGTCTGTGGCGCCGCGCCGCGTACTCTTCGGTGTTGAAGTTCCACCCATAGACCGCTGGTCGCCGCAGTCGCCGTCGCAGGACGGTGGCCGCGGTCGAAGGTCCCGCAGCAAGCGGGCGGCCCGCGCAGGGGAGAACGGTTCGTGATCATGTTGGCGCTGTCGCGCCCATGTCCGCCCCGTGCGCCCCGCGCCGGGGCGTTTCTCATGTTGCGGGTCCGCTCACCACCTCCAGCGGCTCTTGAGCATTGAGAGGAGGGACATGGCGGACAAGCCGGTCCGGGCCGACAAGGCCACTGCCGTCGCCGAGCTCACGGAGCAGTTCCGTAACTCCTCGGCCACCGTGTTGACCGAGTACCGCGGCCTCACGGTTTCCGAGATCACCGAGCTTCGGCGCTCGCTGGGCAACGAGACCAAGTACTCCGTGTCGAAGAACACGCTCGCGAAGCGGGCGGCCAGCGACGCGGGCATCCAGGGCCTCGACGAGCTCTTCGCCGGTCCTACCGCGCTCGCCTTCGTCAGTGGCGACCCGGTCGAGGCGGCCAAGGGTCTTCGGGCCTTCGCCAAGACCCACCCCGTCCTGGTGATCAAGGGCGGCGTCTTCGAGGGCAAGGCCATCTCGGCGGCCGAGGTTGGCAAGATCGCCGACCTCGAGTCCCGCGAGGTGCTGCTGGCCAAGCTGGCCGGCGCCATGAAGGGCAACCTGACCAAGGCTGCGGCGACCTTCCAGGCCCCGCTCGCCCAGGTCGCACGTCTGGCGGCCGCACTGCAGGACAAGCGCGCGCAGGACGGTTCCGCCGAGGCCTGATCGGGCCCGCGCGGAGTGACTTACATCCACAGAAACAACGAAAGGTTGCCTGATATGGCGAAGCTCAGCACCGACGAGCTGCTCGGCGCGTTCAAGGAAATGACCCTGATCGAGCTCTCCGACTTCGTGAAGCAGTTCGAAGAGGTCTTCGAGGTCACCGCCGCGGCTCCGGTCGCGATCGCCGGCCCGGCCGGCCCGTCCAACGACGGCCCGGGCGAGGTCGAGAAGGACTCGTTCGACGTCGTCCTCGAGGCCGACGGTGGCAAGAAGATCCAGGTCATCAAGGTCGTGCGCGAGCTGACCGGCCTGGGCCTCAAGGAGGCCAAGGACGCCGTCGAGGCCGCCCCCAAGGCGATCCTCGAGGGTGTCAACAAGGAGAAGGCCGAGGAGGCCAAGGCCAAGCTCGAGGGCGAAGGCGCCAAGGTCACCCTCAAGTGATCTGAGGCTTCACCGCTTCTCTCGTCGCAGGCGAGGGCCCGTTCGCGGGTCCTCGCCTGCGTCTGTTTCGGTGCGTTATGGCTGTTCAGACGGGCAGTGATCGGTGGTCGGCTAGCCGACGGGCAAAAGGCATGACCAGCAACAATTGCTGCGCTAAGGTCTCTTTGCCCCGTCCGGCGGACGACGGCACAGGTTCGACCCGCGGCACAACCCTTGACTGTGTGTCCGCCGACAGGCACGCTGACATCAGCAAGTTTCCGCGCTTGCGACAGCCGCCCTGTGGGTATGCCCCCTTCTGACGGGTCCCACAGACCGGCACCGAGGGAGAAACGCCGCGTTCCGAGCGGCCCCGCACGAGGCACTGACCGTGGAAGCGCAGGTCAGAGGCCGCGGGGGCACGTTCCGCAGGCTTCTCCCGGTGTGGGCTGGACAGCGGTTAGCCGAGCGGCTACACTGCTAGTTTGCGCTGCCTTCTGCCTTGAGCCCTGCAGGGAGATCCATCCGGATGACTTCCTGGGGGTTCATTGGAGTGCCCAGAGCGGTAACCACAGCGGTTAGCAGCGCAGACAGTTGCACCAGCAGCTCAGCCGCATCAGCAGCACCGGTCCTCGGAAGGACGCATCTTGGCAGCTTCCCGCCCTGCGAAGACCAGTCGTACGTCGAGCGCTTACGCTCCCCGCCGTATCTCTTTCGGCAGGATCACCGAGCAACTTGAGGTCCCCAACCTCCTTGCCCTCCAGACGGATTCCTTCGACTGGCTAGTAGGCAACGAGGCATGGCAGGCCCGATCGACGGACGATCCGCACGCCCTGTCGGGCCTCGCAGAGATCCTCGAAGAGATCAGTCCCATTGAGGACTTCTCCGGCACAATGTCGCTGTCCTTCTCCTCTCCGCGCTTCGACGAGGTCAAGGCCTCGATCGAGGAGTGCAAGGAGAAGGACCTGACCTACTGCGCACCGCTGTTCGTGACCGCGGAGTTCACCAACAACACCACTGGCGAGATCAAGAGCCAGACCGTGTTCATGGGTGACTTCCCGATGATGACCCCCAAGGGGACGTTCATCATCAACGGCACCGAGCGCGTCGTGGTGAGTCAGCTCGTCCGCTCGCCGGGCGTGTACTTCACGAAGGAGCCGGACAAGACCTCCGACCGCGACCTCTCCAGCGTCAAGGTCATCCCGAGCCGGGGTGCCTGGCTCGAGTTCGACATCGACAAGCGCGACACCGTCGGTGTCCGCATCGACCGCAAGCGTCGGCAGGCCGTCACGGTTCTGCTGAAGGCGGTCGGTTGGTCGGCGGAGCAGATCCGCGAGCGGTTCGGCTGGTCCGAGCTGCTCATGACGACGCTCGAGAAGGACCACATCGCGGGGCAGGACGAGGCTCTGCTCGACATCTACCGCAAGCTCCGTCCTGGCGAGCCCCCGACCCGCGAGAACGCGCAGACCCTGCTCGACAACCTCTTCTTCAACCCGAAGAGGTACGACGTCGCCAAGGTCGGCCGCTACAAGTTCAACAAGAAGCTGGACATCGACGTTCCGATCGTCCGCGGCACCCTCACCGAAGAAGACATCGTCAAGACCGTCGACTACCTCTGCCGGCTGCACGCCGGTGAGGAGGGTTACGAGCCCGACGACATCGACCACTTCGGCAACCGGCGCCTGCGTACGGTCGGCGAGCTGATCCAGAACCAGGTCCGTGTCGGCCTGTCCCGCATGGAGCGCGTCGTCCGCGAGCGCATGACCACGCAGGACGTCGAGGCGATCACGCCGCAGACGCTGATCAACATCCGCCCGATCACGGCGGCGATCCGCGAGTTCTTCGGCACCTCGCAGCTGTCGCAGTTCATGGACCAGACCAACCCGCTGGCGGGCCTGACCCACCGGCGCCGGCTGAGCGCGCTCGGCCCCGGTGGTCTGTCCCGGGAGCGGGCGGGCTTCGAGGTCCGTGACGTGCACCCGTCCCACTATGGCCGGATGTGCCCGATCGAGACGCCGGAAGGCCCGAACATCGGCCTGATCGGTGCCCTCTCGACCTTCGCGCGGGTGAACCCGTTCGGTTTCGTCGAGACCCCGTACCGCAAGGTGGAGAACGGCGTCGTCACCGACGAGGTCCACTACCTGACGGCGGACGAGGAAGACCGGTACATCAAGGCGCAGGCGAACGCCAAGCTCGCCAGCGACAATACGTTCGCCGAGGACCGCGTCCTGGTTCGCCGTAAGGGCGGTGAGGTCGACTACGTGCCCGGCACGGACGTGGACTACATGGACGTCTCGCCGCGGCAGATGACCTCCGTCGCGACCGCGATGATCCCGTTCCTCGAGCACGACGACGCCAACCGCGCGCTCATGGGCGCGAACATGCAGCGTCAGGCCGTGCCGCTGGTCAAGGCCGAGGCGCCGCTGGTCGGCACCGGCATGGAGTACCGTGCCGCGGTCGACGCCGGTGACGTGGTCGTGGCCGAGGTCGGCGGCGTGGTCGAGGACCTGTGCGCCGACTACGTGACGGTGCACCAGGACGACGGCCACCGCCGCACGTACCTGCTGCACAAGTTCCGTCGCAGCAACGCCGGCTCCTGCGTCAACCAGAAGCCCGTCGTCTTCGAGGGCGACCGGGTCGAGGCCGGCCAGGTCGTCGCCGACGGTCCGTGCACCGACGAGGGGGAGATGGCCCTCGGCCGGAACCTGCTCGTGGCGTTCATGTGCTGGGAGGGTCACAACTACGAGGACGCGATCATCCTGTCGCAGCGCCTCGTGCAGCAGGACGTCCTCACCTCGATCCACATCGAGGAGCACGAGGTCGACGCCCGCGACACCAAGCTCGGCCCGGAAGAGATCACCCGCGACATCCCCAACGTCAGCGAGGAAATGCTCGCCGACCTGGACGAGCGCGGCATCATCCGGATCGGTGCCGAGGTCGTGCCCGGCGACATCCTGGTCGGCAAGGTCACGCCCAAGGGCGAGACCGAGCTGACCCCGGAGGAGCGGCTGCTCCGCGCGATCTTCGGTGAGAAGGCCCGGGAAGTCCGGGACACCTCGCTGAAGGTGCCGCACGGCGAGACCGGCACGGTCATCGGCGTCCGCACGTTCTCCCGCGAGGACGGCGACGAGCTGCCTCCGGGCGTGAACGAGCTGGTCCGGGTCTACGTCGCCCAGAAGCGCAAGATCCAGGACGGTGACAAGCTCGCGGGCCGGCACGGCAACAAGGGCGTCATCTCCAAGATCCTGCCGGTCGAGGACATGCCGTTCCTGGAGGACGGCACGCCTGTCGACATCGTGCTCAACCCGCTGGGTGTGCCCTCGCGTATGAACATCGGCCAGGTCCTGGAGACCCACCTCGGGTGGATCGCCAAGACGGGCTGGTCGGTCGAGGGCGACGACGCCGACTGGAAGCGGCAGCTGCGGGCCATCGAGGCGCACGAGTCCCCCGCGGACTCGAACACCGCGACCCCGGTCTTCGACGGCGCGCAGGAGGAGGAGATCAAGGGTCTCCTCCAGTCCACGCTCGTCAACCGCGACGGCAAGCGGCTGGTCAACGGCGACGGCAAGGCGCAGCTCTTCGACGGTCGCTCCGGCGAGCCGCTGCCCGACCCGATCTCCGTCGGCTACGTGTACATCCTCAAGCTGAACCACCTGGTCGACGACAAGATTCACGCTCGTTCGACCGGCCCGTACTCGATGATCACGCAGCAGCCGCTGGGTGGTAAGGCGCAGTTCGGTGGCCAGCGGTTCGGCGAGATGGAGTGCTGGGCGATGCAGGCCTATGGCGCGGCATACGCGCTGCAGGAGCTGCTCACCATCAAGTCCGACGACGTCCTGGGCCGCGTGAAGGTCTACGAGGCCATCGTCAAGGGCGAGAACATCCCGGAGCCGGGTATCCCCGAGTCCTTCAAGGTGCTTCTCAAGGAACTCCAGTCGCTGTGCCTGAACGTCGAGGTGCTCTCCAGCGACGGTGTGGCCTTGGAGATGCGCGAGACGGACGACGAGGTCTTCCGGGCCGCGGAGGAACTCGGCATCGACCTGTCCCGGCGCCCGAACGAGGGCGTCAGCAGCGTCGAAGAGATCTGACGGACGGCGTCCCTGGCGGTGACAACCACCAGGGACGCCCCCGCCGCCTGGAATTTATCCGAGCAACGAAACACGAGGGATAGTCCAAGTGCTCGACGTCAACTTCTTCGACGAGTTGCGCATCGGCCTTGCTACCGCTGACGACATCCGGCAGTGGTCGCACGGCGAGGTCAAGAAGCCCGAGACGATCAACTACCGCACGCTCAAGCCCGAGAAGGACGGACTCTTCTGCGAGAAGATCTTCGGTCCTCAGCGGGACTGGGAGTGCTACTGCGGCAAGTACAAGCGGGTCCGGTTCAAGGGCATCATCTGTGAGCGCTGCGGCGTCGAGGTGACCCGGTCCAAGGTCCGCCGTGAGCGCATGGGTCACATCGAGCTGGCCGCGTCGGTCACGCACATCTGGTACTTCAAGGGTGTGCCGAGCCGGCTGGGTTACCTGCTCGACCTCGCGCCCAAGGACCTCGAGAAGATCATCTACTTCGCCTCGTACGTGGTCACGAGCGTGGACGCCGAGGCGCGTCACCGCGACATGTCCACCATCGAGAACGAGATCTTCGCCGAGAAGCGGCAGTCCGAGAACGGGCGTGACTCGGAGATCGAGAAGCGTGCCGCGAAGCTCGAGCAGGACCTTGCCGAGCTGGAGGCCGAGGGCGCCAAGGCGGACGTGCGCCGCAAGGTCAAGGAGGCTGGCGAGCGCGAGATGCGCCAGATCCGTGACAAGGCGCAGCGCGAGATCGACCGGCTCGACGAGGTGCTCGACACCTTCCGCAAGCTCGACGTGAAGCAGCTCGTCACCGACGAACTGCTCTACCGCGAGCTGCGTGACCGTTTCGGTGAGTACTTCACCGGCGGCATGGGCGCCGAGGCGATCAAGGCGCTGCTCGAGAACATGGACCTCGACGCCGAGGCCGAGCTGCTGCGCGAGATCATCCGCACCGGCAAGGGCCAGCGCAAGATCCGTGCGCTCAAGCGGCTCAAGGTCGTCGCCGCGTTCCTGAACACCCGCAACTCGCCGCTGGGCATGGTCCTGGACTGCGTCCCGGTCATCCCGCCGGACCTGCGCCCGATGGTGCAGCTCGACGGTGGCCGCTTCGCGACCAGCGACCTGAACGACCTGTACCGCCGGGTCATCAACCGCAACAACCGGCTCAAGCGCCTGATCGACCTGGGCGCGCCCGAGATCATCGTCAACAACGAGAAGCGGATGCTGCAGGAGGCCGTCGACGCGCTGTTCGACAACGGCCGCCGCGGCCGGCCGGTCACCGGCCCGGGTAACCGCCCGCTGAAGTCGCTGTCCGACATGCTCAAGGGCAAGCAGGGCCGGTTCCGGCAGAACCTGCTGGGTAAGCGCGTCGACTACTCCGGCCGTTCCGTCATCGTCGTCGGCCCCCGGCTCAAGCTGCACCAGTGCGGCCTGCCGAAGCAGATGGCGCTGGAGCTGTTCAAGCCGTTCGTGATGAAGCGCCTGGTGGATCTCAACCACGCGCAGAACATCAAGTCGGCCAAGCGCATGGTCGAGCGGCAGCGCCCGGTCGTGTGGGACGTCCTGGAAGAGGTCATCAGCGAGCACCCCGTGCTGCTGAACCGCGCGCCGACGCTGCACCGCCTCGGCATCCAGGCCTTCGAGCCGCAGCTGGTCGAGGGCAAGGCGATCCAGATCCACCCGCTCGTCTGTACGGCGTTCAACGCCGACTTCGACGGTGACCAGATGGCGGTCCACGTGCCGCTGTCGGCCGAGGCGCAGGCCGAGGCCCGGATCCTGATGCTCTCGTCGAACAACATCCTCAAGCCGGCCGACGGCAAGCCCGTGACCATGCCGACCCAGGACATGGTCATCGGCCTCTACTACCTGACGCACCAGACCGCTGGTGCCAAGGGCGAGGGCCGGGTCTTCAGCTCGGACGCCGAGGCTCGGATGGCGTTCGACAACGGCGAGCTGCACCTGCAGGCGCTGGTCAAGATCCGCCTCCCCGAGGTGCTCGAGGTCGACAACGGTGCCCGCCAGGCCGCGTGGGCCCGGCCGGAGGGCTGGGAGTCGGGCGACAAGCTGCTCGTCGAGACCACCCTGGGCCGGGTGCTCTTCAACGAGACGCTGCCGCCGGGCTACCGCTACGTCAACTACGAGATCCGCAAGGGTCAGCTCTCCGCGATCGTCAACGACCTCGCCGAGCGCTTCCCCAAGGTCGCCCTGGCCGCGACCCTGGACGCGCTCAAGGAGGCCGGCTTCCACTGGGCCACCTGGTCCGGTGTGACGATCGGTATGGGCGACGTCATCGGTCCTCCGCGCAAGCCGGAGATCCTCGCCCGCTACCAGGGCGAGGCCGACAAGATCGACAAGCAGTACCAGCGTGGTCTGATCACCGTCGAGGAGCGTCGTAGCGAGCTCATCGACATCTGGACCAAGGCGACCAACGAGATCTCCAAGGAGATGGAGACGGCGCTGCCGCAGGAGAACCCGCTCTGGGTCATGATCAACTCCGGCGCCCGCGGTAACCTCCTTCAGCTCCGGCAGATCGCCGCGATCCGTGGTCTGGTGGCCAACCCCAAGGGCGAGATCATCCCGCGGCCGATCACCTCGTCGTACCGCGAGGGTCTGACCGTGCTGGAGTACTTCATCTCCACCCACGGTGCCCGTAAGGGTCTGGCCGACACCGCGCTGCGTACCGCCGACTCGGGTTACCTGACCCGGCGTCTGGTGGACGTCTCGCAGGACGTCATCATCCGCGAGGAGGACTGCGGCACCGACCGCGCGATCCCGATGCAGGTGGCGGACAAGCTGGACGACGGTTCCCTCGTCGTGCACACGCACGCCGAGACCGGCGTGCACGCCCGGACGCTGGCCGACGACATCGACGACGCGCAGGGCAACCGCGTGGTGTCGCGTGGCGACGACCTCAACTCGATCCTGGTCGACAAGCTCGTGGCCGCAGGCGTCGAGAACGTCCGCGTCCGCAGCGTGCTGACCTGTGAGTCGAAGCTGGGCGTCTGCGCGGCCTGCTACGGCCGCTCGCTGCCGACCGGCAAGTCGGTCGACATCGGCGAGGCGGTCGGCATCATCGCCGCCCAGTCCATCGGTGAGCCGGGTACGCAGCTGACGATGCGTACCTTCCACACCGGTGGTGTCGCGGGTGAGGACATCACCCAGGGTCTGCCGCGTGTGCAGGAGATCTTCGAGGCCCGCGTGCCCAAGGGCAAGGCGCCCATCGCCGACACCCCGGGTCGCGTGCGCATCGAGGACGGCGAGCGCTCGCGGAAGATCATCGTGATCCCGGACGACGGCAGCGACGAGATCGTGTACGACAAGATCTCGAAGCGCGTCAAGCTGCGGGCCCACGACGGCGACCACGTGAACGTCGGCGAGAAGCTCACCGAGGGCACCATCGACCCGCACGAGCTGCTGCGGATCATGGGTCCGCGGGCGGTCCAGGTCCACCTGACCAGTGAGGTCCAGGAGGTCTACCGCTCGCAGGGTGTGCTCATCCACGACAAGCACATCGAGATCATCATTCGCCAGATGCTCAAGCGGGTGACGGTCATCGACTCGGGTGCCTCGGAGTTCCTGCCGGGCGTTCTGGTCGACCGGGCGCTCTTCGAGTCGGAGAACCGCCGGCTCGTGGGCGAGGGCGGGGAGCCCGCCGCCGGTCGTCCGGTGCTCATGGGTATCACCAAGGCCTCGCTGGCGACCGACTCCTGGCTCTCGGCGGCCTCCTTCCAGGAGACCACCCGGGTGCTCACCGACGCTGCGATCAACTCGCGCAGCGACTCGCTGGTGGGCCTCAAGGAGAACGTCATCATCGGTAAGCTCATCCCGGCCGGTACGGGCATCAGCAAGTACCGCAACATCCGGGTCGAGCCGACCGAGGAAGCGAAGGCGAAGGTGTACTCGATGACCGGGTACCCCGAGACCGACTACGGCTTCGGGCCGGCCAGCGGGCAGGCTGTGCCGCTGGACGACTTCGACTTCGGGTCGTATCGCTAGGGTCTGAGAACACCGGGTGGGGCGGTCGCGTAACGCGGCCGCCCCACTTGCGTTCAGGCGCCCTCTCCCGGCCCTCCGTCCCCACGGGTAGGGCGGGGGCACGGAAGGGTGCTTCTGGTAGCGCAGGGGCCCTCTGAACGGCTTCGAAGGCGGAAAGGCCGGGCCGACCCGATGCCTGGGCGGGCGCGGCCGGTAAGGATGGAGGCGTGACCACTTCAGCCGCACCGCCGCGCCACCCGATGGACCCGGACCCGGTGGGCTCGACGAAGGCCCGCGCCGTTTTCGCCCTCGGGCTGGTCGGCCTGCTGACCGGACCGCTGGTCGGCGGCGTGATTCCCGCCACGCTCGCCCTGCTGCTGAGTCGCCGGGTCCACCGCGAGCTGTGGGTGTCCGGCGGCTACCTCACCGGCGGCCGCTGGCTGCGGCGCGGTCGTGCCCTGGCCTGGGCGGGGATAGTGCTCGCGATCACCACGCTGGTGATCGCGGTCATCGCCGCGCTACTGCACGTCGCCGGCACGCCGGGCCAGGACTTCGATCCCGGCACCAACTGAGGGCGGGCGCGGGCTGCGGCTCGCTCGTGCGGGTGACAAGCTGGGGTCATGACGCATTACCCGTCCGGTGGGCCGTCCCCGGTCGTGCCTCCGCCGCCGCATGACGGCGCGTGGTCGCCGGCCCGGGTCGATCCGGTGGCCGGCACCGAGTACGGCCTGGTCCACCTCACGGTCGTTCCGGCGATGTCCGGGCAGGCCACCGGGTCGCTGATCGCCGGCATCGCCTCGATCCTGGTGTCGACGCTGGTGCTCTGCTTCGGCCTGGTCGGCGCCGGCGAGGGTTGGGGCGCGTTGGTGGCGGGCGCGTTCGCACTGCTCGCGGTGCTCCTCGGCGCCGGGGCGGTGGCGGGCGCGCTGATCGCGATGCGTCAGATCCGCGGATCTGGGCTTGCGGGACGCCTGCGGTTCAAGGGCCGTGGAGTGGCTGTGGCAGGGTGCTGGTGCGGCGCGGTCGGGGCGGGAATCGCCCTGCTATCGCTGGTGTTGAGCATCATCGTCGGGGCCGCTTCGTGAGCGCCGCGCGGGCGTTCGGTGGATCGCTCGGCAGGACCGCGGAGCCGCCCGGTACAGTTGAACGTGCGGAGGTATCCCACCGTGCCCTGCGGGGGTCATTTTGACCCGTGGGGATGTGATGGGTAATCTTCTTCCTCGTGCCTGGGCTCGCCCGGGCAAGTCGTGCGTGCGCCCTTAGTCGTAGGCAAGACGGAACCAAAAAAGAGGGCAGCACCAAAGCCGGGCTTGATGGCCCGACACAGACAACCCGCCGCGTGTTCGAACGGACGCGCCGGGAAACCGCGAGCTGGGCGACACGCCCGACCGCGGGTGTGGGAGTCTCGACAGAGACTGCCTGCACACAAGGCATAACGAGACGGTGCGGCCGCTAGAAAACGGCGGCCGAAGGGAGCGGAGAAACCCGGTGCCCACGATCCAGCAGCTGGTCCGCAAGGGCCGCCAGGCGAAGACGAGCAAGACCAAGACGCCGGCGCTGAAGGGAAGTCCCCAGCGGCGCGGCGTGTGCACGCGCGTGTACACCACCACCCCCAAGAAGCCGAACTCTGCGCTGCGCAAGGTCGCTCGTGTGAAGCTCAGCAGCCAGATCGAGGTGACGGCGTACATCCCGGGCGTCGGCCACAACCTGCAGGAGCACTCGATCGTGCTCGTGCGTGGCGGTCGTGTGAAGGACCTTCCGGGCGTCCGCTACAAGATCGTCCGCGGTTCGCTGGACACCCAGGGTGTCCGCAACCGCAAGCAGGCCCGCAGCCGTTACGGCGCGAAGAAGGAGAAGAGCTGATATGCCGCGTAAGGGCCCTGCTCCGCGCCACCCGGTGGTTGCGGACCCGGTTTACAACTCGCCGCTGGTCACCCAGCTGGTGAACAAGATCCTGGTCGGCGGCAAGCGTCAGCTCGCCGAGCGGATCGTCTACGGCGCCCTCGAGGGCTGCCGTGAGAAGAACGGCACCGACCCCGTGGTGACGCTCAAGCGCGCCATGGACAACGTCAAGCCGACCCTCGAGGTCCGCAGCCGCCGCGTCGGTGGCGCGACCTACCAGGTGCCGGTCGAGGTTCGCACCCCGCGGCAGACCACCCTCGGTCTGCGCTGGCTGGTCCAGTACTCCAAGGCCCGCCGCGAGAAGACCATGATCGAGCGCCTGCAGAACGAGTTGCTCGACGCCAGCAACGGCCTCGGTGCCGCCGTCAAGCGGCGCGAGGACACCCACAAGATGGCGGAGTCCAACAAGGCCTTCGCGCACTACCGCTGGTAAGACCCCCGTTGCCGGCCCGGCACCCGCCGGGCCGGAACGCCGGTCCCACACCGGCCCCTCCGCGACATCCCGCGGAACACGGTCGACACGACGACGAAGAGTAGGGATTGCAGTGGCTGCCGCAGACGCGCTCGCCAAGGTTCGCAACATCGGCATCATGGCGCACATCGACGCTGGTAAGACCACGACGACCGAGCGCATCCTGTTCTACACCGGCATCACGTACAAGATCGGTGAAGTCCACGAGGGCGCGGCCGTCATGGACTGGATGGAGCAGGAACAGGAACGCGGTATCACCATCACTTCCGCCGCCACCAAGTGCGAGTGGAAGAACCACACGATCCAGATCATCGACACTCCCGGCCACGTGGACTTCACGGTCGAGGTCGAGCGGTCGCTGCGTGTGCTCGACGGTGCGGTCGCGGTCTACGACGGTGTCGCCGGCGTGGAGCCCCAGACGGAGAACGTCTGGCGGCAGGCGGACAAGTACGACGTCCCGCGTATGTGCTTCGTCAACAAGCTCGACCGGACCGGCGCGGACTTCTTCCGCTGCGTCCAGATGATGATCGACCGGCTCAACGCCACCCCGCTGGTGCTCCAGATCCCGATCGGGCTCGAGGGTGACCACATCGGTGTCGTCGACCTGATCGGCATGCGTGCCCTCACGTGGCGTGGCGAGACCCAGAAGGGCGAGGACTACGCGGTTGAGGAGGTCCCGGCCGACCTCGCCGAGTCCGCCGCCGAGTGGCGCGACAAGCTCATCGAGACCCTGGCCGACGTCGACGACGCGGTCATGGAGAAGTACCTCGAGGGCGAGGCGCTGTCCGAGGACGAGATCAAGGCCGCCATCCGGCGCGCCACGATCGCCAGCAAGGCCAACCCGGTGCTGTGCGGCTCGGCGTTCAAGAACAAGGGCGTTCAGCCCATGCTCGACGCCGTGGTGGAGTTCCTGCCATCGCCGCTCGACATCCCGGCCATCGAGGGCACCGCGACCGACGGTGAGACCCCGCTGCTGCGCAAGCCCTCCAATGACGAGCCCTTCTCGGCCCTGGCGTTCAAGATCCAGACCGACAAGCACCTCGGCAAGCTGACCTACGTGCGGGTCTACTCCGGCACGCTCGAGACCGGTACCCAGGTGATCAACTCCACCAAGGACCGCAAAGAGCGGATCGGCAAGATCTACCAGATGCACGCGAACAAGCGTGAAGAGCGCAACACCGCGCAGGCCGGCGACATCATCGCCGTCCAGGGTCTGAAGCAGACCACCACCGGTGACACGCTCTGCGACCCGGCCAAGCCGGTCATCCTGGAGTCGATGACCTTCCCGGAGCCGGTCATCCAGGTCGCCATCGAGCCGAAGACCAAGTCGGACCAGGAAAAGCTGGGCACCGCGATCCAGCGTCTGGCCGAGGAAGACCCGACCTTCCGCGTCTTCAACGACGAGGAGACCGGCCAGACGATCATCGCCGGCATGGGCGAGCTTCACCTGGACATCCTGGTGGACCGCATGCGCCGCGAGTTCAACGTCGAGGCCAACATCGGCAAGCCGCAGGTGGCGTACCGGGAGACGATCCGCGGCACCGTGGAGAAGTACACCTACGTCCACAAGAAGCAGACCGGTGGTTCGGGCCAGTACGCGAAGGTCGTCGTCAACGTCGAGCCGCTGTCGCTCGATGCCGACGGTCCCACGTACGAGTTCGTGAACGCGGTGACCGGTGGCCGCATCCCCAAGGAGTTCATCCCCTCGGTGGACGCGGGCGCGCAGGACTCCCTGCAGTACGGCGTCCTCGCCGGCTACCCGCTGGTCGGCGTGAAGTTCACGCTGGTCGACGGCCAGTACCACGAGGTCGACTCGTCCGAGATGGCGTTCAAGATCGCCGGCTCCATGGCGATGAAGGAAGTGGCCCGCAAGGCCGATCCCGCGCTGCTCGAGCCGATGATGTCCGTCGAGGTCACCACGCCCGAGGACAACATGGGCGACGTCATCGGCGACCTCAACTCCCGCCGTGGCATGATCCAGTCGATGGAGGAGCGCCACGGCGCCCGGGTCGTCAAGGCCCTCGTGCCGCTCTCCGAGATGTTCGGCTACGTCGGCGACCTGCGGTCGAAGACGGCTGGCCGGGCTAGCTACAGCATGCAGTTCGACTCCTACGCCGAGGTCCCGCAAGGCGTGGCGAAGGAGATCATCGCTAAGGCCACTGGCGCCTGACGCGTTGAGGCGCGTGCGGTTCGTCGAGAACCGCACGCGCACGAGCAGTCGACAGAGTCCTAATCGCCTTATCGGCGTGCCGGGCGAGAGAAGAAACCCCAGTCCACAGGAGGACACCAGTGGCGAAGGCGAAGTTCGAGCGGACTAAGCCGCACGTCAACATCGGCACCATTGGTCACATCGACCACGGTAAGACGACGCTGACTGCGGCCATCACGAAGGTCCTGCACGACGAATACCCGGACCTGAACCCGTACACCCCGTTCGACGAGATCGACAAGGCGCCTGAAGAGAAGGCCCGTGGTATCACGATCTCGATCGCGCACGTCGAGTACCAGACCGCGGCGCGTCACTACGCGCACGTGGACTGCCCCGGCCACGCCGACTACATCAAGAACATGATCACCGGTGCCGCGCAGATGGACGGCGCGATCCTGGTGGTCGCGGCGACCGACGGCCCGATGCCGCAGACCAAGGAGCACGTCCTCCTGGCCCGCCAGGTCGGCGTTCCCTACATCGTCGTCGCCCTGAACAAGAGCGACATGGTCGAGGACGAGGAGCTCCTGGAGCTCGTCGAGCTCGAGGTCCGCGAGCTGCTGAGCACCTACGAGTTCCCGGGCGACGACCTTCCGGTCGTGCGCGTCTCGGCGCTCAAGGCGCTCGAGGGTGACTCGGAGTGGACCGGCAAGCTCATGGAGCTGATGAACGCGGTCGACACCGCGATCCCGCAGCCCGAGCGTGAGACCGAGAAGCCGTTCCTCATGCCGATCGAGGACGTCTTCACGATCACCGGTCGTGGCACGGTCGTCACCGGCCGGGCCGAGCGCGGCATCCTCAAGCCGAACGAGGAGGTCGAGATCGTGGGTATCCGCGAGAAGTCGACCAAGACCGTTTGCACCGGCATCGAGATGTTCCGCAAGCTGCTCGACGAGGCCCGCGCGGGCGAGAACGTCGGCCTCCTGCTGCGCGGTATCAAGCGCGAGGACGTCGAGCGCGGCATGGTCGTCGTCAAGCCCGGCTCGAGCACTCCGCACACGGAGTTCGAGGGCCAGGTCTACATCCTCTCGAAGGAGGAGGGCGGCCGTCACACGCCGTTCTTCCAGAACTACCGCCCGCAGTTCTACTTCCGCACCACGGACGTCACCGGCGTCGTCACGCTGCCCGAGGGCACCGAGATGGTCATGCCGGGCGACTCCACCTCCATGTCGGTCAAGCTGATCCAGCCGATCGCCATGGAGCAGGGCCTGAAGTTCGCGATCCGTGAGGGTGGCCGCACCGTCGGCGCCGGAACGGTCACGAAGATCAACGTCTGATTGAGGATCGGTCACGACTGTTCTGGGGCGGCGTCGCTGTGACGCGCGACTCAGGGCAGGTCGTGAACGGCCCCCAACGGTGACCCCGATTAGGAATGCCGCGATCGATACGGCATACTAGTCAGGTTGCGTCCGCGCAGGGTGGTTGGCTGCCTTCGCAGTTCTCGGCAGCCGACCACCCTCGCCCGGTGTCCGGCGTGTGTTAGAGCCGCCGGTCGCCCCGATCCCGACGGATGGGGCTGCTCCCCACGGAGTTGCCCCGCGGGCATGACCGCTCCAGATTCTTGGGGCGGAGCCTGGTTCCACAGCGCGACACGCCCGACCGCGGGGGTCGGACAACGCAGGATCAACGGTCCTGCGGGCATGCGAGGGCCACCGCTTTCGCACGTAGCGGCATCGAGAGAAGGAAACAGAAGCCACCATGGCGGGACAGAAGATCCGCATCCGGCTCAAGGCCTATGACCACGAGGTCGTCGACTCCTCGGCACGGAAGATCGTCGAGACGGTGACGCGGACCGGGGCGCAGGTCGCGGGCCCGGTGCCGCTGCCCACGGAGATCAACCGTTTCTGCGTGATCCGTTCGCCGCACAAGTACAAGGACTCGCGCGAGCACTTCGAGATGCGCACGCACAAGCGTCTGATCGACATCATCGACCCGACTCCGAAGACGGTCGACTCGCTCATGCGCCTCGACCTGCCGGCTGGCGTCGACATCGAGATCAAGCTGTAGGGACCGGACAATGGACAGGCAAGTGAAGGGCATCCTGGGCGCCAAGCTCGGCATGACCCAGGTCTGGGACAACAACAAGGTCGTCCCGGTAACCGTGGTGCAGGCCGGCCCGTGCGTCGTGACCCAGGTCCGCACCCCCGAGACTGACGGCTACTCCGCGGTGCAGCTGGCTTACGGCCAGATCGACCCGCGCAAGGCGAACAAGCCGGAGAGTGGCCACTTCGCGAAGGCGGGTGTTTCGCCGCGCCGCCACCTCGTGGAGCTGCGCACCACCGACGCCGGTGAGTACGAGCTCGGCCACGAAGTCACCGTCGAGACGTTCGCGGCGGGTACGCCGATCGACGTCACCGGTAAGACCAAGGGCAAGGGCTACGCCGGTGTCATGAAGCGGCACGGCTTCCACGGCCTCAAGGGCAGCCACGGTGTCGAGCGCAAGCACCGCTCGCCCGGTTCGATCGGCGCCTGCGCCACCCCCGGACGTGTCTTCAAGGGCACCCGCATGGCGGGCCGGATGGGCGGCAAGCGCTTCACCGTGCAGAACCTCACGGTGCAGGCGGTCGACACCGAGAACAACCTGCTGCTCATCAAGGGCGCCGTTCCCGGCCCCAAGGGTGCGCTGATCCTGGTCCGTACGGCGGCGAAGAAGGGTGGTGCCAAGTGAGCTCGGTTGACGTCATCAACGCCGAGGGCACGAAGGCCGGCTCGGTCGAGCTGCCCGACGACATCTTCGACGTGCAGGCGAACATCCCGCTGATGCACCAGGTCGTCGTGGCTCAGCTTGCGGCAGCGCGGCAGGGTACGCACAAGGCGAAGACCCGCGGCGAGGTCGCCGGCGGCGGCAAGAAGCCGTACAAGCAGAAGGGCACCGGTCGCGCCCGTCAGGGCTCGATCCGCGCGCCGCAGTTCACCGGTGGTGGCGTCGTGCACGGCCCCGTGCCGCGTGACTACAGCCAGCGGACCCCGAAGAAGATGAAGGCCGCCGCCCTGCGTGGCGCCCTCTCCGACCGGGCCCGCGACGGCCGCGTCCACGTGGTCGAGGCGTTCATCGCCGACGGCACCCCGTCCACCAAGGCCGCCGTGGCGACCCTGCGTAAGGCGACCCAGTCCGTCAAGGTCCTGGTCGTGCTGAGCAGCCACGACGAGCTGAACTGGCTGTCGCTGCGCAACGAGCCGACCGTCCACCTCATCGAGGCCGGCCAGCTCAACACGTACGACGTGCTGGTCGCGGACGAGGTCGTCTTCACCAAGGAAGCGCTCGAGGAGTTCCTCGGCGTTCCGGCAGAGGCCACCGAGGAGGGGAACAAGTGAGCACGATCGCCGACCCGCGCGACATCATCGTCGCGCCCGTGGTCTCCGAGAAGAGCTACAGCGTTCTCGACCAGAACTGGTACACGTTCCTGGTCCACCCGGACGCCAACAAGACCGAGATCAAGATCGCGATCCAGCAGATCTTCGATGTCCGCGTGCTGACGGTGAACACCATCAACCGCCAGGGCAAGCGCAAGCGCACCAAGACGGGCTTCGGGCAGCGTAAAGCGACCAAGCGTGCCCTGGTGAAGCTGGCTGACGGTGACCGCATCGAGGCCTTCGGCGGCCCGGTCAGCTAAGGGGTTGTGAATCATGGGTATCCGTAAGTACAAGCCGACCACGCCGGGCCGTCGCGGCTCCAGCGTGGCGGACTTCGCCGAGATCACCCGGTCGACGCCGGAGAAGTCTCTGCTCGTTCCGCTGCCCAAGAAGGGTGGTCGCAACGTCCACGGCCGCATCACCACGCGGCACCAGGGCGGCGGTCACAAGCGGCAGTACCGGCTGATCGACTTCAAGCGCAACGACAAGGACGGCGTGCCGGCCAAGGTCGCTCACATCGAGTACGACCCCAACCGCACCGCCCGCATCGCGCTGCTGCACTACGCGGACGGCGAGAAGCGCTACATCATTGCGCCGAAGGACCTCAAGCAGGGTGACCGGGTCGAGTCGGGCCCCGGCTCGGACATCAAGCCGGGCAACAACCTGTCGCTGCGCAACATCCCGGTCGGTACGACGGTCCACAACGTGGAGCTTCGTCCCGGCGGTGGCGCCAAGCTCGGCCGTTCGGCCGGCGTCGGCATCCAGCTGCTCGGCCGTGAGGGTGCGTACGCCACGCTGCGTATGCCCTCGGGCGAGATCCGTCGCGTCGACGTGCGCTGCCGCGCCACCGTCGGCGAGATCGGCAACGCCGAACAGTCGAACATCAACTGGGGCAAGGCCGGCCGCATGCGGTGGAAGGGCAAGCGCCCGACCGTCCGTGGTGTCGCCATGAACCCGATCGACCACCCGCACGGTGGTGGTGAGGGCAAGACCTCCGGTGGTCGCCACCCGGTTAACCCGGCTGGTAAGCCGGAGGGCCGTACCCGCCGCAAGGGCCAGGAGAGCGACCGCATGATCGTTCGCCGCCGCTACGCCACCCGCAAGCGCGGGTAACGGGAGTTAAGAGATGCCTCGCAGCCTCAAGAAGGGCCCGTTCATCGACGACCACCTGCTCAAGAAGGTGGAAGTCCAGAACGAGAAGAACTCGAAGAACGTCATCAAGACCTGGTCGCGACGCTCGACGATCATCCCCGACATGCTCGGGCACACGATCGCCGTGCACGACGGGCGCAAGCACGTCCCGGTGTTCATCACCGAGGCCATGGTCGGGCACAAGCTCGGCGAGTTCGCTCTGACCCGCACGTTCAAGGGTCACGAGAAGGACGACCGCAAGAGCCGTCGTCGCTAAGCAGTCCACGGATAAGAACAAGGGGTTACAGCGATGCCAGTTAAGGGCGACGCTCCGGTGCTTCCGGGCGCGCGGGCGGTTGCGCGTCACGTGCGCATCTCGCCAAACAAGGCGCGCCGTGTGATCAACCTCGTCCGCGGTCTGCCCGCGAAGGAGGCTCTCACGGTCCTGCAGTTCGCGCCGCAGGCTGCGAGTGAGCAGGTCTACAAGGTGCTCGCCAGCGCGATCGCCAACGCCGAGAACAACGAGCGGCTCGACCCGGACGCGCTCCTGGTCAGCGAGGCGTTCGTCGACGAGGGTCCGACGCTGAAGCGGTTCCGGCCGCGGGCGCAGGGCCGGGCGTACCGGATCCGCAAGCGCACGTGTCACATCACCGTCGCGGTGGAGGCCGTCCAGGCCACCACGCAGGGCCGCAAGCCTGCCGCGAAGAAGGCCGCGCAGGCGAAGGCCGCTCCGGCCGACGCCAAGCCGGCTGAGTCCCAGAGCACGGAAGGTGCCGAGTAATGGGTCAGAAAGTTCACCCCACCGGGTTCCGGCTCGGCATCTCCACCGACTGGAAGAGCCGCTGGTTCGCGGACAAGCTCTACAAGGACTACATCGGCGAGGACGTCAAGATCCGCCGCATGATGTCCAAGGGCCTCGAGCGCGCCGGCATCTCCAAGGTGGACATCGAGCGCACCCGGGACCGGGTCCGCGTCGACATCCACACCGCCCGGCCGGGCATCGTCATCGGCCGTAAGGGCGCGGAGGCCGACCGCATCCGCGGCGAGCTCGAGAAGCTCACCGGCAAGCAGGTCCAGCTCAACATCCTCGAGGTGAAGAGCCCGGAGTCGGACGCGCAGCTCGTGGCGCAGGGCGTCGCCGAGCAGCTCTCCAGCCGGGTCAGCTTCCGTCGGGCGATGCGCAAGGCCATGCAGTCCGCGATGAAGAACCCGATCTGCAAGGGCATCCGGGTGCAGGTCTCCGGCCGCCTCGGCGGCGCGGAGATGAGCCGCACGGAGTTCTACCGTGAGGGTCGCGTTCCGCTGCACACCCTGCGCGCCAACATCGAGTACGGCTTCTTCGAGGCCCGCACGACGTTCGGCCGCATCGGCGTGAAGGTCTGGATCTACAAGGGCGACGCCGTTCCGGGTCGCGAGGTTGCCCCCGAGGCGCCCGCGCGTCCGCGCCGTGACCGTGGCGACCGTCCCGAGCGTCCGCGCCGCGGCCGCTCCGGCTCGTCCGGCACGACCGCGGGCGGCACCGAGGCGGGACGCGCCGCGCAGGCGCAGGCCGCCGCGCCCGCCGAGTCGACCGACACCGCCGCTGCTCCGGCTGCGGCCGAAACGCAGCAGGAGGGCTGACACATGCTGATGCCGCGTAAGCCCCCGAAGGGCTTCCGCAAGCCGCACCACCCGGACCGCCACGGCGCGTCCAAGGGCGGCAACCGGGTGGTCTTCGGCGAGTTCGGTATCCAGGCCCTGGAGCCGGCGTACGTGACCAACCGGCAGATCGAGTCGGCTCGTATCGCCATGACCCGCCACATCAAGCGTGGCGGCAAGGTGTGGATCTCGATCTTCCCGGACCAGGCTCTGACCAAGAAGCCCGCCGAGACCCGCATGGGTTCCGGTAAGGGCTCGCCGGAGTGGTGGGTGGCGAACGTCAAGCCGGGACGCATCCTGTTCGAGATGTCGTTCCCGAACGAGACGATCGCGCGCGAAGCGATGCGTCGCGCGATCCACAAGCTCCCGATGAAGTGCCGCATCGTGACACGCGAAGTGGGTGAAAGCTAATGGCAGCGGGCGTTAAGGCAGCCGAGCTGCGGGAGCTCTCCGAAGAGGAGCTGGTCTCGCGGCTGCGGGAGGCCAAGGCGGAGCTGTTCAATCTTCGCGTGCAGGGCGCGACCGGTCAGCTCGACAATCACCGTCGGCTGCAGGTGGTCCGCAAGGACATCGCGAAGATCTACACGATCATGCGTGAGCGTGAGCTGGGGCTCTCGGCCGCGCCAACTGAGGTGACAGCATGAGTGAGAACGCAGCTGCTGAGCCGCGGGCTCAGCGCAAGGTGCGCGAGGGCCTCGTGATCAGCGACAAGATGGACAAGACCGTCATCGTCGAGGTCGAGGACCGCGTCAAGCACGCTCTGTACGGCAAGGTTCTGCGCCGCACCCGCAAGCTCCAGGTGCACGACGAGCAGAACGCCTGTGGCGTGGGCGACCGGGTTTCCCTGATGGAGACCCGCCCGCTGTCGCGCACCAAGCGGTGGCGCATCGTGGAGATCCTCGAAAAGGCCAAGTGAGTCCGCTGGGCCGGTGCGAGCCGGCCCAGCGAACCATCGTTCCGCCAAGCTTCGGGAGTCTCTTCCGGAGAACTGGCAGACATAGGAGACAGACGTGATCCAGCAGGAGTCGCGACTGCGCGTCGCCGACAACACGGGTGCGCGGGAGATTCTGTGCATCCGCGTACTGGGCGGTTCCGGCCGCCGCTACGCGAGCATCGGCGACGTCATCGTGGCCACGGTCAAGGACGCCATCCCGGGTGCCGGTGTGAAGAAGGGTGACGTCGTCAAGGCCGTCATCGTCCGCACCGCCAAGGAGAGGCGCCGTCCCGACGGCTCGTACATCCGCTTCGACGAGAACGCCGCCGTCATCATCAAGGACGGTGGCGACCCCCGCGGCACGCGCATCTTCGGCCCGGTCGGCCGCGAGCTGCGCGACAAGCGGTTCATGAAGATCATCAGCCTGGCGCCGGAGGTGCTCTGACCGTGAAGATCAAGAAGGGCGACACGGTCGTCGTCATCGCCGGCAAGGACAAGGGCGCCAAGGGTAAGGTCATCGCGGCCTACCCGCGGCAGGACAAGATCCTGGTCGAGGGCGTCAACCGTATGAAGAAGCACGAAAAGATCCGCACGACGCAGCGCGGTTCCAAGACCGGCGGCATCGTCACGCAGGAAGCCCCGATCCACATCTCGAACGTGCAGATCGTGGACGACCAGGGCAAGCCGACTCGCGTCGGTTACCGCATCGACGACAACGGCCAGAAGGTCCGAATCGCGCGTAGCACCGGTAAGGACCTGTGATGACTGCCGCCACCGAGACCAAGACTCTGCCCCGGCTGAAGCAGAAGTACCGCGGAGAGGTCATCCCCGGGCTTCAGGAGCAGTTCAAGTACGGCAACCCCATGCAGGTTCCCGGCCTGGTGAAGGTCGTCGTGAACATGGGTGTTGGCGAGGCCGCTCGCGACGCCAAGCTGATCGACGGCGCCGTGCGCGACCTGACCACCATCACCGGCCAGAAGCCGCTGGTGCGGCGGGCCACCAAGTCGATCGCGCAGTTCAAGCTGCGCGAGGGCATGCCGATCGGCGCGAAGGTCACCCTGCGCAACGACCGGATGTGGGAGTTCCTGGACCGGCTGCTGTCCATCGCGCTGCCGCGTATCCGTGACTTCCGCGGGCTCGACGGGCGCAAGCTCGACGGGCACGGCAACTACACGTTCGGTCTGACCGAGCAGTCGGTGTTCCACGAGATCGACCAGGACCGGATCGATCGGACCCGGGGCATGGACATCACGGTGGTCACCACCGCCACGACCGACGACGAGGGCCGGCAGCTGCTCAAGCTCCTGGGCTTCCCGTTCAAGGAGAACTGAGCATGGCTAAGAAGGCGCTGATCATCAAGGCGGCCGCGAAGCCGAAGTTCGCCGTTCGGGCGTACACCCGCTGCCAGAAGTGCGGACGGCCGCACTCGGTCTACCGCAAGTTCGGTCTGTGCCGGGTGTGTGTCCGGGACATGGCCCACCGCGGTGAGCTGCCCGGCGTGTCGAAGGCTTCCTGGTAACCCCAAGCTTGTAATACCGCTTCGCCGTAGGCCCGGAGCTCTGGGAACCCCGGCGAGAAAGGTTGACGAATACCCATGACGATGACGGACCCGATCGCAGACATGCTCACGCGTCTGCGTAACGCCAACCAGGCGTACCACGACAAGGTGACCATGCCCTTCTCGAAGATCAAGGCGAACATCGCCGAGGTCCTCAAGGCAGAGGGCTACATCGCCTCCTGGACGGCCGAGGACCCCGCTGAAGGCGAAGTCGGCAAGCGCCTGGTCGTTGAGCTCAAGTACGGCCAGAACCGCGAGCGCAGCCTCGCCGGCATCAAGCGCGTGTCCAAGCCCGGTCTCCGGGTGTACGCCAAGTCCGACGAGCTCCCCCGGGTGCTCGGCGGCCTGGGTGTCGCGATCGTTTCGACGTCCCAGGGGCTGCTGACCGACCGGCAGGCCCGCAAGCGGAGCGTTGGCGGGGAAATCCTCGCCTTCGTTTGGTAACGGAGACTCTGACATGTCGCGAATCGGACGTAAGTCGATCCCGGTCCCGGCCGGCGTCGACGTCACCATCACTGGGCAGACCGTCAAGGTCAAGGGCCCTAAGGGCGAGCTCTCGCACACCGTCGCCGAGCCGATCACGGTCGAGAAGGCGGAGAACGGCGAGCTTCTCGTCAACCGCCCCAACGACGAGCGCAAGGCCAAGGAGCTGCACGGCCTGTCGCGTACCCTCGTCGCCAACATGATCGTCGGCGTCACCGAGGGCTACAAGAAGACGCTGGAGATCAACGGCACCGGTTACCGCGTGACCGCCAAGGGCAAGGACCTCGAGTTCGCCCTGGGCTTCTCGCACCCGGTCAACATCCCCGCGCCGAACGGCATCACCTTCTCGGTGGAGAAGCCGACGCAGTTCACGGTGGCCGGCATCGACAAGCAGCTCGTCGGCGAGGTCGCCGCGAACATCCGGAAGATCCGCCCGCCGGAGCCCTACAAGGGCAAGGGCGTGAAGTACCAGGGCGAGGTCATCCGCCGCAAGGCTGGAAAGGCAGGTAAGAAGTGACCGCCACGCTGCTCAAGCGCCGCAATGGGGGCGGAGTTGCCTCCAAGCGCGCCGTCGGAAAGGCGCGTCGGCACTTCCGAGTCCGCAAGAACGTCCGCGGCACCGCCGAGCGTCCCCGTCTGGTCGTCTCCCGCTCCTCGCGGCACATCACCGCGCAGATCGTGGACGACCTCAAGGGTCACACGCTCGTCTCTGCCTCCACGCTCGACGCCTCCCTGCGGGGCACCGAGGGTGACAAGAGTGCTCTGTCCTCCAAGGTCGGCACTCTCCTCGCCGAGCGCGCGAAGGCCGCGGGCGTGTCCAAGGTCGTCTTCGACCGCGGTGGCAACAAGTACGCGGGGCGTATCGCCGCGCTTGCCGACGCTGCCCGCGAAGCCGGACTCGAGTTCTAGGAAGGAAGACCAATGCCTGGTCAGCAGCGCCGTGGCGGAGGGTCCGGCGGTAACAACGAGGGCGGCCGCCGCGACAACCGCCGTGAGGGCGGTCGCGGTAACGCGCCCGTCGAGAAGACCCCTCACCTGGAGCGGGTCGTAGCGATCAACCGTGTCGCGAAGGTCGTGAAGGGTGGTCGTCGCTTCAGCTTCACCGCCCTCGTGATCGTCGGCGATGGCGACGGCACCGTCGGCATCGGATACGGCAAGGCCAAGGAGGTGCCCGCGGCGATCGCCAAGGGTGTCGAGGAGGCCAAGAAGCACTTCTTCAAGGTGCCGCGGATCGCTGCGACGATCCCGCACCCGATCACCGGCGAAGCCGCCGCGGGTGTCGTGCTCCTCAAGCCGGCCTCCGCCGGTACCGGCGTTATCGCCGGTGGCCCGGTGCGCGCCGTGCTGGAGTGCGCCGGCATTCACGACGTGCTCAGCAAGAGCCTCGGCTCGTCCAACCCGATCAACATCGTGCACGCGACGGTGGCGGCCCTCAAGGGCCTGGAGTCCCCGGAGGCCGTAGCGGCCCGCCGTGGCCTCCCGGTCGAGGACGTCGCGCCCGCGGCCATGCTGGCGGCGCGTGCGGAAGCGGCGGTGCACTGATGGCACGCTTGAAGGTCACCCAGATCCGGTCCGAGATCGGCCGTAAGCAGAACCAGCGGGACTCCCTGCGGTCGCTCGGCCTGAAGCGGATCAACGATGTGGTGGTCAAGGAGGACCGCCCCGAGATTCGGGGCATGATCTTCGCCGTGAACCACCTCGTCAGTGTTGAGGAGGTCGAGTAATGGCGATCAAGGTCCACCACCTGCGCCCGGCGCCCGGTGCCAAGACCGCGAAGACCCGTGTGGGTCGCGGTGAGGGCTCCAAGGGCAAGACCGCCGGTCGGGGCACCAAGGGTACGGGAGCCCGTAAGAACGTCTCGGCTGCGTTCGAGGGTGGGCAGATGCCCCTCCACATGCGCCTGCCGAAGATGAAGGGCTTCAAGAACAAGAACAAGATCGTCTTCCAGGTCGTCAACCTGGACCGGCTCGCCGAGCTGTTCCCGAACGGTGGCGAGATCGGCCCGCTGGAGCTTGCCGACGCCGGCGCGGTCCGCCGTGGCCAGCTGGTGAAGGTGCTCGGCTCCGGCGACCTGAACGGCGTGTCGCTGCAGATTTCTGCGCACGCGTTCAGCGAGTCGGCCAAGGAGAAGATCGCAGCCGCCGGTGGTTCCGCCACCGAGCTGTGAGGCTTGCCGGGGATGCTGGCCCGGGTATCGCACCGATGCCCGGCCGGCATCCCCGTTGTGGCGTCTGACCAGGCAATTCGTCGGGTCCGGCGGCACTGTTCCACCGCTTGCCGCGTAGCTCTTAGTCCCCGGGTGTTGCACAAGCGGCGACCGTGCCTCACGAGAGGCACGTCGGGCTGTTAAAGTCCGTTCCCAGCCAGGTATATCGGTCGTCCGGACCGATGCCTACCCCCATCCGCCGGTTTCAGGCGGCCACCTCGCGCAGGAGGAAGAAGTTGCTCTCCGCCTTTTCCAGTGCGTTCCGGACGCCTGACCTGCGCAAGAAACTGCTGTTCACAGTAGCGATCATCGCGGTCTATCGGCTCGGTGCCACATTGCCCAGCCCGGGCGTGTCATACACCAACGTCCAGAACTGCCTCGACGCCATGAGCAGCAGCAAAGCCGGCGGCGGGGTAATGAACCTGCTGAACCTGTTCTCCGGCGGCGCGCTGCTTCAGTTGGCGGTCTTCGCGCTCGGCATCATGCCGTACATCACGGCGTCGATCATCCTGCAGCTGCTCACCGTGGTGATTCCTCGCCTCGAGCAGCTCCGCAAGGAGGGTCAGTCCGGCCAGGCGAAGATCACCCAGTACACCCGCTACCTGACGCTGGGCCTCGCGGTCCTGCAGTCCGCGGCGTTCGTCGCGCTGGCCCGTTCCGGCCAGCTCTTCGCCGGTGCCTGCCCGCAGGACCAGTCGAACTTCGCGATCATTCCCAAGGACACGGGCATCCCGGACTGGCTGACCCTCACGGTCCTGGTCATCACGATGACCGCCGGCACGGGTGTGGTCATGTGGCTCGGCGAGCTCATCACCGACCGGGGCGTCGGCAACGGCATGTCCGTGCTGATCTTCACCTCGATCGCCGCCCGCCTTCCCAGTGAGGGCTGGTCGATCCGCGAGACCAACGGCTGGGACAAGTTCGCGCTCGTCATCGCCCTCGTGCTGCTGGTCATCGCCGCGGTCGTCTTCATCGAGCAGGCGCAGCGCCGCATCCCGGTGCAGTACGCGAAGCGCATGATCGGCCGGCGCATGTACGGCGGCACCTCGACGTACATCCCGCTGAAGGTCAACCAGGCCGGCGTCGTGCCGGTGATCTTCGCGTCCTCGCTGCTCTACCTGCCGAACCTGTACCTGCGGTTCTTCGACCCGAACACCCTCAAGGGCTACCAGCTGTGGATCCAGGACAACCTGGTCGACCCGACGAGCTGGATCTACATCGGGACCTACTTCCTGATGATCATCTTCTTCACGTACTTCTACGTCTCGATCACGTTCAACCCGACCGAGGTCGCGGAGAACATGAAGAAGTACGGTGGGTTCGTACCGGGCATCCGGCCCGGCAAGCCGACCGCCGACTACCTGGACTTCATCCTCAGCCGGATCACCCTGCCGGGCGCGTTGTACCTGGGTCTGATCTCGGTGCTGCCGAACTTCTTCTTCATCTGGCTCAACCAGGACCAGTACGTGAACTTCCCCTTCGGCGGCACCGCGGTGCTGATCATGGTGGGTGTGGGTCTGGAGACCGTGAAGCAGATCGAGAGCCAGCTCATGCAGCGCAACTACGAAGGGTTCCTCCGGTAGTGGGGGCGCGGAGCCGGGGGGCTCTCGCGTCCATGGTTTGCGAAGCTCGTTCTCACCGAAGCGAGGCGATGTAGGTGCGGCTGGTACTGGTGGGCCCCCCGGGGGCCGGCAAGGGGACCCAGGCTGAGTTCATCGCCGCCCATCTCGCCGTACCGAAGATCTCGACCGGTGACATCTTTCGGGCCAACGTGTCGCAGGGGACCCCGCTGGGGCTCGAGGCGAAGCGTTACATGGATGCCGGCAACCTCGTCCCGGACGAGGTGACCATCAACATGGTCCGCGACCGGCTCGCCGAGCCCGACGCCGGCGACGGCTTCCTGCTGGACGGTTTTCCGAGGACGGTCCCGCAGGCGTCGGCCCTGGACAAGCTGCTGGCCGACCTGGGCACCGCGCTCGACCTGGTGATGGAGCTCGTGGTCGACGACGACGAGGTCATCCGGCGGCTCTCCGGCCGCCGGACCTGCCGCGGCTGCGGCAAGATCTGGCACGTCGAGTTCGACCCGACGAGCAAGGAGAACATCTGCGACCGGTGCGGCTCCGAGCTGTTCCAGCGCGACGATGACCGGGCCGAGACCATCGCCAACCGCCTCGTCGAGTACGCGGACAAGACGGCGCCGCTGGTCGACTTCTACGGCGCTCAGGGCAAGCTGGTCGGCATCGACGCGACCGGGCCGGTGGAAGACGTCACGGTGCGGGCTATCGACGCCCTGAGGTCGTACGGCGGCTGAGAGGGACGATCGACATTCACGAGGGCGCTGCTTCGGCGGCGCCCTCGTTTTCGCGTATTCGTCGCCACGCTAGGCTGACCTTCATGCGCCGTAGTGCCCAGGACATTCAGCTCAAGACCCCGGAGCAGATCGAGCTCATGCGCGATGCCGGCCTGGTCGTCGCCGCCGCGCTCGACGCGATGCGGGCCGCCGTGGCCCCTGGCGTCTCCACCGCCGATCTCGATGCCATCGCGGAGCAGGTCATCCGCGACAGCGGCGCCGTGCCGTCCTTCAAGGGCTACCACGGCTTCCCCGCGTCGATCTGCGCGTCGGTCAACGAGCAGGTCGTGCACGGCATCCCGTCGACCGCCCAGGTGTTGAAGGAGGGCGACTTGCTGTCGCTCGACTGCGGGGCGGTGCTGAACGGCTGGCACGGCGACTCGGCGATCACCGTCGGCGTGGGCGAGACCGACCCGGCCCTGCTGCGCATGGCGGAGGTGGCCGAGGACGCGATGTGGGCCGGCATCGCCGCCGCCGCTCGCGGCGCCGCCAACGGCCGCGGCCGACTGACCGACATCTCGTTCAACGTGGAGAAGACCGTCCGCAAGGCGGGCCGCTACGGCATCGTCGACGGCTATGGCGGCCACGGCATCGGCACCGAGATGCACCAGGACCCGCACGTGCTCAACCACGGCAAGCCCGGCAAGGGCCCCCGCCTGGTGCCGGGCATGGCGCTGGCCATCGAGCCGATGATCACGATGGGCTCGCCGCGTACGCAGGAGCTCTCCGACGGCTGGACGGTGACCACCCGGGACGGCTCGATGGCGGCGCACGTGGAGCACACGATGGCGCTGCTCGAGGACGGCGTGTGGGTGACGACGGCGCGCGATGGCGGCCGTGCCCGGCTCGGCGAGCTCGTGACCAACCGCCAGCCGGCGGCGGAGTCGCTCGCCGAGTAGTGCGCTTGCTCGTTGGCGGAGCAAATGGCCGAACGCGGGACCGCGCGGGATGACGTGCCCTGGCATGCTGGATGGCATGGCTGGGGAAGGCATGCGGGCGGGCGACGCCGATCGTGAGGCCGTCGCGGAACGGTTGCGAACGGCGCTCAACGAGGGCCGCCTGGATCTGCACGAGTACGACGAGCGGCTGCAGGCGGTCTACGCCGCCAAGACCTACGGCGATCTGTTCGGCCTCACCACCGACCTGCCGGGCACCATCCCCGCCCAGCGCGCACAGCTGGTGCCGCAGCCCCCGGAGCCCGAGCCGACCTCCGGACACGTCCATCACGGGCCGCATGGTGAACGACACATCCACCATGGCAAGAGCCACGGCAAGAAGAGCAAGGCCGATGGCGCGCCGTGGGTCTCCTCCTACGGCGGCGTGGTGCTCGTCTGCGTCGTGGTCTGGGCGATGTCGTCGATGGCCTCCGGCCACTGGCAGTATTTCTGGCCGGGCTGGATGCTCATCCCGCTCATCTTCGGCATCATCGGCCGCTCCACGGGCCGCAAGGGCTGAGCAAACCGGCCGAAGCGCTGCGTTTGTCCGTTTTTGAGGAACGTCGACACACCCGACCCCGGGTTACGGCGACCTCGGTTTGGTGTCGATGCTCCCGCGCGCGTACACTGGCT
This sequence comes from Actinoplanes sp. NPDC051346, assembly GCF_040682215.1. Classification (NCBI taxonomy): domain Bacteria; kingdom Bacillati; phylum Actinomycetota; class Actinomycetes; order Micromonosporales; family Micromonosporaceae; genus Actinoplanes; species Actinoplanes sp. NPDC051346. The sequence goes on along the minus strand of NZ_JBFBAJ010000015.1, from coordinate 53,127 downwards.
TGCTGGCGCACAGCGTCCACTCCGGCATGTCTACCAAGCGCTTCTGGTGGAGTCGGAGCCGCGGCTGGTTCGAGTCCTACCTGGGCTCGGATGAATGTTGTGAGCCTGCCCCAGAACCCGATGTCAGGTAGCGGAGGACATGCCAAAGAAAGACGGAGCCATCGAGATCGAAGGCCGAGTGATCGAGCCCCTGCCGAACGCCATGTTCCGCGTGGAGCTCGCCAATGGTCACAAGGTGCTCGCGCACATCTCCGGAAAGATGCGGCAGCACTACATCCGCATCCTTCCCGAGGACCGGGTCGTCGTCGAGCTTTCGCCGTACGACCTGACCCGTGGGCGCATCGTCTACCGCTACAAGTAAGGGTCACGGGGATCCACATCCCGTCTGACTGAGAGTTAAGGCAAACCGTGAAGGTCAAGCCGAGCGTCAAGCGGATCTGCAACAACTGCCGGGTCATCCGGCGGCACGGGCGCGTCATGGTCATCTGCAAGACCGACGCGCGTCACAAGCAGCGCCAGGGCTGATTTAGCCCGCCGCACTGCCAGATCCGCACCACTGAAGAAGCTCGTCCCAACCGCGGTGTCATGCACGTCGATGGCGCGCGGTTTCACCCCCGGTCGGAGGCCGGGGCCCGCCCGGGCAGGCGGGGTAGGGATGGGCACAGACCTCCGTGAGACACCTGAGGAGTACGCCCACTTATGGCAAGACTCGTCGGCGTCGATCTTCCCCGCGAGAAGCGGATGGAGATCGCGCTCACCTACATCTTCGGGGTCGGTCGGACCCGCGCCGTTGAGGCGCTCACCGCGACCGGCATTGACCTGAACAAGCGCGCCAAGGACCTCACAGACGAGGAGCTGGTCCAGCTCCGCGACTACATCGAGGCCAACTTTAAAGTTGAGGGCGACCTGCGCCGCGAGGTCGCTGCGGACATCCGCCGCAAGGTTGAGATCGGCTGCTACGCCGGCATCCGCCACCGTCGTGGGCTCCCCGTCCGGGGTCAGCGCACGCGGACCAACGCTCGCACCCGCAAGGGTCCGAAGCGCACGGTTGCCGGTAAGAAGAAGCCCGGTCGGAAGTAATAGGAGCGCACTGACTTATGCCACCGAAGGCACGCGCAGGGGCCGCAGTCAAGAAGGTCCGGCGCAAGGAACGCAAGAACGTCGCCCACGGGCAGGCGCACATCAAGAGCACGTTCAACAACACCATCGTGTCGATCACCGACCCGACCGGTGCTGTCATCTCCTGGGCCTCGTCCGGCCAGGTGGGCTTCAAGGGCTCCCGCAAGTCGACTCCGTTCGCCGCGCAGCTGGCCGCCGAGGCCGCCGCGCGTCGGGCCATGGAGCACGGCATGCGCAAGGTCGACGTGTTCGTCAAGGGCCCCGGTTCCGGCCGGGAGACCGCCATCCGTTCGCTGCAGGCCGCCGGCCTCGAGGTCGGGCAGATCTCCGACGTCACGCCGCAGCCGCACAACGGATGCCGTCCGCCGAAGCGTCGCCGGGTCTAAGGGAGAGATCGAAGCATGGCTCGTTACACAGGGGCGGACTGCAAGCGCTGCCGCCGCGAGAAGATGAAGCTGTTCCTCAAGGGCAGCAAGTGCGACGGGCCGAAGTGCCCGTTCGAGTCGCGTCCCTTCCCGCCCGGTCAGCACGGCCGCGGTCGGACCAAGGAGACCGAGTACCTGCTCCAGCACCGCGAGAAGCAGAAGGCGCGTCGCACCTACGGCGTCCTCGAGAAGCAGTTCCGCGGTTACTACGAGGAGGCTGTCACCAAGCCCGGCAAGACCGGTGAGGTGCTGCTGCAGATCCTCGAGTCCCGTCTGGACAACGTCGTCTACCGGGCCGGCTACGCCGCGTCCCGGGACATGGCCCGGCAGTTGGTCAAGCACGGCCACTTCCTGGTCAACGGCGTGAAGGTCGACATCCCGTCGTACCGGGTGAAGGACCACGACATCGTCCAGGTCCGCGAGAAGTCGAAGGAGATGACTCCCTTCGTCGTCGCGCAGGCCCAGGCCGGTTCGCGTCCGGTTCCGGCATGGCTGGAGCCGATCCCGAGCGACATGAAGATCCTGATCCACACCCTCCCGGCCCGTGCTGTCATCGACACGCAGGTCCAGGAGCAGCTGATCGTCGAGCTCTACTCCAAGTAGCGCTCTGACCGGGCGCCTCCTCGCGGAGGCGCCCGGTGCATCACATCAGGACGGGCATCAAATAGCGGGTGCCCCGACAGAAAGAAGAACAGCGTGCTCATCAGCCAGCGGCCGACCCTCTCGGAGGAGTCGCTCAGCGAGACCCGCTCCCGGTTCACCATCGAGCCCCTGGAGCCGGGCTTCGGCTACACCCTCGGCAACTCGCTGCGGCGGACCCTGCTGTCGTCCATCCCGGGCGCGGCGGTCACCAGCATCAAGATCGACGGCGTCCTGCACGAGTTCACCACGATCCCCGGTGTCAAGGAGGACGTGGTCGAGCTCGTCATGAACGTCAAGGAGCTCACCGTCAGCTCCGAGCACGACGAGCCGGTCAGCATGTACCTGCGCAAGCAGGGCCCGGGCGACGTCACCGCCGGTGACATCCAGCCCCCGGCCGGCGTGTCCGTGCACAACCCCGACCTGAAGCTGGCCACGCTCAACAGCAAGGGCCGGCTCGACATGGAGCTCACCGTCGAGCGGGGCCGTGGCTACGTCACGGCCGCGCAGAACAAGAACGCCGGCGCCGAGATCGGCCGGATCCCGGTCGACTCGATCTACTCGCCGGTCATGAAGGTGACCTACCGCGTCGAGGCGACCCGTGTCGAGCAGCGCACCGACTTCGACCGCCTGATCATCGACGTCGAGTCGAAGGCTTCCATCTCGCCCCGCACCGCGCTGGCGTCGGCCGGCTCGACCCTCGTCGAGCTGTTCGGCCTCTGCCGCGAGCTGGACGAGACCGCCGAGGGCATCGACATCGGCCCGTCCCCGCAGGACGCTCAGCTGGCCGCCGACCTCGCCCTGCCGATTGAGGAGCTGGACCTCACCGTCCGGTCGTACAACTGCCTCAAGCGCGAGGGCATCAACACCGTCGGTGAGCTGATCGGGCGGACGGAGGCCGACCTTCTGGATATAAGGAATTTCGGTCAGAAGTCGATCGACGAGGTCAAGATGAAGCTCGCCGGAATGGGCCTGGGGCTGAAGGACAGCGCGCCGTCCTTCGACCCGGCGCACGTGGTCGACTCGTTCGGCGACGTGGACTACGACACCGACGACTACCGCGAGACCGAGCAGCTCTGATCTCGCTCGGCCTGATTTAGGAGCAACCGGAAATGCCTACGCCCACCAAGGGTCCCCGCCTCGGCGGCAGCCCGGCGCACGAGAAGCTGCTGCTGGCCAACCTGGCCACGGAGCTCTTCCGGCACGGCAAGATCAAGACCACCGAGACCAAGGCGCGACGCCTCCGCCCCCTGGCGGAGCAGCTGATCACCAAGGCCAAGCGCGGTGACCTGCACGCCCGTCGCCGGGTGCTGACCGTCGTCAAGGACAAGGACGTCGTGTACGCCCTGTTCGAGCAGATCGCGCCCCGCTACGGCAACCGGCCGGGTGGCTACACCCGCATCACCAAGACCGGCCCGCGCAAGGGTGACGCCGCTCCCATGGCGGTCATCGAGCTGGTCGAGGAGCTGCAGGTCGCCGCGAACACGGCGCCGGCCAAGAAGGCTGCCCGCAAGGCCGCCGCGCAGCAGGACAAGGTCGAGGCGCTCGCCCGCGAGGACGAGGCTCCCGTCGCCGACCAGGACGCCGAGCCGCCGGTGAGCGCGTCCGGCGACAAGGGCGCCGAGGGCGAAGACACCAAGGCCTGATCAGGCACGTGCGGCCCGGCACCCTTTGTGGGGTGCCGGGCCGTTTCGCTTTTACCGTACGGCTTCCACCTTCCACGATGGCGCGGAACGAAGGACCAGGTTTGACCGTCACGACCCGACTCCGCCTCGACGTCTCCTACGACGGCGGGGACTTCTCGGGGTGGGCCGTCCAGCCCACCCGCCGCACGGTCGCCGGGGTGCTGACCGAGGCGCTGGGCACCCTCGCCGGCACGGACGTCCCCTTGGGCCTGACCGTGGCCGGACGCACCGACGCCGGCGTGCACGCCACCGGCCAGGTGTGCCACATCGACCTGCCGGTGGAAACCTGGGAACGGCTGGCGGACTCACTGCTGCGGCGCCTGGCCGCGCTGATGCCGCCGGACGCCCGGGTCCGGGCCGTGACCCCGGTGCCGTCCACCTTCGACGCCCGCTTCTCGGCGACGTTCCGCCGCTACGAATACCGGGTCGCCGACACGGTCGCGGGACCCGAACCCCTGCGGCGCCACGACACCCTCGGCTGGGTACGCCCCCTCGACCTGAACCGACTCAACGAGGCGGCGGCGGGCCTGGTGGGACTGCACGACTTCGCCGCCTTCTGCAAGCGCAAGGAGCACGCGACCACCGTGCGCGCCATCACCCACCTCGACTGGCGCCGTGAGCCGGACGGGGTCGCGGTCGCGACCGTGCAGGCGGACGCGTTCTGCCAGGCGATGGTGCGCAGCCTGGTCGGCGCCATGCTGACCGTGGGCGACGGGCGGCGCGACCCGGCCTGGCCGGCGAAGCTGCTCACCCTCCGCGAACGGTCGAGCGAGGTGACCGTCGCGGCCGCCCACGGACTGACCCTGGTGGCGGTGGGCTATCCGGATGAGGCTGAGTACGCCCAACGGGCCGACACCACCCGCCGCCTCCGAGCCTGACGTCACCCTCCCGGGCCGAAACCGGGCCGTCCGCCGTCGCGCGTGACCGTTACCCCTCCCGGGCCGGTGCCGGGCTTTTCGCCGCCCTGCGTGAACGGTGGTCTCTCGGGCCGATTCCGGCCGGGTGCCGGGCTTTCGCCGCCGCGCGTGATCGGTGGCCGTTAGGGGTCGATGCGGCGGGTGCTGGTGATCTGGTCGGTCAGGTAACCCTGGACGAGGTCCTCGGTGATGCGGGCCGCGTGCGGGTCGTCGTCCGTGACGAGGCCGCCGTCCGGGCGGGCGATGACGCAATAGACCAGGTAGTGGCCGACAGGATGCCAGCCGACCTGCACCGGTGAGGTGCCCGCCACCCCACCGCTCGCCGCGCCCAACGCCACGAAGCTGCCTCGGCCCGACTCCACCAGGGCCTCGGTGTCGTCGCTGACCACGGCCGCCGCCGCGGCGTCGGGCAGGTTGAGGACGCCGGCTGTGACCCGGTAGTCGCCGTAGGGCGCCACCAAGGCCGCCCGGACGACCTGGCTGCATCCGTTCTCGCGGAGCACGACGCCGAGCTCGCCGGTCGTACCCAACGCGCAATCGGTGTCGACGTGGGTCAGCGACACCCGGTATGGCGTGGTGCCGAACCCCGGCTGGATCTCCGGCCCGGGAAAGATCTCCAGCCGGGTCAGAGGCGCGGCGTCGACGGCCCGCGAGCCGATCGTGTCGGCCGCGGCCGAGGACCCACCGGCGGGACCCCGGCGCTCCTCGGCGATCACGAAGAAGGCGGTCAGGACCACGATCGACGTGACGATCAGCGCGCCGAGTCCACTGAGCAGCAGTTGCAGGGCCTGTTGGGGCTGGGCGGGCAATCGCCGCGCGGTCGGCGCGGGCTGCCAGCCGTAGAGGCCCGACCCGGCATCGGCGCCGCGGATGTCCGCGGGTGTCCAGAGGCGCTGGGTGGTCTCGGCCCGGCGCGGACGCCGCCGGCGCGGGTCGGCGAGGATGCCGAGTGAGCGGACGGGTGGGCTCGCGGCGAGGACACCGCGGGCGGTGACCAGGAGCCAGTCCGTCAGCGGGGCGGGCAGCGAAACCGGGCGGCGGGGGGACGCGTGTCGGTGCGGCGTCCGCATTCGCGGTTCCGGGATGGCGGTGTGTGACCGGCGGTGCTGAGCCGGCGCCGAGCGTGTGGCTGGTCCGCTCCCGGGGTCCGCGTGGTGGGTGGGGTGGGCCGAGCGTGTGGCTGGTCCGCTCCCGGGGTCCGCGTGGTGGGCGGCGCGTGTCGCTGGTCCGCTTCCCGGATTCGCGTGGTGGGCGGAGCGGGGGCGGGGGACGCGAATCATGGCTGTCACGCTAGAGCGCACCGTGATCGATGAACGCACAGATTGTGCGGCACCCCGGTGCGCCGCAGCTCGTTGCCCGGCGGGACACTGGCGGGGTGAGCGCCGACCATTACTTCACTGCCGAGCCGGCCGTGCCCGACACGAGGGGGCGGATCGGGTTCTCCGTCGCCGGACGGTCCTACGACCTGGCGGTCGCGCGCGGGGTCTTCTCCGCGGGGCGGCTCGACCCTGGCACCGCCGTGCTGTTGCGCAAGGCCGAGCTGCCGACGGCGGCCGTCGGGGGCACCCTTCTCGACCTCGGCTGCGGGTACGGCCCGATCGCCTGCGTCCTGGCCAGCGAGGCGCCCTCCGCGACCGTGTACGCGATCGACGTCAACGCCCGGGCCCGGGAGTTGACCGCGGAGAACGCCGCGGCGCTGAGCCTGGGGGAGAGGGTGCGGGTGTGCGCCCCCGAGGACGTGCCGGCCGTGACGTTCGACCAGATCTGGAGCAACCCGCCCACCCACGTCGGCAAGGCCGAGTTGCACGCGATGATGGACCGCTGGCTCGACCGGCTCGCGCCGGACGGGGTGGCCTGGCTGGTGATCAACCGCAACCTCGGCGGCGATTCGCTGCATACCTGGCTGACCGGCCGGGGCTGGGACGTGGTGCGCACGGCGAGCCAGCGCGGCTTCCGCGTGCTCAAGGTCTCTCGGAGCGCCGAAAAAACCGACTGACCAGCGCCGCGTCGTCGGGAAGGATGGCGGCGTGGGTTACGTGGATGTCTCCGGGGTCGGGTTCGTGCTGCCGGACGGGCGGGAGCTCTTCGCCGACGTCTCCTTCCGGGTCGGCGAGGGTGCGAAGGTGGCGCTCGTCGGGCCGAACGGCGCCGGCAAGACCACACTGCTGCGGATGGTCGCCGGAGACCTCGCCGTCCCGATCGGCACGGTCGCGCGGGCCGGTGGGCTCGGCGTCATGCGCCAGTTCATCGGGATGATCGGCGACGACCGTACCCTCGAGGATCTGGCTCTTTCCCTGGTCGCGCCCCCGCTGCGGGAGGCGGGCGCCGCGCTGGCCGCCGCCGAGGCCGCGCTGGAGGCGTCGCCGGACTCCGAGAAGGCGCAGCTCCGGTTCGCCAACATGTTGACCGGTTGGGGCGAGGCGGGCGGCTACGACGCCGCGGTGCTCTTCGATACGGTCGCCGTCGCGATTCTCGGCAAGCCCTGGGACGAGGTGCGGGCCCGCCCGGTGCGCACGCTCTCCGGCGGGCAGCAGAAACGCTTCGCCCTCGACCTGCTGCTGCGCGGCGGCGACGAGGTGCTGCTGCTCGACGAGCCGGACAACTTCCTCGACGTGCCCGGCAAGCGGTGGCTCGAGGCCAGGCTGCGGGAGTCGTCGAAGTCGGTGCTCTACGTCTCGCACGACCGGGAGCTGCTGGCGCAGACCGCGACCAGGGTGGTGGCGGTCGAGGGCGGCAGCGCCTGGACCCATCCCGGCGGCTTCGCCTCGTGGCACGACGCCCGCGCCAACCGGCACGACCGCATGCTGGAGCTGCGGCGGCGCTGGGACGAGGAACACGAGAAGCTGCGCGAGCTGGTGTTCACCCTGAAGAACAAGGCGGCGTTCAACGACGGGCTGGCGTCGCGTTACCAGGCCGCCCAGACCCGGCTGCGCAAGTTCGAGGAGGCGGGGCCGCCGCCGCTGCCGCCCAAGGAACAGTCGCTGCGGATGAACCTGCGCGGCGGGCGTACGGGAAAAAGGGCCGTGGTCTGCACGGACCTGGAGTTGGAGAATCTCACCTTCCCCTTCGACCTAGAGATCTGGTACGGCGACCGGGTGGCGGTGCTGGGCGCCAACGGCACCGGCAAGTCCCACTTCCTGCGGCTGCTCGCGGCGGGCGGCACGGCCCCCGAGCCCGACAACAAACCGGTCGACGGTGCACCCCTCGCGCACGTCGCGCACGGCGGCACGGCACGGCTCGGCGCCCGGGTCCGACCGGGTCACTTCTCGCAGACGCACGACCGTCCGGAACTGCTCGACCGCACCCTCGTCGAGATCCTCTGGCGGGGCGACGACCACCGGTCCGGAATGGACCGTGCGGGCGCGATGAAGGCGCTCAACCGATACGAACTCTCGGCCCAGGGCGACCAGCGGTTCGGCACGCTCTCGGGCGGGCAGCAGGCCCGCTTCCTGGTCCTGCTGCTCGAACTCTCGGGCGCCACCGTCCTGCTGCTCGACGAGCCGACGGACAACCTGGACCTCGCGTCGGCGGAGGCGCTCGAGGAGGGACTGCGGGCGTTCGAGGGGACGGTGATCGCGGTCACCCACGACCGCTGGTTCACCCGGGGCTTCGACCGATTCGTGCTCTTCCAGGGTGATGGCGAGGTCGTGGAGACGCCCGAGCCGGTCTGGGACGTGCGCTGACGAGCTTTACTCGGGCGGTGCCGCGGCGATAGTGTCGGCGGCGGAACCAACCCCACGGGAGTCCGGAGCACCGGGCTGAGAGGGGGGCTGTCGCGGCCCCCGACCGTCGAACCTGATCCGGGTCATGCCGGCGCAGGGAGGAGCGCGTTGTGGACCCTGTTTTCCCGCGTCTACATGTCATCACCGACGCCCGGCCCGGTCGTGATCCGCTCGGCGTCGTCACCGCCGCGGTGGCCGCCGCGGTGCGGCTCGGCCTGGCCGACCGGCTGGCGATCCAGGTCCGGGTCGAGGACGACACCACCGACCGGCTCGCCTTCGCGCTGACCACCGAGATTCTCGACCAGTGCCGCCCGGCCGGCGTCCTCTGCCTGGTCAACGACCGGCTGCACGTCGCGCTGGCGGCCGACGCCGACGGTGCGCACGTCGGCGCCGACGACCTGCCGGTGGCCCTCGCGCGCAAGGTGCTCGGGCCGGGAACCGTCCTCGGAGCGACCTGCCGGGACGAGACGGCGGCCCGGTCGGCGGTCAGGGCTGGAGCGACGTACCTCGGTGTCGGCCCGGCCTTCGCCACCGCCACCAAGACCGGGCTGCCCGCGCCGCTCGGCGCCGCGACGATCGGCACGGTGGCGCGGTCCGTGCCGGGCACACCGGTGGTGGCGATCGGCGGGGTGACCGTCGACACCGCCCCGGCGCTGATCGAGGCCGGTGCCTCCGCCGTCGCGGTCGTCGGCGCCGTCGCCGGAGCCGCGGACCCGGGAGAGGCCACCGCGCGCCTGCTGAAGGCACTGTCGTGACATCACTGCCTCCACCGGACTTGACTGTGGTCGGTGGTGGGATCATCGGCCTGGCCGTCGCGTGGCGCTGCCAGCGGCGGGGCTTGCGGGTCACGGTGTGGGACGGCGACGCCGACGACGCCGCCTGGTATGCCGCCGCCGGCATGCTGGCCCCGGCGGGCGAGACCTCCTTCGGTCAGGAGGCGCTGACCGCTCTCATGATCGAGTCGTCGGCCCGCTGGCCCGCCTTCGCCGCCGAGCTCCAGCGGGAGACCGGAATCGACGTCGGACTCGGCGCACACGGAACGCTGGCGGTCGCCCTGACCGGCGACGACCTGGCCGAGGCGCGGCGCCTGTGGGCCTATCGCGAAGAGCACGGCCTCAAGGTGCACCGGCTGCCGCCGAGCGAGGTCCGCGACCGCGAACCGGCCCTGTCGCCGCGGCTGCGCGGCGGTGCGCACATCCCGGACGACCAGCAGGTCGATCCGCGGCGGGTGGTCGCCGCGCTGCGGACCGCGCTCGGTCCGGCGGTGGTGCGGCGGCGGACGGCGGAGATCCCGCCGGGCCCGGTCGTGGTCGCGGCGGGACTCGGCACCGCGGCGCTCACCGGACTCCCCGTACGGCCGGTGAAAGGCCTGGTGCTGCGCCTGCGCGGCGAGCCGGGGCTGCTCCGGCACGTGGTGGTGGGACACGTCGACGGCAGGCACGTCTACCTGGTTCCCCGCGCCGACGGCGAGATCGTCGTCGGCGCCACCCAGGAGGAACGCGCCGACACCACGGTGACCGCGGGTTCGGTGCTGGACCTGCTGCGGCCCGCCACCGAACTGGTGCCGGAACTGGCCGAGTGCGAGCTCACGGAAACGGTTGTGCGGCATCGTCCCGCCACACCGGACAACGCGCCGCTGCTGGGCCGCACACGCGGCGACGTCATCGTCGCCGCCGGCCACCACCGCAACGGGGTGCTGCTGGCGCCGGTCACCGCCGATCTCATCGCCGACCTGGTGGTCACCGGCCGTCCCGATCCCTTGCTCGAAGCGTTCGCGCCCGGGAGGTTCGCATGAAGATCACGGTCAATGGCGCTGGTCGCACCATCGACATGGACAGCACGGTCGAGCTGCTCGTCGCCACGGTCACCGAGGCGCGTCGGGGCGTCGCGGTCGCGGTCAACGGTGAGGTCGTACCCCGTTCCGCATGGTCGGACGCCCGGCTCAGCGACGGCGACCGGGTCGAGGTCCTCACCGCGGCGCAGGGAGGCTGAGATGGCCGAGCTTTTCGACAAGTCCCGGCTCATCCTCGGCACCGGCGGCGCGGAGAGCCTGGCGGCGCTGGAGGCGGCGATCGTGGCCTCCGGCACCGACATGGTCACCGTCGCGCTGCGGCGGGTCGACGCGGCCGGGCCCGGCCTGCTGCCCCTGCTCGACCGGCTGGGCATGCGCGTGCTGCCGAACACGGCCGGCTGCTACACCGCCTCCGACGCCGTCAAGGCGGCGCACCTGGCCCGGGACGCCTTCGAGACAGACCTGATCAAGCTCGAGGTGATCGGCGACGAGCGCACCCTGCTGCCCGACGGCGTCGAGCTGCTGCGCGCGGCGGAAACGCTGGTCGGCGACGGTTTCCAGGTGCTGCCGTACACCAGCGACGACCCCATCCTGGCCCGCCGCCTGGCCGACGCCGGCTGCGCGGCCGTCATGCCCGCCGGCGCGCCGATCGGTTCGGGATTGGGCATCGGCAATCCCCACCACATCAGGCTCATCCGCGACAGCGTCGACATCCCCGTGATCCTCGACGCGGGCATCGGCACCGCCTCCGACGCGACGCTCGCGATGGAACTCGGCTGCGACGCGGTGCTGATCGCCTCGGCGGTCACCCGGGCAGCCGATCCCGCGCGCATGGCGGCGGCGATGCGGCACGCGGTGGAGGCGGGCCGGCTCGCGGCCGGCGCCGGTCGCATCCCTCGGCGCTACCACGCCCTGGCCTCCACCTCTGACGAGGGGATGCCGGCGTGGTGACCCCGTCCGGCGTCGTCGTGCTCACGGACCGTCGGCTCGCCGCCGGGCCGCTGGTTGAGGTGGTCCGGGCGGCGGTCCGCGGCGGCGCTTCGTGGGTCGTCCTGCGTGACAAGGATCTTCCGTACGGCGAACGCGCCGCCCTCGCCGAGGAACTGAGGACGGTAGCGGGCCGCGAGCGGGTGATCGTGGCCGGCACGGATCCGCTGGGCGGCAACGCCGTGCATCTGTCCGCTGTGGATAACCGGCCTCCTGGGGTGGCCATGGTGGGACGCTCATGGCATGGCACCGAGGATCTCTCCGATGTGGACTACGTCATGGTGTCGCCGATCTTCCCGACTCGGACAAAGCCCGGGTATGGACCGGCGCTGGGTGCCGAGCACGCGGCGAAGCTGGCGGGAGAGACGCGGCCGTGGCTCGCGCTGGGCGGCGTTGATTCGGCCGAACGCGCGGCTGAATGTATGCGGGCGGGAGCGGCGGGCGTGGCGGTGATGGGAGCGATCATGCGGGCGGACGACCCGGAGAGGACGACCCGAATGCTGGCCGAGGCGGTGAACCCATGACGCCGGCGGTGGTGCTCACCATCGCCGGGTCGGACTCCGGCGGCGGTGCCGGGATTCAGGCGGATCTCAAGACGTTCGCCGCCCTGGGCGCCTATGGCGTCAGCGTGCTGACGGCGATCACCGCGCAGAACACGCTCGGGGTCACCGCCATCCATTCGGTGCCTCCGGAGATCGTGGCGGCCCAGTTGGACGCCGTGCTCGCCGACTTCGACGTGGCGGCGGTCAAGGTCGGGATGGTGGGGGATCCGGCCATCGCCGCCGTGATCGCCGCCCGGGCCGCCGAGCTGCCGAACCTGGTGGTGGATCCGGTGCTCGTCGCTACCAGTGGCAGTCTGCTGTCCGGTGTTGCTTCTGTTGCGCCGCTGCTCCCGTACCCTCGCGTTCTGACGCCGAACCGGCACGAAGCCGGCGCCCTCCTCGGTGGCCGGGTCGAGACGGCCGAGGAGATGGCCGCGGCGGCGGAAGCGCTCGCCGGGCGCGGGCCCGAGGCGGTCGTGGTCACCGGCAGTGAGCTGGCCGTCGACATCCTGCACGCCGGGGGTCGGACCGAGACGCTGCGCGGCGAGCCCGTGCCGACCGTCAACAACCACGGTTCCGGCTGCACGTTCTCATCCGCTATCGCCGCGCGGCTGGCGCTCGGCGACGACATCCCGGAGGCCGTGGTCTTCGCCAAGTCCTATGTGGCTCGGGCGCTGGTCGGCGGTCGCGATTGGAAGCTTGGGGCGGGGCCGGGGCCGCTGCATCACTTCGCCTGAGCGGGCTTGTTCGCTCGGGTGGTGAGAAGAGACCACCGGCGCGGCCCCTTGCGGCCCTGTCGCGCCCGGTTCATCACGATTGGGGAGGAAACATGAGGCGCAAGGTGTATGTCGAGGGATCCCGGCCGGACCTGCGGGTGCCGTTCGCCGAGGTCGAGCTGACCGGGGACAATCCGCCCGTCCGGCTCTACGACACGTCCGGTCCGGGCAGTGATCCGGAGGTCGGCCTGCCCCCGCTGCGCGGCCCGTGGATCGCCGCCCGGGGGGACGTCGCGCCGGTCGCGGGCGGCGGGACGCCCCTGGCGGGTGAGCGACCCACTCAGCTCGCCTACGCCCGCGCGGGCATCGTCACGGACGAGATGGAGTTCGTCGCGATCCGCGAGGGCGTCGACGCGTCGGTTGTGCGCGAGGAGATCGCGGCCGGTCGGGCCGTGCTTCCCGTGAACGTCAACCACCCGGAGAGCGAGCCGATGATCATCGGTTCCCGGTTCCTGGTGAAGGTCAACGCCAACATCGGCACGTCCGCGGTCACCTCCTCGATCGCCGAGGAGGTCGACAAGCTGACCTGGGCGACCAAGTGGGGCGCCGACACGGTGATGGACCTGTCGACCGGCAAGCGGATCCACGAGACCCGTGAGTCGATCATCCGCAACTCCCCGGTGCCGATCGGCACGGTGCCCATCTACCAGGCGCTGGAGAAGGTCGACGGCGACCCGGTCAAGCTCTCCTGGGAGATCTTCCGGCAGACCGTGATCGAGCAGGCCGAGCAGGGCGTCGACTACATGACCGTCCACGCGGGAGTGTTGCTGCCGTACGTGCCGCTCGCGGTCAACCGGGTCACGGGCATCGTGTCGCGCGGCGGCTCGATCATGGCGGCCTGGTGCCTGGCCCACCACCGGGAGAATTTCCTCTACGAGAATTTCGCCGAGCTGTGCGAGATCCTCGCCCGCTACGACGTGACCTTCTCGCTGGGCGACGGGCTGCGGCCGGGATCCATCGCGGACGCCAACGACGAAGCCCAGTTCGCGGAGCTGCGCACGCTCGGGGAACTCACCCACGTGGCCTGGGAGCACGGCGTCCAGGTGATGATCGAGGGGCCCGGCCACGTGCCGATGCACAAGATCAAGGAGAACGTCGACCTGCAGCAGGAGCTCTGCTCCGGGGCACCGTTCTACACACTCGGGCCGCTGACCACGGACATCGCGCCCGCGTACGACCACATCACCTCCGCCATCGGCGCCGCGATGATCGGCATGTTCGGCACGGCGATGCTCTGCTACGTGACGCCGAAGGAGCACCTCGGCCTCCCGGACCGTGACGACGTGAAGGCGGGCGTGATCGCCTACAAGATCGCCGCGCACGCCGCCGACCTCGCCAAGGGCCACGTCGGCGCGCAGGCCTGGGACGACGCGCTGTCCAAGGCCCGCTTCGAGTTCCGCTGGGAGGACCAGTTCAACCTGGCGCTCGACCCGGACACCGCCCGGGCATACCACGACGCGACGCTGCCCGCGGCGCCCGCGAAGACGGCGCATTTCTGCTCGATGTGCGGTCCGAAGTTCTGCTCCATGAAGATCACTCAGGAGCTGAAGGAGTATGCCGCGAAGGGGATGAAGGACAAGAGCGACGAGTTCCTGAACTCGGGAGGACGTGTCTACCTCCCGGTGACGACGGCTTCCGCCTCCGACTAGACCGGGTCCGGCCCGGCCGCGTCTGTTACCGCGTCCGGGCTGGCCGTGTCTGTTACCGCGTCCGGGCTGGCCGTGTCTCGGCCGTGTCTCGGCTGGCGGTGTCCGGCCGGGCTGTTTTGGTGCCCGTGTCCGAGGCGGTCCGGGTGGTCCGCTGGCTGGGGTTACTTGCCGAGGCCGCTGACCCAGTCGACGAAGTCCTCGTCCTTGCGGCGGCGCAGCCCGAACTTCTTTCGGCCGCGGCCGCCGCCCGTGGCCGGGTCCTCCGGGGAGTCGGCCATCGGCGGATCACCGGCCGGGCGCTGTGCCGGGGCCACCGGCTGCGGCGGCGTCCTCGGCTGTGACGGGCTCACAGGTTGTGGCGTCGGCAGTGGTGCGCTCGCCGCGGTCGGTTGCGGCAGCGGCTGGCTGATCGCGGTCGGCTCCGGAACCAGCGGTGTCCGCGCGGTCTGCGGCGTGCGCGTGGTCTGCGGCGTGCGCCCGGTCTGCGGCGTGCCTGCGGTCTCCGGTGTCCGCGCGGGCTGCGCCGTGCGTGCGGTCTGTCGCGTCCGCGGCGTCCGTGGGGTCTGCTGAGGCAGCGTCGGTGTCGAATCCGAGCGGGGCGGGACGTCCGCGCGGCCTCGGGCGGATGAGCGCCGGCTCCTGCTGGGCCGGTCGGCGGCCGGGCGCGGCTGCTCCGCCGTAGCTTGCTGCACGGCTTCGGGTGGCAGCGGGCGGGTCGCGGGCTCCGGCACATACGGGGTCGGCTCCGGCGCGGCGTGGCGGCCGAAGCCATCGAAAGAGGTCGGCTCCGGGGGAGTCGCGCCGCGGGAGGGGAACTCGCCGGTGCGGCCGGTGAAGGCGTCCGCGGCACTCGAACGCCGTCCGCCGGAGGCGTCGAAAGCCGGGGTCTCTCCATGCTGACGCAGCGTGGGGGATGCCGTCGGAGGGGGAGCCGTGTCCTGAGCGGGCCCTGTCGACCGACCGGCAGAGGTGTCCGCGGGGGCGGACGGCGTGGCCGCCGATGGGCTCGAGGATGGTTCCGGCGGCCGGGCGCCGGCCGCCGCGATGGCCGGTTCCTGCTTGCCGGCGCGTTGTGGCAGAGGCGGCCGGTTCGCGGTAGCCGTGGCCTGCGAGTCTGCCTCAGCCTGGGAGTCGTCGTCCTCCGGGCTGGGTGCGCGCCGCACCACCGCGGCCAGCACGGAGCCCAGGACGCCGGCGCCGGTGGCGGTCATCGCCGCCCAGTAGGGCACCACCTGGTAGCGGTCGGCGCCCGCGCCGGGACCCGCGATCAGGTAGGAGACGGTCAGCAGCGCCGGACCGGGCAGGCCGGCCAGGGCGATGGTCAGCGTCGGCAGTTCGCGCCGGCGGGCGGCCCAGCCGAGGGCGGCGCCGGCGAGCAGGGCCAGCGCGGGCATCGTGGCCAGGGCCGTTCGCTGGGTCACTGCCGGTGCCAGGAAGGCCGCGTCGAGGACACCCAACCGTACGGCGGGCAGCGGGTCGCCGGGGGCGAGCGACGGCATGACGGAGACGAGGGCGACGAGCCAGATCGCGGCGCCCATCGTGATCAGGCTCCAGCGGGCCACCGCCTGGGCGAGTGCGGCCCACGCGGCGAAGATGCCCACCAGTGCGCCCAGCCCCGCGCAGATCGCGATGACAAGCACCGGGTTCACCCCGGCGACCTGTGCCGTTCGAGCGGGCTGCATGGTGAGTGGCACGACCACGGCCGAGCCGAGTGCCGCGGCGGCGGCGAACGCCATTTCGGTGCCGGTGCCGCCGCGGAAGCCCGGTGCCCATCGGCGCACGTACGCCGTGCCGGCCAGGGCGGCGACCACCGCGGCCGTCATCGGGAACCAGGCGACCCAGGCGAGTTGGGCGGTCCACTGATCACGCGCGGTGATCTCGAGGACCCGGGTCAGGCGCACGATGCCCAAGCCGTATGCCAGCCCCAGCTGGCTCGCGCCCGCGAGCACGCCCACGCCGAGGGTGGCCGACAAAAGCTTGGCCCACGTCCGAAACGCCATGGCGGGCAGGTTACGGAACATCCAGGGGGACCCGCTAGTCGCGAGACCGGTTCTTAAGGCTGACCTCATGCGCGTTCGGCCGGCATCGGCATCGAGCGCCACTTCGGTGACTGTTTCCGTTACCCAGGGTCACACTTTCGGGTTAGCGGTGTCGAGCTGGGGGAGGACACTCTCGGCGATCAGGTCGACGTGGTCAAGGTCGGCCATTTCGATGATCCGTACGTGCACCCGGGTCGCGCCGATCTCCGCCAGCTCGCCGAGGCGCTGCACCAGCGCGTCCGGCGAGCCGACCACTGGGTCCTCCGGCGGCAGGGCGCTCGGCACGTGGAGCGGCGCCGCGCGGCGGTGCGCTTCGGCGTCCGTGCGCCCCAGCGCGACCACGACACCCGCCGACAATGTCAGGGGACGGTCGGCCGGTCGGGCGTACGTGTCGCAGGCCCGGCGTACCCGATCGAAGGCCGCCGCCGTTTCCGCGACCGTCTTGAACGGCATGTTGAATTCGTCCGCGAAGCGGGCGGCGAGTTCCGGCGTGCGCCGCGGGCCCCGGCCGCCGACGATCACCGGCGGTCCGGGCCGCTGCACCGGCTTGGGCAGCGCCGGGGCGTCGAGCAGCCGGTAGTGCTTGCCGTCGTAGGAGTAGGTGGCGCCGTCCGGGGTGGCCCACAGGCCGGTGATGATGGCGAGCTGCTCGGCCATCCGGTCGAAGCGTTCGGCCAGCGGCGGGAACGGGATGCCGTAGGAGGTGTGCTCACGCTCGAGCCAGCCCGCGCCCATGCCGAGCTCGACCCGGCCGCCGCTCATCGCGTCCACCTGGGCGACCATGATCGCCAGTGGTCCGGGCAGCCGGAACGTGGCGGCGTTGACCAGCGTGCCCAGCCGCAGCCGGGAGGTCTCGCGGGCCAGTCCCGCCAGGGTGATCCAGGCGTCGGTCGGCCCCGGCAGGCCCGGGTCGGCGCCCATCGACTGGTAGTGATCGGCCCGGAAGAACCCGTCGAAACCGGCCTCCTCGGCGTGCCGGGCAAGGGCGAGTTGGTCGTCATAGGTGGCGCCGCGGTGCGGCTCGACGAACAGGCAGACGCGCATCGAATTCCTAGGCCATCAGCAGTTCGTGCAGCTCGGCGCTGCACCGGGCGACTTCGGTGAGGTGGGCGCCGCGGCCCAGGGTGCGCGGCCGGGGGATCTTGATGTCGAGGATCTCGCGGATGCGGCCCGGCCGGGGGCTGAGCACCACGACCCGGTCGGCGAGCAGGACCGCCTCGTCGATCGAGTGGGTGACCAGGACGATGGTCGTGTTCAGCTCCATGTGCACACGTTGCAACTCACCCGACAGCTCCTCCCGGGTGAGCGCGTCGAGCGCGGAGAACGGCTCGTCCATGAGCATCACGCGAGGGTTCGCGATCAGCGAGCGGCAGAGCGCGACCCGTTGCTGCATGCCGCCCGAGAGTTCGTGGGGAAATCTCCGCTCGAACCCGGACAGTCCGGTCATAGCGAGCAACTCGTGGGCCCGCTCGCGGTGGGCGGCCTTCCTCCAGCCGAAGATCTGCACCGGCAGCAGGACGTTGTCGAGCACCGAGCGCCACGGCAGCAGGGCCGGCCGCTGAAACATCATCGCCATATCGCGGCGGGGTTTCGTCACTCGGTCGCCTGATACGTGTACCTCTCCCGATGTGGTCGGGAGCAGGCCGGCGATGAGACGTAGCAGAGTGGACTTGCCGCAACCGGAGCGGCCCAGCACGGCGACGAACTCGGCCTCCGCGACCTCGAGGTCGATGGCGCTCAAGGCGTGCACGGTGCCGGAACGTCCCGTAAAGGATCGGGAGACACCGGAGAGACGGATCATCTGCGCGCGCTCCCGATGGAGGGTGATCAATGCGCTGCCACTGTAGCCATATCATGTTCCGCCGCTGTGGCGAGCCTGTCCACAAAGGGTCTTCGATGCACATCTGTCATCGATGATCGATGTCTGTTCCCATACGCTAACGCCGCGAGGTCGTCACACCACCATCCGGCGCCACGGCCCCTCCGCCGGCGACGCCGACCGCCTCAACACCCCCTCGGTTGGGAAGGAACACGGTGCACAGAAGGACATTCACCCGCACGTTCGTGGCCGCCGCGCTGGCCACGACCCTCGCCGCCGCTGCCGGTTGCAGCGACGACGCGGACGACAAGGGCGCGGCCGGCGGCACGCAGGCGCTGGAGAAGGTCACCTACCTGACGTCGTTCGGCACCTTCGGCCGCGACGCATTCGCGTATGTGGCAAAGGAAAAGGGTTACTTCCGCGACGCCGGCTTCGACGTGGAGATCAAGCCGGGCAACGGCAGCGGCGACAACGTCAAGTCGATCGTCGGTGGGCAGGCGCAGTTCGTGCCGATCGACCTCACCGGAGGCCTGCTCGCCGCGGGCGGATCCGGTGGCGCGCCGAAGATCACCGGATTCACCGCCGTGGCGGCGATCCAGCAGCGCACCATGGCGGCGATCATGTCGCTGGACGGCTACGGCATCACCACGCCCAAGGATCTCGAGGGCAAGACCATCGCGGACACCCCCGGCTCGGTCGTGCGCAACCTTTTCCCCACGTACGCCAAGCTGGCCAACGTGGACGCGACCAAGGTCAAGTTCGAGAACGGTACGGCGCAGACGCTGTTCGGCACGCTGGCACAGCACAAGGTGGACGGCATCGGACAGTTCGTGGTCGGCAAGCCCACCATCGAGGGCATCGCGAAGAAGCCCGCGGTGTTGCTGCCCTACAGCGACTACCTCCAGGATCTCTACGGCAACGTGCTGATCACGTCCTCCCAGTACGCCAAGGACAATCCTGACAAGGTCAAGAAGTTCACCGCGGCGCTGCTCAAGGGCCTCCAGGACTCGATCGCCAATCCCGGCGAGGCCGGCACGATTCTGAAGAAGTACGTGCCGACCACGAACCCCGAGTCGGCCTCCGCGGAGCTGACGCTGATGGGTCCGTTCGTGCGCTCGGAGGCCTCCGGCGTGCCGGTGGGCGCTCTGGACAGCCAGCGCGTGGCGCGCAGCATCGCGATCCTGCAGGGCTCCGGGCAGATCCCCGCCGGGCTCACGCCCGAGCAGGTCATCACGTTCGACCTGGTGCCGAACGCCTGATCCGGTCCGGTCGCGGGGTGCCCCGCTCGGCGCCCCGCGACCGGCGGAGGAAGCGATGAGACATGACTGACCTGGCGAGCACGCCCGCGTCCGCGACGGCGCCGGCCGCGGCGCCCGTTCCCCGCCGTACGCTCGGTGCCCTGCTGTGGCCGCTTCTCGGCCTGGCCGCCGCGGTCGTCGCGTGGTGGACCGCCACCGCGTTCCTCGAGATCAACACGGTGGTGCTGCCGAGTCCGTCCGACGTGGCCGACGGTTTCGACCGCTACCGCGAGCTGCTGCTCGTCGAGGCCTGGCACACCGCCGTGTCGACCGTGCTCGGCTTCGGCATCTCGCTGGTCATCGGTGTGCTGATCGGCGTGGCCATCGCCGCCTGGCGTCCGGTCGAGCGGATGTTCTCCCCGCTGCTGGTGGCGTTCAACGCGGTCCCCAAGGTCGCGCTCGCGCCGCTGATGCTGATCTGGTTCGGGTACGGCCAGACCCCGGTCCTGGCCATGGCGTTCATGGTGTGTTTCTTTCCGATCGTGCTTTCCACGGCGACCGGGCTGACCACCACTCCGGTGGACCTGGCCGAGTTGGCCCGCTCCATGGACGCCTCATGGGCACAGATCTTCTGGCGGGTCCGGCTGCCCGCCGCCCTGCCCCAGATCTTCGTCGGCCTCAAGGTCGCCATGCCGCTCGCGGTGATCGGCGTGGTGGTCGGCGAGATGCAGTACGGCGAGACCGGCCTGGGCATGATCATCGTGCAGACCAGCGGCCAGGGCGACACCCCCACGGCGTTCGCCGCGATCACGCTGCTCGCCCTGGTGAGCATCGTGCTGTATTACCTGCTGGTGCTCATCGAGTGGCTCGCGCTGCCATGGGTACGGGCGACAACTTCAGCGCGCTGAGCCTGTGCCCGGTGAGCCTGGGCCCGTGGACGCCGCGGCGAGCCGAATTTGTGGCCGCCGCGGCGTTGAGTCGCGGCTGAGGTGCGCGGTGCTGAGTCCGTACCCGGAAAGTGGGCGCCGGTGTTCCTGGGTCTCGGATTCCTCAGCTCAGCAGGCGCCAGCGGCCGCTGCGGGCGACCAGCAGTGTCAGTGCCTGCGGCATGAGGCCCGAGTGGTTGTCCGGGGTGAGTCGGATCGGCCCGGACAGGCCGTCGGTCTGTGACGTCTCCAGGATGTCGCGGATCTGCTGGCGATCGCCGCCGGCCTTCGCGACCGCGGCGGCGATCAAGCTCACCGCGTCGGCGCCGAACGAGGCGACTCCCGAGTAGCTGCCGTAGCGGGAGGTGTAGTCGCGGAACCACTGCTTGCGGGCGGCTTTGGCCGGTGTCGTCGCGATCACGTCGTCGATCGCGAGGATCTGCGTGAACACCATGGTGGTGTTGCTCGTGGCCGCCGCGGCTTCCTGGGGCAGGAAGAGATCGCCCGCGGCCGCCGCGTCGAAGTAGAGGCGGCCCTGGTAGCCGGCGACCTTGGCGCTCATCGCGGCGAGTGTCGCCTGGTCCGGGCCGGTCCAGACGACGAGGGCGTCCGGTTCGGAGTCGGTCAGCGTGCCGACGGTCTGGGTGACGTCCGTGGCGGTCGGCTTGACCGGCAGGTGGTTGGTGACCCGGATGCCGGCGCGCGACAGCTGTGCCGTCATGCGGACGCGGCCGCCTTCGCCGTAGAGATCGTCGGAGTAGAGCAGGGCGACCGACTTGGTGTGGGTGCGGACCAGTTCGGCGACGAGTGCGGCCGCGCTGTCGTTCGCGTTGGGGCCGAGCTTGAAGATGTACCTGCGGCTCTCGACCGGGGAGCTGACCTCGTCGGCCGCGGCCAGGGCGATGGTGGGTACCCGCTTGTCGTTGATCGCCTTGGCGGCGCCGACCACGCATTCGTTGCAGCCGCCGGTGATGATCGCGGCGACCGACGCGTCGTCGGCGAGCGTGCTGATGTTGCGCAGCGACGCGGTCGGATCGGATTTGTTGTCCTGGATGCGGAGCACGAGGTTGTGCTTGCCGAGTAGGCCGGATGCGTTGACCTGCTCGACCCGGAGTTGCAGCGCGCGGGCGTACGCGGCGTCCATCGCCGAGCCCGATGCCAGGTCGGCGCCGATGACGATGGTGGGCTTCTCGCCGGGTTCGCTGCCGGAGTCGCAGCCCGTGAGCGCGGATATGACGAGCGCCGATGCGGCGGCGGACGCCGTCAGGCGACGGGGGAGCCTCACTGGGGTGCCTCCTCGAGGGCGGAGCCGGACAAGATGTGTCCTGAGAAACGCGATGTTGTCCGGAGTGGACCGCGAAAACACGGACAGCCCGTCCGTCCAATCGCGCCAAACCTTGCCAACGTGAAGGTTGCTGGTCAAGCCGCACCCGACGTGGTGTGCGGGACGGGGATCCCACATAGTGGTTGGAATCTTGATGGATGAGCGTCACTGTGTCGACACGTACCGTTGTTTCGGTTACATTCGCGCACGTCAACGCCTACGCACTGTCGCTTGTCGACCCGTAACGGTGATTGCCAGGCGTCCGTGAACCCTGTTTCCGGGGAGTCTCGGGCTTCCCAAACGGTTGCCGACTCTGATGAAATCGCGGCCGTGCCGCGTGTGGCTCGAGCCTTGCCGCAGTCGTCGGTTTGGCCCGGGCGGCAGCGACCGGGCGGGCGAAGAGATGCGGGGATGATCAACGAGGAGATGTCGTGAGCACCGGATCTTCGGCCCAGGCCTCGACCGACCTCGCGCGCACCCCCATCGATCCCGCCCTGAGCAGCCAGGACGGCGATTGGGGCGGCGCCGGTCGCGAGCGTCGTGGGTGGTTCCCGCGGCTGCGTGACACGCGCATCCGTTCCAAGCTCGCCCTTATTCTCTTCGTGCCCCTGCTCGCGGTGCTCGCGCTCGCCGCCGTGCGGCTCGTCGACGTCGGCGGTCGCGCCCTCGACGCGGGCCAGGTGGAGGGTCTGACCCGGCTGTCCACGGACGTCTCCGAGTTGACCCATCAGCTTCACCAGGAACGGATGACGGCCGCCGAATATCTGGCGGACCGGGTCGCCAAGCCGGAGAGTTACAACGCTGTCATTGCGGAGAGTGATCGGCGGATCTCGGAATACACCGTGGCGCGACGGGCGCAGGGCGAGCCGCCGGCGGCCCTGCAAGCTCGATTGACCCGGATCGATGATCATCTGCGCACTATGGACGCCACCCGGAAGAAGATCACGGATCGCGACGAGATCGCCGTCGCCGAGGCCGTGTTGCGCTACGGGGTCGTCATCACCGATCTTGTCGGCTACGGCGAGCTGCTCAGTCAGTACGCCGGGGAGGGCGCGGTCGCCGACAGCCTGCGGGCCGTCTCGGCGTTCACCCGGGCCAAGGCGGGGACCGCCGAGCAGGAGGCGGTTGCGTACGCCGCCCGAGTCGCCGGCGACACGAGCGACGAGCAGTTGTCCGTCTTCACCTCCACGCAGACCGGCCAGCAGGAGGCCCTCGAGGGCTTCGCCCTGGTCGCCACCCCCGAGCAGCAGGCCCTGGTCGACAACACGGTCGCGGGCGACGCGGTCAACCTCGCCGACCAGATCGCGACCCAGCTGGTCCGGGGCGCGGCGGTCACCCCGGGCGACATCACCCAGTCCATGGGATCCGTCGTCGACCTCATGCGCTGGGCCGAGCAGCGGCTCGAGGACCAGGCGCTGCGGCAGGCGACCGGCGAGAGCGCCGCGGTCACCCGGCAGGCCGCCATCGAAGCGGCACTGGTGCTGCTCACCCTGATCATCGCGATCGCGCTTGCGGTCGTGCTGGCCCGTTCGCTCAACCTCTCGCTGCGCAGGCTGCGCGAGGGAGCCCTCGCGGTGGCCCACCGCGACCTGCCCGAAGCCGTCGCCCGGCTGCGCGACGCCCGCAACCTGGGCGAGGGCGGCGCCGAGGACATCCTCCGCCAGGTGCGCGACCCGATCCGGCTCAGGAACCGCGACGAGGTCGGCCAGGTGGCGCAGGCCTTCAACGTGGTCCACCGGGAGGCCGTCCGGATCGCCGCCGAGCAGGCCGCACTGCGTACGAGCGTCTCGGCGATGTTCCTCAACCTGGCCCGCCGCTCGCAGAACCTGGTCGACCGCATGATCGGCGAGCTCGACCAGATCGAGCGCGGGGAAGAGGATCCGAAGCGGCTCGCTCAGCTCTTCGAACTCGACCACCTCGCGACCCGGATGCGCCGCAACGACGAGAATCTGCTCGTCCTCGCGGGAGCCGACTCCAGCGCGCCGCGGCGCGAGGACGCGCTCGTGGTCGACGCGCTGCGTGCCGCGCAGTCCGAGGTCGAGCTCTACAACCGCATCGAGTTCGGGACGGTGGACACCGACATCTCCATCGCCGCCGTCGCGGTCAACGACGTGGTGCGGCTCGTCGCGGAGCTCCTGGACAACGCCACCCGCTTCTCGCCGCCGAACTCGGTGGTGGTCGCGGACGGGCGGCGCATCCGCGACTACGTGGTCATCCAGGTCGAGGACCGGGGCCTCGGCATGTCCGAGGAGCAGATGGACGGCCTCAACCGGCGCCTGGCCCAGACGCCCGACGTCGACGTGGCTGCCTTCCGGCTCATGGGTCTCGCCGTCGTCAGCCGCCTCGCCAGCCGGTACGGCATCCGCGTCGAGCTGCGCGCCAACCTGGAGGGCGGCACGGTGGCGCAGGTCGTGCTGCCGAACAACATCGTGGTGCTGCCCGGGAGCCGGCCGGCGGACCCGCACACCCCCGGCAACCGTCAGCTCGACACCGCGCCGACCGGTTGGAACGATCCGATGCCGCTGGGCCACAGCGCCGCGGTGACGGCCACCCTGCCGGCGATCGTGCCGAACTCGGGGCGGCCGGACCTTGGGGACGGCCATCCACGAACCGACGAGGCCGACCTTCCGACGATCTCGGCGCGGCCGCAGCAGCCGGCGATCCCCGCCCATCCGCACCTGCCGCTACTGCCGTCGCAGCGCCCCGCCACGGGCGACGGCTTCCCGACGCCGAACCGGCCGGCGCTGCCCAAGCGCGGTGCCGACGACCGGCCGCCGTTGCCCACCCGGGTCGCCCAGCCGGTCGACGCCGAACCGGCGCGGACCTCGGCCTGGGACGCCGGATCCCCGACGATGGCGTACCCGACCATGCGACCGGAGGCGTCGCAGCCGCCGCCCCCCACGCTGGGGTTCGTGACTCCCGATGGCAGCGCGGCGCGGCGCCCCGCGGGCCCCGAGGCGAACGGCTGGGGAGCCGCCCTCGCCGCGATGCCGCCTCCGCCGCCGCCTCCACTGCCGACACCGCGGGAAGAGCGGCCCGAAGCCGCCCCTATCTTCCTGCAGATGCAACAGAGCTGGTTCAAGGGCCATGAAGGATCGATAACCGAGGAGTGGGGCATGCCGACTGCCGGCTTCGCCCCGCCGCCGAACTCCTCGACCGTCACATCGGCTCCGTCGGCCCCGACGTCCGTGGCTCCGCTGTCCCCGGTTCCCATGTCCCCCACGGTTCCGGTGTCTCCCGCCGTCGTGGTGCCTCAGGCATCGGCTCCGGCGGCCAGGGGAGCCGAGGCCGCCCGGCGCGGTGGCACGCGGACGGCGGAGACCGACACGGACGGTGGCGGCCAGTCCGTGCCTCGCCCTCGCAGGTCGGCGGAGGACGCCTGGCGTACGGCCGCCGACGACGGCTGGGAACGGGCGATGGCGGCGGCGGAACCCACCGTCACCGACACCACCCGATCCGGTCTACCCAAGCGGGTACCCCAGGCGCAGTTGGTGCCGGGTGGGGTCGAGAGCAACCCGCGCAACCAGACACGGCGCAGCCCGGACGAGGTACGCGGCCTCCTCTCCGCGTACCACCGGGGTGTGCAACGAGGGCGTACGGCGGGCAGCGAGGAAGCTGTCGCGGGCGCCCCTGCTCCTAAGGAGAACGGACAGTGACCAGGCCCCCCACCATGCAGGACATGGGCTGGCTGCTCAGCAACTTCGCCGACAGCGTGGCGGGCATCGCCCACGTGGTCGCGGTCTCCGCCGACGGCCTGCTCCTGGCCTCGTCGCGGGATCTGCCGACGGACCGTGCCGACCAGCTCGCGGCGATCACCTCCGGGGTGGTCAGCCTCACCGACGGTGCGTCCCGCATGTTCGACGCCGGTCAGGTGCAGCAGACGATCATCGAAATGGACAGCGGTTACCTCTTCCTCATGTCCATCAGCGACGGATCGTCGATGGCCGTACTGGCCGCCCGCAGCTGTGACGTCGGTCAGGTCGGTTATGAGATGGCGCTGCTCGTCGAGCGGGTCGGCGCCGCGCTGGTGCCGGCGCCACGGGAGGCCGTCGCCGGGCAGGTATAGGGACCGTCCCGCGGGCCGCCAAGATCCGCGGGCCGATCCCCACGACCGTCAGGGCGCGTCCGACAACAGCCGGAAGGAGGTGACCGCTCGATGGGACAGCCGCACGATCCCCGCGGCAATCTGGTCCGACCGTACGCGGTCACCCGGGGCCGGACGGAGCCGCGCCGCGAGATACCCATCGAGGCGGTTCTGGTGGCCAGCCAGGCCGCAGTTTCCGAAGCCCGGTTCGCCGGGCACGACAAGTACCGCATAGCCGTGCTGTGTGAGCCCCGGGCACAGTCTTTGGCCGAGATCGCGGCCTACAGCAGGCTCCCGCTGGGAGTCGCCCGGGTACTCGTCGCCGACATGGTCGCCGACGGGATGTTGTCGCTGCACAGCGCCGCTCCCAAGAAAGGTTTCACGGAGCGGATGGATCTGCTGGAAAGGGTGTTGAGTGGACTTCGCAAGCTCTGAGCGGGCGGGGGCGCAACCCAAGGAGATCACCTCCGCGAAGATCGTCATCGCTGGTGGCTTCGGCGTGGGCAAGACGACGCTGGTCGGCGCGGTCTCCGAGATCGAGCCCCTGACCACCGAGGCTGTGATGACCTCGGCGGGGCAGGGCATCGACGACGCGTCCAAGGTGCCGGGCAAGGAGACGACCACGGTAGCGATGGACTTCGGCCGCATCACCATGGCCGAGGACCTGATCCTGTACCTGTTCGGTACGCCGGGACAGACCCGTTTCTGGTTCATGTGGGACGAGCTGATCCGGGGTGCCGTGGGCGCGGCCGTGCTGGTGGACACCCGTCGCATCTCCGACGCCTTCGCGCCGCTCGACTATTTCGAGAATCGGCATCTGCCGTACCTGGTCGCGCTGAACCGTTTCGACGGCGCGCCCCAGTACGAGCCGGACGAGGTGCGTGAGGCGCTGGCCATCTCGCCGCGCGTGCCGTTGATCATGTGTGACGCGCGGCATCGTGACTCGGTGCGGCACGTGCTGGTGGGCGTCGTGGAGCACGCGATGCGCACGCTGGTGGCCGAGCAGGAGCGAGGCTTTCCTACTCCGGTGGGATAGGCGGGTTGTCGGCGGTGGTCCGTGCCTGGCGGACGGATCACCGCTTGCTCAGCCCGGCAGCCGGTAGCCGCGTCTGACCACGGTCTGGATCACGCCGGGCAGGCCCAGCCCGGCGCGCAGCCGTGCCACGGCCATCTCCACGGCGTGCTCGTCGGCGCCGCGCGGAAGGGTGCGAAGCAGCGCCGCGCGGGACAACACTCGGCCCGGTGCCGCGGCGAGCGCGCGCAGCACCGCCATCGGGGCCGGCGCCAGCGACCTCAGCTCACCGTCGACGATCGCGGCGTGCCCACGCAGGGTCAGGCGGTGCCCGGCGACCTCGATGGTCAGCGCCCGGTCCGGCAGTTCCGCTACGACCGTACGGACCAGGGCCCCCAGCCGAGCACGCGCCGGCGCGATCACCGGAACGTCGTGCTCGCGCAGCGGCGCGGCGGTCACCGGCCCGACGCAGGCGGCGAGCACGTCCTCGCGTAACGCCTCCAGCAGCCGCTCGGTGCTCTGACCGGCCGCACTCAGCACGGCGGTCACGGCGGGTGCCGAGGTGAAGGTCACCGCGTCCACAAGCCGGCCGGCGACGAGGTCCACCAGTCGCTGCAGCGGTGCCGGGTCGATCGGCGGCGCCCACCGGTACGCCGGCACCTCGACTACCCGCGCCCCGGCGGCGCGCAGGGCCTCCGCGGACTCCGCCTGGCTCTCGCCATGGAGGTGCATTGCCACGGTCAAGCCCGCGACGCCCCGGGAGGTGAGGTGGTCGATGACCTCCTCGGTGCTCTCGTCCTGCGGAGACCAGCGGGCGAGCGGCCCCGCGCAGTGAGTCGCGGCCCTCGCCTGCGGCCCGCGTGCCACAAGACAGGAGCGCAGCAGCATGGCGCGCAGCGGCTCGGCCATTCCCCAAGCCTCGGCCGCCGCGAGCCAGCCACGCAGGCCGACGTCGGTGCCGACCAGCACGATGTCGGGTGACGAGTCGAGGCAGGCGCGGGTGGCCGCGCGCAGTTCGGCGTCGTCGGCTGTCGGCACGATGCGCAACGCCGGTGCCAGCACGACCCGGGCGCCGCGACGCGCGAACAGGGCGGCCAGTTCGTCACGGCGGCGGTCAGACGTGACGCCGACCGTGTAACCGGACAATGACGCCGTCGGTTCCGTCAGCGCCGAGGCCGTGATCACCGACCGCCGCGTCCCTCCGGCGCGTCCCGGCGTCATCCGGCGGCCGGCCCTCCCCGGGCGCACCCGCCGCCCGCTCGGACCCTGCGGGGTGGGGACCCGGCGGCGGCGGTCCGGGTTCTCGGGCTGTGCGCGCCATTCGCCATGACCGAAGCGTGCCGGTGGGTCATTTCGGTCTCGGGTCCCATATGTTTCGGGCCCGCTAAGAGGCTTTCGTACCCTCCTGGGGCCTCGGTGGGTGGAATCACGTCACCCGCCGTCGGCGTGCCGGGGGTGACGGCCTATCCTGGGGCCGATAAGTTATGCGGTCCGTCGGCTTGACGGGCCTCCTAGCCCGTTTTGACCGCGCGCCGCGCAGGCGGGTATTGTTGCCTGCTGTTGTGCGACGGCTCCGAGCGTCCCCTTCGGGGTACGCTTGATGTTCGTGCTTGACGCAGTGCGTCGATGACGAACAAGGCGCGCGCCCCCAGACCGACGACGAGACAAGGTAATTCTGTGCGTACGTACAGCCCGAAGCCGGGTGAGATCGAGCGTCAGTGGCACATTATCGACGCTTCTGACGTCGTTCTGGGTCGCCTGGCCACCCACGCCGCCACCCTTCTGCGCGGCAAGCACAAGCCGACGTTCGCCCCGCACGTCGACACCGGCGACTTCGTGGTGATCATCAACGCGGGCAAGGTCGCGCTGACCGGCAACAAGCGGCAGACCAAGGTCGCCTACCGCCACTCGGGCTACCCCGGTGGTCTGAAGCAGGTCAACTACGAAGAGCTGCTGACCAAGCGGCCCGAGCACGCGGTCGAGCTGGCCGTCAAGGGCATGCTCCCGCACAACAAGCTCGCCCGGCAGATCATCAAGAAGCTGAAGGTCTACCCCGGCGCCGAGCACCCGCACGCCGCGCAGCAGCCGGTGCCGTTCGAAATCAAGCAGATCGCGCAGTGAGCGCGGGCGAAGGAAACAGCATGTCCGACATCGTCGAGCCCGAGGTCGTCGAGACCGTCGAGGCACCCGCTGAAGCCCCCGCGGAGACCGTGGTGGTCGTCGAGGCCGCGCCGGTCACCGTGCGCGCCCCGCGTCCGGGCGACCGTCCGATCCAGACCGTCGGCCGCCGCAAGGAGGCCATCGTCCGGGTGCGCCTCGTTCCCGGCTCCGGCAAGATCACCTGTAACGGCCGCGAGCTCGAGAACTACTTCCCGAGCAAGGTGCACCAGCAGCTCATCCGCGAGCCGCTGAACACCGCCGAGAAGGCCGAGCAGTTCGACGTGATCGCCAACCTCCGCGGCGGCGGCATCACCGGCCAGGCCGGTGCGCTGCGCCTCGGCATCGCTCGCGCGCTCATCACCAACGAGCCCGACGACCGCCCGGCGCTCAAGAAGGCCGGCTTCCTCACCCGTGACGCGCGGGTCAAGGAGAGCAAGAAGTACGGTCTCAAGAAGGCCCGTAAGGCCCCGCAGTACTCGAAGCGCTGATCGCAGCGCTCGCCTTGCACGACGTCTGACCGAACGGCCGGGTCCGCCCCCACGCGTGGGGCGCGCCCGGCCGTTTCGCATTTCCCTGCCCGAACAACGCACCGGTCGGCCTTTACTGATAGAGACAGACCGGCGAAAGGAACGATCGCCATGGGGCGACTCTTCGGCACGGACGGCGTACGCGGCCTGGCAAACGGTGACCTCCTCACTCCGGAGTTGGCGCTCTCGGTCGCGGTCGCGGCCGCCCGGGTGCTCATCGAGAGTGACCGGAGCCACCAGCCGCTCGCGATCGTCGGTCGGGACCCGCGGGCCAGCGGCGAGATGCTCGAGGCGGCGGTGGTGGCGGGCCTGACCAGCGCGGGCGCCAACGTCGTCCGGGTCGGTGTGCTGCCCACCCCGGCGGTCGCCTATCTGGTCGGACAGGCTCAGGCGGACCTTGGGGTGATGCTCTCCGCCTCGCACAACCCGATGCCGGACAACGGGATCAAGCTGTTCGCCCCCGGCGGCCAGAAGCTGCCGGACGAGCTCGAGGGGCGGATCGAGGCGGCGATCGAGGACGGGCACGGGCTCGTGGGTCGCCCCACCGGCGCCGGCGTGGGACGCGTGCACGACCTGCTGGACGGGGCGGAGCACTACGTGAAGCACCTCGTCGCCGCGACGCCGCACAGTCTGGCGGGCGTCAAGGTGGTCGTCGACTGCGCGAACGGCGCGGCCAGCGACGTCGGCCCCACCGCGTACGAGCAGGCGGGTGCCGAGGTCATCGCCATCCACGCCGACCCCGACGGCCTCAACATCAACGACAACTGCGGCTCCACCCACCTGGAGTCGCTGCGCGAGACGGTGATCCGCGAGGGCGCCGACCTCGGCCTGGCCCACGACGGCGACGCCGACCGCTGCCTGGCCGTGACGGCGACCGGCGAGGTCGTCGACGGCGACGAGATCATGGCGATCCTGGCGCTGGCGATGCGCGAGGCGGGCACGCTCACCGAGAACACGCTCGTCGCCACGGTGATGAGCAACCTCGGCCTGCGGCTGGCGATGAAGCAGGCCGGGATCCGCCTGCTCGAGACGAAGGTCGGCGACCGCTACGTGCTCGAGGAGCTGACCGCGGGCAACCTCGCCCTCGGCGGCGAGCAGAGCGGCCACATCGTCATGCCGGCGTACGCGACGACCGGCGACGGCGTTCTGACCGGCCTGCACCTGATGGCGACGATGGCGTCCACGGGCAAGTCCCTGGCGGACCTGGCGGCGGTGATGCACAAGCTCCCGCAGGTGCTGATCAACGTGCCGGTCAAGGATCGCGAGGCGGGCGCCCAGGCGCCGGCCGTGCAGGCGGCGGTGGCGCTGGCGGAGAACGAGTTGGGCGAGACCGGGCGGGTGCTGCTGCGCCCGTCGGGCACGGAGCCGCTCGTCCGGGTGATGGTCGAGGCGGAGACGCAGGAGCAGGCCCGTACGGTCGCCGAGCGGGTCGCCGACGAGGTCCGGGCCGCGAGCCCGGCCTAAAGATCCGGCCCGAGGGCCCGGCCGACTCTGTCGCTCCGGGCTCTCCGGGCTCTCCGGGTCGCTCCGGGTCGCTCCGGGTCGCTCCGGGCTCTCCGGGTCGCTCCGGTCGCTCCGGTCGCTCCGGTCGCTCCGGGCTCTCAGGCGAGGGTGCGCAGGCGCCGAGCGGCCTCGTCGATCACTTCCTCGCGCTTGCAGAAGGCGAAGCGGATCAAGTGGCGGCCCTGATCCTGGTGGTCGTAGAAGACCTGGGTGGGCACCGCCACGACGCCGCAACGCTCCGGAAGGGCACGGCAGAAGTCGACCCCGTCGCTTCCGCCGAGCGGTGTGATATCGGCGGTCACGAAGTAGGTCCCCGCGGGTGGTAGCACGCCGAAGCCGGCGTCTGTCAGCCCCGCGATCAGCCGGTCCCGGCGGGCCTGGAGCCCGTCGCGGAACGCGGTGAAGTAGGCATCCGGGAGTGCGAGTGCCACCGCCACGGCCGGCTGCAGCGGACCGGCGTTGACGAACGTCAGGAACTGCTTGACCCGGAGCACGGCGGAGACCAGTGCCGCGGGGCCGGTAGCCCAACCGACCTTCCAGCCGGTGCAGGAGAAGGTCTTGCCCGCCGACGAGATCCGCAGCGTGCGCTCGCGCATGCCGGGCAACGAGGCCAGCGGCACGTGCGGCGAGCCGGCGTCGGTGAAGACGAGGTGCTCGTAGACCTCGTCCGTCACGGCGTACACGTCGTGTTCCTGGCAAAGCTGCGCGACCAGCGCCAACTCTTGCGGCGTAAAGACCTTGCCCGTCGGGTTGTGTGGCGTGTTGAGCAGCACGAGGCGGGTCCGGGGTCCGAAGGCGGCGCGCAGTTCGCCCTCGTCGAACTCGTAGCGGCCGTCGGCGCCGGGGCGCAGCGTCACCGGCCGCCGGACCGCACCGGCCAGCGTGATCGACGCGGCGTACGAGTCGTAGTACGGCTCGAAGCACACCACCTCGTCGCCGGCCTCACACAGCGCCAGGATGGTCGCGGCGATCGCCTCGGTGGCCCCGGCGGTGACCGCGACCTCGGTGTCCGGGTCGCGGGCGAGTCCCCAGAACCGTTCCTCGTGGGCGGCCACGGCCTGCCTCAGCGCCGGGATGCCCGCGAGCGGCGGGTACTGGTTGGCGCCGGATCGTAGAGCCTCCGCGGCCGCCGCCAGCATCTGCGGCGGGCCGTCGGTGTCGGGGAATCCCTGCCCCAGGTTGACGGAGCCGGTCCGCAGGGCGAGCGCGGACATCTCGGAGAAGATGGTCGTGCCGAAGGGGCGCATGCGGCCAACGAGCGGGTCCGCCGAGGTCGTCGTCACGCCCGTCAGCCTACGACCCACCGCTAGAAGATCACTTTGTTGCAGGCGGCGGTGACGAAGGTGCCGCTGCTCGTCTTCTCGGCGACCTCCTCGCCGTCGACCGTCGCGCTGCAGGTGACCGAGCCGTCGGAGGTGTTGCCGCGGACGGCGACCACCGAGACCAGCGACGTACCGCGCAGGGTCACCTTCTTGCGCCAGGGCAGGGAGGCGTTGTGCACCCGCTTGGGCTCCTTGCCCAGCTCGACCAGGTAGAAGATGTCGACCGGGCCGTCGCCGGTCACCTCGTACTCCACCTCGATCTTCTTGTTGTTGCCCGGCAGCTTCGGCAGGTCGGTCGGGAGCTCCGGCAGGTCGGTGGGCAGATCCGGCAGGTCGGTCGGCAGCGCCGGAACCTCGGTCGGCACCTTCGGCACCTTCGGCACCTTCGGCAGCTCGGTCGGGAGCGAGTTGATCGTGTCCTTGGCCTTGTCGGTGGCCCGGATGACCAGCAGGACCCCCGAGGTGATCCCGCCGGCACAGAGCAACAGCGTGACCGCGACGAGGACCACGACCAGCGGTGTGTTGCTGCGCTTGGGCGGGGGCGGGGGAGGAGCGCCGTAGCCGGGAGGCGGCCCGTATCCGGGCGGGGAGCCGTATCCCCCGGGCGGCGGGTATTCCGGCTGGGAGTACTCCGGCGGGGAGTACTGCGGCTGGCTGACCGCCGGAAACAGCGAGGTCGGCGGATAGCCGTCCGGTGGCGCGCTGGCCGGCGTCTCGGGCAGCGAGGCGTAGCCGGGCTGGTATTGCGGCACAGCGGGCGATGGGGGCGACATGGCCGGTGGCGCGCTGTGCGGCCCCGCGGGCGGGTATTGCAGCGCGGTGGGGGCCTCGTCGGGCGATCCCGCGGTCGGCGGTTCCAGGGGCTGCGCCGCGAGCGGGTCGCCGGTCGGAGATGACCAGGGCTGACCCGACGGCGGCTCCTCCGGCGGGAGCGGGCGCGTGGGATCCGAGGGCGGCGGTGGGTAGCTCAATCGTCACTCCAGAGCAGGTGTCTGGCCGACGACGGTACGCCTCCGGCGCCAGAAAAGGATCACCCGGTCGTGTCGGGGTCGGCCCTGACCTGGACACGAGGCGGACCACGCCTGACCGAACGGCTGTTTCAATCACGTACGATGCGCGAAAGTATGCCGCTCGAGCAGCGCCCATGAGCGAAGGTCCGCTAGGCTGCCCCGCATGTGTGGGATCGTGGGTTACGTAGGGAATCGTCCGGCCCTGAGTATCGTTCTCGATGGTCTTCGGCGGCTGGAATACCGCGGGTACGACTCCGCGGGCATCGCCGTCATCGACAATGGCGAGGTTCAGACCGAGAAGCGTGCCGGCAAGCTGGCGAACCTGGAGAAGGCGCTCGCCGAGCGCGCGGGCGACGGCATCGCCGCCGGCCGGACCGGCATCGGGCACACCCGGTGGGCCACACACGGCGGCCCGACCGACCGTAACGCACACCCGCACCTTTCCGCCGACGGCCGGGTCGCCGTCATCCACAACGGCATCATCGAGAACTTCGCCCGGCTGCGCGCCGAACTCGAGGCCGGTGGCGTCGAGTTCCGCAGCGACACCGACACCGAGTGCGCGGCGCACCTGCTCGCCTCGGAGATGCGTGCGCTGCGCGAGGCCGGTGCGGAGGGTGGCCCGGCGCTGCTCGCCGAGGGCATGCGGCGCGTCGTGCGACGGCTGGAGGGAGCCTTCACGCTGCTCGCGGTCGACGTCGAGGTGCCCGACGCGGTGGTCGCCGCCCGGCGCAACTCGCCGCTCGTGGTCGGCCGCGGCGACGGGGAGAACTTCCTGGCCAGCGACGTCTCGGCGTTCATCGAGCACACTCGGGAAGCGGTCGAGCTCGGTCAGGACCAGGTCGTGCTGATCACCCCGGCGGGCATCGAGATCACCGACTTCGACGGCGTCCCGGCGACCGGGCAGGAATTCCACGTCGACTGGGACCTGTCCGCCGCCGAGAAGGGCGGCTACGAGTACTTCATGCTCAAGGAGATCGCCGAGCAGCCGCAGGCCATCGCGGACACCCTGCTCGGCCGGCTGAGCGAGCGCGGCGAGATCATCCTCGACGAGGTCCGGCTCACCGACCAGGACCTGCGCGACGTGGACAAGGTGTTCATCGTGGCCTGCGGCACGTCGTACCACGCCGGGATGGTCGCCAAGTACGCCATCGAGCACTGGGTGCGGATCCCCTGCGAGGTGGAGCTGGCCAGTGAGTTCCGTTACCGCGACCCGATCCTGGACCGCTCCACCCTGGTCATCGTGATCAGCCAGTCCGGCGAGACGATGGATACCCTGATGGCGCTGCGGCACGCCAAGGAGCAGAAGGCCCGGGTGCTCGCCATCTGCAACTCCAACGGCTCCACCATCCCGCGCGAGTCCGACGCGGTCCTCTACACCCACGGCGGGCCGGAGATCGCGGTCGCCTCCACCAAGGCGTTCCTCACCCAACTGGTCGCCTGTTACCTGATTGGCCTGCACCTGGCCCAGATCCGCGGCGTGATGTACGCCGACGAGGTCGCCGCCGTGGTCGAGAAGCTCCAGGCCACCCCGGACAGCCTGCGCACGCTGCTGGACCGGATGGAGGACGTCCGGGCCCTCGGCCGCGATCTGCGGACCGCCTCGACGGTCCTCTTCATCGGCCGGCACGTCGGCTTCCCGGTGGCTCTGGAGGGCGCGCTCAAGCTCAAGGAACTCGCCTACATGCACGCCGAGGGCTTCGCGGCAGGCGAGCTCAAGCACGGCCCGATCTCGCTGATCGACGAGGGCACCCCGGTGGTCTGCGTGGTGCCGTCGCCTGCCGGTCGGGGCGTGATGCGCGACAAGGTGGTCTCCAACATCCAGGAGGTCCGCGCCCGTGGCGCCCGGACCATCGTGATCGCGGAGGAGGGCGACGAGGACGTCCGGGCGTTCGCCGATCACCTGATCCTGGTGCCGCCGACGCCCACCCTGCTCGCGCCGCTGATGACCACTGTGCCGCTGCAGATCCTCGCCTGCGAGATCGCCGCCGCCCGCGGTCACGACGTCGACCAGCCGCGCAACCTGGCCAAGTCCGTCACCGTGGAATGACATCGGTCCGTCCCAGGGCGATGTTCGCGAGCGCGTCGAGCGCCGGGCTGCCATCGGTGAAATAGCCGAGGTGCCCGGCGTCGGCGGGGCTCGGAAACGTCCGGGCGCCGAAGGACGGGTCGGCGGGGTTCCGGCCGAAATACAGGTCGTCCTCCGGCCGGCCGAACGCGAGCAGAGCCCCCGCCGGCCGGACCTGGGCGGAGAGCAGATCCTCCGCCAGGCCGCGCGGCGAGACCGCCGCCCATTGGATGACATCCGTGCGGGACGTCGTGGCCCAGACCTCGCCGGTGGGTATGTGCAGGTCCGCCGCGGAATCCACGCCGACTCCCGGTGAGCCGACGAGGACCACGCTGTCGGCGGCGAGCCCGGGCCGGTCCGCGGCGGCACCGACCACCAGCGACCCGTAGCTGTGTCCCAACACGGTGTGCCGGGCGGGCGGACCCTCGTGGGTGGCGCGCAGCCCGTCTTGGAAACGTCGCAGGGTGGGGGCTCCGGCATCGGAGTGCGACCGGCTCGCCGCCTCGCCGAGGAAGTCGGGGGCGTCATAGCCCAGCCACATGATCGCGCTGGTGGCCTCGCCGGGTGCCAGCTCGCCCGCACGGACCGCGATCCGTTCCGCGCGGGCCAGCTCGCCGCCGAACGACGCCAGGTCGGCCGTCATTCCGGGCACCTGGGTGAGCACGTTCCGCGCCCGGTCAGGGTCGCCCAGGGCGACCATCGCGCGTCCCTCACCGGCGGGATCGATCCGCAAGAGGTAGGCCCGGGGACCGTCGCCGTCCGCCAGCCGCTCCGGGAGCGTGCCGTCGACGTGCATCCTGTCGAGCAGCAGCCGGTTGGCGCGGTCGCGGGCGGCGGCCGGAACCCCGTCGAGCGACCCGATCCATCCCGGCTCGGTGGCCAGCAGCCACTCGCGGTGCTCCGGCCCGAGGCCAGCCCACCAGCGGCCCACCTCGGCGGGCGTCGCCGTGCAGGCCGGTGGATCGGCGCCCGGCGGCGAGGCCGGGATCAGGAACAATCCGCGCAGCAACGCGCTCGCTGTCGCGTCCGCCGCCGCGGCGGCCCGCATGTCGTCGCCCGATCTGGCCCGGATCAGCGCGGCGGCGAACTCGCTCAGTGCCTGATCGGCGGCCCAGCAGCCGAGCCGGAAGAGATCCAGCAGGCGTTGCAGCCGGGCCAGCCTGGCGCTGACCGCCTCGGCCGCCGCACCGCGCCAGACCGTCCGCACCGTCGTCGCGCAGTGCCGCACCTCGGCGGCCCAGCGCCCGGCCGCCGAGGCCAAGGACCGCCACGCGCACGCGGCCGCGGCCCAGTGGCCCGGATCGGTCGCCCGCAGCACTGTCACCGGACGCCCCGAAGGCGTGCGGCGACCCGATCGTCGGCCGCCTCGTAGTCGCGGACGACACCTTCGGCCGAGCGCCCCATGATGATGAGGTCGTCCGCTATCGCCGCCAGGGTTCGTCGCGCGGCCTCCGCGGCGACCGCACCCGCGTCGGTGGCCGACCAGTGCGGACCCGGCACCGGCGGCAGCGGATCGGAGCGCAGCTGGCCGCCCGCTGTCGTCAGCGCCGCGGCCCAGGCGCGCACGCCCTCGGTGTCGACCTCGAAATCCGGCGTCATCGGCAACCTCCATCGGCAACGTCCCGGCCCTCCGATGGGCTCGGGACGACGACGCTAGGGAATCGGCCGGCCGGCCGTGGGCGGCCTGTGGACAACCGTCCGCCCGAGACCGCGTTTGTGGACAACCGGCTTGGATAGGGTTGGCCGTGTGATCGTGTCTGTCGGGATCGACGTGGTGCTGGTCGAACGGTTCGCCCGAGCGCTGGAACGGACGCCGCTGCTCGCGGACCGCCTCTTCACCGATGCGGAGCGGGCGACGCCGTCCGGCAACCCGCGGTCGCCGGAGTCGCTGGCCGCGCGGTTCGCGGCCAAGGAAGCGGTGGCCAAGGCCCTCGGCGCCCCCGCGGGGTTGCGCTGGCACGACTGTGAGATCGTCTCGGATCCGGACGGCAGGCCGTGGCTGACGGTCTCCGGTACGGTCGCGGCGGTGGCGGTCGAGCGAGGCGTCAACCGGTGGCACCTGTCGCTGTCTCACGACGGCGGCATCGCCTCGGCCATGGTGGTCGCCGAGGCCTGAGACGACACGGGAGCGCGGATGCGGCAGGCATGGCGGGTCACGGACGTACGCTCGGCGGAGAAAGCCCTGATGGCGACCCTGCCCGACGGTTCCCTCATGCAGCGTGCCGCGGCGGGTCTGGCGCGCCGGTGCGCGCTGCTGCTGCACGAGAGCGGCGGCGTCTACGGCGCGACGGTCGTGCTCCTCGTCGGTAGCGGCGACAACGGCGGCGACACCCTTTTCGCGGGCGCCCGACTAGCCACGCGCGGCGCCGCGGTGCGAGCCGTTCTTCTCCGCCCCGACCGCGTCCACCACGCCGGCCTCGCCGCGCTGCGCCGAGCCGGCGGCCGTACGGTCAGCGATCTGCCGGATCGGGCCGACCTCGTCGTCGACGGCATCGTCGGCATCGGGGCGAGCGGCGGTCTGCGACCTCCCGCGGCGGCCCTGGTCGCTCGTCTCGGCACCCTGCGCGCGAGGGACGGCGCGCGGCCTCCCATCGTGGCGGTGGACGTGCCGAGCGGGGTCGTGGTGGACACCGGCGACGTGCCGGGTCCCGCGGTGCATGCCGATGTCACGGTGACTTTCGGATGTCTCAAGCCCGCGCACGTCGTGGGTCCCGCCGCGGCCCTCGCGGGCCACGTCGACCTGGTGGATATCGGCCTGGGTGCGACGCTGCACGCCACCGCAGCAGTACGCGTCCCCGACGCGTCCGACGTCGTCTCGTGGTGGCCCCGGCCGAGCGCCGCCTCGGACAAGTACAGCCGCGGGGTGGTCGGCGTGGCTACCGGCTCGGCGACGTACCCGGGCGCGGCGGTGCTGTCGGTCGCCGGCGCGCTGGCCGGTCCGACCGGCCTGGTGCGTTACGCGGGCAGCGCGGGCGGGGAGGTCCTCCGCGAGCACCCTTCGGTGATCGTCGCCGAGCGCGTCGCCGACGCCGGTCGGGTGCAGGCTTGGGTGTGCGGCTCCGGGCTCGGGACCGGCGACGACGCGCGTACGGAGCTACGCAGCGTTCTCGCCGGCTCCTTGCCCGTCCTGCTCGACGCCGACGCGCTGACGTTGCTGGTCGACGGGAAGCACGCGGCCGACCTGCGGCGGGACGCACCGCTGGTGATCACGCCCCATGACCGCGAATTCGCCCGACTGGCCGGGGAGGCGCCGGGCACCGACCGGGTGGGTGCCGCCTGCCGGCTCGCCGCCTGGATGAACGCGGTCGTCCTGCTGAAGGGGGACCGCACCATCGTGGCGACGCCCTCCGGGGAGGTCTGGGCCAATTCCACCGGCACCCCCGACCTGGCAACCGCCGGATCGGGTGACGTGCTGGCCGGATTGTTGGGGTCACTGCTCGCCGCGGGGTTGCCCGCCGAGAGGGCGGCCGTGGCCGCGGCGTACGTGCACGGCCTGGCCGGGCGCAGGGCCGGGACCGGCGGTCCGGTGACGGCCTCCGACGTGGCCGCCGCGTTGCGTCCCGTCCTGGCGGACCTGCTGTGACACGGTTCTGTCGGACCCGGTCAGTAGGCTGATGAACATGTGGCAGGCCGAGATTCGGATCGACCTCGACGCGATTCGGGACAATGTGGCGACGCTGTGCGCCGGCACGACCGCTGAGGTCATGGCCGTCGTCAAGGCCGACGGTTACGGGCACGGTCTGCTGCCGGCAGCCCGCGCGGCCCTTGCCGGCGGTGCCTCCTGGCTCGGTGTTGCCACCCTCGACGAGGCCCTGACGCTGCGCCGGGCCGGACTCACCACCCCCATGCTGGCCTGGCTTTATGCGCCGGGCCTGCCGCTGCACGAGGGTGTCGAGGCGGACGTCGACCTCAACGCGAGCAGCCTGGCGCAGCTCGACGAGGTCGTGGTGGCCGCGCGCCGGGTCCGGCGTCCGGCCCGCGTGCATCTGAAGAT
This sequence comes from Actinoplanes sp. NPDC051346, assembly GCF_040682215.1. Classification (NCBI taxonomy): domain Bacteria; kingdom Bacillati; phylum Actinomycetota; class Actinomycetes; order Micromonosporales; family Micromonosporaceae; genus Actinoplanes; species Actinoplanes sp. NPDC051346. The sequence continues at coordinate 13,851 of NZ_JBFBAJ010000015.1, read as the reverse complement.
CGATACTGGCCTGTCCCGCAACGGCGCGCCGCCGTCTGGGTGGCCGGCCCTGGTGGAGGCGGCGGCGAAGGCCCAGGCCGACGGGGACGTGGAGGTCGTCGGGATCTGGAGCCACTTCGCGTGCGCCGACGCGCCCGGTCACGAGACGATCGACCGTCAGCTCGCGGTCTTCGCCGAGGGGCTGGCGACGGCGGAGCGTTTCGGCATCGAGCCGCGTTACCGCCACATCGCCAATTCGGCGGCGACTCTGACCCGGCCCGACGCCCACTACGACCTCGTCCGGCCGGGCGTGGCGATCTACGGGCTGTCTCCGCTGCCGGGTCCGCCGCGGGCCGACCTGCGCCCGGCGATGACGGTCCGGGCCCGGGTCGCGCTCACCAAGCGGGTCCCGGCCGGTCAAGGAGTCTCGTACGGTCACGCGTATCACACCGATTCCGAGACGACGCTGGCTCTGGTGCCACTCGGCTATGGCGACGGTGTTCCTCGACACGCCTCCAATGTGGGGCCGGTCCACCTCGGCGGTGCCGTGCGGCGCATCGCTGGCCGGGTGTGTATGGACCAGTTCGTGCTGGATTGTGGCGACGATCAGGTCGCGGAGGGTGACGTGGCTGTCCTGTTCGGTGCGGGCGACAACGGGGAGCCGACCGCCACCGACTGGGCCGACGCGATCGGCACGATCAACTACGAGATCGTGACGCGCTTCGGCGGATCGCGCGTGCCGCGGATCTACGACGGTTCGGCGGGTATACCCCAACCCACGGAAGCCGAATGAGTCCCTCGCACATCAGGTCGCTGGTTTTCGTCGCGCCGAGTAGTCCGCTCACGCGGACGCCGAATGAGTCCTGAGGAGGCCGGATGAGCCCCGCCAAACCGCCCGCCCGTTCCTCGTCGCGGTCCGGTCGATCCGGTCCGCGACGCCGGGCGAAGCAGGTCGGCATCGCCGGTGCCGTCATCGGTGTCGCCGCGGCCGGGCTCGCCACCGCGTTCGCGGTCGAGCGGGCGCTCGTCCGCAGGTCGGTCAACGCGCCGGGTGACCCGCACGCCGACGAGGAATTCGGTGACCAGCCGCACGACACGCAGCTCACCGTGACCGCCGCCGACGGCACCGACCTGCATGTGGAGATCGTCGAGCCCCGGCTGACCGGGGCCGCGGCCAAGCCCACGATCGTCTTCGTGCACGGCTTCGCCCTGGACATGGGCACCTTCTATTTCCAGCGGCAGGCGCTCACCGAGCTGGGGGAGCACCGGCTCATCTTCTACGACCAGCCTGGTCACGGCCGGTCCAGTCGCCTGCAGTCCGGTGACTACGACATCGCGGCGCTGGGCAAGTCGCTGGCGGCGGTGCTCGACGCGACCGTGCCGGACGGGCACATCATCCTGGTCGGGCACTCGATGGGCGGCATGACGATCATGGCGTTCGCCGAGCAGTATCCGGAATGGTTCGGCAAGCGGGTCACCGGCGTCGTCCTGATGTCCACATCGGCCGGTCTGATCGACAAGGCCAAGCTGGGCCTGCCGACGCTGGCGGCACGGGCCACCGCGCCGTTCATCCCGCTCTGGGGCGGGGCGGCGCGGCTGGGCGGCCCGGCGATCGAGCGGGCCCGGCTCGCCTCGTCCGATCTCGCCTGGCTGCTGACCCGCCGCTATGGCTTCGGCGACGCCCGGCCGAGTCCCTCGCTCGTCACGTTCGTGGAACAGATGAATTCCAAGACCTCGATCGAAACCATCACCAAGTACCTGCGGACGCTCTACACGCACAACCGATTCCCGGCCCTGTCGGCGCTCGAGTCGGTGCCGGTGCTGGTGCTGGTCGGCACGAAGGACTATCTGACTCCGGTGGCACACTCGGAGGACATCCTCCGAAGACTGCCGGGTGCCGAGCTCTTGAAGATCGACAACAGCGGCCACGTGGTCATGCTGGAAAAGGCGGACGAGGTCAACGCGGCGCTGTTTCCCTTCCTGGAGCGGGTGTCTTGAGCACAACCGGAATCCGTCTGCCCACTGTGGAGCACACCCGCGCGTTCGGCGGCCGGCTGGCGGGCCTGCTGCGTGCCGGCGATCTGGTCCTGTTGACCGGTCCGCTCGGCGCCGGCAAGACCGCGTTGGTGCAGGGCATCGGCGCCGGGCTGAAGGTGCTCGGCGACATCACCTCGCCGACGTTCGTGATCGCCCGGGTGCACCGGCCCGACCGGGGCGGTGGGGGCGAGGTTCCGCTGGTGCACGCGGACGCCTACAGGCTGGGTGACGCGGCCGACCCGCGGGCGGAGATCGACGATCTCGACCTGGACGCCTCCGCCGAGCACGCGGTCACCGTCGTGGAGTGGGGCGCGGGCCTGGTCGAGCAGCTCAACGACGAGTACCTCGCGGTCCACCTCAACCGCCTCGACGACGACACCCGGGTGATCGACCTGGTGCCACACGGCGGGGACTGGGCGGTTCGCCTCGACAAGCTTCCCTACCCTTGCGACCCCCCACCGGAGATCATGTGAACCTGCCCGATCTGCTCCCGTCCGCCTGGCGTACGGAGCTGACGCCGTTCCTCGACCCCGCCGCCACCGAGGCGCTGGGCAGCTTCGTGGGCGAGCAGTATGCCGAGCACACCATCTACCCGCCGATCGAGGATCTCTTCGCGGCCTACCGGCTGTGCCCGCCGGAGGGGACCCGGGTGCTGCTGCTCGGCCAGGACCCGTACCACGGGCCCAGCCAGGCACACGGCCTGAGCTTCAGCGTCCGCGACGGCGTCCGGGTGCCGCCGTCCCTGCGCAACGTCTACAAGGAGCTGGCCGACGACGTCGGGGTGCCGCCCGCGACCAGCGGAGACCTCACCGGTTGGGCGCGGCAGGGCGTGCTACTGCTCAACGCGGTCCTCACCGTACGGGCGGGAGCCGCGGCGTCGCACAAGAACAAGGGATGGGAGGTGTTCACCGACGCCACGATCCGCGCCCTGGACGCTCGGCAGGAGCGCGTGGTGTTCCTGCTCTGGGGCTCGTACGCCCGCAAGAAGGCAGCCCTCGTGACCAACCCGGTGCACACGGTGATCGAGTCCGGTCATCCCAGCCCCCTGAACGGCGGCCGGGACTTCTTCGGCGCCCGCATGTTCAGCGCGGCCAACAAGGCGCTCGCCGACGCCGGCCGCCCACCGATCAACTGGGACCCGCGCGCCTGAGCCGCATCCGCGCCGCCGCATCGCGCCGCCGCATCGCGCCGCCACACCGCGCCGCCACACCGCGCCGCCGCATCGCGCCGCCACACCGCGCCGCCACACCGCGGCGTGGCATCGTGCCGGCTGCGGCCCGGGATCGTGCCGGCTGCGGCCCGGGATCGTGCCGGCTGCGGCCCGGGATCGTGCCGGCTGCGGCCCGGGCAAGCCGGGGGTCGCGGCCCGGCAGGGCGGTCTTGAGTTGGCGCGCGACTCGGGCGGCCATTTCGGGCCGCTTGCGGCTGGCCGGCAGCCCGGGGCCGCTTGCGGCGGGCCGGGCAACCCACGGCCGCTTGCGGCGGGCCGGGCAACCCACGGCCGCTTGCGGCGGCCCGGTGTAACCCACGGCTGCCTGCGGCGGCCCGGTGTAACCCACGGCTGCCTGCGGCGGGCCGGGCAACCCACGGCCGCTTGCGGCGGGCCGGGCAACCCACGGCTGCCTGCGGCGGCCCGGTGTAACCCACGGCTGCCTGCGGCGGCCCGGTGTAACCCACGGCTGCCTGCGGCCGGCCCGGCAACCCACGGCCGCTACTGTTTCCTAGTGCTCGTTCTCGCTCTGGACACCTCCACACCCGCGGTCACCGCCGCCCTGGCGGAGGTCACCGACGCCGGCCTGACCGGTCTCGGCGAGCGGCGGATCGTCGATCCGCGGGCGCATGGTGAGCTGCTGGCCCCGCAGATCCGCGCCGTCCTCGCCGACGCCGGGGCGCGGCCGGCCCAGCTGGGCGCGATCGTCGCCGGGCTCGGCCCTGGACCGTTCACCGGGCTGCGGGTGGGGCTTGCCACCGCCGCGAGCATGGGGCAGGCGCTGGGCGTTCCCACGTACGGGATCTGTTCGCTCGATGCTCTTGGTCGGGCGGCCGGGCCCGGGCGGGTCCTGGTCGCGACCGATGCGCGGCGGCGGGAGGTCTACTTCGCCACCTACGTCGACGGCAAGCGGGTGATCGATCCTGAGGTGGCGAAGCCGGCCGAGGTGCGGGTCGACGCCGATCGGGCCGTGGGTGAGGGCGCGCTGAAGTACAGCGAGGTGTTCGGGGTGCCGATCGATGACCGGCTGTTGCACCCGCCGGGGGAGGCTCTGATCGCTCTGGCGTTGGACAAGATCCGGGCGGGGGCGCCCGGTGAGCCGCTTACGCCGCTCTATCTGCGTCGGCCGGATGCGGTGGAGCCTTCCGCTCGTAAGCCGGTGCTGCCGGGTGGGCGGTCTGGGAGTGGCGACGGCGTGGGTAGCGCGATCTGATGGCGATCGAGCGGTTTCGGTGGTGGCACATCGCCGAGGTGCTGCCTCTGGAGGAGGATCTTTTCGGGTCGGAGAAGTGGTCCGCGGCCATGTTCTGGAATGAGCTGGCCCAGCGGCATTTCTACGTCGTGGCCCGGGAGGATGACGAGCTTGTCGGCTATGCCGGGCTGGCTGTCGTCGATGAGCAGGAGAGCTGGGTGCAGAACATCGCCGTCAAGCGGACCGCTCAGAAGCGGGGGCTTGGCCGGGCGCTGCTCGAGACGTTGCTGGAGCGGGCGGGGGCGCGCAAGGTGCTGCTCGAGGTTGCCGTCGACAATCAGGCCGCGCAGCGGCTTTACGCCTCCTACGAATTCGAGCCCGTCGGGATCCGGCGGGGTTACTACCAACCGAGCAATACGGACGCACTGGTGATGATGCGCGATGCCTGACGAGCCCCTGGTCCTCGGAATCGAGACCTCCTGCGACGAGACCGGTGTCGGCATCGTTCGTGGTCACACCCTGCTCGCCGACGCGCTGGCCTCCAGTGTGGATCAACATGCGCGGTTCGGTGGGGTCGTGCCCGAGGTTGCCAGCCGGGCGCATCTGGAGGCCATCGTGCCGACGATGCGGCGGGCGTTGGACGAGGCGGGTGTCACGCTCGCCGACATCGACGCGATCGCCGTGACGGCCGGGCCGGGCCTGGCGGGTGCGCTGCTGGTCGGGGTCGCCGCCGCCAAGGGGTATGCGCTCGCCGCGGAGAAGCCGATCTACGGCGTCAATCATCTTGCCGCGCACGTCGCCGTCGACACCCTTGAGCATGGGCCGTTGCCGGAGCCCGCTGTGGCGATGCTCGTCTCTGGCGGGCATTCGTCGCTGTTGCTCGTCGACGATCTCACCGCCGGGGTAACGCCGCTCGGTGCGACCATCGACGATGCCGCGGGGGAGGCCTTCGACAAGGTTGCCCGGCTGCTGGGGATGGGTTTTCCGGGCGGGCCGGTGATCGACCGTACGGCTCGGGACGGCAGTCCGAAGGCGATCGCCTTTCCGCGGGGTCTGACCGCGCCGAAGGATCTTGCCGAGCACCGGTTCGACTTCTCGTTCTCGGGGCTGAAGACGGCCGTGGCGCGCTGGGTGGAGGCGCGGGAGCGCAGTGGCGAGCCGGTGCCGGTTGCCGACGTGGCCGCGAGTTTCCAGGAGGCGGTCTGCGACGTCCTTACCGCGAAGGCGCTCGACGCCTGCCGGGAGAACGGCGTGGAGACGTTGATCATCGGTGGGGGTGTCGCGGCGAACTCGCGGTTGCGGCTGCTGGCCGAGGAGCGCGCCGCGAAGCTGGGTGTCCGGGTACGCGTGCCTCGTCCGCAGTTGTGCACGGACAACGGCGCGATGGTCGCGGCGCTCGGTTCGCATCTCGTGGCGGCCGGGGTGGCACCCAGTCGGCTCGATCTTCCGGCAGATTCGGCGATGTCATTGACCTCGATCGCTGTGGCGGGGTAGGAAGCGAGCATGATCGCACGAATGTGGGAGGTGCGCGCCTCGCGAAGTGGCTTCGACGAGCTGCTGAGCTGGGTGTGTGACGAGGCGCTGCCGAAGCTGGAGGTGCTGCCCTCCCATGTGTCGAGTGAGGTCTTCACCTCCACGGATCTGCGCATTGTGGTCATCTCGAAGTGGCGGAACAGTCCCGCTGCCCTTCCGGCGCCGCCGGCAAACCTCGTGGCGCGCTCTCCGCACGTGTGGGATTTCTCGCCGGTCGACAGATAACGCGCTGGATCGTGACGGCGGGGTTACGTAACGTCGAAGGGCGATGCGAGATCTGCCCCCCGCCGATCCCGGCTCTCCCGATCACCGGTCCGCCTCCCGCTATCTGGGGTGGCTTGCCCGGCGCACATGGGTATCCGTCAGCGCCGCGATCCTCTTCGCGGTCGTCTGGATGGTCTGTCAGGCGTTCGTTCCCGCAGTCATCGGCCGGGCGATCGACGCCGGGCTGACCGGTCGCGACGGCCGTCAGCTGCTGATCTGGAGCATGGTTCTGCTGGCCGTCGGCCTCGTGCAGGCCGGTGCCGGCCTGCTGCGCCACCGCCGGGCCGTCTTCAACTGGCTTTCCGCCGCCTACCGTACGGTGCAGGTCACGGTCCGGCAGGCGGGCCGGCTCGGGGCCGCGTTGCCGCGACGGCTCGAGGCGGGCGAGGTCGTCGCCATCGGTACGGCGGACATCACCCACATCGGCAACGCCATCGATATCACCGCCCGGGGCGTCGGCTCGGTCGTCGCCGTCGTGACGGTTACCACGATCCTGCTCCTCACCTCCGTGCCGTTGGGCCTGGTGGTGGTGCTCGGCATCCCCGTTCTGATGGCCGTCGTCAGCCTGCTGATCCGGCCTCTGCACCGGCGGCAGCAGGCGTACCGGGAACAGCAGGGCCGGCTCACCGCCCGCGCCACCGATCTGGTCGGTGGTCTGCGGGTGCTGCGCGGCGTCGGCGGTGAGCCGGTGATGTCGGGGCGCTATCGCGTCGAGTCGCAGCGGCTGCGCTCGGCCGGGGTGCGGGTCGCCCACGTGGAGTGCCTGCTCGACGCGGCCCAGGTGCTGCTGCCCGGCGTCTTCCTGGTGCTGGTCACCTGGTTGGGGGCGCGCTTCGCGATCTCCGGACGGATCACCGTGGGCCAGCTGGTCTCCTTTTACGGGTACGCGGCCTTCCTGGTCTCGCCGCTGCGCCAGCTCACCGAGACGATCGACAAACTGACCCGCGGTCACGTGTCCGGCCGCCGCGTCGTGTCGATGCTGCGGGTCCGCTCCGACCTGCGCGGGCCGTCCCTGCCGAGACCCGCTCCGGAGCGGGGTGACCTGGTCGATCCCGTGTCCGGAGTGGTCGTCCGGGCCGGGATGGTCACGGCGATCGCGGCCACGGTGCCGGCCGACGCGGTCGCGATCGCGGATCGGCTCGGCCACTACACCGCGGCTGGCGCGGGGACGATGCTTGCCGGCGTACCGTTGAAGGATCTTGATCTGGTGAGCGTGCGTGAGCGGATCGTGGTGGCGGACAACGACGCTCGGCTTTTTTCCGGGCCGTTGCGCGACGATCTCGATCCGCACGGCACCGGGCGCGCGCCGGCCGCCCTGGCCGCGGCGTCCGCGACCGACGTCGTCGAGGCGCTGCCCGACGGCCTGGACAGCGAGGTCGCGGAGCGGGGGCGCAGCTTCTCCGGCGGACAGCAGCAGCGGTTGCGGCTGGCCCGGGCGCTGGTCGCCGACCCGGAGATCCTCGTGCTGGTCGAGCCGACCAGCGCCGTGGACGCGCACACCGAGGCCCGCGTCGCGGCGCGGCTCGCGGCCGCCCGCGGCGGGCGCACGACGGTCGTCTGCTCGACCAGCCCGTTGGTGCTCGACCGCGCCGATCACGTCCTCTATGTCGAGGACGGATCGGTGATCGCCGAGGGAACCCATCGCGAGCTGCTGGACGGCAGCCTCGCTTACGCGAGGACGGTGCTGCGCGAGTGAGCAACGCGCTCCCGGTGGCGGACTCCCGCCAGGTGCGCCGGTACGCCCGCGAGCTGTTCCGCCGGCATCCGCGCGCGCTCACGACGACCGTGGTCTTGCACGCGCTCGCCGCCGTAACGGGCCTGGTCGGCCCGCGCCTGCTCGGCGAGCTGGTCGAGTCGATCCAGCACCATGCCGGGGTGCGGACGGTGGACCGGATCGCCGCCGTCATCGCCGTTTTCGTGGTGTTGCAGGCCGTGTTCGTGCGGTTCGCCTACCTGTCCTCGGCGCGGCTCGGTGAGCAGATCCTCGCCGAGCTGCGGGAGGACTTCGTCGACCGGGTTCTGCGAATTCCGCTGTCCACCGTGGAGCGTGCGGGCACGGGTGACCTGCTGACCAGGACTTCCCGTGACGTCGACGCGCTGTCTCGCTGCCTGCGCTTCGCGGTGCCGGAGACCCTGATCGCCATGATCACCGCGTCGCTCGCGGTCGGTGCGCTGATCCTGGTCAGCCCCCTGCTCGCGCTGCCGTTGCTGATCGCCGTGCCGATCCTGACCTGGTCCACCCGCTGGTACCTGCGCCGGGCGGCGGGCGGCTACCTGCGCCAGAACGCCGCGTACTCGCAGGTCACCGACGGTCTCGCGGAGACCGTCGAGGGGGCCCGGACGGTCGACGCGCTGCGGCGTCAGCGGCAGCGCATCTTGCGTACGGATGGCGACCTGCGCCGGTCGTGGCGAGCCGAGCGTTACACGCTGTTCCTGCGGACGGTGTGGATGCCGTCGATCGAGGTCGGCTACGTCCTGCCGGTGGTCGGCACGCTGCTGCTCGGCGGCTGGTTCCACCTGCGCGGTTGGGTCAGCCTCGGTCAGGTCACGGCCGCGGTGCTCTACGCGCAGATGCTGGTCGACCCGATCGACCGCTTCCTCGGTTGGCTGGACGAGTTGCAGGTCGGCGCGGCCTCGCTGGCCCGGCTGCTCGGGGTGTCGTTCCGCACCCCGGCGCCGACCTCGCTGACACCGCGCGGCGCCGAGATCGTCGCGGAGGACGTCCGGTTCTCCTACGTCGAGGGCCGTGAGGTGCTGCACGGCATCTCGCTGAGGATCGCGCCGGGGGAGCGGCTGGCGATCGTCGGCCCGTCCGGGGCCGGAAAGTCCACATTGGGCCGTTTGCTCGCCGGGGTGCACACGCCGGGCGGTGGGTCGCTCACCGTCGGTGGCGTGGCGCTGGCCGGTCTGCCCCTGGACCGGTTGCGTACGGAGGTCGCCCTCGTCAGCCAGGAACACCACGTCTTCATGGGTACGCTGCGCGACAACATCGCCATGGTCCGGCCCGGTTCCTCGGCGGCCGACGTCCGGCAGGCGCTGGCCGCGGTGCACGCCCTGAGCTGGGCTGAGGAGCTCCCGGACGGCCTGGACACGGTGGTGGGCGCGGGCGGGGTGAGCCTGTCGGCCGCGAGAGCGCAACAGGTCGCGCTGGCGCGACTGGTGCTGGCCGATCCGCACACGCTCGTGCTCGACGAGGCCACCGCGCTGCTGGACCCGCGGGCCGCCCGGGACCTGGAGCGGTCGCTGGCGGCGGTGCTGAAGGGGCGTACGGTCGTCGCGATCGCGCACCGGCTCTTCTCGGCCCACGACGCGGACCGGGTGGCGGTGGTGGAGGACGGGCGGATCACCGAGCTGGGCTCGCACGACGAACTGGTCGCGGCGCGCGGTTCCTACGCGGCGCTGTGGGACTCGTGGCACGGCACGCCGCCGGTCGGATCTAGCGCAGGCCCAGGAACACACCCAGCAGAACAAGCGTGACGAGCGCGATCGCGAGCAGCAGCAGGAACTCGCGCCGCTGTCGTTCCTGGGTCGCCTCGGCGGGCAGGTCGCTCACCACGGCGGCGAGTTCGTCGAGGGTCCGGGCGTCGGCGGCGACGCCCACCCGCTGGGTGAACTCGTCCAGGGTCAGCCGTCCGGCTCCGGTGTGCCGCTCCAACGCGGCCATGATCCGCTGCCGGTCCTCGTCGGAGGCGCGCATGCTCACGGGCGTACTTTAGCCGCCCGGATCCAGCAGCGGATCCGCCAGAAGTTTCTCGAAGGCCAGCTCGGCGGCGCCGATCAGGGCCGCGTCGGTGCCCAGCTCCGGCGTACGCAGGCGGATGTGCTCGCGGCAGGCGGGCAGGGCGACCTCGTTGAGCCGGGACCGGATCTGGGCCGCCGCCACCAGATAGACGTCGCGCAGCGTGCCGCCGAAGATCACCGCCTCCGGGTTGAAGATGTTGACCAGGTTGCCGACCCCGAGCCCGACCCATTCGCCCACGTGGCGGACCGCCTGCTGGGCCGCCCAGTCGCCGCGCATCGCCGCCTCGACCACGCCGAGCACCGCCTCCCGGCCGGTGCGGTCCTCCCGCCCGGCCAGCCTGAGCAGCGCGTACTCGCCGATCTCCGTCTCCCAGCAGCCGCGCGAGCCGCAGCCGCAGGGGCTGCCTCCCGGGTTGACGACCATGTGGCCGACCTCGCCGCCGTACCCGCCGTGGCCGGTGATGCGCCGGCCGCCGGCGATGATGCCCGCGCCGACGCCGACGTCGCCGTACAGGTAGATGACGTTGTCGCGGCCGGCGGCCGCGCCGCGGCTGTGCTCGACCAGGGCCGAGACGTCGGCGATGTTGGCGACGATCAACGGGCCGACGTCGCCGATCTCCTCGACCAGCGCCTCGCCGACGGGCTGGTCGACCCAGCCGATCGTGGGCGCGAGCCGCACCATGCCGTCCGCGCGGCGCACCATGCCCGCGACCGCCAGGCCGGCGCCGAGGTAGCGGGCGCCGGGCGGCACGTCCTTGCTCATCTCCTTGATGAACCCCGCGAGCGGCTTGACCGCGTCGACCACCTGCATGCCACGGGGGCGGGGGGCCTCACGCCGGTCCAGGATCGTCCCGCCGAGGCCGACCCGGGCGGCGCGCAGCAGGTCCACCTCGATGTTGAGGGCGTACGCGTACACCATCGACGACTCGGGCCGGACGACCAGCGAGGGGCGTCCCGCGCGGCCGGTATCGCGCTGGCCCTTCTCGGAGACGAGGCCCGCGGTGATCAGGTCCGCGGTCAGGGCGCCGATGGTGCTGCGGTTCAGGCCCAGCTTGGTGGTGAGCTCGGCGCGGGACGTAGCGCCGTGAATGTGAACATAACGCAGTAGGGTGCCGAGGTTGTGTCGGCGTACCTCCTCCTGGCTCGGCGCGGCCTTCATCGGTTACCGGTAGCGGCGGCTCTGCGGCGTGACAGGGCGTCGACGCTCGCCGCGAGCAGCAGGATGAGGCCGGTGAAGATGTACTTCTGACCGGCGCTGAAACCCATCAGGCCCATGCCGTTGTCGATGACCGCGATCACCGCGCCGCCGATCACGGCGTCGAGCACCCGGCCCTTGCCGCCGAAGAGGCTGGTGCCGCCGATGACGGCCGCGCCGACCGCGTACAGCAGCACGTTGCTGCCGCCGGAGTTCGGGTCGACCGAGTTGGCCCGGCTGGCCGCGACGATGCCGCCGATCGACGCCATGAACGAGCCGATCACGAAGACGGAGATCCGGATCCGGTCGACCGGGATGCCCGCCCGGCGGGCCGCCTCCTTGTTGCCGCCGACGGCGTAGACGTGCCGGCCGTACGTCGTGCGCCCCAGCACGAACGTCCACACGATCAGCGCCACCGCGATGATCGGAGCGACGATCGGCACGCCCTTCACCGAGATGTTCAACGGGTTGATGCTGCGTTCCTGGGTGAGGACGGCGACCGCGGCGACCAGCAGGACGGCCAACCCCACAACGCGGGCCACCACGATCCCCAACGGCTCGGTGATCAGGTCGCGTACGGCCCGGCCCCAGTAGTGCAGGAACTGCGCCGTGGCGTACCCGAGAATCGCGGCGCCGGCGAGCACCCAGCTCAACCAGACCGGCATGTTGTCGTTGGCCAGCGACAGCACGAAGGTGTCGCGGACGGAGATGTTCTTGCCGCCGCTGAGCAGCACCAGCAGGATGCCCTGGAACGCCAGGAAGCCCGCCAGCGTGACCACGAACGACGGGATGCCCAGCTTCGACACCAGGAATCCGAGGGTGAACCCGATGGCCAGGCCGGTGGCCAGGGCGACCGGGATCGCCGAGTACCACTGCCAACCCTGGTTGGTGAGCAGGATGGCCATGATCGCGCCGCAGACGCCGCTCGCGAAGCCGGCCGACAGGTCGATCTCGCCCAGCAGCAGGACGAAGACCAGGCCCATCGCGATGAAGATGACCGCAGCACCCTGCGAGAACAGGTTCGCGAAGTTGACCGCGCTGAAGAACGTCGGCCGGGCCACACCGAAGATCAGGCAGAGCACGATGAGCCCGAGGACCGCCGGCAGGCTGCCGATGTCGCCGCCGCGGATGCGGCCCCAGTAGTCGTGCAGGTGGCTGGCGACCGTGGGCGCGGCCACCCGCCCCGGCCCGCTCGATGAGATCACGGTGGTCATGCGTGCGCTCCCGGAGGGGTGAAGTCGGCGAAGCCCTTGAGCGGCCGCTCGGGCGGCAGGCCGAGGGTGCCGCTGCGGCCCGAGGTGATCAGCTCGACGATCTGGGAGTGGGTGACGTCCGTGGTCTTCACCTGGGCGGCGGTCCGGCCGAGGTAGAGCGCGGTGATGCGATCCGAGACGGCGAACACGTCGTTCATGTTGTGCGAGATGAGCACCACGCCGAGCCCGTTGTCGGCCATCCGGCGGACGAGCTCCAGCACCTGGGCGGTCTGCGCGACGCCCAGGGCCGCGGTCGGCTCGTCCAGGATGACGATGCGGCTGTTCCACAGCACGGCCTTGGCGATCGCCACGGTCTGCCGCTGCCCACCGGAGAGACTGGCCACGAGCTGGCGCAAAGATTTCACCGTACGCACGGAGAGGCTGGCGAGCGTGTCACTGGCCATCTGCTCCATCGTGGGCTCGTCGAGCACCAGGCCGCGTACCCGTTCGCGGCCGAGGAACATGTTCTGCACGATGTCCAGATTGTCGCAGAGCGCGAGGTCCTGGTAGACGACCTCGATGCCGAGCGCCGCGGCGTCGCGGGGACTGTGGATGGCCACCTGGTCTCCGTCGAAGGTCACCGTGCCCGCGTCCATGGTGTAGATGCCGCTGACACACTTGACCAGGGTCGACTTGCCGGCGCCGTTGTCACCGACGAGCGCGGTGACCTCGCCGGGGTAGACGTTCATTCCGACGTCGTGGAGCACCTGCACGGGACCGAAGCTCTTGTCGATCCCGCGTACCTCCAGCAGGGGTGTCGCGGCCACGGATGGTTCTCCTTCTTCGGTGCGGCGCCGCCCACGCCCCGGCCGGGCGTGGGCGGTGGCGTGCTGCGGCGTCGTCCCGGGTCAGCTCACACGCCGTTCTCGGTGCACAGTTTCGCGAAGTCGCCGGTGCAGAGCTGAGCCTTGGTCACGAACCCGTCGGCCACGACGTCCTTGACGCTCTCCTTGAAGATCGCCCTCGGACTGATCAGGACGGCCGGGACGTCCTTGCCGGACTCCGGATCCTTGATGCTCTGGCTGACAGTCTTCTTCTCGCCCTTGGCGAGCGAGATGGCGAGGTCGGCGGCGGCGTCGGCCACCTGCTTGATCGCCTTGTAGACGGTCATGCACTGGTCGCCGGCGAGGATGTTCTGCAGACCCTGCACCGTGGCGTCCTGCCCGGTGACCGGCACCTTGCCGTTCAGCTTGTTCTTCTTCAGTACGGAGATGACTGCGTTGCCCAGACCGTCGTTGGCGGCCAGCACCCCCTTGATGTCCTTGCTCTGTGTCAGCATCTGCTCGAACATCGTGCCGGCCTGCGCGTTGTCCCAGTCCGGCACCGACTGGTCCGGGCCCTTCACGAAGTCTCCGGAGTCGAACTTCGGCTGCAACACCGAGTCGTAACCCTGCTTGAACAGCGTGGAGTTGTTGTCGGTGGGCGAACCGTTGAGCTCGGCGACCAC
>NZ_JBFBAJ010000014.1:224047-242083 GCF_040682215.1 Actinoplanes sp. NPDC051346 | reverse complement strand
GCGGCGATCCTGTTCTCGGGGAACTGGATGCTGCACGAGATGATGACGTACACGACGCAGCTGTTCGAGAAGCTGCCGACGCTGCTCGGCTGACCACAGCCGCACAGAAAGCCGCCCCGCGTCGCGCGGGGCGGCTTTTTCGTATCCTCAGCGCGTGGCCGCCGCCGCGGTGTCCAGCAGCCACACGGTCTTCGCCGCTCCGGCCGCCCGGGCCGCCGGCAGTGAGGTGTCGCCGCCGAGGGCCGCGCCGACCGCGGCCGCCTTGTCCGGCCCGGCGGCCACCAGCCAGACCTCCGCCGCCGACCGGATCGCCGCCATGGTCAGCGAGATGCGCGTCGGGGGCGGCTTGGGACTGTCGTGCACCGCCGTCGCCGTGCCCTCGGCGGTCGCGTCCGGGTGGCCGGGGAACAGCGACGCCACGTGTCCGTCCTCGCCGACGCCGAGCATGAGCACGTCGAAGCGGGGGAGCGGGTCGCCGCCGGCCGCCAGCTCGCGGACGTAGCGGTCCGCCGCCGCCTTCGCGTCGTCGCCGTCGGGGCCGTCCGCCGCCGGCATCGGGTGCACCCGTTCCGGAGCGAGCGGCAGGCCGTCCAGCAGGGCCTCGCGGGCCTGGGTCTCGTTGCGGTCCGGGTCGCCGGACGGCAGGAATCGCTCGTCGCCCCACCACAGGTCGACGCGGGACCAGTCGATGGCGCCCGCCGCCGGCAGCTCCTTGACGGCGCGCAACACCTTGGCCGCGACCCGGCCGCCGGTCAGCACCACGTCAGCCCGGCCGCGCACCGCCTGCGCGTCGATGATCGTGGTCACCAGTCGGGCCGCCACGGCCGACGCCAGAATGTCGGCGTCCGGAACCACCACGACAACGGTCTCGCTCATCGAACTCCTCATCACGAGCGCGGGGCCGCCCACCCGAAACGGCGGAGCGGCCCCCTTGATCCTAATGACTCAGACGGCGGACCCGCCGGGGCCCGCCATGGCGCCCGCCTCCTCGCCCGCGCGGGCGGCCAGCGCCGGGTCCTTCCACACGTGAACCCGCATCGGCGGCTTCTGTTCGAGGTTGGGAAGGCCCGCCATCGCGCCCAGCGCCTCGCCGTAGATCTGGTCGGGGTCGAGCCGGCGCAGCTCTTCGGCGAGCTCGTCGCCGACCGGCCGCTTCGGCAGCGGCATGTAGCGCGGCTCCTGCCCGGTACGGCTGAACAGCGCCGTACCCTCCTCGCGCGTGACCGTGACGCAGTCGCCGTTGGCGCATCCGAGCTGCACCGAGTGCATGCGCGGGGTCTTGTCGGTGTACTCCCACTTCGGCTCGATGCCCAGCCGCGACTTGAGCCACCCGCACATCAGGGCGGCGGTGGGATCGTCGGCCGGCGCGACGACCGTGGCGCCGGTGACCCGCTCCTCGGTGGTGTCGAAGGCACCCGCCACGAGGGTGCGCCACAGGGTGATGCGCGTCCAGGTGAGGTCGGTGTCGCCGGGTGCGTAGTCGACGGCCCGCTGCCTCAGAGCGGCGACCGGGTCCGGTGCGAGCTTGCTGTCGGTGATGCGGCGGTCCGCGACGACGCCGAGGAAGTCGTTGGCGATGACGTCCGGCGGCTCGCCGTGCCACCAGGTCACCACCGGCACGTCCGGGGCGAGCAGCGGCATGACCACCGACTCGGCGTGCAGGGCCAGGCGGCCGTACATGCGCATCACGACGGCCTCGGCCGGGCCCAGCCGCCCGCCGACGACGATCTCCGCGTCCAGCCGGCTGCGGCCCTCCAGGTCCGAGCGGACCACGACGAGCAGGCGGCACGGGTGCGCGGACGCCGCGATGGTGGCGGCGGCCTCCGCCTCGCGGACCTTCTTCTCCTCCACCACGGCGACGAGGGTGAGGGCGAGGCCGGAGGCCACGCCGCCCGCGCTGCGCCGCTCGGCCGCGAGCGCCTTGACGACCTCGTTGCCGGTGGTGTCCCACAAGCCGATCATGCCCGCCTCCAAGCCCGACCCTCGAGGGCCAGCATCTCGTCCGAAGCGCGCGGGCCCCACTCGCCGGCGCGGTACGGCTCCGGCTTGGTGCCGGTCCAGGCCTCCTCGAGGGGGTCGATGACGCGCCAGCTCTGCTCCACCTCGGCCGCGTCCGGGAACAGGGTCCGGTCGCCCACCAGCACGTCGAGCACCAGACGTTCGTACGCCTCCGGGCTGGACTCGGTGAACGCCTCGCCGTACTGGAAGTCCATCGCGATGTCCCGGACCTCCATCGTGGTGCCCGGCACCTTGGACCCGAACTTCAGCACCACGCCCTCGTCGGGCTGCACCCGGATGACCAGCTGGTTGTTGCCGAGCATCTCGACGTCGGCGGGGTCGAAGGGCAGGTGCGGCGCGCGCTTGAAGAGGATGGCGATCTCGGTCACCCGGCGCGGCATCCGCTTGCCCACCCGCACGAAGAACGGCACCCCGGCCCAGCGGCGGTTCTGGATGCCCAGGCGCACCGCGACGTACGTCTCCGTGGTGGAGTCCGCCGGCACGCCCTTCTCCTCGAGGTAGCCCGCCGCGCGTTCGCCGGCCACCCAGCCTGGCAGGTACTGCCCGCGCACCGAGCCGGCGCCGATGTCCTTGGGCAGGCTGATCGCCCGGAGCACCTTCAGCTTCTCGGCGCGGATCTCGTTGGGGTCGAAGCTCGTCGGCTCCTCCATCCCCACCAGGGCGAGCAGCTGCAGCAGGTGGTTCTGCAACACGTCGCGGGCGGCGCCGGCGGAGTCGTAGAAGGCGGCGCGGGTGCCGATGCCGACGTCCTCGGCCATGGTGATCTGCACCGAGTCGACGTACTTGGAATTCCACACCGGCTCGAACAGGCTGTTCGCGAAGCGCAGCGCCAGGATGTTCTGGACCGTCTCCTTGCCCAGGTAGTGGTCGATGCGGAAGACGTCCTCGGGGGTGAAGACCTCGTCGACCAGCTTGTTGAGCGCCATGGCGGTCTTCAGGTCGTTGCCGAACGGCTTCTCGACGACGACCCGGCGCCAGCCGCCGGACTTGGCGTTGTCGGCCATCCCGGTGCGGTTGAGCTGGTTGAGCACCAGCGGGAACGCGGCCGGCGGGATGGAGAAGTAGAACGCGGCGTTGCCGGCGATGCCGTTACGCTCGCGGAGCTCGTCCAACGTGCTCGCCAGGCTGTCGAACGCGGCATCGTCGTCGAAGGAGCCGGGAACGAACTGGAACTGGCTCGCCAGCCGCTGCCAGACGTCCTCACGCCACGGTGTCCGGGCGCCCTTCTTGGCGGCCTCGTAGGCCAGCGACTCGAAGTCGCCGTCGCCCCAGTCGCGCCGGGCGAAGCCGAGGACCACGAAGCCGGGCGGCAGCAGGCCCCGGTTGGCGAGGTCGTAGACGGCCGGGATCAGTTTCTTCCGCGACAGGTCGCCGGTGACACCGAAAATCACCAGAGCGCACGGCTCCGGGATCCTGGGAAGCCGTCGATCCTGTGCGGTGCGCAGCGGATTACCCACGTGTCCCATCCTGCCAGCTTTTCGTCATCGCGCAGGGTTACCCGAAACGGCCGGGCCCGACCCGCTCACGGCACTCGGCCGTGAGCGGGTCGGCGATGCCTCAGCGCGCCGCGGCGTCGCTCGGGTGGTCGGAGCCCTTGGCGGCGGCGTCGAGCGACTTCTTCACGTCGCCGAGCAGCTCGCCCCAGCTGGCCTCGAACTTCTCGACACCCTCGTCCTCGAGGACCTTGAAGACGTCCTCGAGATCGACGCCGATCGCGGCGACGTCGTCCATCACCTTCTGGGCGGCGGCGTACGAGCCGGTCACCGTGTCGCCCCGGGTCTCACCGTGGTCGTGGAAGGCCGTGATGACCGCTTCCGGCATGGTGTTGACCGTGCCGGGAGCGATCAGCTCCTCGACGTAGATGGTGTCCTTGTAGTCGGGGTTCTTCGTGCCGGTCGACGCCCACAGCGGCCGCTGCGGAAGGGCGCCCGCGTCGGCCAGGGCCTTCCAGCGGTCGGAGCCGAACACCTCGGCGTACGCCTGGTAGGCGAGCTGGGCGTTCGCGACCGCGGCCTTGCCCCGCAGCGCCTTGGCCTCGTCGCTGCCGATCTTGTCGAGCCGCTTGTCAATCTCGGTGTCCACCCGGGACACGAAGAAGGAGGCGACCGAGCCGATCTTGCTGAGGTCGTGGCCGTTGGCCTTGGCCTGCTCCATGCCCGCTAGGAAGGCGTCCATGACGGCCCGGTAGCGCTCCAGCGAGAAGATCAGCGTGACGTTGACGCTGATGCCGGCGCCGAGTGTCGCCGTGATCGCCGGCAGACCCGCCTGGGTGGCCGGGATCTTGATGAAGAGGTTGGGGCGGTCGACGAGCCACCACAGCGTCTTCGCCTCGGACGCGGTCTTCTCGGTCGCGTGCGCGCTGCGCGGATCGACCTCGATGGACACCCGCCCGTCGACGCCGTTCGACGCGTCGTACGCCGGCCGCATGACGTCACAAGCCCAGCGCACGTCGTACGAGGTCAGCAGCCGCACCGCCTCCTCGACGGTGACCTGCTGCGCGGCGAGGTCCTTGAGCTGCTCGTCGTACGCGTCGGCGTCGGCGAGCGCCTTGGCGAAGATGGTCGGGTTAGTGGTCACGCCGACCACGTTCTGCTCGCGGCGCATCTTGTCCAGCGAGCCGCTCTGCAGGCGTACGCGGGAAAGATCGTCGAGCCATACCGCCACGCCGGCGGCAGAGAGGTCAGCCAGCCTGTCCGTCATCTTCACTCCTCAGTTTCCGGTCTTGTGACCGGTGATTTCGCCGACCTTGGCGAGGGCGGCGTTGGCCTTGGCCACCACGTTGTCCGCGGTGAAGCCGAACTGCTCGAACAGGATCTTCGCCGGGGCGCTCGCACCGTAGTGCTCGATGCTGACGGCCTCTCCGGCGTCGCCGATCAGACGGTCCCAGCTCATCCGGATGCCGGCCTCGACGGTGACGCGCGCCTTGACGCCCCGAGGAAGCACGTGCTGCTGGTAAGCCGTGTCTTGGGCGAAGAACCACTCCTGGCACGGCATCGACACGACCCGGGTCGGGGTGCCCTCGGCCTCGAGACGTTCCTGTGCGGTCAGGCAGATCGACACCTCGGAGCCGGTGCCGATGAGGATCACGTGCGGGTCGCCGCCGGACGCCTCCGAGAGGATGTAGCCGCCCTTGAGGACGCCCTCGGCCGACGCGTACCTGCCCCGGTCGATGGTCGGCAGGTTCTGCCGCGACAGCGCGAGGGCGGTCGGGCGGTCGGTGTGCTCCAACGCGCCGCGCCAGGCCCACGCGGTCTCGTTGGCGTCGGCCGGACGCACCACGTCGAGGCCGATGATCGCCCGCAGCGCCGACAGCGTCTCGATCGGCTGGTGTGTCGGGCCGTCCTCGCCCAGACCGATGGAGTCGTGCGTCCACACGTAGATGACCGGAAGCTTCATCAGCGCCGACAGGCGGACGGCGCCACGCATGTAGTCGCTGAAGACCAGGAAGGTGCCGCCGTACGGCCGGGTGCCGCCGTGTGCGGCGATGCCGTTGAGGATCGAGCCCATGCCGTGCTCGCGGATGCCGAAGTGCAGGGTGCGGCCGTACTCGTGGCCGGGGAACGCCTTCGTGGCGTACTCGGCCGGAATGAACGAGGGCTCGCCCTTCATCGTGGTGTTGTTGCTCTCGGCCAGGTCGGCCGAGCCGCCCCACAGCTCGGGCAGCACCGGTGCGAGGGCGTCGAGCACCTTGCCGGACGCGGCGCGGGTGGCCAGGCCCTTGGGGTCGGCCGGGAACTCGGGCAGCGCCGCCGCCCAGCCCTCGGGCAGCGCGCGGGCGGCGAGGCGGTCGTACAGCTTGCGGCCCTCTTCGTTGCCGGCGGCCCAGGCCTCGAAGGCCTTGTCCCACTCGGCGTGCGCGTCGCGGCCGCGGGCGGCGACCTGGCGGGCGTGCTCGAGCACCTCGTCGGCGACGGCGAACGTCTCGTTGGGGTCGAGACCCATGATCTGCTTGGTCGCCGCGACCTCCTCGGCGCCCAGGGCGGAACCGTGGATCTTGCCGGTGTTCTGCTTGTTGGGCGCGGGCCAGCCGATGATGGTGCGCAGCACGATGAAGGACGGCTTGTCGGTGACCGCCTTCGCGGCCTGGATCGCCGCGTAGAGGGCCTCCACGTCCTCGTTGTACTCGCCCTTCTCGGGGTCGCCCTGGCGCCAGTCCACCGTCTGCACGTGCCAGCCGTAGGCCGCGTAGCGCGCGCCGACGTCCTCGTTCTTGGCGATCCGGGTGTCGTCCTCGATGGAGATCTCGTTGTCGTCGTAGATCACCGTGAGGTTGCCGAGCTTCTGCACGCCGGCGACGGCGCTCGACTCGTGGCTGACACCCTCCTCGATGTCCCCGTCGGAGCAGAGGGCGAAGACGTGGTGGTCGAAGACCGAGGTGCCGTCGGCGGCGTCCGGGTCGAACAGGCCGCGCTCGCGGCGGGCCGCCATCGCCATGCCGACGGCGTTGCCGATGCCCTGGCCGAGCGGGCCCGTGGTGACCTCGACGCCGGGGGTGTGCCCGAGCTCAGGGTGACCGGGGGTCAGCGAACCCCACTGGCGCAGGGAGGCCAGATCGTCGAGCGCCAGGCCGTAGCCGGAGAGATAGAGCTGAATGTAGAGCGTCAGGCTGGAGTGGCCACAGGAGAGCACGAACCGGTCGCGGCCGGCCCACAGCGGGTCGGTGGGGTCGTGCCGCATGACCCGGTTGAACAACAGGTAGGCGGCCGGGGCGAGGCTCATCGCCGTGCCGGGGTGGCCGTTGCCGGATTTCTCGACGGCGTCCATGGCGAGCACGCGGACGGTATCGACCGCCCTGCGGTCGAGGTCGGACCAGTTCAAATCGTCTTTGGCAGCCACGTCGGTCGATCTCCTCGGGCATGGTGTGGGAACCCTTTGAAAGTGACCCTATCCAGTCCGCGTAAACCACCGGCACGGGAACGCCGCAGGCCCATACGCTGAGAGCGGACACCGGCCCTGACCGCACGCCGCCGGCTGTGACGCCGTGCACCCTCGACGGGTCGACCGAGCAGCGCCTCGGGCTGCGCGTAGGCTGTCCGAACGTGCCAGCCCGTCCGCACCGGTGACGGCTGACGAAATGCGCCCTCGCCGATGCCGGAAGGTGGCTGTCCGTGAGCATGATCACCGAGCGTCCCGCCCAGGGGCGGTCGCCGGGTCTGAGGGAGGCGGCGCCACCGGCGGCGCGTGCCACGGCCCGTCGTGACATCCGCGCCGTGCTGGCGGCGTACGTCTCGCTGACCAAGCCACAGATCGTCGAACTCCTGCTGGTGACCACCATCCCGGCGATGATGTTCGCCGCCCGCGGATGGCCTGACCTGGGGCTGATGGCGGTCGTGCTGATCGGCGGCTCGCTGGCCGCGGGCGCGGCCAGCGCGCTCAACTGCTACATCGACCGCGACATCGACCAGCTCATGCGCCGCACCAAGCGCCGCCCGCTGGCCACGCACAGCCTCACGCCCCGCGCGGTGCTGATTTTCGGCCTGACCCTGGCCGCGGTCTCGCTCGTGCTCATGGCCGCGTTCACCAACTGGCTGGCGACGGCGCTGACCGCGGCCGCCATCGTCTATTACGACGTCGTCTACACGCTCTGGCTCAAGCGGCGCACCCCGCAGAACACCTTCTGGGGCGGCATCTGCGGCGCGGCTCCGGTGCTCATCGCCTGGGCGGCGGTGACCGGCACGGTCGCTCCCATCGGGTGGGCACTTTTCGCCGTTGTCTTCTTTTGGCAGATGCCGCACTTCTACCCGCTGGCCATCAAGTACAAGGACGACTACGCCCGCGCCGGCATTCCGATGCTGCCCGTGGTCCGCTCGGCCCGCCGGGTGAACAACGAGATCCTGATCTTCACCGTGCTCACCGTGGTGGCCTCGCTGGCCGCCTGGCCGCTGGGCATGGGCCCGATCTACGGCGGCACGGCCCTCGTCGCGGGCGCCGTGTTCCTGCTCGAGGCCGTCCGCCTGGTGGGCCGCTCCCGCCGTGGCGAGCCGCTCAACGCGATGCGGCTCTTCCACTGGTCGATCACCTACCTGACGATTCTCTTCATCGCCGTCGCGGTCGACGCCCTCATCTGACGCACAGGGTGTGCGTTTCGCATTGAGTGACGCCATTGCGGCACGTCGCACATAATGCCCGTTTTATCGACCCGTCCGGTGACTCTCGATCCCTCGATCGAGGGAACGTTTGCCGGGGTGTAAAACGGACTCAATCGGGTCATACCAATGCTCGATCGCGCTAAACCCGCAGGTAATTGGCGTCACAAAAAGCACCCGTCCATGCTTGCTCCCGGCGAAAGTCTGCCTAGGCTTCCCTCATGGCAGAAGGTTCCGATACGACACTGACCGCCGACATCAAGTCATTCGCCTCCGGTCACGGCGGTGCGAAAGCGGTCATCGAGTACGTCGGCAAGCGTGGCGCCCGCATCGTCCTCGTGGGCGAGGACGGCGAATGGACGGACCAGTTCGCCGCCGCCGGCACGGACGTCGCCCGGCAGGCCTGCGAGACCGCGGGCGTCGAGGTGGAGAACGAGTGGGAGCGCGAGCTCATGGAGCAGATGCGGCCCAGCAACGACCTCTGGCGGTCAATGTCCCGCCGCAGCATGGCGCGGTAACTTTCCCCATCAGTCGGTGCGGCCCGGAGGCTTCCGGGCCGCTTTCGTTGGTGGGTCCCGCTTCGTTCGCCTCGCGTGAGCGCGTCGGCTTTCGCAGGCCGCGGGTCGCGATCAGGCGATTGAGGCCGGGATCGTGGTGGTGCAGGGGTGTGGGGTCGAGGCGGCCTGGCTGGGCATGGGCGGGGTGGGGCGGTCGCGCAGGCGCCAGAGGACGTTGAGGGTGGCCACCCAGACCAGGCAGGCGCCGAGCATGTGGGCCGCCACCAGGACCACCGGCAGGTGGGTGAAGTACTGGACGAAGCCGACCAGGCCCTGCGCCAGCTCCACCACGACGAACACGCCGGCCGCCCGGATCGCGGGCGCCGGGGCGTCCGCCGCGCGCAGCGCGAACCACAGCGCCACCGACAGGCCGATGAGCAGGAAGACCAGGTCGGCGTGGACCTGCGAGATCGTCGCCGGGTCGAGGCCGTTGCGCCGGGCGTTCTCGTCGCCCGCGTGCGGGCCGCTGCCCGTCACGATCACGCCGACCACGATCACCGCCGCGCTCGCGAGTGCGGTCAGGGCGGTCAGGTGGCGCAGCGGGCGGGCCACCAGCGCTCGGGTGGGCGCGTCGCCCTCCTTCGTGCGCTGCCAGAGGGCCCAGGTCACCGAGATCAGTGCCATCGAGAGCAGGAAGTGCAGGCCGACCACCCACGGGTTGAGGTCCGTCAGGACCGTGACGCCGCCGATGACGCCCTGTCCGGGGATGCCGAGCCCGGCCGCGAGCGACAGCAGGATCAGCGAGCGGCGGCGGGGCTTGTGCCGCAGCGCCGCGATGAAGGTGGCGAGGGCGATCAGTCCCAGCGCGACGCCGAGCAGCCGGTTGCCGAACTCGATCACTCCGTGGACGCCCATCGCGCGCGTCGTCGTGTACGACGAGTCGGTGCACTTGGGCCAGGTGGGGCAGCCGAGGCCGGAGGCGGTCAGCCGTACCGCCGCGCCGGTGACGACCAGGCCGACGTTGGCGACGAGGGACGCGAGGGACAGGCGGCGCAGCAGGGCGGTGCTCACGTGCGGCATCGTACGCCCGAATTCGATCTTGATTTTGGGCGGCTCCGGGGAGGTCTGCTTAGGCTGCCCTTCGGTGTCCTGGATCACCGGAGCGCCAGTTTGCAGGCACGGAACGAATTACGTAACGTTGGCGTAGTGAAAAACGGAGTGCTGTCGCGGAGCAGTCAGGTGGCCGGTGCGGCCGCCGGTTCGCGCGCATCCTCCGCGGAGGGCAAGGGCGTCGACGTGCGCACCCGTGACCGGGTCGCGCAGCTGCTGCTGGAGCGGGGCACCGCCACCGCGGCCGAGCTCGGCGCGCAGCTCGGGTTGAGCCCGGCCGCCATCCGCAAGCACCTGGACGCGATGCTCGCCGACGACCTCGTCGAGGCCCGCGAGACGCCCCAGCGCGCACCGCGCGGGCGGGGCCGCCCGGCCAAGACTTTCGTGCTCACCGCCACCGCCCGCGAGGGCTTCCCGCACTTCTACGACGGCATGGCCACGGCGGCCGTGCGCTGGATCGCCGAGCACGGTGGTCCCGAGGCCGTCGAAGCTTTCGCCGCGGCTCAGGTCTCCGCGCTCGAGGAGCGCTGCCGCACGGCGATGCTCGAGGCCGGTGACGCACCGATCGCTCGGGCGGAGGCGCTCGCTGAGGCGCTGACAGCCGAGGGCTACGCTGCCAACGCGACCACGATCGCGTCCGGCGGGCAGCTGTGCCAGCACCACTGCCCGGTGGCGCACGTGGCCGCCGAGTTCCCTCAGCTGTGCGACGCCGAGACCGCGGTCATTTCGCGGCTCATCGGCACCCACGTGCAGCGCCTCGCCACCATCGCGCACGGCGACGGGGTGTGCACCACGCACATCCCAGCCCCGCAGTGTGCACCTGTCTCAATCACGGTTAGGACGGAAAGATGACCGACCAGATCGTCACTCAGGAAGAGCACCTGGCCGCTCTTGGCAAGTACGAGTACGGCTGGGCCGACGCCGACGTCGCGGGCTCCACCGCCCAGCGTGGTCTGTCCGAAGCCGTGGTGCGCGACATCTCCGCGAAGAAGAACGAGCCGCAGTGGATGCTCGACCTGCGGCTCAAGGGTCTGCGTCTGTTCGACCGCAAGCCCATGCCGAACTGGGGCGCCGACCTCACCGGCATCGACTTCCAGAACATCAAGTACTTCGTGCGCTCCACCGAGAAGCAGGCCCAGAGCTGGGAGGACCTGCCCGAGGACATCAAGGCGACCTACGACCGGCTGGGCATCCCCGAGGCCGAGAAGCAGCGCCTCGTCGCGGGCGTCGCCGCGCAGTACGAGTCCGAGGTCGTCTACCACAAGATCCGTGAGGACCTCGAGGAGCAGGGTGTCGTCTTCCTCGACACCGACACCGCCCTGAAGGAGTACGAGGACGTCTTCAAGGAGTACTTCGGCACGGTGATCCCGGTCGGCGACAACAAGTTCGCCGCCCTGAACACCTCCGTGTGGTCCGGCGGCTCGTTCATCTACGTGCCCAAGGGCGTCAACGTGGAGATCCCGCTGCAGGCGTACTTCCGGATCAACACCGAGAACATGGGCCAGTTCGAGCGGACCCTGATCATCGTCGACGAGGGCGCGTACGTGCACTACGTCGAGGGCTGCACCGCGCCGATCTACTCCTCGGACTCGCTGCACAGCGCGGTCGTCGAGATCATCGTCAAGAAGAACGCCCGCTGCCGGTACACGACCATCCAGAACTGGTCGAACAACGTCTACAACCTGGTCACCAAGCGCGCCACCTGCGAAGAGGGCGCGACCATGGAGTGGATCGACGGCAACATCGGCTCCAAGGTGACGATGAAGTACCCGGCCGTCTACATGACCGGCCCGCACGCCAAGGGCGAGGTGCTCTCGGTCGCGATGGCCGGCGAGGGCCAGCACCAGGACGCCGGCGCCAAGATGGTGCACGCCGCGCCGTACACGTCGTCGACGATCGTCAGCAAGTCGATCGCCCGGGGCGGTGGCCGCACGTCGTACCGCGGTCTCGTGCAGGTGATGGACGGCTCGCACCACAGCAAGAGCACGGTCAAGTGCGACGCGCTGCTGGTCGACACGATCTCGCGCTCGGACACCTACCCGTACGTCGACATCCGCGAGGACGACGTCAACATGGGCCACGAGGCGACCGTCTCCAAGATCAGCGACGACCAGCTCTTCTACCTGATGAGCCGGGGCCTGACCGAGGACGAGGCCATGGCGATGATCGTGCGCGGCTTCATCGAGCCGATCGCCAAGGAGCTCCCCATGGAGTACGCCCTCGAGCTGAACCGCCTCATCGAGCTCCAGATGGAGGGGGCTGTCGGCTGACCGCCGCACCCACTCCCGGCCTTCGCAACGACTGAGAACAAGGACGAGATGACTACCGAGGCCATGGCCCCGCCGAGCACCAAGTCGCAGGTGCTGCGTTCCTTCGACGTCACCGACTTCCCGGCCGTCACCGGCCTGGAGGAGGAGTGGCGCTTCACCCCGATCAAGCGGCTGGGCGCCCTGATCACGGCGACCTCGCTCACCGGCGCGGCCCCCGGCTACGCCCCGGGCGACCTGCCGGCGGGCGTCTCGGTGACCCAGGTCGACGCGGGCAAGGTCGACGCCGTGCTCACGCCGTTCGACCGGATCAGCGCCCTGGCGCACGGCTCGGCGGCGGAGGTGACGCTGATCGACGTCGCCCCGGAGACCGTGTCCGACACCGCGGCCGTGATCCGCGTCGTCGGACAGGGCGGCGAGGCCGCGGCCGCGCGCACCTACGTCCGGGTGGGCAACTTCGCCAAGGTCACCATCGTGCTGGAGCAGACCGGCACGGCGACCCTCGCCGACAACATCGAGGTCGTCGTCGGCGACAGCGCCCAGCTCACCCTCGTCACGATCGCCGAGTGGGACGCCGGCTCGGTCCAGGCCCAGCACGTCAAGTTCAAGGTCGGCCGGGACGCCCGGGCACAGCACGTGCAGGTGTCCCTCGGCGGCGACCTGGTCCGCCAGTTCACCAGCGTCGACTACACCGGCCGCGGCGGCGACGCCGAGCTCTGGGGTCTGTACTTCGCCGACGCCGGGCAGCACCTCGAGCACCGGCAGCTCGTCGACCACAGCGTGCCGGACTGCCGCAGCTACGTCGGCTACCGCGGCGCGCTGCAGGGCGCCTCGGCGCACACCGTCTGGGTCGGCGACGTGCTGATCCGCGCGGCGGCGACGGGCACGGAGACATACGAGATCAACCGCAACCTCGTGCTGACCGACGGCGCCCGGGCCGACTCGGTGCCCAACCTCGAGATCGAGACCGGCGAGGTCGCCGGCGCGGGCCACGCCAGCGCCACCGGCCGCTTCGACGACGAGCAGCTGTTCTACCTGATGGCCCGCGGCATCCCCGAGGACGAGGCCCGCAAGCTCGTGGTCCGCGGCTTCTTCGCCGAGCTGATCAACAAGATCCCGGTCGAGGAGCTGCGCGAGCGCCTGGGCGACGCCATCGAGGCCCGGCTGGCGAAGGCGGGGGCCTGAGCCATGTCCTTCGAGCTTGTCGGGCCCGCCGCCGAGGTGGCGAAGGGCACGGCGATCTCCGTCGAGGTGAACGGCGTCGACGTCGCGGTCGTGCACGCGGACGACGACAACTTCTACGCCGTCCGCGACGAGTGCAGCCACGCGACCGTCCCTCTCTCCGAGGGCGAGACCGACGGCTGCACCCTCGAGTGCTGGCTGCACGGCTCCCGCTTCGATCTGCGCACCGGTGAGCCCTCCGGACCGCCCGCCACCGAGCCGGTGGCGACCTTCCCCGTCGAGATCCGCGACGGCGACATCTACGTTTCGACGACACCGAGTAATGGAGTAGAGCCGTGAGCACCCTGGAGATCCGCGACCTGCAGGTTTCGGTCAAGCTGCCCGAGGGCGACCTGAAGCCGATCCTGGCCGGGGTCGACCTCACCGTCAAGGCGGGCGAGACCCACGCCATCATGGGCCCCAACGGCTCCGGCAAGTCCACGCTGGCCTACTCCATCGCGGGCCACCCCAAGTACGAGATCACCGGCGGCACGGTGACCCTGGACGGCGCGAACGTCCTGGACATGAGCGTGGACGAGCGCGCCCGGGCGGGCCTGTTCCTCGCCATGCAGTACCCGGTCGAGGTTCCCGGTGTGTCGGTGGCGAACTTCCTGCGTACCGCCAAGACCGCGATCGACGGCGAGGCGCCGAAGCTGCGGACCTGGGCCGGCGAGCTGCGCGGCGCCATGGAGAAGCTCCAGATGGACCCGGCGTTCGCCCAGCGCAACGTCAACGAGGGCTTCTCGGGCGGCGAGAAGAAGCGCCACGAGATCATGCAGCTCGAGCTGCTCAAGCCGAAGATGGCGATCCTCGACGAGACCGACTCCGGCCTCGACATCGACGCGCTGCGCATCGTCAGCGAGGGCGTCAACCGGGTCCGCGAGACCGGCGAGACCGGTCTGCTGCTGATCACCCACTACACCCGCATCCTGCGCTACATCAAGCCGGACTTCGTGCACGTCTTCGTCGCCGGCAGGATCGTCCAGGAGGGTGGCCCCGAGCTCGCCGAGCAGCTCGAAGCCGAGGGGTACGAGCGGTACATCGCCGGCGCCCGCGCCTGACCCGAGCCTGTCTCTAGGAGATCAAGATGACCTTCGACGTGGCCCGGGTTCGCGCCGACTTCCCGATCCTGGGCCGGGAGATCAACGGGCATCCGCTGGTCTACCTGGACAGTGCTAACACCTCCCAGAAGCCGCGCCAGGTGATCGACGCCATGCGTGATCACCAGGAACGGCACAACGGCAACGTGTCGCGCTCGGTGCACACGCTCGGCACCGAGTCGACCACCGCGTACGAGGACGCCCGCGCGAAGGTCGCGGCCTTCATCGGGGCGCCGTCGCCGGACGAGGTGGTGTTCACCAAGAACTCCACCGAGGCGATCAACCTCGTCGCGTGGACGGCGGCGGAGTTCCTGTCGCTCGGCCCCGGCGACGAGATCGTGGTCTCCGAGATGGAGCACCACTCCAACCTCGTGCCCTGGCAGCTCCTCTGCCAGCGCACCGGCGCGACCCTGCGCTGGTTCGGCGTCACCGACGAGGGGCGACTCGACGAGTCCTCGCTCACCGAGCTGGTCAACGAGCGCACCAAACTCGTCTCGGTCGTCCACATGTCCAACATCCTCGGCACGATCAACGACCCGGCGCGCATCGTCGCCCGGGCACACGAGGTCGGCGCGCTGGTCATGCTCGACTGCTCGCAGTCGGTGCCGCACTTCCCGGTGGACGTGCGCGACCTCGGCGCCGACTTCATCGCGTTCACCGGCCACAAGATGCTCGGCCCGACCGGCATCGGCGTGCTCTGGGGCCGGATGTCGCTGCTCGAGACGATGCCGCCGTTCCTCGCGGGCGGCTCGACGATCGAGACGGTCACCCTGGAGGGCACCACGTTCGCGCCGCCCCCGGCCCGCTTCGAGGGCGGCACGCCGCCGATCACCGAGGCCATCGGCCTCGGCGCCGCCGTCGACTACCTGACGGCGCTGGGCATGGAGAACGTGCACCGCCACGAGCAGGAGATCACCGCGTACGCGTTGAAGGCGCTCATGGACGTCCCCGGCGTACGCATCTTCGGTCCCGCCACGCCGGAAGGCCGCGGCGGCACGGTGTCATTCGAGGTAGACGGGGTACATCCGCACGACGTGGGGCAGATCCTCGACGGCCTCGGCGTCGAGGTGAGAGTGGGCCACCACTGCGCGCGCCCGGTGTGCGCGCGCTACGGGGTTCCGGCGATGACCCGAGCCTCGTTCTACCTCTATACGACGACCGACGAGATCGACGCCCTGGCGCGCGGTCTGGAGCAGGTGCGAAGGGTGTTCGCATGATCGACCAGCTCTACCAGGACATCATCCTGGACCACTACAAGCACCCGCACGGGCGCGGCCTGCGAGACCCGTACCAGGGCGAAGCGCACCACGTGAACCCCACCTGCGGCGACGAGATCACCGTCCGGGTCACCAGCGACCTGTCCGACATCTCGTACGACGGCGTGGGCTGCTCGATCAGCCAGGCCTCGGCGTCGGTCCTGCACGAACTGCTGAAGGGTCGCCCGGTGGCGGAAGCCTTCGCGGTCCACGAAGCGTTCCTCGAGCTGATGCAGAGCCGAGGCCAGGCGGAACCCAACGAAGAAGTACTCGGCGACGGCATCGCATTCGCCGGCGTTGCGAAATACCCGGCCCGGGTGAAATGTGCGCTGCTGCCGTGGATGGCGTTCAAGGACGCCGCGGCGCGCGCCGGTGTGGGCGTCAGCCCGGAGGTGACGGCATGACCGACAGAACTGTAGAAGAAATCGCCGCGGACGCGGCGGAGACGGCCGGGCCGGACGACGCCACGTCGCCCGCCTCGTCAGCCGGATCGCCGACCGATTCGCCGGCTGCCGCGCCAGCCGGGTCGTCGGCCGATTCGCCGGCTGCTGCGTCGGCTGCGTCGGCGGTCGCTTCGCCGGCTGCTGCGTCGGCTGCGTCGGCGGTCGCTTCGCCGGCTGCTGCGTCGGCTGCGTCGGCGGTCGCTTCGTCGGCTGGACCGTCGGACGCGGGCTCGGGCGTGAGCGCGGGCTCGGGCGGGGGCGCCAAGGCCGCCGTCGCCGACGTCGAGGAGGCGATGAAGGACGTCGTCGACCCGGAACTCGGCATCAACGTGGTCGACCTCGGCCTCGTCTACGACGTTCACGTCGACGACGACAACGTGGCCACCCTCGACATGACGCTGACCTCGGCGGCGTGCCCGCTGACCGATGTGATCGAGGACCAGACCCGCCAGGCGCTGACCACCGGCCCCGGCGGCGGCCTGGTGCAGGACTTCCGGATCAACTGGGTCTGGCTCCCGCCGTGGGGCCCGGACAAGATCACTGACGACGGCCGCGACCAGCTCCGGGCGCTCGGCTTCAACGTCTGACGTTCGCGACGCTGCGCTGAGCTTCGGATAGCCGTCGGGCCCTTTGTGGCCCGGCGGCTTGCGCGTGTCAGGGCCGCCGCCTGCCCGCCGCCAAATTCCCCGCTCCGCTCGTGCTGTTCAGGCGTGGCCCTGCTCGTGCTGTTCAGGCGTGGCCCTGCTCGTGCTGTTCAGGCGTGGCCCTGCTCGTGCTGTTCAGGCGTGGCCCTGCTCGTGCCGTTCAGGCGTGGCCCTGCTCGTGCCGTTCAGGTGCGACTTCTCGACGTCGTGACCTGCGGTACCGGGAATTGTCGGTGGCCGGTGGTAGACAACGGGCATGACCTCGATGCCGCCGTACCCGGACCTGATGGACCAGATCGACGAGCGCGCGACCGCGTTCCGCGAGGCTGCGACCGTGGCTGGCCTCGCCGCCCGCGTCCCCGGCTGCCCGGATTGGACGGTGCGTGACCTGATCGTGCACCTCGGCAAGGTCCACCGCTTCTGGGCAGCGACGGTCACAGCAGGACCTGCCGACGGCCCTCCGTCCGCCGAGACCCTCGGCGACACTTCCCCCCAGCCCGACCTGCTCGCGTCGTCGGCCGAATCCATCCCACTGCTGCTCGAATGGTCGGCCGAGTCCACCCTCCTGCTGCTGGAGGCCCTGCGAGCCGCCCCGTCCGACAGCGAATGCTGGACGTGGTGGGAAGCCTCGGAAGCACCGACGACCGTGGGAGCGGTCGCCCGCCACCAGGTCCAGGAGGCGGCCGTGCACACATATGACGCCCAGGAGGCCGCCGGCAAAGCGGAGCCGGTTCCCGCCGCCATCGCCGTGGACGCGGTCTCGGAGTTCCTGGTGGTGAGTCTCGGCAGCCTCGGAGCGTGGCCACACCGCCCGGCCCGCATCGCGTTGTCCGCAGTGGAGGGACCGACCTGGCTGGTCGACCTCACCCCGGCCGGCGCAAAGGCCGACCCCGCACCCAGCGGCGAGCCGGTGGCCACCATCCAGGCCTCCGCCAGCGACCTGCTCCTGCTCCTCTACGGCCGCATCGGCACGGACTCGGTCACGATCAAGGGAGACCGCTCGGCCGTGGACGAACTCCTCACCTGGATCGACAACGACTGAGCCGCCCAAGCCCGCCCTGTCGTCTGCGGCGCCCGTCCCGCCGAGCTGATCCACAGTGCGCCGCGTTAGCGCCCAGCCGTGCCGCGCGTGCGCCGTGGTGGTTGAGCCGCGCCGCGTCGCGTGGGGTCGGGCCGCGTGGGGTCGCGCCGGATTGCGCCTGGTCGCGCTGGGTCGCGCTGGGTCGCGCTGGGTCGCGCTGGGTCGCGCTGGGTCGCGCTGGGTCGCGCTGGGTCGCGCCGGGTCGCGCTGGGTCGCGTCGCGCTGGGTCGCGTCGCGCTGGGTCGCGTCGCGCTGGGTCGCGTCGCGCTGGGTCGCGTCGCGCTGGGTCGCGTCGCGCTGGGTCGCGTCGCG
>NZ_JBFBAJ010000014.1:160649-223948 GCF_040682215.1 Actinoplanes sp. NPDC051346 | reverse complement strand
GTCGCGTCGCGTCGCGTCGCGTCGCGTCGGGTCGCGTCGCGCTGGGTCGCGTCGCGTCGCGTCGCGTCGGGTCGCGTCGCGCTGGGTCGCGTCGCGTCGCGTCGCGTCGCGTCGGGTCGCGTGTCCGGCTGTGCCTCGTCGCGTTGCGTGGCGGGCCGTGTCGTGCGCGGAGTGAGGCGTGGCGTCCTGCGCTTGGTGGGAGCGATCAGAGGTGCTTCGCGGCCTCGCGAACGGACAGCGGCGACAGCACATGCCCCTGCTGGGAAAGGTAGCCACGAACCGCCTCGGCATTCGTTCGGGCGTACTGTCGCAGCGCCCACCCGATTGCCTTGCGCACGAAGAAGTCCGGGTGACCCGCCTGTCGCGTGCAGTACCCGAACAGCCGATCCGTGTCCGTCTCTTGGCGGTAGTTCAGCTGGTGCAGGATCGCCGTGCGGACGACCCACATGTTGTCGTCCTCCACCCAGGCGTCCATCTCGACGCGGAGCTGCGGATGCCGGGCGACGAGACCGCCGACGACGTGGGCCGCCAGCGCGTCGACGGTGTCCCACCACGACTTCGTGGTGATCAGAGTGTGGGCTGTCAGCAGGAAGTTCGGCCCCGCATTTGCCACGTGGGCGCGTAGCCAGTCGCAGGCGAAATACTGATACTCCCGTTCCTTCCGCTCCCAGCAGGCCGTCGCCACCGCGCTGAGATCTTCCTCGGTGGGGGCGGGAAGCCCAGCCCGCACGACCCGGTCGAGCGCGCGTCGGGCCGGGGACGCGATACCGAGAAACGCGAACTGGTCACGCATGTAGGCCGCGGCAGACACGGCGCGTTCCGGATCGCGGGCGGCCTCGTAGGACCGCACCAGCCGCTCCATGATCTCGTCGACCAGCGAATGCGTCATGAGCCGGATCATGCCACCCCGGACCTCCGACGATGGGCCACCCGGCGATGGGCCAGACGATGGGCCAGACGATGGGCCACCCGGCGATGGGCCAGACGATGGGCCACCCGGCGATGAGCCAGACCATGAGCCACCCGGCGATGAGCTACCCGATCGCCGCTGGTTCGGCGCCAGCCTCGGTGCCTGGCCCCGGCACATGCCGGGACCGGGCCAGCGCGCGGGTCCTTCTGGGACTACTTGACCTTGTTGAGGAGGATCTTGCCGGTCTTGTTGCCGCAGCCGCCGACGTCGTTTTGCGTGCTGACGCGGAGCATGTAGGCGCCCTTCGCCGTCAGGCCGGTGGCATTGAAGGTGACCGGTGCCTTGCGGTCGGTGCCGCCCGACACCCACTTCGACTGGACCACCCTGTTGTCGGCCATGCGGACCAGCTCCACCTGGTAGTAGACGGCGGCCCGCCACTGCGGCAGGGTCTTGTCCTCCCGCGCGGCTGTGGCGTACTTGTCGACGAAGAAGCCCCAGTTCGCCGGGGGCGTCCAGGTGAATGTGGCGGTGGTCGGGTCGGTGCCGCGCTTGGCGGACGCCGCGCGGATGCCGCCCGGGCGTGCCGCCGACTCGGAAAGGCGTTGCACGGCGCTCTGCCCGAGACTGTTGCGCGAGGTGACCGACACCGTGTAGTCCGTGCACTGGTCGTAAGCGACGTTGACCGACAGACGCGAACCGGGGGCCTTGTGGGCCGCGTCCGGCGTGAGCTTGAAGAACTGCCGGTTGGTGCCGTTCGTGACGAGGACCTCGTAGTAGTCGGCACCGGCGACGGTGGTGAAGGCGACGAACCCACCGTTGCCGACGAATGTTCCGGTTTCCCAGTCGAGGTGGACGTCGCGCTGCGACATCACGTATTTGGGAACCTGCGGACCGGTGACTGCGGCCGCTGAAGCTGCGACTGGTGTGCAGAGACTCGCGGCGAGGGCGGCGACGGTCGTCCCCACGACAGTAACGAGGCTGGGCAGCTTGATCTTCAACGGTGGTCCTTCCCCATGGCGTGCTTGCTCGACAAGCCTGCCCGGGTGAGGTCAAGCCCACCTCATGCGCCGCTATCGCTGGGGTTTAGAAACGGATGCGCACGCCACCGTACGCTGAAGGTCATGAGCGCACGTCCGGCAGCCGGCGGGGGACGGTGGGTCGACGTGCCCCCGGAGCGGCTCGCCCGCTGGGTCGAGAATTTTTCGTCCCGGCATGGCGGTCACACCGCACAGGGCCTGGTTTTGACGGGTACGGACGGCGCCACGGCCGAGTTGTTCCCGCCGCCCGGCGCTCCGGCCGTGACCGACTTTGACTCCTTGCACGTCGAGGCGTCGGCATCGCGCCGCATCGGGCTGCTGCTGGCGCGTAAGGGCGCCGTGGCGGCGGGCGTCGCGGACGGCCCGGAGCTGATCACGTCGAAGGTCGACACCCACTACGTGCAGGGTCGGACCGCCGCCGGTGGCTGGTCGCAGCAGCGTTTCGCCCGGCGCCGCGACAATCAGGCCAAGGCCGCCGCCGCGGATGGCGCGGCCGTCGCGGCGCGCGTTCTTCTTCCGAACGTACGGACCCTGAGCGTCCTGGTCACCGGCGGCGACCGTACGGCGGTCGACACGATTCTCGCCGCGCCGACGCTCGCCGCCCTCGTGCCGCTGCGCCATGACCGCTTCCTCGACGTGCCGGAGCCGCGCCGGGCGGTGCTGGAGGAGGCGGTGGCTTCGGCCCGGGCGGTCCGCATCCTGGTGCGCGACGCGTAGCGCCCGCCCGGCACGCCCACCGTGCGGCCTTGCCGTGTCAGGCCCCCATTGGTGCGTCCGCGGTGATGTGCCGTTGATGGGCGGCGGCGAGGTCGACGTAAGAGGTGGCGTTGTCGGTGATGTCCGCCAGTTCGGCGGGCGTGAGCTCGCGCCGGATCTTTCCCGGCACGCCGGCCACCAGTACGCCGTCGGGGATGTCGGCGTCCTGGCTCACGAGCGCGCCGGCGGCGATGAGGACGCCGTTGCCGATCCGGGCGCCGTTGAGGATGGTGGCGCCCATGCCGATCAGGACGTCGTCGCCGATGGTGCAGCCGTGGAGGGTCGCGTTGTGGCCCACGGACACCCGGTTTCCCACGGTCAGCGGGATGCCGGGGTCGGCGTGCAGGACGCAGCCGTCCTGGACGTTGGACTGCTCGCCGATGGTGATGCTGTCGCCGTCGGCCCGGATCACCGCGCCGTACCAGAGGCTGCTGTGTTCGCCGATCCGAACCTGGCCGATGAGGGTGGCGGTGGGTGCGATCCACGCCGTGGGTGCGGTCCAGGGTGTGTGGCCGTCGTACGCGATTCTCATCCGGGTCCTGTCGTCGAGAGAGATCCGCAGAGCTTAGTCAGCGGGTGCGTGCCGGGTCGATGATCACGCCGGGGTTGAGGATGCCGGCCGGGTCGAGTGTTGTCTTGCCCGCCTGGAGGGCGGCCGCGAACAGGTCGGGGCGCTGCTGGTCGTACCAGGGGCGGTGGTCGCGGCCCACGGCGTGGTGGTGGGTGATGGTGGCGCCGTGGGAGATGAGGGCGTCGGAGACCGCTGCCTTGATCTCGTCCCACTGCTCCACGGTTCTGCCCCATTCGCCGGCGGCGTAGATGCCGAAGTACGGTGCGGGGCCGTCCGGGTAGACGTGGGTGAAGCGGCAGGTCACGACGCCGATGGCGCCGGCCTCGTCCATGGCGTCCTGTGCCGCGGCGTTGACTGCCGCGCGCAGGGCGTCGAACCGGTCCCACGTGCACGCGGTCTCGAAGGTCTCCACGATCATGCCCTGAGCGGCGAGCGCGTCCCGTTGGTACGGCATGCGCAGGAAGGAAGAGCGCCAGTGGTCGGCGGCCGCGGTGCGCGCTTCCTGGTCGGCGGTGTCGGTGTATCGGGGCGGCTCGGGCAGGACTCCGCCGTGGTCGCGGCACAGCTCCAGGGCCCGTTTCATCCACGCGGTGACAGGGTGGTCGGCGGATTCGAAGCCCAGCACCAGGACGGAGGTCGCCGAGCCCGCGTTGATCATCGCCTCCATGGGGTCCAGGAGCCGGCAGTTCGCCGGGTGCAGCCCGGACTGGGACAGCGCGCGCACCGCCCGCACGCCGGCGTCGTAGTCGGCGAAGCCGACCGAGGCGCCGGCCCGCCACCGGGGACGTTCCTGGAGCCGTACCCATGCCTGGGTGATGACGCCGAGCGATCCCTCGGAGCCGAGGAACATCCGGTCCGGGGACGGCCCGGCGCCCGACCCGGGAAGCCGGCGGGTCTCGATCGCGCCGCTGGGGGTGATGACCCGCAGCGACTCGGTGAGGTCGTCGATGTGGGTGAGCTGGGTGGCGAAGTGTCCGCCGGCCCGGGTGGCCAGCCAACCGCCGAGGCTGGAGAACTCGAAGGACTGGGGGAAGAACCGCAGCGTGTATCCGTGGGGCCGGAGCTGTTCCTCCAGGTGCGGGCCCAGCACCCCGGCCTGGACGAGCGCGGCCCTGCTCGTCGGGTCGATGTCCAGGACCCGGTTCAGCGAGGTCAGGTCCAGGCTGACGATCCCGGCGTACGCGTCGCCGATCCGGGGCTCGACGCCTCCCACCACGGAGGTGCCTCCGCCGAAGGGGACGACCGCGATGTTCGCGTCGGTGCACCAGTCGAGGACGTGGACGATCTGTTCTTCCGAGGTCGGGCGCACGACGAGGTCGGGCACGTGCGGGAGCTTGCCCAGCAGGGCACGCACCACGTCGCGGAACGCCTGGCCGTGGCTGTGCGCGAGCCGGTCGCGGGCGTCCTGCGAGACGATCGACTCGATGGCTCGCGGCGCCTGGATCCGGCTGGCGCCGACGCCGAACGATTCGACCGGTGGCGCCTCGTGCACGGTGAGGTCCGCGCCCGGGAGCATTTTCGCGGTGCGCCGGGTGAGCTCCTCGCGCTCCGGGCCGGCCACGGCGTCTTCGATGTGTCCCCATCCCCACCACGAACGCGTCTTGCCGCTCACAGCCGACCACCTATCTGAACGCAGGGTAAGTTACGGTGCGGTCACTTTGGCATAGGGTGGGGCCATGGGCAAGCAGAACCTCACGCGGGCCGTGGGCACCAAGGGGATGCCCCGCAAGGAACGCGAAGAGCTGATCCTCGACGCGGCGGCGGGGGAGTTCGCGCGAAAGGGCTACGCGCGCGGGTCGACCGCGGACGTGGCGGCGCTCGCGGGGATCACCAAGCCCCTGATCTACGAGTACTTCAGGTCCAGGGACGGTCTTTACCTCGCCTGCGTGGAGCGCGCCGGGTCTCGCCTCGTCGCCGCCGTGCGGTCCGCCCAGGAGGGGCCTTCGGACCTCACGCGCGCCGCGCGCACCCTGGAGGCCATCTTCCGGGCCCTCGAATCACGCGTGCACGATTGGGCGCTCGTCTACGACTCGACCCTGCCGAGCGATGGCGAGCTCCATGACGCGGCCGTCGTGTACCGGCGCGAACTCAACCGGTTGGGCGCGGTCGGCGTGGCCGACTTCCTCGACTCCGCGCCCGACGAGCCGTTGGACGCCGACTTCGCCACCCACCTCTGGTACGGCACCGTGAGCGCCGCGGTCGCCTGGTGGCGGCATCACCCCGAGCAGACCGCCGACGACATGATCCTGCGGTTCGAGCGGATCGTCGCGGTGCTGTACTCCGGCCGTACCCGGATAGGTTAATGATTGTGGATGTTGTCGCCGAACTGGTCCTGATCCGTCACGGGCAGAGTGCCTCCAACGTGGCCTTTCCCGAAGCCGACGCGGCCGGGTTGCTGGAGTCCGGGCTGTCCGGCCGGGACGCGGATGTGCCGCTGACCGGGCTGGGGACCGAGCAGGCACGCTCGGTCGGCCGCTGGCTCGGCGCGCTTCCGGCCGGGCGGGTGCCCCAGGTGGTCGTCACTTCACCGTACGTACGGGCCCGGGAGACCTGGCGGCTCGCCGCGGCGGTCTCCGGGCTGGAGCTGCCGGCGCCGAGCACCGACGACCGGCTGGTCGACCGGCTGCTGGGCGACCTGGAGATGCTGACCCGCGCGGCAATCGCGCAGCGGTTTCCGGACGAGCCTGGGCGGCTGGCGGCCGTCGGCGAATACCGCTACCGCCCGCCGAACGGGGAGGCGTTCGAGGACGTCGCCACCCGGCTGGGCTCGTTTCTGGACGATCTGCGGCGGGCGCATGCCGGGCGGCGCGTGATGGTGGTCGCGCACGACTCGGTGGTGCTCATGATGCGATCCGTCATCGAGGGTCTGGACTGGGAGGCCGTGGCCGCCGTGGCCGACGCCGGTCCGGTCCGCAACGCCTCGATCACCCGGTTCGACGGGTCCTCGGGGCGGCTGGTGCTCGACGGCTATAACACCGTCGAGCACCTAGCGCCCTGACCTGTCACACGACGAGGCCGATGGCCAGCACCGCGATCACACCGCTCGACACCAGCGCGGTGATGAGCCGTGCGCGGGCGCCGGTGAGGAAGCGGCCGGCCAGTGAGCCGCTGCCGGCGACCAGCAGTTGCCAGCTCGCCGACGCCAGGAACGCCCCGAGGACGAACCAGGCGCCCCCGCCCTCGCCGCCGCGTCCGAGGACCAGCGCGGCGAAGTAGACGACCGTCGCCGGGTTCAGCAGCGTGAGACCCAGGATGCCGACGTACGCCGCAGCCGGGGTGGTCCGGTCCGTCTCGCGGGTGGTCGCCGGGTTGGCGAGCGCCGACCAGGCGGTGTGCGCCGCGAGGAGGAGGAGGACCGCGGCGGCGGCCCAGCGCAGGGGAGCGGCGATCGGGGCGATGACTCCGGCGAGGGCGGCACCGCCGAGGACGGCGATCAGGGCGTACACGCCGTCGGCGGTGGCCGCGCCCAGTCCGGCGGCCGCGCCGACCCGCAGGGAGGTGCGCGCGCTGAGACCGGCGATCAGGACGGCTATGGCGCCGACGGGCACGGCGACGCCGAAGCCGGCGATGACGCCGGCCAGGAAGGCCCCGGTCATGACACGGGTACGGGGACCGCCGGGCCGCCGGATCCACGCTGCTGTCGCGCTGCCCGGACGGGTGCGGCGGCGGCAGTGGGCTTCGACAGGCTCAGTACGGTCACGCAGCCATGGTGGCGTCCGCCGCCCCGCCCGGACAACGGGTTTTCCGCTCGATGGCTAGACAGCTCCGGTGGCGAAGGTGTCGCAGCTCTTCGGAGAACCGCTCTGGAAGCCCGTCTGGAACCACTGCTGCCGCTGAGCGCTCGTGCCGTGGGTGAACTCGGCCGGGTTGATGGTGCCCCCACCGCGCTGCTGGAGGGTGTCGTCACCGATCTTGGCGGCGGTGTCGAGGCCCTCCTGGATGTCCTGCTCCGTGATGCTCTTGAAGAGCTTCCGGCCGCTGCGGTCGTCGGCGCCGGTCGCGTTCTTGGCCCAGGCGCCGGCGTAGCAGTCGGCCTGCAACTCCAGCTTCACCGACAGCTTGTTCGCCTGGTCCGGGTCGCGCTGCTGGGCACGGCGCATCTCGCTCTCGGTGCCGGAGATGTCCTGGATGTGGTGCCCGTACTCGTGGGCGAGCACGTACGGCTGCGCGAACTCGCCCGGCGCCCCGAGCTGGTCGGCCAGTTGCTTGTAGAACGTCAGATCGATGTAGACCTGGTCGTCCGCGGGGCAGTAGAACGGGCCGACGCCGGAATCCGCGGCGCCGCACCCCGTCCGGACCCGCTGGGCGAAGAACACCGTCTTGGCCGGCTTGTACGCCTCGCCGAAGTGCTGCGGGTACGCGTCGACCCAGTAGTCCTGGATCGCGTTGACGTAGAGCGTGTTGCGGCACTCGAGCTTCTTGACCTTGTCGGGCTGCGCGCACTCCTGCCGCAACCTCGTGTTGTCGCCGCTCTGTGGCTCCCCACCGTCGCCGCTGAGGCCGTTGATGCCGAAGTAGCCGCCGACGACGGCGAGCAGTACGGTCACGATGATGCCCGTCAGGCCCCCGCCGCCGATGGGAAGGCCGCCGATGCCGCCGCCTCCACCGCCGCCGGACGAGCGCCGATCGTCGATCTGGCTCGTGTCGATCTCGGCGTTTTCGTTGAGTTCCATCTCGTCCTCCCGGCACCGGCCGCGCTCGGCTCGTGTGCTCGGCCGTGTACCCGATGATCTTGCTGCCTAATCGGGTGGGTGTCCGCGGAGGCCGCCCGGTACAATCGTCGGGTGCTGCTCTGCGAAGGCTGACCTGCCCCGCGCCGACCGCGTGATACACCGGCCGGCGTTTCCGTGTGCCCTGAGCCAGCCTCTCCCCGAGAGCGAGACTTCTCGTCATGATTACCGCCACCGGACTCGAACTGCGCGCCGGCGCCCGGATCCTGCTCTCCCCGACCACCCTGCGGGTGCAGCCGGGAGACCGGATCGGCCTGGTCGGCCGCAACGGCGCCGGCAAGACCACGACGCTCAAGGTCCTGGCCGGCGAGGGCCAGCCCTACGCGGGCGACGTCAGCCGAACGAGTGAAGTTGGCTATCTGCCCCAGGATCCGCGTACCGGCGATCTGAACGTCACCGGCCGCGACCGGGTGCTGTCCGCCCGCGGTCTCGACGTGCTCCTCGCCGAGATGCAGAAGCTCGAGGTCGAGCTGGAGGAGAGCGCCGACGACAAGCTGGTCCGGCGCTACGGCGCGCTCGAGGACCAGTTCGCCGCGCTGGGCGGTTACGCGGCCGAGGCGGAGGCCGCCCGCATCTGCTCCAACCTGGGCCTGCCCGACCGCGCGCTGGCGCAGACCATCGGCACCCTTTCCGGCGGTCAGCGCCGCCGGATCGAGCTGGCCCGGATCCTGTTCGCCAACTCGGGCCAGAACGGCAAGGGCATCCTGTTGCTCGACGAGCCGACCAACCACCTCGACCAGGACTCGATCGCCTGGCTGCGCGGTTACATGGCGCAGCACAAGGGCGGGCTCGTGGTGATCAGCCACGACGTGGAGCTGCTCGACGCCGCGGTCAACAAGGTCTGGTATCTCGACGCCAACCGCTCGGTCGTCGACGTCTACAACGTCGGCTGGAAGACGTACCTCGAGTCGCGCGAGACCGACGAGCGCCGCCGCCGCCGCGAGCGGGCCAACGCGGAGAAGAAGGCCGGCGCCCTCATGGCCCAGGCCGACAAGATGCGCGCCAAGGCGACCAAGACGGTGGCCGCGCAGAACATGGCCCGCCGCGCGGAGAAGCTGCTCGGCGGCCTGGAGGAGGTGCGCACCTCGGACAAGGTGGCCAAGGTGCGCTTCCCGAACCCGGCCTCGTGCGGCAAGACCCCGTTGACCGCGGTCGGCCTCTCCAAGTCGTACGGTTCGCTGGAGATCTTCGCCGACGTGGACGTCAACGTCGACCGGGGTTCCCGGGTCGTCATCCTCGGGCTGAACGGCGCGGGTAAGACCACCCTGCTGCGGATCCTGGGCGGCCACCTCAACTCCGACACCGGTGAGGTGCGCCCGGGCCACGGCCTGCGGCTGGGCTACTACGCCCAGGAGCACGAGACCCTCGACGTGGACCGCACCATCCTGGAGCACATGCGCAGCGCCGCGTCGGAGCAGACCGACACCGAGCTGCGGAAGATCCTCGGTGCGTTTCTCTTCTCCGGCGACGACGTCGACAAGCCGGCGGGCGTGCTCTCCGGCGGCGAGAAGACCCGGCTGGCGCTGGCCACGCTGGTCTGCTCGGGCGCCAACGTGCTGCTGCTCGACGAGCCCACCAACAACCTCGACCCGGTCAGCCGCGAGCAGGTGCTCGACGCGATCGCCAACTATCCGGGCGCGATCGTGCTCGTCACCCACGACGCGGGCGCGGTGCAGGCGCTGAAGCCCGACCGGGCGATCCTGCTGCCCGACGGCGACGAGGACGCCTGGAGCGACGACCTGCTGGAGCTCGTGGAGCTCGCCTGATCCACGACGGGGGCCCGACGCGGGCCCCCGGCCGGGCTTGATCGGGGATCATGGGCATCGTCAGTTGTCAACTGGTGCCCACACAGACAGTGCGACGTCGATCGGGCATCGACCGCCACCCGGGCTCCCGGCGGCGCGTCCGGCGCGTGCCGGCAGACCCGGTCCGGCCGGCCATCATGCCTGAGGGTGAACGCTCGTTAGACGCTGCGTGACACCGTTGTCGGTCCCTCGGCCGGATGATGTTTGTGCAGGTCATCAGGCCTTGATCGGGTGGAACCCGCCGCCGGCGTGGAGGCCGTCGCGGCCCCGCCGAAAGGTGTCCGAGGCGCTTCATTGGCGCTCGATCGCGCGTCACTGGCAACTGTCTGACATTGATGGCCGTGGTCATCGTCGGGTTCCTGACAGTGCTAAAAGGGCACGCTCGCTAAGCCGAGATACCTAGCGCATGATCGTTGGAGGCGGTCTAATAGGTGGGACCGTATCGAACCGCACAGTCTGGGACGTGAGGATTCAACATGGCAGCCACGGGCACAGCCACCAGCACTGAGAAGGGTCGTCGAATCGTCGGGAGTGAGCGCCAGACGCTCGCCAAAGACCTGGTGAAGCGCTACACCTCCGGCGAGAGCATTCGGGCCCTGGCCGCATCCACCGGACGGTCGTACGGGTTCGTGCACCGGGTGCTCACCGAGTCGGGCGTACAGCTTCGCCAGCGGGGCGGCGCGAGGCGCCGCAAGAAGGCGTGACGACCAGCGCAACCCCTGGATCCGAGGCCGTTCGGTATGAGCAGGACGGGCCGGTCGCGACGGTAACGTTGAACCGGCCCGATGTGCTCAATGCGCAGACACCGGCCATGTGGTCCGAGCTCGTCGACATTTCCCGGAAAATGCCGGGGGACGTCCGAGTCGTC
The DNA here is from genome assembly GCF_040682215.1 of Actinoplanes sp. NPDC051346. Classification (NCBI taxonomy): domain Bacteria; kingdom Bacillati; phylum Actinomycetota; class Actinomycetes; order Micromonosporales; family Micromonosporaceae; genus Actinoplanes; species Actinoplanes sp. NPDC051346. Next base: position 213,271 of record NZ_JBFBAJ010000014.1, on the reverse strand, counting down.
ATTGTCCAAGGAGCGGGACGCGCTTTTTCCGCCGGACTCGACTTGTCGGTGGCACGGGGTGACGGCGATTCTTCGTTGCCCGCCCTGGCCGACTTGTCACCCCAAGAGTGCGCGGATCGGATTGCCGGCTTCCAGGAAGCCTTCACATGGTTGCGGCGTCCGTCGCTGGTCACGATCGCGGCCGTGCAGGGGCACGCCATCGGCGCCGGATTCCAGCTCGCCCTCAACTGCGACATGCGGATTCTCGCGGACGACGCCCGCTTCTCCATGGCCGAAGTGACCCTCGGACTCGTTCCCGATCTCGGGGGCACCAAGCGGCTCACCGAACTCGTCGGTCCGTCCCGGGCGCTGGAGATCTGCGTCACCGGCCGGCGGATCGCGGCGGACGAGGCGGACCGGATCGGGCTGGCCACCGCCGTCGTGCCCCGCGACGAGCTGGACGGCGCGGTCGCGGACCTCGCCGCGGCGATCCTGACGGCGGACGCGGGTGCGGTCGCGGAGATCAAGGCGCTGGTGGCCGGGGCGCCGGGACGCTCCTACGACCAGCAGGACAGCGCCGAACGGGAGGCGCAGACGCGCCGACTGCGTGATCTGAAAGGCGTGGAGTAAGGACCAGCTCCGGAACAACGGGGTTACCGATCAGGTTGTCATACCCAGCGGGCACACTTGTGGCCTGCTGAGAAACGACGCCCGGGAGGTGACGCATGGGTCCGACATCCGGCGGATCGAGCTGGACCATGCTGCGGTCGATCCAGAATTCCGATCGGGTCACCCAGCACCAGCTCAGCCAGGGCACGACCCGGCGCATCCTGCGATTCGCCCGGCCCTACCGGCGCGACATCCTCGTCTTCCTCGTCACCGTTGTGTTCGCCGCGGCCATCGGCGTCGCCACCCCGGTGCTCGCGGGCCACGTCGTCAACGCGATCACCACCGGTGGTGCCGATGCCGCGTCGATCGTCATCCGGCTCGCGCTGACCATCGCCGGGCTGGCGGTGGTCGACGCCTTCCTGTCCCTGGCCCAGCGGTGGTATTCGGCGCGCATCGGCGAGGGCATCATCCTCGACCTGCGCACCCGGGTCTACGACCACGTCCAGCGCATGCCCCTGCAGTTCTTCACCCGGACCCAGACCGGCGCGCTGGTCAGCCGCCTCAACAACGACGTCACCGGTGCCCAGCGCGCGTTCACCTCGACACTGTCCGGCGTGGTCAGCAACGTGATCCAGCTCGTGCTCACCGCGGCCGTGATGTTCAGCCTCTCGTGGCAGATCACCGTGCTCTCGCTGGTGCTGCTGCCGCTGTTCATCGTTCCCGCGCGCCGGGTGGGCAAGCGGCTCGCCGAGATCACCCGCGAGTCCTACAACCTCGACGCCAAGATGAACGCCACCATGACCGAGCGCTTCAACGTCTCCGGGGCGCTGCTGGTCAAGCTCTTCGGCCGGCCCGAGGCGGAGGCCGCCCGCTTCGGCGAGCGCGCCCAGCGGGTCCGCGACATCGGCGTGCAGCAGGCCATGTATTCCCGCACCTTCTTCGTGGCGATGCTGCTGGTCGCCTCGCTCGCGCAGGCCCTCACCTATGGCCTGGGCGGCTGGCTCGCCGTCACCGGCAGCGTCACCGCCGGCACCGTCGTGACCCTCGCCCTGCTGCTCACCCGGCTGTACGGTCCGCTCACCGCGCTCAGCAACGTGCGCGTCGACGTGATGAGCGCGCTCGTCTCCTTCGACCGGGTGTTCGAGGTGCTCGACCTCAAGCCGGGCATCGAGGAGAAGCCCGACGCGGTCGCCATCCCGGCCGGCGCGGGCCGGCTGGAGTTCCGCGACGTGCACTTCCGCTATCCGAGCGCCGACGAGGTCTCCCTGGCCACGCTGGAAGACGTGGCCGCGCTGGACCGCACGGAGAACGCACCCGTCCTGCGCGGCGTCGACTTCACCGTCGAGCCGGGGCAGCTGGTGGCCCTCGTCGGCCCGTCCGGCGCCGGCAAGTCCACTACCTCGATGCTCGTGTCCCGCGTCTACGACGCGACCGAGGGCGCGGTCCGCGTCGGCGGCATCGACGTGCGCGACGCCACCCTCGACTCGCTGCGCGACACCATCGGTGTGGTCACCCAGGACTCGCACCTTTTCCACGAGACCATCGCGGAAAACCTGCGCTATGCGCGCCCCGGCGCCACCGAGGAACAGATGTGGGAGGCGCTGCGCGGCGCACAGGTCGCCGACCTCGTCCGTGCGCTGCCCGACGGCCTCGACACCGTGGTGGGCGAGCGCGGTTACCGGTTCTCCGGCGGCGAGAAGCAGCGCCTCGCGATCGCCCGCCTCCTGCTCAAGCAGCCGACGATCGTCATCTTGGACGAGGCCACCGCACACCTCGACAGCGAGTCCGAGGCAGCCGTCCAGCGAGCGCTGTCCACCGCGCTCACGGGCCGCACCGCGCTGGTCATCGCCCACCGGCTGTCCACTGTCCGCGAGGCCGACCTGATCCTGGTACTCGACGACGGCCGCATCGTCGAACGCGGCAAACACGCCGAGCTGGTGGCGGCCGGCGGCCTGTATGCGGAGCTCTACCGCACCCAGTTCGCGGACAGCAGCCCGCTCGTCCCCGAGGTGGAAACCGTCATCATCCCGGTCCCGTCCCCGATCGAACCCTGACCGTCCGCCGGCGAGCGGAGTCGCGGCTGGGAGGGGCATCTCCGTGATAGGCCAGGGACAGGACGTCCTGGCGGCGTTGACCGAGATACCAGTCTCCAGCCTGGGTGATGTCGAGGGTCTGCCGTAACAGATCCGCGCGCCCGGGAGGAAGCTCGCCGAGAACCTCACCGCGCGGGGAAACCACCATGCTCGGGCAGTGCTGGTCGGGGTGCGCGATGTTGGCGGACGCCAGGAAGCGCTGATTCTCGGCGGCCCGACTGATCAGATGACTGCGCCAGACACCCTCGGCTTCGCCGGTGTTGGCGGCGTTGGTGAGGTAGACGAACAGCTGAGCCCCCGCCGAAGCCAGATACTGCCACTGTTCCGGAAAGCGAATCTCCCGGCAGAGCTGCACACCCGCGGTGACGGGCCCGCCGGGCTGCGGTATGTCGATGGTCGGCAGGTGGTCGCCACTGTGCAGTCGGCCACGCTCGTTCATCGCGAGGTTGATCTTCCGGTAGACCTGGTAGCCGCCGTGGGCCGAGAAGAACAGGCCGGCGTTGCACCATCCGCCGTCCGAGGGCAGCAGCGATCCGCAGAAGAGGTGCACCTGCTTCCGCTCGGCGATCGCTGCCGTCTCCGCGACGGCGTGCTGCACCGCGGCGGGGTCCATCGCGTCGAGCCGCGTCAGATCCTCGCCGTAGCCGGAGAGCATGCCTTCGGGCATGACGACCACATCGCCCGCTCGTGTCTCGTCGAGAACCTGCCGCACCGTGGCCAGGTTGGCGTCGACGTTCCAGGTGGCGGGGACTTGGGCGATCATGACGGACATCAGCACCCGGCAATCGTGAACGACGACTGGAAGACCACGCGCGCGGGGTCCAGCCGTCGATTCGGCGCCCTCGCGGAAATTTTTCTCTTGTCCTGTCTACGTGGCGGCCTTGTGGGTGCGTTTCATAGGGCGTGACGTTCGAGGAATACGTGTTGGTGCGGGGCGTGGCCCTGGTGCGGTTGGCACGCCTGCTGACCGGTGACGAGCACCGGGCCGAGGATCTGGTGCAGGAGGTGCTGGCCAAGGCATACGTGCGGTGGGGACGGGTGGGCACGCTGGATCGACCCGATCTCTACGTGCGGCGGATGGTGGTCAACGCGCACCGTTCCTGGCTGCGCCGCCTGGTCAACCGCGAGATCACCGTGGCCGCCGTGCGGGACAGCGCCATCGGCCGGGACTGCGCCGCGGAGTCGGCCGAACGTGACGAAGTGTGGCGGATGGTGCACCAGTTGCCGCCCCGGCAACGCGCGGTGATCGTGTTGCGCTACTACGAGGACTACGACGACGCCACCATCGCCGGACTGCTGCAGTGCTCGCAGGGCACCGTTCGCACCCAGGCCAAGCGGGCCCTGGACAAGCTGCAGCGTCTGCGACCCGAGTTTCACGAGCCGATGGGAGATCGCCGATGAGCGCCGACCTCGACCAGGTGCTGTCCAAGAGCCTTCAGCAGCGCGCGGACGCCGGATCACCGATCGACCCGCAACCGCTGCTGCACGTTGCGGTGGCGCGGGGCCGACGGATGCGGGCCCGGCGCCGAGCCGCCACGCTACTCGCGGCGGCCGCCATCGCCGGGACGGCGGTCATCACTGTGTGGCTGCCCAGCCAGCATGCGACGACGCCGGTGAGCCCGGCTCCCTCACCGTCCGCGGCATTGGACGTCGACCTCGCGAAACTGCCGGCCGCGGACGGGCAGCCCGGTGCCGCCGCGCGGCCCGATCTGGTCGGCAGCGATCCGGGGCTGCTGCATTTCTCGGTGGACACGCTGGCCACCGCTCGGCGGGTCGCCTGGACCTCCGCACCCGGGCTGGAGACCGCGGACGTGCAGCGCACCGACTTTCAGGTGTATGTGGCGCTGGCCCAGTCCCAGCAGAGGTTCTCGGCACTGCCATTGGCGTTCAGCAGCGGACCCCGGACCGAGATGTCCGCCCCGGTCGGCGTCAGCCTGGGGGACCGCGAAGCGACCCTGAGCACGTCGAGGCCCTGGAAGGAGAAGAACGGCCTCGAGGGGCGGATATACGCGTTCGAGTGGCAACCCGTCAGCGGTCTGTGGGCGCGGGTCGAGGTGCAGACGACCAGCCAGGAGCGGGCGGAGCAGATCTTGCGGCAGGTCCGCTTCGACCAGACGCGACGGTGCGTGCTGCCGTTCCGACCGAGTAGCCTGCCGGCGGGCGCGACGGTACCGGACTGTGACGTCGCGCTCGCGCAGGACTCTCCGGCTGTGTTCCGCAGCGGAGGCTGGACCGTAGTCGACGGGCAACGTCGGCTGAGCGTTCAGGCCCACGCCTTCGAGCCTGACACCGACGACGATCGCCCGCCGCTGAAAGCCGGCCCTTACCACGCGTATGCCGACCCCGACGGCCGGTCCTGGACCATGAGGGTCGATGGACTGCTCATCACGGCCACCGTCGAGACGCGAAAGAATCCCTTCACCCAGGCCGAGGTACTTCAGATCCTCGGTGGCCTCCACATCGCCGAACAGGTTCCCGACCCCGGCACCTGGTAGGAGGCAGGGTGGCCATGAGGTCTCCGGTGTCCGGAGACCTCATGCCGCCCTGACTAAGCGGCGACGGGCTGGGCGTTTCGCCCACGCCACTTCCGGATCGCGTTGCGGATCACGAACACCCAGCCGACGAGCGCCCCGATGCCTGCCAGCACGAATGCGGTGAGCAGGAGGTAGCTGTATCCGCCCGCCGTGGCGAACACGCCGCTCGCCCCGGTGTCCGCGGCCTTGACGGTCTGGCCGACGACGAGCGAGTCGGGCTCGTCGTACAGCGTGACGTTCGCCCGGCGGTCGCTGCCGTTGTCGGCCACCCACGAGCCGTGGAACGAGCACGAGCGCCGGCCGCACTCTTCCCGCTCCGCGGTGAACGTGCCGACCGTTCCGCCGCCGTTATGCGCCTTCCAGGCCGGCACGAGATCGGTGGCGCCGAGCGCCATGGCCGCGAAGGCGACAAACGGCAGGCCCACCCACAAAAAAATCTTCATTCGCCAGTCACTGATCTTGCTCAAGATTCCCACGGGCCGGAACGGTAAGGCATGACCGGATCTGCCGCTACCCCGTTCCTTAACGGCCGACAACCACTCCTGCCGGCGGCTCACCGAGCGAGATGACCAACCGGACGATTTCCTCCGCTACCGCCTCCGGCTCGCACAGCATCTGGAGGTGGTAGCCCGTCATGGTGTGCACTGTCCAGCCCCGATCGCGAGCGTCGACGACCTCCTCGGCGTAGCCGTCACCGAAGGAGAGATATGCCGCCGGGACGTGATCCCACCCATGGCGGCGCGAGCGTTACCGCCGACAGGCCGAAGCGGTCCCGCAGCACCCCGGCGACGGGCTGCCACGCGGCCGGGCCGAGATAGACGCTCGGGATCAGCACCGGGGTGAACGCGCCAGGGCCGGCGGTCACCGGTCGGCCGCCGTTCCCAGCTCGGCGAAGGCCACTCCGAGCGTCTCGGCGGTGTAGTGGGCGTTCAGCCCGCTCGGATTGGGCAGAACCCACACCGGAACGTCCGCGATCCGCTCGGCCTGCGGTCCCATCGTCGCCTTCGGACGGCCGAACGCGGTGCGGTACGCCGTCACGCCGAGCACCGCCAGGAACCGGGGACGCCACCGGTCCACCAGCGCGGCCAGGACCTCACCGCCCGCCACCAGCTCCGCCGGGGACAGCTCGTCGGCTCGGGCGGTCGCCCGGGCCACCACGTTGGTGACGCCCAGCCCTGTCTCGGGCAGCGCCCACTGCTCCGACGGGTGGAGCAGCCGTGGGGTGAAGCCGGAGCGGTGCAGGGCCGGCCAGAAACGATTGCCGGGGCGGGCGAAGTGATGTCCGGTCGCCGCCGAGTAGAGGCTCGGGTTGATGCCGGAGAACAACACCCGCAGGTCCGGGCCGACCAGGTCCGGGATCGTCCGTCCCGCCGCCGCCGCGACCTCCGCGGGCGTAGGCCGCACCGTGGACAGCGCGGGCGACGACGCGGCCGCGGAAGAAGACGGTGGATGCGGCGTCATCCGGCGAGCCTATCCGCCGAAAGTCGCAGCGCCGCCGCTCGCATGATCCGCCCGCGGGCCGAGGTCGCGCTGAAGGTTCGCTGTGAGACTCGAGCCCGTTGGTCGATCGAGCAGGGAGACGGGCATGGGGAGTGCGGTCACGGATCTGCGGCTCACGCGGGCTGACGTCGAGGAGGCGGCGCGGTTCCTGGACGGGAGAGTGGTGCGTACGCCGGTGGTCCGTTCCGCGTCGCTCGACGCCCGGGCCGGGGCGCGGCTGCTCTTCAAGGCCGAGAACCTCCAGGACGGCGGCTCCTACAAGATGCGCGGCGCGACCGTCGCCGTGGGGCGGCTGGCGGCGGCCGGCAGCGCCACCGGCGTCGTCTGCCAGAGCACCGGCAACCACGCCCTGGCCGTCGCCCTCGCCGCCCGCCGGCACGGCCTGGCCGCCATCGTCGTTCTGCCGGCGGACGCGCCCGCCGCCAAGGTTTCGCGGGCCGAGGCGGCAGGTGCGCGCGTCGTCGTGGGTGGTGCCGACGCCGAGGAGCGGCTGCGGCTGGTCGCGCGGATTCACACCGAGACCGGGTACGCCGTGATCGACGCGTACGACCACGCGGACGTGGTGGCCGGCCAGGGTACGGCCGCCCTCGAGCTGATCGAGGAGGCCGAGCGGGCCGGTACGCCGCTGGACGCCCTCGTCGTTCCGGTCGGGGGCGGGGGAGGGGCCGCGGGGGCGAGCCTGGCGGCGGCCGGCCGGGGCATCGACCTGTACGGCGTCGAGCCGGTCGGCTGCGATTCGCTGGCCCGCAGCCTCGCCGCCGGACGGCGGGTGCCGGTCGTGCCCGCGCCGACGCTCGCCGACGGACTGCGGCCCACCTGTGTCGGTGCGCTGCCCTTCGGCATCCTGCACGAGGCCGGCATCGGCGCGGTGCGGGTGGACGACGCCGAGATCGCGGAGGCGTTCCGGCTCGTCCTGTCCGAGCTGCGCCTGCTGGCCGAGCCTTCCGGGGCGGCCGCGCTCGCCGGCGCGCTGCGGGTCACGGCTTCCGGCATCCACCGTACGGTCGGCGTCCTGCTCACCGGCGGCAACGTCGAACCCGACCTGGTCGCCGATCTGCTGACGCGCGGCACGGAAGCGACCGGGAAGCGACACCAGCCGGCAGCATGAGCGTCGGGAGCGTAGGTCGGGGTAGGAAACTGTGTCAGGACGAGGCGGCGGGACGGTTGGACGTGAACGAGCGCAACACCATGCCGCGGTCGGCGGCCGCGCGATGATCCTGCTCTGCGACCCTCGCGTCGCCGCGGTGCCCAGCGAGGACGACGGCGATCCGATCATCGACGTGCGCGACGTGCCGGAGCTGCGGCTCGACGGCCGCGCCGCCGACCCCGAGGGCGCCTACGCCCGGTTGCGCGCCGAGGTGGCGTCGCGGCTGGTGGACGCGCAACGCAAGCTGCCGGACGGCCTGCGCCTGCTGGTCGTCGAGGGTTATCGACCGTACGCGGCGCAGCACGCCATCTGGACCCGTTACCGCGACGAGTTGCGCCGGCGCCACCCGTCCTGGCCGGACCGGCGGCTGCTGGTGGAGACGAGCAAGTTCGTCTCCCCGGTGGAGGTGGCACCCCACAGCACCGGCGGCGCCGTCGACCTGACCCTGTGCACGGCGGACGGCATCGAGCTCGACATGGGTACGCCGATCGACGCGACGCCCGTCGAGAGCGACAACGCCTGCTTCACCGCGGCGCGCAACATCCCGGCGGCGGCGGGCGAGAACCGGCGGCTGTTGAGCGACGCTCTCGCCGCGGTGGGCATGGTGAACTATCCGACCGAGTGGTGGCACTGGTCCTACGGCGACCGCTACTGGGCGCTGACCACCGGGGCGTCCCACGCGCCGTACGGTCCGGTGCGGTGACGCGGGCCGCTCACAGGGTGCGGAGCGCGCCGCCGTCGACGGGCACGGAGATGCCGGTCAGGTAGCTCGCGGCCGGGGAGAGCAGGAACGCCGCCACCCGGCCGAACTCCTCCGGCTCGCCGAGCCGGCCCAGCGGGACGGCCGCCGCCGCCTCCGCCGCGGCCCGCTCCGGGTCGCCGGTGGCCGCGAACAGCTCCCGGTTGCGGTCGGTCAGCAGGCGGCCGGGGAGCAGGCTCAGCACGCGGACGCCGCGGGGTGCGTACTCGTCGGCCATGTCCTTGGCGACGCCGGCCAGGCCGGGGCGCAGGCCGTTGGACAGGCCCAGGCCGGGGATCGGCGTGCGCGACGACGTGGACAGGACGAAGCCGATCGCGCCGCCGGCCGGCAGCGCCGCCGCGAAGGTGCGGGCGGCCCGCACCGCGCCCAGGAAGACGGTTTCGAAGGCCGCGCGCCACTCGTCGTCGCTGCGGGAGGCGGCGGTGCCGCCGCCCGGCCCACCGACCGAGATCAGCGCGCCGTCGCAGCGGCCGAACCGTTCGGTCGCGGTGCGCAGCAGCAGGTCAGGCGTGCCCGCGTCGGTGAGGTCGGCGGGGACCCCGACGGCGGCGTCGCCCAGGGCGGCGACGGCCCCGTCGACCCCGGCGGGTGACCGGGAGGAGATCACGACCCGGGCGCCGTCGGCCACGAGGGCCCGCGCGGTGGCGAAGCCGAGGCCCCGCGAGGCTCCGGTGAGAACGTAGACGCGGTCGGCGAGTCCCAGATCCATGCCCCGATCCTGCCACCACGCCCGCGGTGGGCGTCCGACGCGGGGCCTGGCGGGTAGGGTGCCCCGGTGCTCGACGAATACAGGGTGGACCCGGCGGCGCTGGCCCGCGGCGACGGCGACCCGGCGCAGCTGGCCGCGCGGTTGAGCTCGTCGTCACCCGACGTCCGCCGCGCCGCCGTCGGGGCGCTGGCCGCACGCTGCCAGACGGCCCGGTCCGCGCCGGCGGTGCTCGTACCGTTGCTGGAGCCCTTGCTGCACGATCCGCTGTTGCGGGACGAGGTGGTCGCGGCGCTGCGCCGGTGCGGTCGAGCCGCGGCCCGGTATGCCGGCTTCCTCGGCGAGGTGGCGGCCGCCGCGCCGGAGCCCGCCACGCGGCGCCGGGCGGTCGAGACGTTGATGCTCGTCGGCGATCCGCGGTGGATCGATCCGGTGATCCGCGAGGGCGTCGCCCTGCTACCGCACGCCCTGATGCCGCTGACCTGCCCGACCGAGGTCCGCGACGCCGTCCGTGGTCGCCTCGCCGGCCTCACCGGCTCCGACGACGCTTCCCGGAACGCCGCGAGCGTCCTGTGCGAGATCGTGGCCCGGTGGGGAACCGACGCCGCGGACGCGGTGCCGGAGCTGCTCGACGCCGTGCCCCGCGCGCCGCAAGCGGCTACCCGGGCGTTGCTGGCCGCCGGCCACCTCGCCGCGCCGATGGTGCCCGCCCTGCGCGCGGCCGCGTCCCGGCCCGGTGGCCTGCTCGCCGCGACCGCGCTGTTCCGGCTCACCGGTGACCCGACGCCCGCCCTGCGGGCCCTGTTGACCGCCCGCCCGCCGGTGCCGCCCGGCGTGGTCGCCCTGCTCGGCCCGTTGGCGTTGCCGCTGGTGCCCGAGTTCGAACTGCTGCTGACCGGGGAAGCCGGCGCCACGCTGTCGCAGTGCGCCGCGCAGCTGCTCGCGGCGCAGGTGGTGATCGCCGCGACGGGGGACACGACCGCGGCGCTGCCGACCCTGCATGCCGTCCTCATAGCGGGTGGTCACCGGGCGGTGCTGGCCGCGACGGTGGTGGCCGACCTGGCCGGCCCGGTCCCCGACACCGATCGACCCGCGGCCGGACCGGGCGCCGACCGGGGACTGGGCGGCCGCGGGTGGCGCGGTGAGATGGCTGTCTGGGTGCCGGAGCTGCGGACCTTGCTGGACGACCCGTGGGCCGGGGTGGCGGCGGCCGGTGCCCTGCGGCGGCTCGGGGTGCCGGCCGCCGAACTGGTGCCGGTCGTGGTGCGGGCGATCGAGGAGAGCCGGCGCACGGCCGCGGCGGTCTCCCTGCTGCGGAAGCTGGGCGCGACGGCGGAGGCGGCCCGGCTCGCCGCACGCGATGAGCGGCTGGCCGTCGGAGGCGCGGACGACGACCTCGTCATCAACGACGAGCTCCTGCGCGACCGGCTCCTCGCCCCGGCCACGCCTGCCTGACATCCCGGCCCGCTTCGCCTGTCGGACCCTGACTGAACCGGCACCACTCGCGGATCTTGATCGTCCGGTGGTTTCGACGGTCGCTCCCGAGCTTGTTCACGCTGCGTGCAGACCTGGAGGTCTCAGCCGTCGGCTAGCGACCACTCCTGGGTCTGCCGGGAAACGGAGGGCCAGGGACCGAACCGGAAACTCGTCACCCGGGTCGACTCCTTCACCTCGAACACCATGATGCCAACGGCCGACCAGTCCGGGGCGAGTGGGGCAGATTCGGGACCGCTGTTCACGGCGTTGGTCAAACGGGCGTTCGGTTGGTAGACGTGGCCGTCGCGGTCGGAGACCGAACCACGGAAGAACCCGACGTGCTCGGGGAACGTGGTGTACCCCGTGTTCCTAACCTCCACCTCGACGAAGACGAGCCGCTTGCCGCGGGCCGGCCGCAGGAGCGGATACGCGGGAAGCTTCTGGTGAGTCCAGGGTTGCGCGTTGACGACATCCTCGATCGAGACGGTCATGCGATCGCCGTTGAGCCGCCGCATGATCACTTTGCTGGTACGCGGGACGAGTCCGCTGCGCGCGACGATGCCGTCGTCCGGGTCCGATGACAGACCAGCCGAGGGCGGGCTGGCGGGCGGGGTCCTGGTCGACGTGTCCCTCGGCCAGTCCGGCAGGCTGTCGGCAGGGAGCACCCACGGCCGTGCGGTGGGAACGATGAGGGGCGAGTACGGCTTCGCCAGTTCGTTGGCGTCGGCGGTGTGTCGGTAGACGACAAACCCGACGGTCACCGCGACAAGGACAGCCACCAGGAACATGGCCCGCAAGCGGTGGTCCGGCGCCGGGGTGGGGCGTCCGCCGCCGGTCGAGGCGACCGGCTCCGGTCCGGCGGCGCCGGGTAGCACCCCGAGCCCGGTCGAGGGGCCGGGTGGCGGGGCGCCCTTCGTGCGCCGGCGCACAGCGTGTATGGCGACGAACCCACCCACGCCGACCACGACGCCGGCGGTGAAAGCCCAGGCGGGGTGCCGGCGGGTTGGCATGCGCGACTGCCGGGCGATCCGCCGCCGGTATGTCTCATCGGTCACGAGTCAGTGGATCGGCACCGGCGGCTCGGGTATGAGGTCATATCCGGCCCCGCTCGTTCCGCTTGCCGGTCCGGTGGCTAGGTCATGGCAGAGGTGTCAGGGCCGGCGCAGGATCCGTGTCCGGCCGGCGACCTGGATCGCGACGGACCCGGCGGCGCGGCGCAGCGCGGGTAGCCGGCGGGAGCGCGGCGCGGTCTGGCCGTCGTAGCGCATCGCCGCCTCCCGCGCGGCGAGTTCGGCCCCGGCGGCCGGTGGCAGGGCGCCGCGTCCGGCGAGGTCGCGGGCCAGGTCCCAGCCGTCGCGCAGCGAGCCGCGGGTCGGGCGGGTGGCGGCCCACGTGGCCCACTCGCTGGTCCATCGCGGCCCGAGGGCCGCCGCCAGGTCGGGCCACTGGCGCGCGACCTCGCCGGCCCGTTTGCGCAGCAGCGCGACCCGCGCGACCTCGACCAGCCGGGCGTCGAACCCCGGGGGTACGGCGGCGCCCGAGGTCAGCGCCGCCACGAGTGCCGCCTGCCGCTCGGCCAGGGAGGTCATGTGATCGCCGGGTAGCCGGACGCGGCGGCGATGGCGTCCAGTTCCGCCGTCAGTTCCGCGGCCGGCGGGTAGTCGCCGTCGCGTTCCAGCATCAGCGCCGGGGGACGGTGCCGTCGGCAGAGCTCGGCGACGAGATCCAGGACCTCCGGCGGCACCGCGTCGGTGTGCGTGTCGTGGTAGACGCCGTCGTGCGCCGAGCCGCCGGCCACGTGGCAGTACGCGATCCGCTCCAGTGGCACCCGGTCGAGCAGGGCCGCCGGGTCGGTGCCGCGGTTGCGGGCGTTGGCGTACACGTTCGCCACGTCGAGCAGCAGGAGGGCGTCCGTACGCTCGAGGATCTCGGTGAGGAACGCCCCCTCGTCGAGCTCGTCGTCCGGCCAGTCGAAGAGCGCGGCGATCGGCTCGAGCGCGATCGGCACGTCCAACTCCGCGCGGGTACGCCGCACGTTGGCGACCACCGCGTCGACCGCTTCGCGGGTGCGGGGTACGGGCAGCAGGTGCCCGGCCTCCACCCCGCCGGCCCGGACGAACGCGATGTGCTCGCTGACCAGCGGGGCGTCGAGGCGCCGGGCCACCGCCGCCAGCTGGGTGACCCGGTCGGGGTCGACCGGCTCGGCGCCGCCGAGGGAGAGCTTGACGCCGTGCGGGATCACCGCGACGCCGCGTTCGCGCAGCTCGGCGAGGCCCCGCGGCAGCTCCGCGTGCGCGTGCACCGACTCGGCGACGACCTCGGCGAAGCGCAGCCCGGGAAGCCCGGCGACGTAGCCGGAGATCTCGGGGCGCCAGCCGATGCCGACCCCGTAGGCGGGGATGCTCACCCGCCGCACCCGCCTCCGCCACCGCAGGAGGAACCGCCACCGCACGAGGAGGAGGAACCGCCACCGCACGAAGAGCCGCTGCTCGTAGAGGTGCTGGTGTAGCCGCTCACCCCGCCGGTGGCGGCGATGCGCTCGATCTCCGCCTCGGCCGCGAAGGCCGGGTCCATGGCGTAGAGCGACGCCGCGCCGAACAGGGCCACGCCCATCGCCGCACCCGCCGCGCCGTAGGTCGCGTAGGACGGCGACTGCCGAGGGGAGAGGTAGTCGTATCGGCGCCGCAGGTCGGCCATGCGCTTGCGCGCGACGGTCGTGGCGCGCTGGGGGGCCCGCCTCAGCAGGACGGCGAGGAAGCACGCGGCCACCAGGGCGATGACGAGGAAGCCGACCGACTTGCCGTTGATGATGCCGGCGACCAACCGCGCGCCGCCCAGCCCGATCAGGGCCAGGCTGGCGGTGAACCACGCCCGCGCCGTCCGCCGCTTGGCGGCGCTGACGGCGAGCCCGTTCGCCTCCAGGCCGGCGTTCAGCTGGTCGAGCGCCGAACGCACCCACGAGTCGGTGAGGACCTGGCGGACCGAGATCCGTCGGCCGGCGGCGTTGTAGACGGCGGTGTCGAGCGGGGTCATGCCGGCGGGCATCGGCCCGCTCTGCCGCAGCTTCCTGCCCGCCGAGGCGTCGATGGCTCCGGCGCCGCGCAGCCCGCTGAGCGAGGCGTAGACCGCGAGCTTGTCGCCGCCGTTCAGGTACGCGACCTGCTGCGGGCCGAGCGAGTCGACGGAGGCGTCGCGCGGGCCGGAGAACAGGATGCGGCGGTGGACGACGGCGATGATCGCCACGGCGACCAGGGCGACGCCGTAGAAGAGGAGGAAGGCCGGACCGGAGATGCCCCAGGTGTCGCCTTGTGCTGCGAGGGCCATGTGTGACCTCCCGTGTTCGCAGGGTTGCTGGCCCTCATTGTGCAGATCAATGCAACATCGTGGTCACGGCCGCCTGACGGCTTCCTCCACGACGTCCAGAACCCGGCCCAATTCGCCCGCCGGGCGGCCGGTGGCGAGGTGCAGCACGAGCCCGTCATAGGCCAGCTCGAGGAACTGGGTCAGCACATCGACCGGCACGTCGTCGCGCAGCACGTGGGCGTCGCGCTGCCGCTGGAGCCGCTCCTTGGTGGCGGCCTCGATGGCCGCCGCCCGCTCGGTCCAGCGCTGGGCGAACTCCGGGTCGGTGCGCAGCCGCCGGGACACCTCCAGCTGGGTGCCGAGCCAGCCGGCGGTGTCGCCGCTGCCGCCGGCGCGCTCCAGCAGGTCGCGCATCACCTGGACGAGGCCGTTGCGCGCGACGGTCTCCACCATCGCGGCGGCGTCGTCCTCGGCCACGGCGAGGAACAGCGAGTCCTTGTCCCGGAAGTGGTGGAAGATCGCGCCTCGGGACAGGCCGGTGGCCTCCTCGAGGCGGCGCACGGTGGCGCCCTCGTAGCCGTACCGCGCGAAGCATCCGCGAGCCGCGGCGAGGATTTCGTGGCGGCGGGCCTCTAGCTGGTCCTGGCTTACCCTGGGCACGGAAGCGATGGTGTCACGCCGGCCGGCGCGCTTGCAATCCGTACGTACGGCTTGGCAGCTCGCGCCTCAGCGTCCTGATAGTGCAAAAAGACCCGGCAGGCCGGCCCTTGTTACCACTCGTGGTCTGTTCGGTCCCGTATTCACTCACGTACAGTGCGCGGGTGCCTCTCGTCTTCCTCGCCCTGGACGACACCCTGCTCGACCGCAGCGGTGCGTTCAAACTGTGGGCGAAGGGGTTCCTCGACGAGATCGCCGCGCCACACGAAGACCTCGACTGGTTACTGTCCGTGGATGCTGACGGGCTGACCTCCCGGTGGGACCTCGCCGACCTGATTCGCGACCGCTACCAGCTCGACATTCCCTCCATCGATCTGCTGGAGGAACTGCACGAGGGGCCGCTCGCCTACGAACGCCTCGATCCACTCGTCGCCTGCGCGCTGCAGATCGCCGGTGACGCCGGCTGGGTGCCCGTCGTGGTCACCAACGGCCCCCACGAGCGGCAGGAATCGCGGATCCGGCGCACCGGGCTCGACCGCTACATCGCCGACTGGGTCATCTCCGAGCAGGCCGGGGTGAGCAAGCCCAACCCGCGCATCTTCGCGCTCGCCGCCCAACGGGTCCGGATGCGGCTGAGCGGCGCCTGGATCTGCGGCGACAGCCCCGAGGCCGACATCGGCGGCGCGGCCGCGATGGGACTACCCAGCGTGTGGTTGCACCGGGGCCGGGAGTGGATCGACAACCGGTTCGCCCCGACCCGCGTGGTCGGCAACGTCATCCAGGGCCTGTCGGCCATCATGGCTACCGCTAAATAGGTTGCGTGTCCCGGGATCCCCCGGGAGAGTGCTCCCGTACGTGTTCCGCGAAATTCCTCGAGAGAAGGGGGTGGACCTCATGGCTGTCGTTGTTCTTCGCCGTGCCCAGGTTCAGAAACTTCCTTCCTTCTTCTCCGAGGAGACCCTCCAGTGCGCGAGCACGACTCTTTCGGCCCGTCCACCATGCGCCGCGGCCGCCGCAAGTTCGACGACGACGAACCCGACTTTCTGAGGCGCGGCCGGCTCGAGCCGAAGCTCGCCGAGGACCCCGACCTACCCGAGACCGGCGACCGCTGGTCGACCTGGGACGGTGCCCTGCACGGGCCCACACCGCGACCCGACTGGGTCCGCACCGAGCACGGTGCCGTGGACACCGAGCTGGGCATGCTCAAGACCGGCAAGGAAGCCGACGTCCATCTGGTGCGCCGGGCGATCCCGGCCACCGGCGAGGTCAGCATGCTCGCGGCCAAGCGCTACCGCGACGGCGACCACCGCCTGTTCCACCGCGACGCGGGCTACCTCGAGGGACGGCGGGTTCGCCGGTCCCGCGAGATGCGCGCGATGACCAACCGTACGGCGTTCGGCAAGGAACTGATCGCCGGCCAGTGGGCGGCCGCCGAGTTCGGCGCGCTGTCCCGGCTCTGGCAGGTGGGTCAGGAGGGCGGCACGATCTCGGTGCCGTACCCGGTCCAGCTGATCGGCACCGAGCTCATGCTGGAGTTCATCGGCGACTGGGAGACCGGCGAGGCGGCACCGCGCCTGGCCCAGGTGCGCCCGGACCGCGACGGCCTCGAGGACCTCTGGCGCCAGATGGTGGAGGCGCTCAGCGTTCTCGCCCGGTCGCAGCTCGCCCACGGGGACCTGTCGCCCTACAACACGCTGGTCCACGACGGGCGGCTGGTGCTCATCGACCTTCCGCAGGTGGTCGACGTGGTCGCCAACCCGCAGGGCGGCGAGTTCATCGCCCGCGACGTCCGCAACGTCGCCGCCTGGTTCACCTCGCGCGGACTGCCGGTGGACACCGAGGACCTGGTCGAGCGCCTCTTCTACGAGGCGGGTCTGCGCTGAGCCGCGCGCGTTTCGGTCCGCGGCCGCCGGCCACCCGGTGGCCGCGGCCGGCGCGGCGTCCCTGGAGCCGGCGCCCGCCTCACTGGAGGTAGCTCTCCACCTCGCCGGTGCTGTGGGCCCGCTCGGCGTCCGGGTCGTGGCCGGCGTCCCGGGCGGCCCGCCGCCGGCGCAGCAGGTCCCAGCACTGGTCGAGGGACTCCTCGAGCTCCCGCAGCCGGGCCTGCTCCTCCGCTCCGCTGATCTCGCCGCGGCGGAGCTGATCGCGCAGCTTGTGCTCCTCGTCGACCAGGCCGTGGATGCGGCCCAACACCGTCTTGTCGTCCATTCCTCGAGCCTACGACCTGCCGGTGCCCCGTGGGACCGGCGAACGCGAACGCCCCGCCGTCCACCAGGGACGACGGGGCGTTGTGCGGGCTTACGGTCAGCTGGCCAGCATCTTGCGCAGCACGTACTGCAGGATGCCGCCGTGGCGGTAGTAGTCCGCCTCACCGGGGGTGTCGATGCGGACGACCGCGTCGAACTCCACGCCGGTGTCGGTGCGGACCTTCACCGTCGACGGGATCCGGCCCTCGTTCAGCTCGGTGACGCCGCTGAACGAGAAGGTCTCGGTGCCCGTCAGCCCGAGCGATTCGGCGTTCTGGCCCTGCGGGAACTGCAGCGGCAGCACGCCCATGCCGATCAGGTTGGAGCGGTGGATGCGCTCGTAGCTCTCGGCGATGACCGCGCGGACGCCGAGCAGCATCGTGCCCTTGGCCGCCCAGTCGCGCGACGAACCCGAGCCGTACTCCTTGCCGGCCAGGATGACCAGCGGGACGCCGGCCTCCTTGTAGGCCACCGAGGCGTCGTAGATGGTGGTCTGGTCGCCGGTCAGGTGGTTGACCGTGAAGCCGCCCTCGACGCCCGGCACCAGCTGGTTGCGCAGCCGGATGTTGGCGAACGTGCCGCGGATCATCACCTCGTGGTTGCCGCGGCGGGAGCCGTACGAGTTGAACTCGTGCCGGGGCACCCCGTGCTCGGCGAGGTACTTGCCGGCGGGGGAGTCGGCCTTGATGGAGCTGGCCGGCGAGATGTGGTCGGTGGTGACCGAGTCGCCGAGCTTGGCCAGCACCCGCGCGCCGGAGATGTCGTTGACCGGGCTCGGGTCGGCGGCCATGCCCTCGAAGTACGGGGGCTTGCGCACGTAGGTGGACTCGTCGGCCCACTCGAAGGTCTTGCCCTCCGGCGTGGGCAGCGACTGCCACTGCTCGTCGCCGGCGAAGACGTCGGCGTATGCCGCGGAGAAGCCCTCGGCGCCGATCGCCTGGGCGATGACGTCGTCGATCTCCTTGGCGCTCGGCCAGATGTCGGCCAGGAAGACGGGCTTGCCGTCCGAGCCGGTGCCCAGCGGCTCCGTGGTGATGTCGATGTCCATCGAGCCGGCCAGCGCGTACGCGACGACCAGCGGCGGGGACGCCAGGTAGTTCATCTTGATGTCGGGGTTGATCCGGCCCTCGAAGTTGCGGTTGCCGGAGAGCACCGAGACGGCGGTGAGGTCGGCCTCGTTGACCGCGGCCGAGATCGCCTCGGGCAGCGGGCCCGAGTTGCCGATGCAGGTGGTGCAGCCGTACCCGACGAGGTTGAAGCCGATCTTGTCCAGGTAGGGCGTGAGACCGGCGCGGTCGTAGTAGTCCATGACGACCTTGGAGCCGGGCGCCAGGGTGGTCTTGACCCACGGCTTGCGGGTGAGGCCACGCTCGACGGCGTTCTTGGCCAGCAGCGCCGCGCCGATCATGACCTGCGGGTTCGAGGTGTTGGTGCAGGACGTGATGGCGGCGATGCCGACGAAGCCGTGGTCGAGCTCGAACTCGGTGCCGTCCTCGCCGACCACCCGGGTGGGCTTCGACGGACGACCGTCGGCGTTGGCCGCCGCGCTGAAGACGTGCGGCTTGTCCACGTCGTCGTTCACCGCGTTCGCCGGCGGGTCGCTGGCCGGGAACGACTCGGCGCTGGCCTCGTCGGCGTGGCCCTCGGCCTGCACGTAGTTGGTGAGCGCGTCGCGGAACATCGACTTGGCGGAGTGCAGCGGTACGCGGTCCTGCGGGCGCTTCGGGCCGGCCAGCGACGGGACGATCGTCGACAGGTCGAGCTCGAGGCGCTCGGAGTAGTCCGGCTCGGCGTTCGGGTCGAGCCACAGACCCTGGCGCTTCGCGTACGCCTCGACGAGCTTGACCTGCGCCTCGGTGCGACCGGTGAGCTTGAGGTACTTGATGGTCTCGTCGTCGATCGGGAAGATCGCGGCGGTCGAGCCGTACTCCGGCGACATGTTGCCGATGGTCGCGCGGTTGGCCAGCGGCACGGCGGTGACGCCGGGGCCGTAGAACTCGACGAACTTGCTGACCACGCCGTGCTCGCGGAGCATCTCGGTGATCGTCAGCACCAGGTCGGTGGCGGTGGTGCCGGCCGGCATCTCGCCGTGCAGCTTGAAGCCGACGACCCGCGGGATCAGCATGCTGACCGGCTGGCCCAGCATGGCGGCCTCGGCCTCGATGCCGCCCACGCCCCAGCCCAGCACGCCCAGGCCGTTGACCATGGTGGTGTGCGAGTCGGTGCCGACCACGGTGTCCGGGTAGGCCTGGCCGTTGCGCTCCATGATCGTGCGAGCCAGGTACTCGATGTTGACCTGGTGCACGATGCCGGTGCCGGGCGGGACGACCTTGAACTCGTTGAACGCGGTCTGGCCCCAGCGCAGGAACTGGTAGCGCTCGCGGTTGCGCTGGTATTCGAGCTCGACGTTGCGGGCGAAGGCGTCCTCGCGGCCGAACAGGTCGGCGATGACGGAGTGGTCGATGACCAGCTCGGCCGGGGCGAGGGGGTTGACCTTCGTCGGGTCGCCGCCGAGCTCCTTGACGGCCTCGCGCATGGTGGCGAGGTCGACGACGCAGGGCACGCCGGTGAAGTCCTGCATCAGCACCCGGGCGGGCGTGAACTGGATCTCCACGCTGGGGTCGGCGGAGGAGTCCCAGCCGCCGAGGGCACGGATGTGGTCGGCGGTGATGTTCGCGCCGTCCTCCGTGCGCAGCAGGTTCTCCAGCAGGATCTTCAGTGCGTAGGGCAGCCGCGCATGGCCCTCCACCTTGTCGATCGTGAAAATCTCGTAGCTCGCGTCATCGACGCGCAGCTCGCTCTTCGCACCAAAGGTGTCGAGGCTGGCCACGTCATCTCCTTCACACCCAGCGACTGTGAGTAGTCCTCATCAGTCTGTCCCACCGGTGACGGCCGCCCATCGGTTAGGTCTACCTAACTGAGGGTTCACGTCTTCGGTAAACCGTACGTCCGTCTTGTTATTCCGTGCAACTCCGCCCGGAGGTTTACCCGGGATGATCATCGGGAACACGGCGTTCCGTGCAGTCTTCCACCGACCTCGACGGTCTCACCGACTTTTTCGGCCGCTACGGTTCCGCGCTGACCAGGGGCGATGTGGCGGGGGTGGCGGGCTGCTACGCGCTGCCCGGCATGGTCGTCTCCGACTCGTACAGCTTCACGTTCGCCTCGCCGGCGGCCGTGGCGCTGTCGTTCCTCGGTGCGGCCCCGGCCTACCAGGAGCAGCAGATCGTCGCGGCGCACGCCCAAATGCACGACGTGCAGTGGCTCAGCGACGTCCTGGCGATGGTCGCGGTCGAATGGGAATACCTCGACAGCTTCGGCAACGCGGTGCCCGGCGAGCGTTACCGATACCTGATCCGGGTCGACGTCGACGGCCCGCGGATCACCACGGTGATCGCCACGCGCTGAAAACCGTCGGACGCCGATGCCATCATGGCGAGGTGACCACGATCGAGACCGCTCCGGCCGACGCCCTCACCGCGCCGCACCGGCCGCAATGGCTGGTCGTGCACTACCGGCGCGACGACGCGGCCTACGACGACCGCGCGGTGTACGCGTGGGGCGACATCGATCCCGGCGCGGCCACCGGCTTCCCGGGTGGGCAGGTGTTCGCCGGGGAGGACGCCTACGGGCGCTTCGCCTGGGTCCGGCTCGCCGACGGGGCCCGCGACGTCGGATTTCTGGTCATCGACGCCACCGGTGCGAAAGACGTCGCCGACGACCGGCACGTCGACCCCGCGGTCACCCCGGAGATCTGGCTGGTCTCCGGCGACCCCCGGGTGTACGCGAGCCCCGAGGCGGCCGGCTTCACCCCGCCACACCCGCCGGAGGACGTCGCCGTCGTCCACTATCGCCGGGCCGACAGCGATTACCGGGGCTGGGGCGTGCACGCCTGGGAGGGCACGCCGGAGAAGCCCGTCTGGCACCGACCGCTGGCGCCCGCCCGCTTCGACGCCTTCGGCGCCGTGTTCCGGGTGCCGGTCCGGCCGGACGCGGCGGGGCTGCGGTTCGTCATCCACCGCGACGACCACAAGGACCTGCCCGACGATCAGCGCCTGGACTTCTCCGTGGGGCGTGAGGTGTGGCTGCTTTCGGGGGAGGCTGCGCCCGTACATCCGGATTTGCGGTCTTTGGGTCCTGAGCTTGACCCGGCACGGGCGTTGGCGGTCTTCGTCGACCGCACCACCATCGCCCTGCCGGCCCGCCTCGCCGAGCTTGCCGAGGGGTTCGCCCTGGTCACGGCGGCGGGCGGCGACCTGCGGCGGGACGGCGACGAGCTGTCCGGCGAGCGGATCATGCTGCCGCTGACGCCGCGTCCCGGCGGGCTCTTCCAGGCGCAGAGCCGGCGGTTTCCCCATCTGCGGGCATACCGGGCCTTCGCCGTGCCCGAGCTGGGCGACGCGGCCCTCGGCCACCTGCTGCGCGGGCAACTGCTCGTGGTGGGTCGCGACCACGCCGGGCACGTCGCCGCGACCACCGCCGTGCAACTGCCCGGCGTGCTCGACGACCTCTACGCGGACGCCGCCGACGCCGAGCTGGGCGTCATCATCGACGACGAGCGGCCCACCCTCGCCGTGTGGGCACCGACCGCCCGCACCGTCTCGCTCGAGCTGTCGCGCACCCCGGACGACGAGCCGAAGATCCTGCCGATGGACCGTGACCCGGCGACCGGCGTCTGGAGCATCACCGGCAAACGCAAATGGCTCGGGCGCTACTACCGCTACCGCGTCGAGGTGTGGCACCCGGCCGCCCAGCGCGTGGTCACCACCAGCGTCACCGATCCGTACGCGCTGTCGCTGTCGGCCGATTCCACCCACAGCCAGATCGTCGACCTCGACGACCCGGCGTTGCGGCCGCCCGGCTGGGACACCACGCGCAAGCCGCCGGCGGTGGCGCCGGCACGGATGCAGATCTCCGAGGCGCACATCCGCGACTTCTCGATCGCCGACGCCACGGTGCCGGCGGCGCACCGCGGCACCTACCTGGCCTTCACCGACGAGGAGACCGCGGGCATGCGACATCTGCGCATGCTCGCCGACGCCGGACTGACCCACCTGCACCTGCTGCCCGCCTTCGACTTCGCCACCGTGCCCGACCGGCGCGCGAGCCAGGCCGTGCCCACCTGCGACCTGGCGTCGTTCCCGCCGGACTCGCCCGAGCAGCAGCACGCGGTCATGGCCGTCGCCGCCCACGACGGCTTCAACTGGGGCTACGACCCGTTGCACTACACCGCGCCCGAGGGCAGCTACGCCACCGATCCCTGCGGCACCGCCCGCGTCGTGGAGTTCCGCCGCATGGTCGCGGCCCTGCACGCCACCGGGCTGCGCGTGATCATGGACGTGGTCTACAACCACACGATGGCCGACGGCCTCGCGCCGTTCAGCGTCCTCGACCGCATCGTGCCCGGCTACTACCACCGGCTGCTGGATGACGGCACGGTCGCCGAGTCCACCTGCTGCTCCAACACCGCGCCCGAACACCGGATGATGGGCCGGCTGGTGATCGACTCGATGCGCACCTGGGCGCGGCACTACCGCATCGACGGCTTCCGCTTCGACCTCATGGGCCACCACCCGCGGGCCAACATCCTCGAAGCCAGGGCGGCCCTCGACCCCGACATCTACCTGTACGGCGAAGGCTGGAACTTCGGCGAGGTCGCGTACGACTCGCGCTTCGCCCAGGCCACCCAGGTCAACATGGCCGGCACCGGCATCGGCACCTTCAACGACCGGCTGCGCGACGCGGTCCGCGGCGGCGGCTCGTTCGGCGACGACCCGTCGGTGCGCGGCTTCGCGACCGGGCTCGGCTCGGACACCCCACTCGCCCTGCACGACCGGATCAAGGTGGGCCTCTCCGGCGGACTGGCCACCTACCGCTTCACGACCCACACCGGCATCGAACTGAGCGGCGCGCAGATCGACTACAACGGCTCACCCAGCGGCTACACCGCCGCGCCGGGGGAATGCGTGACCTATGTCGACGCCCACGACAACGAGATCCTCTACGACGCGATGGCCTTCAAGCTGCCGATCGACCTGCCGATGCCCGACCGCTCCCGGATGCAGATCCTCGCGCTCTCCCTGGTGGTCCTCGGCCAGGGCGTCGGCTTCGTGGCGCTGGGCACCGAGCGGCTACGGTCCAAGTCCCTCGACCGCAACTCCTACGACTCCGGCGACTGGTTCAACCAGATCCGCTGGAACGGCGCGGAGGGCAACGGCTTCGGCCTCGGCCTGCCCCCGGCGCCCGACAACGAGGACAAGTGGCCGTGGGCCCGCCCACTGCTCGCGGAACCGACGCTGATCCCGTCCGCGGAGCTGATGGACCGCACCGCGGCCCGCTATGCCGAGCTGCTGAGGATCCGCCGCTCCACACCGGTGTTCGGCCTACCCACAGCCGAGGAGGTCCAGCGTCGCCTGACCTTCCCCCGCGGCGGCCCCGACGAAACGCCGGGCGTGATCGTGATGTGCCTCGACGGCACCGGCCTGGATCCGCGCTGGAGCACGATCGTCACCGTCTTCAACGCCACCGAGTCGACTGTCGTGGAGGAGGTGCCGGAGCTGGCAGCCGTCGATCTCTCGCCGCACCCGGAGCTCGTGGCGTCGGCGGACCCGCTGCTGCGATCGGCGACGGCCGAGGGCGGCCGACTGACCGTGCCGGCGCGCTCGGTGGCGGTCTTCGTCGCCGACCTGGCGTGAGCTTTCGTCGCTGGCCTGGTCTTGCCGCATGACCTCCGGCTCGGGCCCAGTGCCGGATGCGCGTCGAGAAGGTTACGGCGGGTCCCTCAGCACCTCCGCATCGAGTCGCGGCGCGAGCACCCGCATGCGCGTGAGCGTTGCCGAGTCAGGCTGCAGCACCTCGATTCCTCGGTCGTACTCGTCGAAGAAGAACGGGACCGGCTTGCCAGCGGGGTGGCCGGTCCAGCAGGCAACCGGTGGGGAGCCGATCCACTTGAGCCCGGACGGTACGCGCGCCTCGACGCGGGTCCACCATGCGAAGTCGGACTGCGTGCCCACGACGCCTTCCCACTCCGACGCACTGATCTTGTCGTGGCGGGCGATGAAATAGGTGGGGTAAGGCAGGTCGGTCAGGACGGCAGGTCGCGCGACGATCTGACCGTTCTCCTCGGCATAGATGTGCTCGTCGTCTCCCAGCACCCAGGCGTCCAGTGTGGCGGCGAGTGCGAGCATCCGGCGGATCAGCTGCTCGCTGGGATGCTTGGTCCGTAGCTCCCCGTGGCTGAACAGGAGCCAGTCGTCCTTGCCCACAGTTATCGGGAAGATCTCAGAGGACGGCCCCGGGTTCGTCGGGACGTCGAGGTCCGCTGCCTGGCGGACCCCATCGAGCACCTCTGCGGCGGTCACGGGAAAGCGTTGGAAATACAGACTGGGAATGGCTCGGGTGATATGCACCTCGTATCCCATCGGTCACCTTCCCCGCGCGCCGCCGACAAGCCGGCTTACCGTACCGGCCCATGGCCGACACTCCGCAATTCCGTTTTACCTAGGCGGCGCGTTGCCAGTGCCGTTGGAACTTTCCTAGTTTCGCCTCAGCCGCCCGCGGCGGCGCTGGCGGCGGCCTGGATCGACTTGCGGAGGGCGGGACCGATCGGTCCGGTGAGTTCGGCGAGTTCCTGGATGCGCCGTTTGTTGGCGCGTCTGGCCTTGCGGTCGACGACGAGATTGAGCTCCGCCGCGGCGACGATGGTCACGAGCGCGGCGTCGGCGGGGTCGACCCTGCCGGCGGGGGTCCGGAAGGCGCCGTTGACCCGGCTCAGGAGCTCCTTGCGGACGCGCGGGTCGCGGAGGGTCACTCTGGTCGCGGGGAAAAGACCGAGGATTTTGTACGGCTGGCAGCGCGCCCAGCCGCCGTCCGCGAGTTGCTGGCGTACCGCGCCGACGGTGGCGCGCTGTCGCTTGTCGATCCAGTGCTGCCATTTGCGGGGCCTGGAGCCGGAGATCTCCCCGAGGAGTCCGGCGAGGACCGAGTCGTCACCCGGGAGCCGGTCGTTGACGGTGGCGCGTCCGCGTACGTCGGTGAGTTGGCCCTTGAGGTAAAGGTCGGCGAGGGCGCCCGCGCGCAGCATGGCGCCGAGTTCGGTACCCATGCCGACCCTCCCTTTGGCCGGGTTGTAGGCCAGGAGAAAGACGCGTTGGGGAAGGCTGCTGGGCAGTTCCATCTCATTCCTCTTCCGGCTCGGGTTCGGCGGGGGGCCTGCCGGGGCCGCGCATCCGGCTGACTCCTCCGGGCAGGCGACCGGCGTCGGCGAGGGCTTTGCGCAGCAGATACTCGATCTGGGAGTTCGTGCTGCGCAATTCGTCGCCGGCCCACCGTGCGAGTGCGTCGTGCACGGCGGGGTCGAGCCGGAGGAGGAGCTTCTTCCGTTCGGTAGCCATGTGCCTATGCGTAGAGGGTGCCCGCGTTGACCACGGGCTGGGCGTCGCGGTCGCCGCACAGGACCACCAGCAGGTTGCTGACCATCGCGGCCTTGCGTTCCTCGTCGAGGTCGACGACGTCATTCTCGGCGAGGCGGAGCAGCGCCATCTCCACCATGCCGACCGCGCCTTCGACGATGCGGGTTCGGGCCGCGACGATGGCGTTCGCCTGCTGTCGGCGGAGCATGGCGTGGGCGATCTCGGGTGAGTAGGCGAGGCGGGTCAGCCGGGACTCGATGATCTTCACTCCGGCGGCGGCTACCCGTACCCCGATCTCTTCAGAGAGTCGGGCGGTGATCTCGTCGGCGTTGTCGCGCAGCGACATCCGGGCGGAGTCGTGGGAGTCGTAGGAGTAGCTGTTGGCGATGTGCCGCACGGCGGTTTCGGTCTGGATGGCGACGAACTCGATGAAGTCGTCGACCTCGAAGACGGCCCGGGCGGTGTCCTCGACCTGCCAGACGACAACGGAGGCGATCTCGATGGGATTGCCGTCGGCGTCGTTGACCTTGAGCACGTCGGTCTCGTGGTTGCGGATCCGGGTCGAGACACGGCGTCGGGCGGTGAACGGGTTGACCCAGCGGAGCCCGTCGGTGCGGACGGTCCCGGTGTAGCGCCCGAGCAGCTGAAGGACGCGGGCCTCACCGGGCGCGACCGGCGTGAGACCGGCCAGGGCGATCAGAGCGGTCAGCCCGAACAGGCAGCTGACGCCGACGACGCCGAGAATGACCGCGTCACCCTGCTGCTGTAGGCCGGTGATGAAACCGGCGCCACTGAGCACCAGCACCAGGGCGGACACGGCGAGGACCGGCCAGCCCGAGACACCCCGAGCGATGCGTTCACGGACCTGCGGGGCGGGCAGGTCGAGGTGTTCCGTCATATGAGCCTCCCTCGGTGTGGCGATGTCTTGAGGCTATCAATGTGATATCACTTTTTCAAGTGGATGCCTCATGCCGGTAGCCATATCGGAGAACATCTATGAGGATGCCGGGATGGAGCGCTTCGCCAACGACGGTTTCGGCTTCGACGTCACCGACACCCCCGCGGCCGACGGCAGCGGTACAGGGCAGACCTGTGTGCTGCTGCACGGCTTCCCGGAGGATCGCCATTGCTGGGCTGCGGTGACTCCGGCATTGGCCGAGGCCGGCTATCGGGTCCTGGCTCCCGACCTGCGTGGCTATTCCGCTGGCGCCAGGCCGGCCTCGCGTCGCGCGTACACACTCTCCCGGCTCGCCGGAGACGTGCTGGCCCTGGCCGACGCGGCCGGGGTGGAGCGGTTCCACGTGGTCGGCCACGACTGGGGCGCGGCCCTGGCCTGGTCTCTGGCCGGGCGTCACCGCAGCCGAGTGATCTCGTTGAGCGCCCTGTCGGTGCCACACCCGGAGGCGTTCCTGCGAGCCCTGGCCGGCAGCAGTCAAGCAGTCCGCTCCTGGTACATGGTCGCCTTTCAAATACCGGGACTGCCCGAACTGGCGCTGTCACGACGGGGTGGCCGCGCCATGCGGGATTCTCTGATGCGTACGGGGTTGGACCCGGTCAACGCAGACCGCTACGCCTCCCGGGCGGCCGACCGCGCCGCCATGCGCGGGCCGCTCAACTGGTACCGGGCATTGCCGTTCAGCCTGCGGGACCGGCCCGATCGGATCGACGTGCCGACACTCTTCCTGTGGAGCGACGGAGACCGCTTCATCTGCCGAGCCGCAGCCGAGCTGTGCGAGCGTTACGTCGACGGTCCCTACCGGTTCGAGGTACTTCGCGGTGCCTCCCACTGGCTGCCCGAGGAAGCGCCCGAGCAGATGACCCCATTGCTCATCCAGCATTTCGCGCAAGCCGAAAGTAGCTGATTGACGATCCCCGAGTCAGCGGCTCCTGGCCTCGATCTCGGCACGCAGCTCCGGGAACTTCTCCACTACGGTAAAAGCGCTTCGCTGTCGCCACGTGATCATGCCGAGGCTGCCCTCGTCGACCCAGATGCAGAGTGCGCTCCGGATGTCCGACAACGTGGTGGTGCCGCACTTGGCGACGCCGCCGAGAGTTCCGGTGTCAGCGGACAACAGATTGGTCACCGGGCTCGGGGGAAGCTTTTCGAACGCTGTGATGATCTCCTGCTCCGGGTCGGAGACGGTCATCTGGACCGCCGCGGCGAGTACCAGATCCTTACCGGGATCCGCGGAGCCGTAGATCGCGCTGAACATGTTGGTCGCGTTCTCAAATCCCCCAAGGGCCCGCGTCATCGTTTCGTTGACCTTGTCGGTGTTCTCATTCCGCAATTTCGGCAGGCCGCCAAGCGTGGCCGGTTCGGTGATGCTTACCCGCGCTGCGATGACCGTCGGGCTGGTCACCTTCTCGGGGAGGGCGTCATCGGTATCGTCGCCCTCACGTATCAGACTGAACACCACGGAAACCGCCAAACAGGTTATGACGGTGAGCACCACTGAAACGACGACGATGAGGGTCGTGTTCAACCTCCTGGGCGGCGGGGCGGCCACCGGAATCGGGAACGGCTGACCGTAGACCGGCTGACCGTAGACCGGCTGGCCATGGGCCGGCGGGGCGACCGGCTGTTGCGGCGGAAACGGCTGCTGCCATGGATCGTTGCCGAGCGGTGTATTAGTCATTGACACTCCATGTTGGAAATGGCGATGTTGCCGGGCGTTCGCCAATGTCCAGGTCGAAGACGCCCCACTGACCGGGCGCAGATCATTCCGGGATGCTCACCGACCGGGACTTCTCCGCGCGGTCGGCGTCGCTCCTCGACGGGGGCGGCCCCAGGGTAGGTGTGCGCATGATCCATCTCCACGCAGCTCGATGAGAATCTTCCACTCATCAAAGATCATCGTCGGCGACGAATTCAACGGACGACAAGAATCCTTACGTACACCGGGGCAAATCCTTACACGACGCGAACGTCCAGTTAGGGGAAGCGCGGCAATGGAGAGGACACGCATCGGCCCGGGTAGGGCTGGCCCTACCCGGGTCACGGGGTGCTGCCGTAGTGCCTTGAAGACAGCGCCGTTGATGTACTCGGACCCATGCGATCTTCTGTTGTGGCCACGATAGGCGCCCTCTGCTGGGCGGCCGCTGCTCCGTTGTTCCTGGCGGCGAACGTCGTAGTCGGACTTGCCTGGGACGATCCGCCCTTCAGCTGGGCGACCAACAACATCAGCGATCTGGGCAACGTCACCTGCGGCGTCTGGGACACCACCCGACCCCGGTACGTGTGTTCACCGTGGCACAACACCATGAATGTGGCATTCGTGCTGACGGCGGCGCTGCTCATCGCCGGGCTGGTGCTGACCTGGCGGAGGTGGGGGCCGGGAAGGGCGGTCCGTTGGGCTCGGTGGCTGCTGCTGTTCGGGTCGGCGGGTCTGGGTGTGGCCGGGGCGTTCCCGGCGGACAGCAACGAGAACATCCACCTGCTCGGCGCGGTGTTGGTCTTCGGGTGCGCGAACGCGGGATTGTTGACTGCGGGGTGCGCCCGCAATGGCACGCTGCCGGCCCGGCTGCGGCCGGCAACGCTGACTCTCGGCGTACTCGGATTGGCCGGCAGCGTCCTGTTCATCGCGCAACAAGGGGCGGGCTTGGGCGTCGGAGGCATGGAACGTGTCGCCGTCTTCCCTCTGCCCGTATGGGCCTGCTACGCCGGCTGCCTCCTGTATCTTCAGCGCGCACGGCAGTTCCGCGCCACGGGTTCCGGACCCGGAGACGGAACGTGACCCAGTTCTTACCCGCGGAGGGGTCGGCTAGCGTCGACGCATCCACTCGATCTGCTTGCGATGTGCCGCGTTGCGGGCCAGTGACTCGGTCATTGTCAGCACCTCGGCGGGCCGGCCGGGGTCGATGTCCAAGGTCTCCGCCCGGAGGCCGATGGTCTGTGTCATGAAGATGTAGGTCCACGCCAGTCCGTCGATCACGGCGGTACGGCTAACTGCGTCGACCGCCAGGGCGGCAGCCTCGCCATCGCGGTCGCCGATCACCAGCAGCCCGGCGACCGCGCGCAGTGCCGGCTGCGGCAGGAGTGCGGAGTCCGCGTGGAGGTACACGCGCCGTACCACCTCGTCCGGGTCATTGCGGCGCAGTGTGTGTTCGAACAGGGCGTTGGCGGCCTCGACCGCGGGGTCCACCCTCGTCGAGGTACGCGGACGGCCGGTCGCCGGCGCCCACAACTCCCCGATCACCTCGTCGAGGACCGGTGTCAGATCGACGTACGCGGCGATGCGGCGGCAACATTTCATGGCCGCGGCCCGCACCGTCAACGTCTCCTGCGCCACGTCGGACACCAGCGCGCGAAGGCACCGCCGCGGAACCGGGTGGGATTCGGGAAACAGGTACACCTGGGCGGGGTCGTACCGGCGCAACTGGCCGATCAGCGTCGGGTCGTCGTCCCGGCAGGCCTGCAATGCCAACGCCTGGACCAGGTACCCCCGGATGCCGTCACCCTCGGCACCCAGTTCGTTGTGCCAGTACCGGGGATCGATCAGGATGTCGGCGACCCGCTCGGCCTCGGTCCGGCGCAGGCGGAGCGATTCGTCCTGGGCGAACTGGCGGTAGATGTGCTTCGCCTCGGCCAGCGCCACATCCCGGCTGGGTCCGCCCGCCACCTCGTCGAGGAACACCTCTTCGAGGTATCGAGGCTGCAAGGACCTATCGGCTGCGTTCATGGCACGGCACGGTAGCCCTTGATCGCAATCAGCCCGCCGAGACAGCCACCAGCACTAGATCAAGATGACTTCATCGACCACGGCGAGCAGAGACCACCGTTCAACCGGCGCCGGATCTCGTCGCGGTGCTGTCCCAGCATGATCGAGCCGACGCCCGTTCCTGGGGTGACGAGGTGGGACGAGGCGGTCGGTGTCGCGTCCGCACCGGCCGGGAAGAAGACGATCTCGCCGTGCTTCTCGTGCCCCGGCCCGAACGCTGTGACAGCCTCGACCTGGGCGTCCGATTCGGCGGACGGCGTATACAGGGCGATCGCGCCGTCGGCGAGGAGCCAGCCGGAGTCGTCGGCGGTGATCTCGATGCCTGCGGCCCGCGAGTCGTTCAGCACCGTCGTGACCGCGCCGCTGAGCTGAACGCCGCGGAAGTGCACGCCGTCCGGGTCCTCGGCGTGTCTGGCGGGCACCACGCTGGCTGTGACGCGGCGTCATCCGAACTCCCACCGGTGGGAGACGCCGCCGGCGCGGGCTGACGCGCCGGGCGGCCTGGGTCGGCTACGACGAGCCGCTGCCTGTCGTCGCAATCGGCTGAGGGCGCAGCACTTCCCGAGCCGCGGTGTACCGAAGCCGGTATGGGCGACACACCCTGGGGCCGCCCCCGGCCGGCACGGACCAGTCGGGGGCGGCGGCTCAGTGGGTGCCGACAGCGGGGCGGTGCGCCCGGACCGTCGGCGGCGGGGCCGTGGGCGGGTGGAAGGTCACGCCGCTGCCCTCGGCGGTCATGGTGGTGCCGTACGCGAACTGGAATCCGTCCGTGCCGTCGGCGTTCTCGATGCCGATGGTGGCGCTGGCGCCGTCCGCGAGGGCGCCCTGGAGGCCCCGATGGTGGATGGCGATCGTGCCGTCGCGGCCCAGTTCCACGCTGATCGACAGGCGCTGGGACGAGGCGCCGTAGAACCGCATGTTGCGCCATTCGACGATGACGCTGTCGTGGCCGCTGGCGGTGTAGATGCCGCCCTGCTCGTCGATGGAGAGGTCGTCCCAGAAGGCGGAGATGGTGTTGTTGGGTGGGAACGGGTTCGGGATGGCGACGTTGGTGAACGCGGTCTCCGGCCCGTCGAACGCGATCTGGCCGTTGGTCGACACCCAGGCCGTCGACCGGTACTGCCCGTAGAACCACAGCGGGAAGGGCAGGTCGACACGCACCGCGGCGTCGTCGTTGCTGTCAGTGTCCCGCCGCTGGGCGCCTTCGGCGTAGCCGCCGGTGGTCGTGGCGCACGAGTAGCCGTACGCGTCGTGGTGGGCGGGCAGGGTGACGTCGAGCGTCGTGTCGGCGGTGAGGTCGATGCCTTGGGTACGGACGCCGTCACAGCCGCCGCGGGGTTGCACCCGCAGTTCGTACCGGCCCGTGGGTGCGGACATGGTGAACCGGCCGTCGGCGCCGGTGCGGGTGGCGGCGGGAGTGCCGGCGAACGTGACCGCCGCGTCAGCGACCGCTCCCTGTGGGCCGGTGACCGTGCCGGTCAGAATGACGGTGGGCGCGGGGTCGAGAGCCGCGTCGAGGCGGGCGGTCTCCCCGGCGCTGACCACCACCGTGCTGGCGGTGGCGCGATAGCCGTAGCGGGTGATCGTGGCGTCGTAGGTGCCCGGCGGCAGCAGCGCCAGCCGGAATGCGCCGTCGGCACCCGTGGTGCCCTGCCGTGTCACCGGCCCGGTGACGGAGACCGTCGCTCCGGACAACGCGACGCCTTGCCGCGCCACCGATCCCGCGCCGAACGCCGTCGCCGCAGACGCCGTCGCCGCAGACGCCGTCGCCGCGGACGGCGCGACGCTCACCGTGCCGGCGAGGACGCCCGACGGCTGCCGGGCGCCGAGCACCGCCGCGTACGCGTCGAGCCGGCCCTCGCCGAACACGTTGTTGCGGGCCGGGCTGCCACCACACGACGTGTCCTCGGTATCCGTGGCGGTCGCGTCGAGCACCTGCCGGGTGGTGGCGATGTCGTGGCGTAGTTCCGGCACCGCCGACCAGAGCAGGGCGACCGTGGCCGCGGTGTGCGGGGATGCCATAGAGGTGCCGCTGTAGCTGGCGTAGCCGCCGGGAACGCTGGAGACGACGTCCACGCCGGGCGCGGCGATGTCGGGTTTGACGGTGCCGTCCTGGCCGCTGCCCCGGCTGGAGAAGGAGGCGATGTCGCCGGCCGAGTCGTGGGCGCCGCTGGCGTACGCGGCGGTGTAGTTGCCCGGGGTGCCGGCGGTGGTGCAGCCGGGACCGGTGTTGCCGTTGGAGAAGGCCGGGAAGATGCCGGCCGCCACCCAGGCGTCGACGATCTGCGAGTACCAGGGATCGGATCCCCAGCCGCTCCAGGAGTTGTTCACGACATCGGGGGCGAGGTCGGGTCGCGGGTTGTTCCCGGCCCGGTCGGTCGGCGCGACGATCCACTGGCCGGCGGCGAGCAGTGACGCGGTGGAGCAGTCGGTCGACTCGCAACCCTTGGCGGCGATCCAGCGGGCGCCGGGGGCCACCCCGATCGCGTGGTCGCCGTCGAGGCCGACCATCGTGCCGGTCGTGTGGGTGCCGTGCCCGGCGTTGTCGCACGGTACGCCGTCGGCGCACAGCCCGGTCGGGTCGAACCACGAGTAGTCGTGCTGGAGCGTGCCGTCCGCCGCCCGGCCCCGGTAGCTCGCGGCCAGCGCGGGATGGTCGTACTGCACGCCGGTGTCGACGGTGGCGACGACGATTCCGTCGCCGCGGATGCTCAGGTTGTCCCAGACCCGCGGCGCCTGGACGCGGGCGAGGTTCCACTCGGCGTTCTGCGTCCCGCTGTGGACGCGGGGGAGGGTGGCGGCGGGCATCAGCTTGGGCAGCGGGACCACCTTGTCCGCGAGCACCCTGCTGACCTCGGGCCGGGCTGCGACGGCCGCGGCGAGGGCGGCGTCGCCGGTGACCCGGATGGTGTTCGCGATCCAGTACGGCGTGAAGCTCGCCCTGCGGGACGTCAGCAGCGCGCGCACCGGGGCCTGACTGCGCGCGGCGTGCTCGGTGGCGATCCGGTGGACCCGGGCGGCGCGCTCGTCGCCGGCGGCGTTCCGGGCCGGTGTCAGGTCGGCCCGGTCGCGCAGCTCTACCCAGAATGTGGTGCTCCGGTTCGCCGCGAGTTGGGCGCGCAGGCGCGGCTCGAGTTTGGAGTCGCCGGGCGCCGCGCTCGCGGGCACCGCGATGCTGGTCATCGCCAGGGCGAGCGCCGTGACGAGCGCGATCCCCGGCCGGCGGTGGACGGACAACGATCTACCCCCTCTGGGCGGCCGTGGTGTCCCCACGGCCGCAAGGGAGTCTCGTCGGACGTCGTTAAGCGACGGTTACCGATGCCTCACGTATGTAAATTCTTCCATCCCCTGCAAGAATTTACCCCTTGATGAAAGGCGGAGGTGCTTATTCCGGCAGGCGGGGGCCGGCCTCGCGCTGGGCCGCCAACCACGCCTCCACCTCGGTGGAGGAGCGCGGCAGCCCGTCCGACAGGTTGCGGCATCCGTCGGCGGTCACCAGCACGTCGTCCTCGATGCGCACGCCGACGCCGCGGAGCTCCTCCGGGACCAGGTCGTCCTCGGGCTGGAAGTAGAGCCCCGGCTCCACGGTCAGGACGTAGCCCTCCCGCAGTGCCCCGTCGCGGTAGTTTTCCTTGCGGGCGGCTTGGCAGTCGTGCACGTCGATGCCGAGCATGTGCCCGAAGCCGTGCAGCGTCCACCGGCGGTAGACCGTCGACCGCTCGGACATCGCCTCGTCCACGCTCACCGGCAGCAGCCCCAGGTCGTGCAGGCCCTCGGCGAGCACCCGCATGCAGGTCAGGTGAACGTCGTGGAACTTCACGCCGGGCCTGATCGCGTCCATGCCCGCCTGCTGCGAGGCGTGCACGATGTCGTAGACCTGGCGCTGCAGCGGCGTGAAGGTGCCGGAGACCGGGACCGTGCGGGTCACGTCGGCGGTGTAGAACGAGCGGGCCTCGACGCCCATGTCCATGAGCAGCAGCTCGCCCGGCACGGTGACGCCGGTGTTGCGGACCCAGTGCAGGATCGTCGCGTGCGCTCCGGCGCCGACGATGCTGCCGTAACCGACGTCGTTGCCGTCCGTGCGGGCGCGCAGCGCGAAGACGCCCTCGAGCAGGCGCTCCTTGACGCCACGGTCGGCGGGCAGGACGCGGGCGACGTCCTCGAAGCCCCGGACGGTCGCGTCGATCGCCTCCTGGAGCTGGGCGATCTCCCACTCGTCCTTGACCAGCTTGAGCTCGGAGATCGCGGCCGCCAGGGCGCGGTCGCGCCGCGCCGCCGGGTCGGTGTCGTAGGCGAGCACGGCCCGGTCGACGGCCGTGTCGAGCCCGCGCAGCACCCGGGTGCGGGCCGGGGCGCACTCGGCCAGCGCCCGGCCGAGCTCGGCGTAGGACGCGGTCTCGATGCCCAGCTCCGCCGACTTCTCGCCGAGGGTGTGCCGGCGCCCGACCCACAGCTCGCCGTTGCGGCTGCGGAAGAAGGCGTCGGTCGCCTTGGAGTTGCGGTCGTGGGTGTAGAGCACGGCGTCGTGGCCGGAGCCGCTCGGGCGCAGCACCAGCACGCCGTCGGGGTCGCTGTCGCCGGTCAGGTAGACGAAGTCGCTGCCGGGCCGGAACGGGTAGTCGGTGTCGTTGGCGCGCACCTTCTCGTTGCCGGTGGGAATGATCAGCGTCTCGCCCGGGAAGGCGTCGGAGAGGGCGGCACGCCGCTTCGCGTAGTTCGGCGCCTCCGGCCGGGCCGTGACGTCGAGCGCGTCCTCCCGCCAGCCGCCGCGCATGAATTGCAGAAACGCTTCGGGGAAGTCGGGGTCGTGCGATTCCGTCTTCGCCGTCGTGTTCTCGCCTTGTTCGGCCATGGTGGCTCTCCCCTTCTCCCGCGTGGCGCCCCTGACGTTACCGCCTCGCCCCACCGGAAATCGCGGCCGGAGTCCCGCCGCCGGCGAGCGGCGACGTGACGGGGAGCACGTCAGCCACGCAGGGTCAGGCAGGCCACTCGCGCGCCCGCCGTACCGGCCTTTCCCGCATCGGTACGGGTGAGCTGCGCGTGCAGCACCAACGACCGGGGCGGCCGCACCGGATCGAACGTCCACGTCTGCTCCACCGCGACCGTGGCGGCGCCGCGCGGATCGGTGGTGAAGTCCAGCCACACCTCGTTGCGCGGGTTGGCGTACGCCGGGTTCACCGAGGGCGGCGACGGGTCTGCCTGGTGCTGGTAGTGCGGGCCGGCGTCGTCGGGCACCGAGGTGCAGGTCTTCGTGTGCAGGTGCGCGCCGTACGCCCGACGCGTCGCCAGGCCCGTGACTGCCAGCCGTACCCGGATCCCCTTGACGGTGGTGGCGACGGTGACCTGGGCCGTCGCACCCGGCGGGACGGCCGCGGAGTCGTAGGTGATCGCCTGGGTGCCCTCGGGAACGGGCTGGAAGGTGCCGGACGCCGTGCCCACCGTCAGCGGTGCCTGACCGGAATTGGTGGGCAGCGGGCCTCCGGAGCCCCGGGGGTCGGGGATGCCGCTGGAGACGATCCAGGGGCTGCCGGCGGGGGGCGGGGACGGGACGGTGGTCGGGATGGAGGTGCCGACCGTGTCCGAGCACCCCGCGAGCGCCGTGAGGGCGATGGTCAGAAAGGACAGAGTGCGGCGCATGGGCGAATTATGCCAAACAGCGGGAAATCGGGCGAGCATCCGCGAGGTGCTAGCTTTCTCCCGCCGTGGACGGAAGGCTGACGACACGGCGGCGTGGACGTGGAGGGAGCCGGAATGGGTTACGCGGTGGTGCTCGGGGAAGCACTCGTGGATCTTCTGGAGACCGTGCGTGACGGCGAGCTGATCTATCGGCAGGCGATCGGCGGCGCGCCCCTGAACGTGGCGGTCGGCGCCACCCGGCTCGGCGCCGAGGTTCGCTACGTCGGCTCCCTCGGCAACGACACGCTCGGCGACCGGATCGACGCGTTCCTGCGCGAGAGCGGGGTCGGCACCGCCTCGACGACCCGGGTGCCGGTGCCGACCACCCTGGCCGTCACCACCTTCGAGGGTGCGGAGCCGACCTTCCAGTTCTACGGCGAGCCCCCGTCCTACTCGCTGGTGCACCCGGAGGACGTCGACGAGGCCATGGTCGCGGGCGCCGACGTGCTCTACGCCGGCTCGATCGCGCTGATGCGCGAGCCCTTCCAGGCGGCGGCGCGCAAGGCCTGGTCGGTGCCGGGTCCGCTGCGGGTCTTTGACCCCAACGTACGCCCGAAGCTCCTGCCGGACGCCGCGGCGGTCGCCGCCCTGCGTGACCTGGTCGAAGAGTTCTTCGCCACCGCCGACCTGGTGAAGCTCAGCTCCGCGGACGCCGGCGTGCTGTGGGACGGCGCGACCCCCGCGGCCGCGGCCGAACGCATCCTCAAACTCGGCGCCCGCGCGGTCGTCGTCACCTGCGGCTCGCAGGGCGCCTATGTGGCGGCCGCGGACGGCTCGGCGATGCTGCCCGCCCCGACGGTCACCGCGGTCGACGCCACGGGTGCGGGCGACTCGGTCATGGGTGCCCTGGTGCGCAGCCTGCTCGCCGGCGGGATGCCGGCGGACGTCGCGGGGTGGCAGCAGTACGTGTCTTTCGCGCTCGCGGTGGCGGGCCTGGTGTGCGAACGCCACGGCGGTGCGGTGGCCATGCCCACCCAGGATGAGGTCACGGAGCGCTGGGCACCCTGATCCGCCGGCGCTGGCGGCCCTACGCCTCGCCGAGGGACTTCTGGATGAAGCGCTGCCGGTCGAGGATGACCCGCTCGACGCGGACCTCGGCCACCAGGTCCTCGCCGTCGCGGACGACGACGTCGAAGTGCAGCGTGCGTCCCTCCACCTTGGCCAGCGTGGCCAGGGCGGTGACCCGGTGCCCGACCGGCGTCGGCGCCCGGTGCTCCACCTCGGCGCGGGTGCCGACCGTCGTCACGCCTCCCGGCAACTGCCGGGCCGTCGCGGCGACCGTGGCGGCCTCGGCGAGGGCGAGAACCCGGGGTGTGCCGAGCACCGGCACGTCGCCGGAGCCGAGGGACTGTGCGGTGTCGGCATCGGTGACGGTCAGCTCGACCCGTGCGCTGAGACCGGCGGTGAACTCCGGAAGCTCCATGCCACCACCTTAGGGCCTGTCCCACCGATCATGGCGGCCCAGCTTCCGCCGTTCGGCGCCGCTGGTGACTATCGCGCCTGGAGCAGGATCCGGCCGTCCTGGCGTGCGCAGGTGCCCCAGCCGTTGCTGCTGCTCGTGCGCAGCACGTAGGCGCGGTTCTTCTCGAGGTCGGGGAACGTCATCGACACGGTCGAGTTCGACATCCGCGTCTCACCGCCCCTGGTGGCGACGACCCTCTTGTCCTGCAGCCGCTCCAGCCGGTAGACGAGGCTCGCCAGGGCCTGGGTGTTGGAGTTGTACGGCACGGCGTCCGGCATCGCGCCGCCCGTCGGGCCACCCCGGTATCCCCGCCACTGCGGGTAGTTGAAGGTGAAGGTCGCCGACCCTTTCCGGATGCTCATCGACGTGAACGGGCCGCGCGGGCGCGGATCGACAACTGCTCCGCGAGCCACCAGGCCTCCGCCAGGTCCCGGTCCTCGGCCACGCCGGATCGCCCGCCCGCGGTGTCCGCGTAGACCGTCGCCAGGCCCAGCCGCCGCTGGATCGGCCCCTGCACCACCCGGACGCTCTGCAGGCGGGCGTACGGCACCAGCGTCATCTCCCGGGTCAGCACGCCCGAGCGGGACACGAACACCTCCGCCGTCAGGCCGATGCCGAGGTAGCGCCGGCCGATCGGGTGCAGCCAGCGGGCCCGGGCCGGCGGCGCGACGGTGGCCAGCGCCGCGAGGTCGACGCCGGGCAGCACCTGGAAGACCAGCAGCCTGGCCGTCTCGAAGTCGCCGACGGGCAGCAGTCGGTCCGAGCGCTTGGCGTCGCCGTTCTGCGGGCCCGCGTACCCGGCTATGTCGAGCCGCAGGTGGAGCCAGCTCTTCACCCGCCACAGCAGGGGCCAGGTCACGCCGATCGTCTGGACCCGGTGCAGGGGCACGATCTGACTGCGGGTCTCCACCAGGCCGTAACGGACCGCCAGGCGGCCGTCGGGGTCCCGGGCCAGCCGGAAGTCCCAGTCCTGCAGCACGCGGCGCACCGGCTGAAGGATGACGCCGGCCATCGCGGTGACCGTGCTCGCGATGCCGACGAACGTCCAGGAGCCGTCGAGGACGAACTGCGTGATCACGAAGGCGACGCCGATGGGCAGGAAGAACGCCTGCGGCGTGAGCAACTGGCTGACCAGCAGGTCTCCGTGGTCGACCCGGAGCAGCGGCTGCTCGGGCGCCGGCGCGGCGTGCTCGGGCGCCGCCGGATCCACGGTGCCCGGGGCCCGCCCGGCGAGGGCGAGCAGCCGTCCCCGCAGCGCGGTGGCCTCGCGTACGGTCAGGTAGGCCAGCGGCGCCTCGGTCTTGCCGCCGCCGACCACCTCGAGGCGCAGCTCGGCCAGCCCGGTGAGCTGGGCGAGCAGCGGGCGGCGCAGCTCGACGGCCTGGAGCCGGTCGAGCGGGATGGCCCGGTTGCGGCGCCAGAGCAGGCCGTCCTGGATGCGCAGCTCCCGGCCGACGATGTGGTAGCCGGTGTTCAGCCACCCGATCACGGACAGGACGACCACGCCGAGGGCGAGCACGGCGACCACCAGGGCGAAGCGCTCCACGCCGACCTGGGAGAGCGTCTGCCAGCTGAGCGCGGCGACGATGACGGCGATGGACTTGGCGCCGTGCAGCAGAGGACTGAGCGGATGGAGGCGCTTGCGCGGCTCGCCACCGGTCTGCTCGCCGCCCTCGGCGCCCAGCGGCTCGGTCACGGGCTCGGCCACGGGCTCGGTCACAGGCCCTCGGCCCGGTCCTCGCCGAGCGCGGTCAGGCGGTCGCGCAGGCGGGCCGCCTCGTCCGGGGGAAGGCCGGGGACCCGGGCGTCGCTCGCCGCCGAGGCCGTGTGCAGCTGGACGGTCGCGAGCCGCAGGGCGCGCTCGAGCGGTCCGGCCGTGACGTCGACGAACTGCATGCGGGCGTACGGGACGATCGACAGCCGGCGGATCACCAGGCCGTGTCGGACCAGCAGGTCGTTGTCGCGTTCGGCGTAGCCCCAGGCCCGGACGGCGCGCACGGTGACGAGGGCGCGCCAGACGGCGAGCAGCGCGACCGCCGCCATGGCCACCGGCCAGGCCCAGAAATCGGTGATCACCCAGGCGGTCGCCAGGCCGGCGAGCAGGATGACGATCCAGGTCGCCAGGCCGACGAGCTCCACAGTGATCAGCTTGGGAGAGACCTGCCGCCAGTCGACCGTGTCGGGCCACGGCTCCAGCGCGCTCACCGCGTCGGGCCCGGCGGCGGGGTTGGCGGTGGTGGGGCCGGTGGCGGGGCTCGCCGGTGCGCTGGGCTCGGTCACGAAGCAGAGCCTAGGCCGTGGCGCGGAATTCGGTCACCTCGCGCAGGAAACCCCGGACGCCGAGAAAGTCGCCGAGGGTCACCCGATGTCGGGCGCAGGCGAGCCAGGTCTTTCTGTACTCCGGAGTGTGCAGCTTGGGGTTGTTCCACCGCAGCTCCCACTCGGCGGCCTCACGACAGCCCTTGGCGGAACACTGGGGTGCAAGCTCCTCGACCACTCCGGAAGCCTATCGACCGCTGGTCGCGGGGCGTCGGGAGGGGAGTTGAGCGCCGGGCGACCACGGGGGAAGTCGCCCGGCGACGCGCTGAATGTTACACGGCTCATCCGGCCCGTCGTCTACCCGCGGGGCGTGCCCGTCCGTGCGTATCGCGCAGAAAGATCGACATGTTCGTACCCTTGCGGTCGGCGCGTAATACCGCTCCGCCGGACCGCTTCCCGCATGGTCGTGTAAGTCTTGAGCGTCGGCATCCGCGCCGACACGACCGCGAAGCGCGACACCCTGGAGGACCGGTGGCCGAGCCGACCACGCCCGAGGGCCCGACCACCGGGCCCGCCACGATGGGTACGCCGGTGCCACCCGCGCAGGACGCCACGCAGCTCGAGCGTGCGATGTTCGAGGTCAAGCGCGTGATCGTCGGGCAGGACCGGATGATCGAGCGGATGTTCGTCGCGCTGCTGGCCCGGGGGCACTGCCTGCTCGAGGGCGTGCCCGGCGTGGCCAAGACCCTCGCGGTGGAGACCCTGGCGCGGGTGGTCGGCGGCTCCTTCTCCCGGGTGCAGTTCACTCCCGACCTGGTGCCCGCCGACATCGTCGGCACCCGGATCTACCGGCAGTCCAGCGAGAAGTTCGACGTCGAGCTCGGCCCGGTGTTCGTCAACTTCCTGCTCGCCGACGAGATCAACCGGGCCCCGGCGAAGGTGCAGTCGGCCCTGCTCGAGGTCATGGCCGAGCACCAGGTGTCGATCGGCGGCGAGAGCCACCGGGTGCCGGACCCGTTCCTGGTGATGGCGACGCAGAACCCGATCGAGCAGGAGGGCGTCTACCCCCTGCCGGAGGCGCAGCGCGACCGCTTCCTGATGAAGATCCTCGTGGGCTATCCGACCGACGCCGAGGAACGCGAGATCGTCTACCGGATGGGCGTCAGCGCGCCCGAGCCGAAGCAGGTCTTCACCTCCGAGGACCTGCTCGGCCTGCAACGCCGCGCCGACCAGGTCTTCGTCCACAACGCGCTCGTCGACTACACCGTGCGGCTCGTGCTCGCCACCCGCGCCCCGGCCCAGCACGGCATGCCGGACGTCGCCCAGCTCATCCAGTACGGCGCCAGCCCGCGCGCCTCGCTCGGCATCGTGCGCGCCACCCGGGCGCTGGCGCTGCTCCGGGGCCGTGACTACGCCCTGCCGCAGGACGTGCAGGACATCGCGCCGGACATCCTGCGGCACCGGCTCGTGCTCAGCTACGACGCGCTCGCGGACGACATCCCGGCCGACCACATCGTGGCCCGCGTCATGGCCAGCGTGCCGATGCCGTCGGTGTCCGCCCGCCAGGACGCGGGGGTGAACGGCCATGCCGCACCCGCCTCCGGCATTCCGGCTCCGGCGAGCGGCGGCCCGGCGTTCGGCACCCCCTCACCCTCGGGTGGCGGCGGGCCGGCCTACGGCGTGCAGCACCCGCACCAGTCCGCCTGGCCGGGACAGCAGTGACGGTCCACTCGTGACGACAGCCTCCGGATCCGGCACGGCGCGGGCTGAGGCCGTCCTCTCGCGCCTGCAGCTCCTGGTGACCCGCAAGCTCGACGGGTTGCTCCAGGGCGACTACGCCGGACTGCTGCCCGGGCCGGGCAGCGAGGCGGGGGAGAGCCGGGAATACCGCCCCGGCGACGACGTGCGCCGGATGGACTGGCCGGTCACCGCGCGTACGACGTTGCCGCACGTCCGGCGTACGGTCGCCGACCGTGAGCTGGAAACCTGGATGGCGATCGACCTGTCGGCGAGCCTGGACTTCGGTACCGCCCAGTGTCTCAAGAGCGACCTGGTGCTGGCGGCGGCCACCGCGATGGCGCACCTCACCGTGCGTGGCGGCAACCGGATCGGCGCGGTCGTCGGCACCGGCGCGGGCGTGGCCGAGGAGCCGGGCGGCGGCGGTTGGTGGCCCCGCAAGCGGCAGGCCGTGGTGGAGCCCACGGCCGCGCCGGTCGTGCGCCTGCCCGCGCGACCCGGGCGCAAGGAGGCTCAGGGTTTGCTGCGGGCCATCGCGCGTACCCGGATCAGGCCCGGTCGCACCGATCTGGGTGAGTTGATCGACATGCTGAACCGGCCGCCGCGCCGCCGGGGTGTCGCCGTGGTGGTCTCGGACTTCCTGGCACCCGTCGACGGCTGGGCGAGGCCCGTGCGCAAGCTCGCGGTGCGGCACGACGTGCTCGCGATCGAGGTCGTCGACCCCCGGGAACTGGAGCTGCCGGACGTCGGTGTGCTGACCCTCGCCGACCCGGAGACCGGAGTGCTGCACGAGGTGCGCACGAGCGATCCGGACCTGCGGGTGCGGTACGCCGAGGCGGCCGGGCAGCAGCGCGGCGAGATCGCCCGGGCGTTGCGCGCGGCCGGGGCCGCCCACCTGAGACTGCGTACCGACACCGACTGGCTGCTCGACATGGTCCGTTTCGTGGCCGCCCAACGACACGCTCGCACCCGGGGGACCACCCGATGATCCGTTTCCTGCAGCCGTGGTGGCTGCTCGCCGTGCTTCCCGTGCTCCTGGTGGTCGGTGCCTACGTCTGGCGCCAGTTCCGCAAGCGCCAGTACGCGATGAAGTTCACCAACGTGGACCTGTTGCGCTCACTCGCGCCCAAGGGCCTGGGCTGGCGCCGTCACGTGGCCGCCGCGGCGTCTCTGCTCAGCCTGTTCGTGCTGGCCCTGGCGATGGCGCGGCCGTCGGTCGACAAGGAGGAGCCGCTGGAGCGGGCCACCGTGATGCTGGCCATCGACGTGTCGCTGTCGATGGAGGCCGACGACGTCGCCCCGAACCGCATCGAGGCGGCGCAGGAGGCCGCCAAGGCGTTCGTGCAGGAGCTGCCACCCTCCTACAACCTGGGTCTGGTGTCGTTCGCCAAGGCCGCGAACGTGCTGGTCTCCCCGACGAAGGACCGCGCGGCGGTCATCGCCGGCATCGACGGGCTGACGCTGGCCGAGGCGACGGCGACCGGCGAGGCCGTGTTCACCTCGCTGGAGGCGATCCGCTCGGTGCCGGCGGACGGGGCTGACGGTGCGCCGCCGGCGCGGATCGTGCTGCTCTCCGACGGCTACCGCACCTCGGGGCGCTCGGTGGAGGACGCGGCCACGGCCGCGGAGGCGGCGAACGTCCCGGTCTCGACGATCGCCTTCGGTACGGACACCGGCGTCGTCGACATCCGGGGGGTGCTCCAGCGCGTACCGGTGGATCGGCTCTCGTTGCAGCAGCTGGCGGAGAAGACGAAGGGCTATTTCTACGAAGCCGCCTCGGTCAGCGAGCTGAAGCAGGTCTACGAGGACATGGGCAGCTCGATCGGGCACCGGGTGCAAGCCGAGGAGATCACCCAGTGGTACGCCGGAGCGGCGCTGCTGTTGGGCCTGGCGGCCGCGGCGATGAGCCTGCTCTGGACCTCACGGCTGCCGTAGCACCCATGGCCCCCAACCTGTTCGGTCGCGGCTCCTGGCCCGAGGCTCGGCGCATCGCCGACGTGCTCCGCAAGGAGACGATCGGCGGGGCGTTGCTGCTCGCCGGGGCACTGATCGCGCTGGTCTGGGCCAACTCGC
Source organism: Actinoplanes sp. NPDC051346 (assembly GCF_040682215.1). Lineage (NCBI taxonomy): Bacteria > Bacillati > Actinomycetota > Actinomycetes > Micromonosporales > Micromonosporaceae > Actinoplanes > Actinoplanes sp. NPDC051346. The sequence goes on along the minus strand of NZ_JBFBAJ010000014.1, from coordinate 169,925 downwards.
CGTGGGCGCGGAGCTACCACGACCTGCTGAGCCTCACGATCGGACCCGCCGCCTGGCATCTCGACCTCTCCCTGGCCACCTGGGCGGCCGACGGCCTGCTGGCGATCTTCTTCTTCGTCGCCGGTCTCGAGCTCAAGCGCGAGTTCGTCGCCGGGGATCTGCGGGACCCCCGCCGGGCGGCGGTTCCGGTGGCCGCCGCCGTCGGCGGTGTCGCCGTGCCCGCGCTGATCTACACCGCCGTCAACCTCGGCGGGGCGGTCCGTGGCTGGGCGATCCCGACCGCCACCGACATCGCGTTCGCCCTCGCCGTGCTCGCGGTCATCGGGCGGTGCCTTCCCTCAGCGCTGCGGACGTTCCTGCTCACCCTCGCGGTGGTCGACGACCTGCTCGCCATCGTGATCATCGCGGTGTTCTACACCGCGCACCTGTCGGTGCTGCCGTTGGTCGGGGCCCTCGTGCCGCTCGTCCTGTTCACCATGCTGGTGCAGCGCCGCATCCGCTCCTGGTGGCTGCTGCTGCCGTTGGCCTTCGCCGCCTGGGCGCTGGTGCACGCCTCCGGGGTGCACGCCACCGTCGCCGGGGTCCTGCTGGGGTTCGCGGTGCCGGTGCTGCGCCGCGACGGGGGCGACGCGCCGGGACTGGCGGAACACTTCGAGCACCGGTTCCGTCCGCTGTCCGCCGGGGTAGCGGTGCCGATCTTCGCGCTGATGTCGGCCGGGGTCACGATCGGCGGCCTCGACGGCCTTTCCGCGGCGCTCACCGATCCGGTGGCGGTCGGTGTCGTCGCGGGCCTGGTCCTGGGCAAGCCGGTCGGCATCACGCTCGCGACCTGGCTGACCGCCCGGTTCACCCGGGCGAGCCTCGACGCCGGGCTGGCCTGGATCGACGTGGTCGGCCTCGCGGTGCTCGGCGGGATCGGCTTCACCGTGTCCCTGCTGATCGGCGAACTGTCGTTCGGCGCCGGCACCGCCCGTGACGGCCACGTCAAGGTGGCCGTGCTGACCGGCTCCCTGGCGGCGGCGGTGGTGGCGACCGTCATCCTGCGGCTGCGGAACCGCACCTACCGACGCCTGCGTGAGGCGGAACAGGTCGACGCCGACGGCAACGACATCCCGGACGTTTACGAGAGATGAGCCGGTGACCCGGGTGTGCAGAGGTCGACCCAGACCTGCTTGCCGCCCTGGTGGTCGCGAACTCCCCAGCGGGCGGTCAGCGCCTCGATGAGGGCGATCCCGCGTCCCCCGCACGAGTCGGCGTCGCGACGCCGGGGGATGGCTGACGAGCCGTCGGCGACCAGCAGGGTCACCTGGCCGTCGTGGCATTCCAGGCTCACTTCGACGCATCCGCCGCCGTGGCGCACGGCGTTGGTCACCAGCTCGCTGATCACCACGGTGGCCTGGTCGAGCCAGATTTCGTCCCGGTAGCCCCAGCCCGTGAGCACGGCCTTGGTGGCGTGCCGCGCCGCCCGGGGCGGGCGCCACGGCCAAACCCGCGGCCGCCATCATCGCACGATCGTGGGATGGCGGACATCGATGACTTTTGCCGACGGGTCCTTTACTTTCGGTCGCCACCACACATAGATTGCTGTCAATTGATGGAAGGTTCGCGACGTTGCCGCATCCGGATGGAGATCGCATGGACGACAACGTTGTCACCCGGGCCGTGTCGCGCCGCTCGGTGCTGACCGCCGGGGCCGCCGGGCTGGCCGTGCCCGCGGTCGCGGCCGGCGTTTCCCTCGCGGGACGACCCGCCGGCGCCACGGCGGGCGCCACCCGCGGGATCACCGTCTACGCCGAGGCCCTACCCGGCGGGCTCTACGGCTACGGACTGGCGCCGGGGCAGGCGTCCGTGCCCGGACCGGTCCTTCAGATGTGGGAGGGCGACACCCTCGAGATCACCCTGGTGAACCGCACCGACCAGCGGCTGTCCATCCATCCGCACGGTGTCGACTACAGCACCGACTCCGACGGCAGCCCGCTGAACGCGTCCTTCAACGGCCCGGGCGAGACGCGTACCTATGTCTGGCGGTCCCGCGAGATGGTCGCGGCCGAGGGGCGACGCTTCCTGCCGGGCAGCGCCGGCTACTGGCATTACCACGATCACGCGATGGGTACGGACCACGGCACCGCCGGCATCGCCAAGGGCCTCTACGGCGCGCTGATCGTGCGCCGCCGCGGCGACGCGCTGCCGGAGAAGCAGTTCACCGTCGTATTCAACGACATGTTGATCAACAACAAAAACGCGCCGAACACGCCGATGTTCGAGGCAAACCTCGGGCAGCGGGTCGAGTGGATCGCCATCGGCCACGGCGGCACCTTCCACACCTTCCACCTGCACGCCCACCGGTGGGCGGACAACCGGACCGGCCTGCTCGAGGGGCCCGCCGACCCGAGCGCCGTCATCGACACCAAGGACCTGAACCCGGGCGGCTCGTTCGGGTTCCAGGTCCTGGCCGGCGCGGGTGTCGGCCCGGGCGTGTGGATGTACCACTGCCACGTCCAGTTCCATTCCGACGGCGGCATGGCCGGGCTCTTCCTCGTCCGTAACGCCGACGGCAGCATGCCGCCCGGCGCCGAGGAGGCCATCCACCGTTTCCACGGCCACGCGCACAGCGCGCATCATGAAGGGGTGCGGAGATGAGACATCGGATCGGTCTCGCGGCGATCGCGGTGGCCGCGCTGCTCATCGGCTCGACGCCGGTCGTGGCGGTCGCCGTCGCGACGGAGGCGGCGCGGGAGCCCTTGCGCGTCCTCGTCTTCCACGGCCCGGCGGCCGACCAGCAGGACCCGGTCGAACGCGCCGCGCAGACCATCGAGGACCTGGCGGGCGCCGACGACCTCGCGGTGACCCGGTCGAGCGACCCGGCGGTGTTCTCCCCGGCCAGGCTGGCGCCCTATCGCGCGGTGGTGTTCCTGTCGGCCACCGGCGCCGGCCTCGGCCGGGAGCAGGAGTCGGCGCTGGAGAGCTACATCAAGGCCGGTGGGGGATTCCTCGGCATCGGCGACGCCGCCCGGGCCCAGCTCGACTCCGCCTGGTTCACCGGCTTGATCGGCACGCGCCCCGCCGGCAGCATCCCCGCGACCGAACCCGTGACGCGCGTCGGCGCCAACGCGGAGAACCCACCCAACGAGACCAAGGAGAAGCTCAGCGACGGCGACGCGAACACCAAGTGGCTCGCGCGCACCCCGACCGCCTGGATCACGTACGAGCTGAGCCGGCCCACCGCGATCAGCGGCTACGCCCTCACCTCCGCCAACGACGCACCCGGCCGTGACCCGAAGGACTGGACGTTACAAGGATCCAACGACGGTACGACGTGGACGGACCTCGACCGGCGTACCGAGCAGACATTCCCGGACCGCTTCCAGACCCGCAGATTCGACGTCGCCGCCCCCCGCGAGTTCGGCAGCTACCGGCTCTCGGTCACCGCGAACGGCGGTGAGCCGTACACCCAGCTCGCCGACCTGCGGCTGTTCACCGGTGCCGTGACCACGCCGCCGCCCCCGGCCGTGCGCGAGGCCGTGGTGGACGTCCTGGACCGGCAGCATCCCGCGACCCGAACCCTGCCGGCGACGCTGCGGCGCGCGGACCGCTGGATCAACTGGGACCCCAACCCGATCGGCGCGGTGCACACCCTCGCGCAGGTCGAGGAGCGGTTCTACGACCCGGGCCCGGGCGCCAACGGCCCGTTCCACCCGGTCTCCTGGTGCCGCGACTACGACGGCGGCCGGTCCTTCTACACCGGCATGGGTCACACCGCGGACGGCTACGCCGAACCCGGCTTCCGCGGCCACCTCAGCGGTGCCCTGCGCTGGACCACGGGTATCCAGCGCGGCGACTGCCAGGCGACCATCGCCGCGAACTACTCCGTCGAACGGCTCACCGCGGCCAACCAGCCCGGCCGGCTCGACCAGATCGGAGAGCCGCACGGGCTGACCATCGCACCGGACGGCACGGTGCTCTACGTCGGCAAGGCCGCGTGCCCCAGCGGCCCGATCGTCGACTGGGACAACCCGGACGTGGGTCTGGGCTGCGGCACCATCCACGCGTACGACCCGGCGACCAAACGGGTCACCCTGCTCACCACGCTGCGGGTCATGGGCAACCGGGGCAGTGGCTCGGAACTGGTGAAGAACGAGGAGGGGCTGCTCGGCATCGTGACCGACCCCGCCTTCGCCACCAACGGCTGGCTCTACGTCTTCTGGATGCCGCACGAGTCAATCGACCGGGAGAACCGGATCGGGCAGCGCACCGTCTCGCGGTTCACCTATGACCGGGCGGCCGCGACGATCGACCAGTCCACCCGCAAGGACCTGCTGAAATTCCCGGTGCAGATCCACAGCTGCTGCCACGCGGGCGGCGGCATGGCCTTCGACCACCAGGGCAACCTCTACGTCGGCTCCGGCGACAACAACTCGTCCGAGGGCTCGCTCGGCTACTCCGGCAACAACTGGACCGCGGAATACAAGGGCATCTCCTACCAGGACGCGCGGCGCACCGCCGGGAACACCAACGACCTCGCCGGCAAGATCATTCGCATCCATCCGGAACCCGACGGCACGTACACGATCCCGCCGGGCAATCTCTTCCCGCCCGGCACCGCGAAGACCCGGCCGGAGATCTACGTGATGGGCGTGCGCAACATCGCGCGGCTGGCCGTCGACCCGGTGCACCGGTGGCTCACCGCCGGCTGGGTCGGGCCGGACGCCCCCGCGCCGAGCCCCACCCTCGGCCCGGCCAAGTACGAGACCGCCACGATCATCACCTCCGCGGGCAACCAGGGCTGGCCCTACTGCATGGGCAACCGGCAGCCCTACCGCGACCGCAGCAACACCGACGCCACCGTGCTCACCGGCTGGTACGACTGCGACGACCTGACGAACACCTCGCCGCGCAACACCGGACGGGTCGGGCTTCCGCCCGCCCGCGACAACATGATCTGGTACGCGCCCGGCGGCGGTGGGCCCGTCTTCCCCACCCGTACGGACGGCAGCGGACTGCCCACCTACAACGCCGCCGACGCCACCTACACCCAGCCCTACCTGCGCGGCGGCGGACAGGCGATCATGTCGGGACCGACGTACCACCGGGAGCTCGTCGACACCGCCAGCGGGGTGGCGTGGCCGGCGTACTGGGACGACAAGTGGTTCATCGGCGACCAGTCGAACTCGCAGAACCGCGTCGCCGTCACCGTCGACCCGGCCGGCGTGCCGAGCCAGCGGCCGCCGCTCTTCGGCGAGTCCCTGCGCGCGATCATCCCGGCCGGTAACGGCGACACCCGGCTGCAAAGCTGGATGGACGCCAAGTTCGGCAGCGACGGCGCGCTCTACCTGCTCGACTACGGCGGCGGATTCTTCAGCCTGCACTCCAACCAGAAGCTGATCCGGATCACCTACCGAGGCGGGCCCGCCACACCCGCACCGTCGGCGTCCTCGGTGGCGGTGCAGAACAAGCCGCTGACCGTCGCGTTCACCGGTGCCCGCGCCGGCGGCGTCTCCCACCGGTGGGAGTTCGGCGACGGTGCCACCTCGGCCGAGGCGAACCCCCGACACACCTACACCGAGCCGGGTACGTACGCGGCAAAGCTGACCGTGACCTACGCCGACGGCGAGACCGCGACCACACGGATCACCGTGACGGCCGGCTGCCCGACGCCCGACCGCCGCGACACCGTATGGCTGGCGGAGGCGGACACCGGCGTGCCCAACCGGCCGGCCGGCGGCGACTGCACGATCAACGACCTCATCGACGACGAGAGCACCTGGCCGGACCACGACAGCTTCGTTCGCCACGTCACCACCGTCGCCGACGGGCTGCGCGACGACGGTCTGATCGGCGGGCGCGAGGCGGGCACGCTGACCCGGGCGGCCGCGGGCTCGCCGATCGGACGCCCGGGCCACACCGGATACGAGCCGCTGTTCGACGGCACCGCCGAGTCGCTGCTCGCCTGGCAGCAGGCCGGCCCCGGCGCGTTCACCATCCAGCCGGACGGCTCGCTGCGCACCGGTGGCGGACTGGGCATGCTCTGGTACGCCCGGCGCCCGTACGGCGACTTCTCGCTGAAGCTGAAGTTCCGCGACGTGTCACCGGGCGCGGGCCGCGCCAACAGCGGCGTCTTCGTCCGCTTCCCCGACCCCCGCATCCCGCTGGACCAGCGCCCGCCCGGCAGCTGCGGCACCGTGGGATCGGCGCGGACGTCCGCGGCCTGGGTGGCGATCTACTGCGGACACGAGATCCAGATCTACGACGGCGACACCGGCGAACCGCAGAAAACCGGCGCGATCTACAACTTCGACCCGGTGCCGCTAGTCGGCCCCGTGCCGAAGAATCAGTGGAGCGACTACGAGATCCGGGTCACCGGCCAGCACTACACGGTGGTGCGCGACGGTGTGGTGATCAACGAGTTCGACAACACCCCCGGCAAGCAGTCCGCACGCCCCGGTGATCCGCCGACGGATCTGCGGCAGTTCGCCTCGGGCTTCCTCGGCCTGCAGAACCACGGCGACGCCGACCTCATCGAATTCCGCGACATCCGGATCCGCGAGCTCTAGCCATGTTCCTGCTGAGCTTGCTGCTCTTCGTCACCGCGGGCCTCGTCGCGCCGTCGCCGGCGGTCGCCGCCGCCGCCGTCCTCACCTGGACCGCCGACGACGACATCACCCGCTACAAGTCCGCGCCCGCGCAGGCCGTGGCCGGTGCGACCACGATCGTCTTCGAGAACAGCGCGGCCACCGGCAACACCACCGGAATGCCGCACACCCTCACCTTCGACACCACGACGACGGGCTACAACCACGACGTCACCCTGAACATCCTGGCCGGCCCGTTCGACACCAACAACGGCCGCCACGAGGCCACGGTCACCCTCACGCCCGGCCGCTACCGCTACTTCTGCGCGATCCCCGGCCACGGCCAGATGGCCGGCGAACTGGTGGTCACCGACGGCGGCGGTGGACCGGACACCACCGCGCCCACGGTCGCCGCCGAGGTGGCGGGACAGCGGAATCCGTCCGGGGAATACCTGGGCCGGGCCACCGTGACCGTCGCCGCCTCCGACACCGGATCCGGTGTGGACAGGGTCGAATACCGGCTCGACGACGCCGGCTTCACGCCGTACACCCGCCCGCTCGAGATCGAGGCGATCGGCGACCACGTGGTCCGATACCGCGCCACGGACCGGGCGGGAAACGTCAGCGAGACCGGCTCGGTGTCGTTCCGCGTCGTCGAGCGGCCACCACAGGACACCACACCCCCGACAGTGTCGGCCCAGATCTCCGGGTCGCGCGACCCGTCCGGCAATTACCTCGGTACGGCCACAGTCACGATCACCGCCACCGACGCCGGATCCGGGGTGTCCGGAGTGGAGTACAAGCTCCACGGCGGGGCGTTCGTCGCGTACACCACACCGCTGGTGATCGACGCGGTGGGAACACACATGGTGCACTTCCGCGCCACCGACGCCGCTGGCAACACCTCGGCGGAGCAGATGGTCGGGTTCACCATCGTCACGCCGCCCGTCGACGACACCACGCCCCCGCAGACCTCGGCGTCCGTGACCGGCGAACGGGACACGTCCGGCGCCTACCTCGGCCGCGCGACGGTGACCATCGCCGCCACCGACACCGGCTCCGGCGTCGCCACGGTCCAGTACGCCCTCGACGCCGGGCCGTGGACGACCTACGGCACCCCGGTGGTCGTGTCCGCGACGGGCGCGCACACCGTCCGCTATCGGGCCACGGACGTGTCGGGCAACTCCGCCTCGGAGAAGACGGTCACCTTCACGGTGGTGCCGCCGGGCGCGGACGCCTGCCCCAACTCCGACACCCGGCCGACGGTGACCATTGGCGCCGAGGACACCGGCATCGCCAATGTGGACACCGGCGACGGCTGCACCATCAACGACCTGATCGCCGAGCACGCCCCGTACCCCGACCACGGCACGTTCGTCCGCCACGTCGAGGCGGTCACCGGCCCGCTGGTCGCCGCCGGCACGCTGACCCTCCGGCAGCAGGGCGTCATCGTCCGGGCGGCGGCACGCTCGGACGTCGGAAACCGCACCCACGGACCTGGAGCAGCCCGATGAGACGTACCGTCGCCGTCCTGAGCACCGCCATCGCCGTCTCGGCCCTGATGGCCACTCCCCGCGCCCACGCCGGCCTGGTCACCTACTGCGTCGGCACCGGCGGCGCGGTGACCGTCCCCAACGACCTGCACGTGCCGGCGGGCGAATCCTGCGCCCTCACCGGCACAACCGTCACCGGCAACGTCAGCGTCGCCCCGGGCGCCAACCTCGTGGTCACCGGAGGCCGCCTGAGCGGCCAAATCCAGATCGCCGCGGACGGCTACCTCGACGCCACGGACACCACCATCGGCGGCGCGGTCGAGCTGGCCTCCGGCGGCTACGGCATCTTCCTCAGGAACGTCCACAGCGGCGAGGTCACCATCCGCGCCAAGGGCACCGCGACGATCGACAGCTTCCTGTTCGCCGAACACACCACGATCGAGGGCAACGTCGCCACGAACGCCGGCGAGGTGCGCCTCGACCGAACCACACAGGTCACGGGCAACGTCAGCAGCTCCGGCACTTACTACACGGATCTGCACGACTCGTTCGTCGACGGCACGTTCTCCGTGCTCAACAGCGCCACCGGCAGCGTCGTGTGCGGCAGCGCGGTTCGCGGCCGGGCGACCTTCGCCGGGAATCTCGGCGGGGTGCAGCTCGGCCCACACGGAAGCCTCGACGGCTGCGCGTCCGGCGGCTATTGGGGACGTGACGTCAGCATCACGAACACCACCGGCGGGGTTACGGTCGACGACACCATCATCGACGGGCAGCTGACGCTGACCGCGAACAACCCGGTGGCCCGCGTGGCGACAAACAACCGCATCCGCGGCGGCGTCGTCGGCGAGCAGGCGCCGCCCGGTGGCGGTTCGTCGCGGGCCGCGGCGGACATGTCCGCCGTCGATCGCGTCGTTGATGGTTCGTTGGGGGACGAGGTTGCTGGTGGCCCTTCGGGGGCCCGCGTTAGTGGCCCCTCTGGGGACGGCGTTGCTGGGGACCGTGTTGCTGGCGACCGCGACGCGGGGGACCGGCGTACCGGCACGCGGCGGGCGGCTGCCGTTGAGGAAGCCCGCGCGGCCGGCGACGCCGGTCTCTGATGGGTGCTGTCGGGGTTAGCGGCCCCTCTGGGGACGGCGTTGCTGGGGACCGTGTTGCTGGCGACCGCGACGCGGGGGACCGGCGTACCGGCACGCGGCGGGCGGCTGCCGTTGAGG
>NZ_JBFBAJ010000014.1:137794-160553 GCF_040682215.1 Actinoplanes sp. NPDC051346 | reverse complement strand
GAGGAAGCCCGCGCGACCGGCGACGCCGGCCTCTGATGGGTGCTGTCGGGTAAGACCGCCGGCAAACGCGGTGCCTGTAGCCGCAGGTGGGTGAGCAGTCCCGTTCCCTGGACCGTTGTGAGTCCTGGGTCAGGCCGTGCCCCCTGGCCGACTCGTCAGCAGGGGCCGCTGCCCGGTCCGCCGTAGCGGAAGGTGCTGGGGCTGAGCGACAGGACGCCGTAGTGCGGGCTGGTGCTGTGCACCGACGCGTTCGGATCGGGCCCGTTGACCATCTGGATCGTGCCGATCCGCGACGCCGTGCCGTCCGTCGGAGGCAGCCCCTTGCCCATGTCGGTGCAGGTTTCCTCGGTGGCGGAGGCGACCTCGCCGAACCACTGGGTCGCGCCCGCCCGGGTGAAGCTGCCGTTCCACAGGTCGTCGGGGTAGTAGCCGATCCACTCCGAGTCGTAAGCGATCCACCAGTTCGAGCCGGAGCGCTGGACGCCGAACCTCTTCTGCACCCCGGTCGGCAGCGTGGCGCCGGGCTTGATCGTGGCCTGGCTGTAGACCTTGAACCCGCAGGCGTTGTAGCAGGCCGGCTTGCCGTCCTTCCAGTAGAAGACGAACAGGTGGGGGTCGTCGTCGCCGTTGACCTTGCGGTCGACGGTCCACCCCACCTCGACGATCTGCTTGCTGTCCGCGGACTGCACCGCGATCTCGGTCAGCGTGTGGGCGTCGGCCGCGGCGAGCTCGGGCTTGGCGATGTGAAGGTTCGCCGAGGTCCCATCGGTGGCACCGATCTGGGTGCCCGCCGCGTAGTGGTAGAACGCCCCGGCCTTACCGGCCTTGTTTCGGTCGCCTCTGGTGGCGGACGCCGGCGCGGGCTCGTCGGCGGGGCGCGCCTGCGCGAGCTTGGCGGCGGGTTGCGCGGGTTGGGTGACCGACTGCGCAGGCTTGGCGGCGGACAGCGCCTGCTTGGCGGCGGACTGCGCGAGCTTGGTGGCGGACTGCGCGAGCTGGGCAGCGGGCTGTGCCTGCGCGGGCTGGGCGGCGGGCTGTGCCTGCGCGGGCTGGGCGGCGGGCTGTGCCTGCGCGGGCTGAGCAAGGGCCGGCGATCCGGTTAGCGGGACGCTGCCCTTCGGCGCGTAGACCGGCTCGGGCTCGCGCGACTCGCCGGCCTCGGCCGGCGCGGCGTCCGCACCGGCGGCGGCGACGGCGGCGCTGCTGACGCCGGCCTTTGCGCGCTTCAGGCGGGACGGCTGTTCGCCCCAGGGCAGCAGGGCGGGCGGCACGGGCTCGCCGGCTTCGGCGGCGACTGGGGGCGGTGCTTCCTCTGCGTACGCGTTGAGATTCCAGCCGGCGCTCATGGAAACGGCGACGGTGGTGGTGAGGCCCGCGGCCAGCCAGCCGCGGCGGGTGTTCGACACGTGTCAGTCCTCGTTCATCGGCAATGGCTGAGGCGTCGGTGACCATACAACGACCTGGATGGATCTGGCTGCGCCCGGGTCCGCATTCGAGCTGAACGGCTGAGTTAATGGATCACCGTCCGGCCCCTGCCCCGACGCGGCCCACCGAATGATTTGTCCGATATATCCTGCAACTATCAACCGTCCACGGATGCAGCGCCTTTTCGGGTCCGGACCGCGCATCGCGGCCCGGCAGTCCGCCGCGCTCTTCGCCCTCGCCGGGACGCTCGCACTCGTCGGCATCCCGAACGAACCGCGGCGTGGCAGCGACCTGTTGCTGATCGCGGCCGCCGACCTCGTGCTCGCCGGCCTCGCGTGGATGCTGCCGTGGCACCGGTGGTCGCGCCGCGGCCCCGCCCTCCTCGCCCTGCCGGGCTTCGCCGTCCTCGGCTTCTCCACCTGGGCCTTCGGTGGCGTCGCGACCGGTACGGGACCTTTCCTGGTGCTGCTCTACGCCTGGGCGGCGCTGCACTTCCCGCGCTGGATCCTGCTGGCCCTGGCCCCGCCGGCGGCTATCGCATACGTCGTTCCGCTGATCGTCACCGCCCAACCCCCGGTCGTGCTGGGCAGCGCCCTCATTCTGCTGCCGGTCGCCCTCGCCGTCGCGTTGCTGATCGAGGCTCAGGCGCGGCACCTGCGCGAAGACCGCGAGCGGCTGACCCGGATCGAGAGCTGGCGTGCCGCCATGATCGGCACCCTCGCCCACGACGTACGGTCGCCGCTGGCCACCGTGCAGATGACCCTCGAGGAGCTGCGGGAGGGCGCAACCGGGCACACCGCGCGGATGGTCGACGCGGCGCTGCGCCAGACGTCGCGCATCGACCGTCTGGCCACCGGACTGCTCGACCTGAACCGCATCGACACCACCGGCCATCTGCGGCTTGACCGGCAACCCGCATCCGCCCGCGAGGCGGTCCTGGCGGCGTTGTCCTACGTCAGCTCGGCCGACGTAGGGGTCCAGATCCCCCACGACCTCACCCTGTGCGTCGACCGCGAACGGTTCGAGCAGATCGTCGTCAACCTGGTGGGCAACGCCCTGCGATACGGCAGGGCGCCGGTCACCGTGACGATCACCAGCGACGGGACCACGGACCGCCTGGAGGTCCGCGACCACGGCCCAGGCGTGCCCGAAGACCTGAGGACACGTCTGTTCACCCGCTTCGGCGCCGGTGACCGTGAAGGCGTAGGCCTCGGGCTGTGGATCGTGCGTGAGCTCGCTCAGGCACACGGCGGAGAGGCGCATTACGAACCCGGTGACCCCGGCACCCGCATGATCGTGACCTTTCCCGCCGCATCCGAGGCGACTCCTGGTCACTAGCGCTCGATCACGGTGTGCCAGCATCCCAGCATGCCTGAGTTGATCGCGCGCCCGATGCGGGAAAATGAGTTCGCGCAATGGAACGAGGAGACCACCCGCCTGCTGGCGGCATCGCACGTCGCCGTCGGTAACTGGTCCTCCGAGGCCGCCCCGGAGCTGGCGCGCAAGGCCCGTCGTGACGTGCTTCCGGACGGCTTCGCCACCGCGGGCATGCTCTTCCTCAAGGGGCTCCAGCCCGACGGCACACCGGTGGGCTCGGTATGGCTGGGACTGACGTACCCACGTGGCACCCCCGATTGCGCATTCATCTACTTCATCGAGGTCGATGAAGCACACCGCGGAAAGGGTTACGGCCGGGCCCTGCTCTCGGCGGCCGAGAACGTCGTACGGTCGCGGGGAGTGAAATCCCTGGAGCTCAACGTTTTCGGCTTCAACGCCGCCGCAATCCAGCTGTACGAGACCTCGGGATACGGCGTCGTCACACAACAGATGAGGAAGTCCCTGGACGGTTAGCAGGGATGCTTGAGCGAGCATTATCGGGCGCAGGTCAGGTCGGCCGCCGGCAGGTCGCCGGTGACGAGGTAGGTATTCACGGCCGTATCGACACACTCGGAGCCACGGAACAGGTAGACGCCGTGGTCGCGGGCGGCGGCCAGGGTGATCATGCGGGAACCGGTGAGGGACCGGTGCATGGCCTGGCCCATCTCCACCGTCGCCTGGACATCCCCGGCGGCCTGGACGATCAATGCCGGCACCCCGGTGTTGATCCGGGCCGGCCGCTCCCGCGGTTGGTGTGGCCAGAACGTGCACGGCGTGATGTTGCTGCTCAACGGGCCGAACATCGGTGCCTCGGCGCGCGCCGCCTCGACGTCGCGCCAATGAGCCTTGACGTTGCGTGGCCTCTGCGAGTCTCCGCACAACACTGCGGTCGCCGCGCTGCGCTGCGCGGAGTCCCGGCCGGTGAGGTGCCCAGCGAGCGTGGTGGCCAGGGCCGGCGTGGGCTCGGCGCTTCCGGTATCGGCCGCGCGCACCAGCACCCGCAGAGTGGCAGCCAGCTCGAGGCTGTTCTCCTCGCTGTCGTCGACCAGCAGATTGGCGATCACACCGGGGATGACGGTGTCGTCGACCGAATAGGGGCCGACACGAAGTGAGGTGCGGGCGGCGGCCAGGTACACCCGGTTCGCCGTCCTGAGCACCTGGCCGGCCGTCGACCCGAGGTGGAAACGCTTGTCGTGCGTCGCGGCCCATTCGGCCCACTCCCGAAGTGCCGCCTCATGGCGCGCGGCAGTCGCACGGCCGCGCAGACTCGCCACGCCGGGGCGGTTCGGGTCGATGGCGCTGTCGAGGACGATCCGCCCGGCTCGCTCGGGGAACAGCGTCAGGTATTGCGCTCCCAGGTAGCTCCCCTGCGAGTAGCCGAGGAAGGACAACTTCGGCGTACCGAGTGCGGCCCGGACGACGTCCATGTCGCGGGCAGCGTTCTCCGCGGACACATGGGGCAGGAGATCGGCGTTCACGCGGGCACACCGTGAGGCCAGGTCATTCGATAGCGTGACCATTCGGTCGAAGCTCTCCCGGTCGGCGCCGGCGGAGCGTGGCAGCCAACTGGCGGGCCAGCCGCAATCGATCGGTGTGCTGCGCCCAGAGAAGCGGACGTCCATGCCGATGATGTCGAATCTGGCGCCGGTCTCGCCCATTCCCTGCCTGGCTTCGGGGACGGTGGAGAGCACCGGGTTAGCCGGGCCGCCCAGATTGAAGATCAGCGGACCGGCGTAGTGGGCCAGGTCGGTGGCCTTGCTGCGGGCGATGGCGACCGTGATGGTGCGTCCTCGTGGCCGGCTGTAGTCCAATGGGACCTGGACCTCGCCGCACTGCACGCCAGCTTCGTCCAATGCGTGTCCGTCGGTGTCGTCGGCGCCACGCTGGCAAGATTTCCAGTCGATGTGTTGGCGGTGGAATCGTGCGAGCCCACCGTTATCGTCCTGCTTAGCATCGGCCAGCGTGGCGGGAACCATTCCAAGTCCCGCGATCGCGGCCACTACTGCGGCAAGCACCGCGCTGCGTCGTGGTCGTTTCATCGAATTCTCCTGAACGGTGCGGGATGGAAGCTCAGGCGTCCCGCCGGCGCAGTTGCCACGCGGCGAGTCCGAGCACGATTGCGGTATAGAGACAGAACAGTCCGAATCCGGCCCACGGGCCGAGGGTGAACGGGTCCTGATGGACGCCGCTGACGGCCGTGCCGGCCGGGGTCGGCAGATACCGGTAGACCGCATCCGACATCGACTCTGGCAGCAGCCCGAGCAGGAGCTGCGGCGCGAACAGGAGTCCGAACAACGCCGAGACCCCAGCGGCGGTGTTGCGCAGCAGAGCGCCCAGGCCGAGCCCGAGCAGGCCCACCGCAGTGAGGAACAACGCGCTGCCGAGGACGGCCCTGGACACGCCGGGCTCGCCGAGGCCGGTGTCGAGGTTCTCGGCGGCCAGGATCGACTGACCGGCGAGGAACGCGACCAGCACGGTCGGCACGGCGACCACGGCGGTGGTGAGGCCGAAGGTGATCGCCTTGCCCCACAACATCGGCAGGCGGCCCGGCACCGCCGCCAGGCTCACTCTGATCGATCCTGTGGCGTATTCACCGGTCACGAACAGCACGCCCAGAACACCGATCGCCAATTGCGCCAGTTGGACACCGGCGAGGCTCACCGAGGTGGAGTCGAAGGTGGATGGATCGGCCGGTGGGCGAGCGACACGCAGGCTGGAATACGCCGACCCGACGCCCACCACGAGCGCGGCCGTGGCCGCCAAGCACCAGATCGTGGACAGCAGCGAGCGCAGCTTCGTCCACTCCGACCGGATGACCCGAAGCTGGGTGACTCGCTGCTCGCGGGTGTAGAGGGTAAGGGAAGGGTTCGTCATGACCGCGCTCCGACGGTGCCCGCGCGGTATTCGACCGCGTCGCGGGTCAGGTCGATGAACGCCTCTTCCAGTGAGGACGGTTCGGCCGTCAGCTCGAGGAGCGTGATCCCGGCCGCGGCGGCGGCCAGTCCGATCTGGTCGGTGGTCAAACCGGTCACGACCAGCGCTCCGCCCCGATCGGACGAGACTTCGACGTCGGGTCCTGCCAGCCTGTCGGTGAGCGCCTCGGGGCGGGTGGTGCGTACCCGCACCATGCTGCGGCTGTGTGCCCGCGTGAACTCCGCCGTCGCGGTGTCGGCGATCAGGCGACCCTTGCCGACCACGATGAGGTGCTGGGCGGTGAGCGCCATTTCGTTCATGAGATGGGAGGAGACGAAGACCGTCCGGCCTTCGGCCGCGAGGCTCTGCAGCAGCGCGCGCACCCAGCGGATGCCTTCGGTATCGAGACCGTTCAGCGGCTCGTCGAGGATGATCGTGTGTGGGTCGCCGAGCAACGCCGTGGCGATGCCGAGCCGCTGCCCCATGCCGAGTGAGAACCTGCCGGTCCGCCGTCGTGCCGCGTCGGACAGGCCGACCGCCGCGATGACCTCGTCGACCCGCGAGCGGTGGATGCCATTGGTGCGGGCCAGCGCGAGCAAATGGTGGAACGCGCTGCGGCCGGGGTGCATCGAGCGGGCCTCCAGCAGCGCGCCGACCTCCCGCAGAGGCGCGGAGTGCTCCCGATACGACTTGCCGTTGACCCGCACCGAACCGTCCGTGGGCGTGTCCAACCCGAGGATCATCCGCATGGTGGTGGACTTGCCGGCACCGTTCGGGCCGAGGAAGCCGGTGACCATGCCCGGACGGACGGTGAAACTTAGTCTGTCGACGGCAAGCTTGCCGCCGTATCTCTTCGTCAGGCTCCGTGCCTCGATCATCGCTTTCGCTCCTCGGGTGGTCGGCTGACGTTGACGCTGCCAGCGGGGCGCCGCGCTGTAACTGGGGTTGTCAGCCGTACGAGCTTGGGGTTAACCACACCCCTGGCATGCGGTCTGCCCGATGGCCGACCGCCGCCGCGATCCCTACCGTGAACGCATGAACTCAGCGGGAACGACGTCGTGACGCACACCCTGTCGTCCGGCCCTGTGATCGTTCTGCGATCGCTCTCTTCGCCGGAAGCTTGGCGGGCGACCTTCCACGTGGTGGCCGGCATGCTCTTCAGCGCCGCGACGGGCGCGGTGATCTGGCTGGTGGGCCTGCTCTGGTGGGCGGCGGTGGCCAGCCTCGTCGAGGGGCCGACCGGTCACTGGACGCTGCCGGTGTTGTACGCGGCCGTCGCCGTCTCCGGCCCGCTGGCGATGTTGGGATGCGTGCGGTTCCTCAGCGCGATGCAACGGGAACGGTTCCGAGCGGTGCTGGGCCTCGACATCGCCGCGCCGCGACCGGACCCGGGCACCGGCTGGCACCGGATCCTCCACCCGTGGACCACCGGGACCGCCTGGCGGCAGTTCGCCTACCATCTGCTCGCCCCGCTGCTGGGCGGCCTCGGCGGGGTGGTGGTCGTGCTCTGCTGGTCGGCCCCGGTGCTCGCAGCCCTGTCGGCGGACCGTTTGGCCGGGGCCGGCCTCCTGCTGTGGTTCGGGGGCGCCATGGCATTGCTGCTCGCCGCGCCGTGGGTCGCCCGCGGCATTGCCGGGGTCGACGCGGCCGCGGCTCGGCGCCTGCTGGGCCCCGGTCACGCCGAGGAGCTCGCGGTGCGCGTCGAGTCGCTGGCGCGCAGCCGAGCCGATCTGCTGGTCGCCGCCGATGCCGAACGACGCCGTATCGAGCGCGACCTGCACGACGGTGTGCAGCAGCGCCTCGTCTCGCTGGCGATGAACCTGGGTATGGCCCGCGCTGCCTTCACCGACCGGCCACCGGACGTCCAGGAGGTCATCGCCGGAGCCCACGACGAGGCCATGGCCGTGTTGGCCGAGTTGCGTGACTTCGTGCGCGGGCTGCACCCGGCCGTGCTCAACGATCGGGGACTCGACGCGGCGCTCTCCGGCGTCGTCGCGCGAGCGCCCCTGCCGGTGAAGCTTCGGGTCGATGTAGCGCGGCGCTGCTCGCCGAGCGTCGAGGCGATCGCCTACTTCGCCGTGTCCGAAGCGCTGACCAACGTTGCCAAACACGCGAACGCCAGCCGGGCCGAGGTCGTCACGGAACACGTCGGCGATCTGCTGGTCATCACGGTGACCGATGACGGCCGGGGCGGCGCCACGGCGGACGGAGTCGGCACAGGGCTACGCGGACTGGCGCAACGGGCGGCGGCCGTCGACGGAAGTCTGACGGTGGTGAGTCCACGGGGAGGTCCTACGACCGTTACGGTGTCTATCCCATGCGGGTAGTGCTAGCCGAAGACTCGGTTCTGCTGCGTGCCGGTCTCACGAAGCTGCTCAACGACGGTGGCTTCGAGGTCGTCGCTGCGGTGCCCGACGCCGACCAGTTGCTGACCGCCGTCGACGTGCACCGACCCGATGTGGTGGTCGTCGACGTGCGGATGCCACCGACCCACACCGACGAGGGGATCCGGGCCGCGCTCGTCATCCGCCGGCAATACCCGAAGATCGCGGTGTGTGTGCTCTCCCAGTTTGTGGAAGAGCGGTATGCTACCGATCTGCTCTCGATCGACACCAGCGGCATCGGGTATCTGCTCAAGGACCGGATCGGGCACGTGACGGACTTCCTCGACGCGCTGCGCCGGGTAACCGCGGGCGGCACGGCGCTGGACCCCGAAGTCATCAACCAACTGCTGGTGCGCCGCCACGACCCGATGCGACGCCTGACACCGCGTGAGCAGGACGTGCTCAAGCTGATGGCGGAGGGCCGTTCCAACAGCGGCATCGTGGAGGCGTTGAAGGTCAGTCACAGCGCGGTGGAGAAGTACGTGAGCAGCATCTTCACCAAACTCGATCTGCCGCCGACCGACACGGATCACCGCAGGGTGCTGGCCGTGCTCAAGTACCTCGGTGCCTAGGAGCAATCGTGGCAGAGCGTCCGCGCCGATCCACACGCCATCGCCTCGGCAGGCTGGGAAGGCTGGGAAGGCTGGGAAGGCTGGGAAGGCTGATGGGTTTCCGGCATCGGATCACGCCGGCGGTAGCGGTGTGGCCGTCCATGACATGTTGCTCTGGGCGGCGATGGGCTCCCCTACTTTCGTCAGGTCGCGGCCTGGCGTACGGCGTCGTCGCGGTTGCGGCTGAAGTCCGGTTCCGGCTCGGGCCTACCGAAGTAGTAGCCCTGCGCAAGCCGGTACCCCAGGCGTTCGAGCTCGGCCGCCTGCTCCGCGGTTTCCACGCCCTCGGCGACGGCCGTCAGGCCCAGTCCGTCGGCGACCTGGATGAGGGCCGTGGCGATGACCGCGTGCCGGCCCGCCATGGTGATGGTGTCGACGAAGCTCTTGTCGACCTTCAGAACGTCGACCGGCACCGTCTGGAGGAGCCCGAGCGACGAGTGGCCGGTGCCGAAGTCGTCGAGCGCGATGCGTACGCCGAGGTCGCGCAGCCGGTGCAGGGTGTCGACGGCCTGGCCGCCCGCGAAGACGGCGGTCTCGGTGACCTCGATGGTCAGCCGGCTGGCGGGCAGGCCGCTGTCCGCCAGCGCCGACGCCACCAGGCTCGCGAAGCCGCGGTGGGCGAGCTGGCGGGCGGACGCGTTGACGCTGATCCGGTCCGGTCCGACGGGGCCCAGTTCGGCGTGCCAGCGGGCCGCCTGCAGGCAGGCCTCGCGGAGGATCCAGGCGCCCAGTTCCATGATGAGGCCGTTGCGTTCCGCCACCGGAATGAAGTCGGCGGGGCTGACGAGCCCGCGTTCCGGGTGGTCCCAGCGGACCAGGGTTTCCACGGCCACGATCCGCCCGTGCGGCAGTTCGACGATGGGCTGGTAGACGAGCCGGAACTGCCCGGCGTCCAGGGCGGTGCGCAGTTCGGCGCCGAGCCGGGCCTCCTCGCCGGCCCGCTGGTCCAGCTCCTCGGCGTACCAGCGGCAGGACTCGCCGCTGGTCTTGGCGGCGTACATGGCGATGTCGGCGCGGCGTACCAATTCCATGGCGTCGGCGGCGTCGGAAGGGTGGGATGCGCTGGGGGTGGCGTCGGCCATGCCGACGCTGCCGTTGACCAGCAGTTCGTGACCGCCGACGTGGAAGGCGTCGTGCAGGACCGCGGTGATGACCTCGATGACGGCGCCGGCGGATTCGCTGGTCGCGTCGGTGATCAGGATGGCGAACTCGTCGCCGCCCGTGCGCGCCACCAGGGCGCGGCCCTCCAAGCCCGTGCGCGCCACCAGGGCGCGGCCGTCCCCGCCGGTGCGTGCCGCCAAGGCGAGGCCGTCCCCGCCCGTGCGAGTCACCAAAGCCCGGCCGTCGCCGCCCGTGCGTGCCGCCAAGGCGAGGCCGTTCACGCCCGCATATGCCGCCGGGGCGCGGCTGTCCATGCCCGTGCGTGCCCCCAGGGCAAGGCCGTCCACACCGGCGGACAGGCGCTCGCCGACGGCGATCAGAAGTTTGTCTCCCACGGCGTGCCCGAGCTGGTCGTTGACGGATTTGAAGCCGTTGAGGCCGAGCAGTGCCACGACCGGGCGGCCACCGGTCTGCAAGGCCGTGCCCAGGTCGCGTTCGAAACGCCGGCGATTCGCCAGGCCGGTCAGGTCGTCGCGCATCGCTACGTCCGCGAGTTGGCCGGCCTGGCGTTGCACCTGGCCGACGAAGCCGGACATGCGCAGCAGCACCAGCAGGAAGAGCACGATCGCGCCGACCGCGATCGCACCCCGGTCGCGGACGTTGCCGCCGATGGCGGGTACGAGCAGCAGCGCCGGGCCGAGCAGCGAGCTGGTGGCCAGCAGCAGGATCCGCCCGATCGTCATCCGTGGTTCGGTGCGGGCGAGGGCGACCCGGGGGTGCATCGACGGGTGCAGGGCGGCGGCGCCCCACATCACGTACGACAGCAGGAACGCCGCGTCGCAGATTGTGCTGTCGGCCTCGGAATACAGGTCGAGGGCTGAGTAGCCGGCGTCGCCGACGAGCAGCATCACCACGCCGATGGCCAGCAGGCGCATGGTGGGTGTCCAGGACGCTACGCCGAAGGCCAGTCGGGCGAGCATGGCGAGCAGCATCACGTCGGCGGCCGGGTAGGCGACGGTGACGCCGCGGACCAGCGCCGAACTGGTGGAGTCGGCGGCGAGGGGCTCCACGATGACGACCCAGAACACCAGGCCGAGACCGGTGGCCAGGATGGCGGCGTCGAGCAGGCCGGCGAGGTCGCGCCCGGTGCTGCCGCGGGCCATGCGGTTCAATCCGATCCAGAACATCGGGTACGCGACGAGATAGAAGACGTCGGCCGCCGACGGGTACGGATCCTGGTGCAGAACGAACAGGTAGTACTCGTAGACGATGTCGCCGATGACCCAGATGATCTCTGCGGCGGCGAACCAGTACCACATCGCCGGGTTCGGTGGTCGGTGCAGCCGGACGGACAGGAGGATGGCGAGCGCGGAGGCCAGGCCGATCGCGTTGTAAGTGGCGTTGCTGGCGAGGCCGCCGGTGGGCAGGAGGAAGTAGCCGCCGGTGGCGAGCACTCCCACCGTCAGCCACAGCCACCAGAGCCTGCCGTGTTGCACATTCCGCCATCGGCTCGGGGGAGCGGCACCTGAGAGATCCGCCGGGATCGCGGGGGACGGCAGGGAGCGCTGACGCCTGTCGGGTGGCCGAGATCTCGGCTCAGTACTGGAAGCTGCTGACAAGGTGGCGCAGATCGGCGGACATTCGGGCGAGTTCGTCGGCCGCTTGGCGGGCTTCCTCGACCTCGGTGCGGGTGCGTCCGGTGACCACGGCGACGGCGTCGGCGGCCGCGGCGATGTCGGTGCTGGCCCGGGCCGCCTCGGTGATGCCGCGGCTCATTTCGGCGCCGGTGACGCTCTGTTCCTCGACGGCGGCCGCGATCGTCACCTGCTGGCTGTTGATCTCGCCGACCACGGCGCCGATCCGCTCGATGCCCTCGACCGCGGCGCCGGTGTCGGTCTGGATGGCGTTGACCTGCGCGATGATGTCGGCGGTGGCGCGGGCGGTCTCCTGGGCCAGCTCCTTGACCTCGCCGGCGACGACCGCGAAGCCCTTGCCGGCCTCGCCGGCGCGGGCGGATTCGATGGTGGCGTTGAGGGCGAGCAGGTTGGTCTGTTCGGCGATGCTGGTGATCAGCTCCACCACGGTGCCGATGCGCGCGGAGGACTCTCCGAGGCGGCGCATGGTGGTGTCGGTGACGGCGACGATGTCGACCGCCTGGGCGGCCGCGCCGGCGGCGACGCTGGCACTGCGCGCGATCTCGGAGATGGCGGCGCCCATCTCCTCGGCGCCGGCGGCCACCGCCTGCACGTTGCCGGAGACCTCGTCCGCGGCGGTCGACGCGGTGCCCGCCTGGCCGGCGGCGTCGGTGGCGTCGGCGGAGAGCCGGTCGCTGGTGGCGGTGAGTCGGGTGGAGGCGTCGGCGAGCGCGGTGGCGCTGTCGCCGAGCGCTCGGACGGTGCGGTGCAGCGCCTCGCCGGTCTCGTCGACCGACCGGCCGAGCCGACCGGTCTCGTCCAGGGCGTCGAGGCCGGTGCGGGCGGTCAGGTCGCCCTGGCCGATCCGTCCGAGCACCCGGATGCAGCGGTGCAGCGGCTTCACCACCGAGCGGGTCACGAGCCGGCTCAGCAGGAGCGCGGCCAGGACGGCCAAGGCGGCGGCGACGCCGATCACGATGTAGACGAACCGCGTGACCGCCTGCACCTGCCGGGTGATCTTCTCGGCGCGGGCGGTGACCGAGGCGATGATCTTCTCGGTCGACGCCAGCAGGGCGGACCAGGACTCGGAGAGCTCGGCGTAGAGCATGTCCCAGGCCTTCGTGCGCCCGGCTTCGGTGCCCTTGGCCAGCTCCGCGACGAACTGGTCGTCCTGCTGGAAGTAAGCGGTGAACAGCGCGCCCAGGTGGGCCGCCTCGGCGCTTTCGGCCTCGGTGAGCTGGTCGTCGGGAAGCGAGTCGAGCAGCTTCAGCACCTGGGCCTTGCTCTGGAGCAGGCCCCACCGGCTCGTGTCCGGGTTGGTGCCGTCGGTGTATTCGACGCCCCACTGGATGACCTCGCCCCAGACGTACCCCTGCCAGCCGTTGATGTCGTTGTCCAGGAACCGGAGCTCGGTGACCTGCTTGACGAGGGCGTTGAGGCGCACCATGTCGGCTTGCAGCGTCGATTGCCGGCGCGCGCCCCACAGCCCGGCCCCGGCGACGCCGGCCATCAGAAGGCACACCGCGAGGAATGCCACGCCCAGCCGGGTGCCGACGGACAGGTTCCTCAGGCGCCGACGCATGGCCGCTCACTCCCTGGGACGGTGTTGATGTGCACCTGCTATTTCGGCCTGGCCAGCGATGAGCTGAGGGCGGCATTACGGTGTGCCGGCGCCCGCGGTTAGCCCGATCCCGCACCTGAGAACAATCTTCCGGCTTAACATTCGGTGAACTACGTATTTTTCCGTTCCACGCCGCCGATTCACACCTTGCCGGGCGATCGGCCGGGCCGGAAACGAAAGCGGGGCAGCGGTGGGGGCTGGAAGTTGGGTGCGGGACCGCCGCGTGTCGGTGAAGATCCTGGCGGTAGCGGGCGTGGCGATCGCCGGCACGGTGCTGACCGGGGTGCTGAGCTTGGTCGGAATCTCCGACCTGAAGACCACCCGCGCGCATGAGCTGCAGCGGGCCGTTCCGTACATCTCTTGTCTGAACGCCGCCGCGTTGGGCGCGAAGGCCGCCGCCAACGACGAGCGCGGCTATTTCATCGGTGGGGACGCCAAGTTCCGCGACGAGGCGACGGGCCGTAAGAAGTCGGTCGACGAGAATCTGGCCTGCGCGCGGTCGCTCGGCAGCCCCGCCGAGCAGGCCACCGTCGACAAGATCCAGGCCGCGACGGACAAATGGTTTGCCGCGCTGACCTCGGAGTTCTCCACGTTCGAGACCGACCGCGCGGCCGCGGTGACCGAGGCGATGGGCCCCAACCGGGACCTGCGCAAGGCGTACGAGACGGCCATGGGTGAGGAGATCACCCGGGCCAGTAAAGCGCTGGTGGCCGAGAGCGAGTTCGACGCCACCGTGAACACGACCCGCACCATCGTGTTCGTCGCGCTGGTGATCGCCGTGGCGTGCGCGGTCGCGTTGGCGCTGGTCGTGTCCCGGATGATCCTGGGCCCGTTGCGGCGCGTGTCGAGCGTGCTGGACGCCATGGCCGATGGTGACCTGAGCCGCGACGCGCAGGTCGACCAGCGCGACGAACTGGGGCAGATGGCCGCAAGCCTGCGCCGGGCGATGACGACGCTGCGCACGGCGGTCGGCGACCTGGCCCGCCACTCGAACGAGCTGGGCACGGCCGCCGACTCGCTGACCCGCACCAGCCGGGAGAGCGCGGCCGGTGCGGAGGCCGGCGCGCGGCAGGCCGGGTCGGTCGCGGAGTCCGCGGCGCTGATGTCGTCGAACATTCAGACCGTCGCCGCCGGCGCGGAGGAGATGGGGGCGTCGATCCGCGAGATCGGCGAGAGCGCCACCCAGGCCGCCGGCGTCGCCTCCCGCGCGGTGGACGTCACCGCGGCCACCACCGGGGTGATGGCCAAGCTCGGTGAGTCGTCGATGGAGATCGGCAACGTGGTCAAGGTCATCACCGCGATCGCCGAGCAGACCAACCTGCTGGCGCTGAACGCGACCATCGAGGCGGCCCGGGCCGGCGAGGCGGGCAAGGGCTTCGCCGTGGTGGCCTCGGAGGTCAAGGACCTCGCTCAGGAGACGGCGAAGGCCACTGAGGACATCGGTCGGCGCGTCGCCGCCATCCAGTCCGACACCAGCGGCGCGGTTTCCGCGATCGAGGAGATCAGCGAGATCATCGCGCGGATCAGCGATTTCCAGACGACGATCGCCTCCGCGGTGGAGGAGCAGAGCGTGACCACCAACGAGATGAGCCGCAACGTCGCCGAGGCGGCGACCGCGGGCGGCCAGGTCGCCTCGACGATCACGGACGTCGCCCACTCCGTGCAGCTCACCACCGTCGGCGTCGGCGAGGCCGACCGGGCCGCCAGTCAGCTCGCCGACATGTCGGTGGACCTGCGCCGGATCGTGGAACGCTTCAGGATCTGAGCGTCGGTGATTCTCCTTCGGGGCCATCGTCGGTGACCGCACCGGCGGTGGCCTCGCTGGGTTGCCGGGCGAACACGCGGTCCTCGTCCAACGCGGAGGTCTGCACGACGAGGACGTCGCAGACGGCGTTGCGCACGACGCCGCCGGGAACCGATCCGAGGAGTTGACCCCGGCTCGCGCCCAGTCCCCGGTTGCCGACGACGATGAGGTTCGCCGGGTTCGCGCCGACCACGTCGAGAAGGGCCTGCGCCGGATCCCCGGCGACGAGCCGCTGTTCGATGTAGCGCGCCCGCTCCCGGGTGAGGCCGGTGACCGACTTCTCCAGAGCTTCGCGGGCCGCCTCGACACCGTGAATGTCGCGGTGAGCGCCCTCGGCGGGACTGGCGGCCGAGCCGGCGTCGCCATCGCGGTAGGCGGTGACGACGACCAGCTTCGCCTGGGCGGCCAGCGCCACCTCCGCCGCCCGGTCCACGGCGTACAGACTGGTGGGGGTGCCGTCCGAACCGACCACGACCCGGTCGTACACGGTGATGCTGCGCTTGCCACCGAGCGGCACGATCGGGGACTCGTCCGCCTCGTCCGGCGGGTTGACCCACAGCATCGCCACGGCGCCGATCGCCAGCAGGACGCCGGCGAGGGTCATCGCGTTGCTGCCCTTGCTGTCGAGCAGGTGGGTGTAGATCCAGCCGAAGGTGACGGTCTCGATCAGCATGGGCACCACGATCATCATGTTCAGGATGCCCATGTAGACGCCGGTGCGCTTGGCCGGAACCATGCTGGCCACCATCAGGTACGGCACGCCGACCGCACTGGCCCAGAAGATGCCGAGGCCGATCATCGGTAGCAGCGCGACGTACTGGTTGTCGATGCGTGCCAGCCAGATCAGCGCCACCGCGGCCAGGCCGAGGGCGATCGCGTGCACGCGCTTGGCGCCGATCCGCTGCGCGAAGCCCACGAGGAACAGCGCGGAGATCATGGTGACGAAGTTGTAGGCGGCGTTCTCCAGGCCGCTCCAGGCGATCGCGTCATCCCACGCGGGACCGCCCTGCTCGGGCGTGGCGTTGAACACGGTCTCACCGAGACTGACCGCCAGGAACTGCCAGTAGATGAACATGGCGTACCACTGGAAGAGGAAGACCACGCCGATCTTGTGCATGGCGATCGGCATCGCCTTGACGGCGTCCTTGATCTCGATGACGGCGTGGTGGACGCCCTTGGGCGCGGACCGGATCTCCGCGAGCTCCTCGTCCGACGGGGTCAGTTCCTTGGTACGCGCCATCGCCGTGAGCACCGTCAGCAGAATGCACACGGTGCCGATCATGAAGCAGACGTACATCCAGTAGGGCACGCCGTTGCCGGCGGTCTTCTCCAGCGCCGTCACCTTCTGCAGCAGGAACAGCGACAGGTTCGCCAGCACCGCGCCGGCCCCGGTGAACATGCTCTGGGTCAGGAACCCGCGCGCCAGCTGGGACTTGGGCAACCGGTCCGAGATGAACGCCCGGTACGGCTCCATCGAGGTGTTGTTTCCGGCGTCCAGCAGCCAGAAGCAGAGCACCGCGATCCAGAGGACGCCGACGAACGGGAACGCGAACAGGATGACGGCGCAGAGCAGCGCCCCGGCGGTGATGAACGGGCGGCGGCGGCCCCAGCGGGGATGCCACGTCCGGTCGCTGATCGCGCCGATCAGCGGCTGGATGATCAGGCCGGTGACCGGTCCCGCGAGGTTGAGGATGGGCAGCTGGTCGGGGTCCGCCCCGATCAGCAGGAAGAGCGGATTCACCGCCGACTGGGTGAGGCCGAAGCTGAACTGAACCCCGAAGAAGCCGAGGTTCATCATCAGCAGGGCGGTGCCGGTCATCAGCGGCCTGCGTTCGGCGGGGCCGACACCTGTCGAGACGGACTCCGATGTCGTAGCGGTCATGGCGACCCCTTCGGCCTATGTGATCCACGTCACTGCGCCTCGACGCTAAGCCCGCCGGTGGAGGGCCGCAACAGCTGTCGATGGGTGCGGGGCCGTCGCCGCACATCATGGAATACCCGGGCGCTCGGATGGCGGGTTGGCGGGATCGCCTTCACCATGAGGTCGGTCGACACTGGAGAGGAGACGGCCGTGAGCGCATGGAAGACCATCGTGGTCGGCGTCGACGGATCGCCCGGCAGCCGCAAGGCGTTGAGCTGGGCCGCCGCCGAGGCCGCGGATCACGGGGCCGACCTGGTGGTCCTCAACGTGTGGGAGCACACGCTGCTGCCACCGGCCGGCAACGTCAGCGTGTCGGAGAGGTACGTGCCCGACCCCAGCCAACGCACCGCCGAAGACCTGGTGCAGGTCATCAAGGAGGAACTCGGCGAGGAGCCGCCGGTGCTCGTCAAACCGCAGGTCAAGCAGGGCAGGGCGGCCAAGGTCCTCATCGAGGAGTCGGCGAGGGCGGACCTGCTGGTGGTCGGCGAACGCGGGCACGGCGGGTTCGCCGGCCTGGTGCTCGGCTCGGTCAGCCAGCACGTCGCCGCGTACGCGAAATGCCCGGTGACCGTCGTCCGTTGACCTTCCTCACGCCGCCAGGCGTGCCGCGTCCTGGCCGGTTACGGGCCGCACGGCGCCGCAGTGCGTGCATTGCAGGTGGTGACGGCCCGGCCGGACGGGGAAGAGCGGGATGAAGAAGAGCGTGAACTTCGTGGTCCGCTTGGTCAGCGCCTGAGCGGCGGTCACGCCGCAGACCTCGCAGACCAGGGTCAGGATGGCGATCTGCCGGTCGCGGCTGCGGAACCCGAAGAGGATGAACATCCTCGCCACGGTAGAGGGGTCCGGGCGGGTTCGCACACCGATGCGCGGTGAGTAAGCCGTGTTGACCTGCGTTACGCCGGCCCGGTGGTGGCACTGCGCCGGGACGCGCCGCCCTGGCGGGTGCGATGCGGGTGGGAAGGGCGAGCGGCCCGGCGGGGCGACGGGATGATGATCGCGGGCGCCGTCCGGTGCCGGGTCCGTGCCGGGTCGCTCGACGGATGCGGTGATCGCGAGTTCAGCAGCGGACGCAGGTCGTGCGGGGCCAGCGAGGCGATGGTCGACGGGGTGAGGCCGTGACTGTTCGTGTTGAGCTGCTCGAAGACCACGCGGGCCAGGAAGGCGGCGTCGGGCTCCTCGATGAACAGGCGCCGGGCGATGCCTTTGATGAAGTCGCGGCATCCCGTCGCGGGGCGGTCGTGGTCGGCGATGGCCGCCTGGGGCAGCCGCGGGCGGATCTCGTGAGGCAGGCGTGCCACGAGCCGATAGAGAACCGGGAAGGGGATGATCTCGGCCAACGCCTCGAGGACCGCGCGCACCGCGCGGCGGGTCTCGTGGGGACCGTGCAGCCGTGCGCGCTGTTGTATGTGGGTTAACCCGTCCAGCTGATCCATCGGCGCGACCTCCTCGCGGGCCCGGCCGTGTCCCGGGTCCGGGAAGATACCCACGGACAAGGGATCGAAACAAATGAATCCCATCTACGCGGTGCAGGTGTCCAGGGTGGTCTGCAGGGCGGACTTTTCCGTCGCCTGCAGGGTGAGTCCCCAGTAGGACTTCACGGCGATCCACATCTTGGCGTACGTGCACCGGTAGGAGCCGATCGACGGCTGCCAGGTGGAGGGGTCCTGATCGCCCTTGGCCTGGTTGACGTTGTCGGTGACGGCGATGAGCTGGGGCCGCGTGAGGTCGTTGGCGAAGCTCTTGCGCCGGCTGGTGGTCCAGGAGTTGGCGCCGGAGCGCCAGGCCTCGGCCAGGGGTACGACGTGGTCGATGTCGACGTCGGAGGCGGCGGTCCAGGTGGCGCCGTCGTACGGGGAGTACCACTGTCCCGCGGTGGCGGCGCAGGCCGAGTCGGTGGTCACCGAGCTGCCGTCGCGCTTGAGCACCGTCTCGCGGGTGTTGCAGCTGCCGGAGACGGTGCTCCAGTGCGGGAACAGGTCGCGGGAATAGCCGCTGGTCGAGCCCTGCGCCGCCACCGTCAACGCGTTCAGCTGGGACTGCGCGGTCGCCTTGCTGGGAATGCCGGGCGGCGTGGCCGACGCCGGCATGGCGACCGCGCCGACGGTGGCCATCGTGGCGGCCAGGGTCATGGCGAGCGGGGCGGTGGTTCGGCGCATGGCCGGCTCCCATCTGAGGTCAGGTGACGCCGTGAACGGCGTCACCTGATGTATAGATGGGAGTCAGTGTCGGGCGAAGCGTTGCTTGTGTGAACACCTCATTGCGGTCATACGACGGATCTTCTTCGAGTCTTAGCTGGTCGAAGGACTGCGGCCGGTGTCCGGCGTGTGAACCAGAGATGTCTCGCCGGGGTCGCCGACCGAGGTGTCCGCGGGCGGTGGCTCCGCCGGGTCCGTGCGGCGCTCGGCCTCCTCGCGGTGGTCCTCCGCCTCGGCCCGCTCGTCGTCGGTGGGCTCCGTGCCCGGGGACTCGCGGTCGGGGGTGGGCTCACCGGACGGATGCCGGACGAGATAGCGGATGGCGGTGTTCAACACCGCCAGCAACGGTACGGCGATCAGCCCGCCGACGATGCCCGCGACCACGATGCCGGTCGCGATCGCCAGGATGACCGCGAGCGGGTGCAGCGCCACCGCCCGGCCCATGATGAGCGGCTGCAGGACGTGCCCCTCGAGCTGCTGCACCGCGATGACGATCGCCAGGACGATGAGCGCGCTGACCGGGCCGTTGGCGACCAGCGCGACCAGCACGGCGACCGCGCCGGTGATCGTGGCACCGATGACCGGGACGAACGCGCCGAGGAACACCAGGGCGGCCAGCGGCAGGGCCAGCGGAACCCGGAGGATGAACAGGCCGATGCCGATGCCCACCGCGTCCACGAACGCCACCAGGACCGTGGCATGCACATAGGACACCAGGGTGTGCCAGGAATAGTGGCCGGCCCGGGCGGTCGCGACGCGGGCCTCCCGCGGCAACAGCCGGCACAGGAACGACCAGATCTGGCCACCGTCCCGCAGGAAGAAGAAGAGCGCGAACAGGACGAGGAAGAACCCGGCGACGACCTCGCCGACCGTGGTGGCGGTGCTCAACGCGCCCGAGGTCAGCGCGCCCTGATTCTCACTGATGGCCTGCTGTGCGCGTTCGACGTACTGGCTGAGCTGGGCATCGGTGACGTGCAGCGGCCCTCGGGCGAGCCAGTCCTGCACCTCGTTGATCCCGTCGCTGACCTGTGTCGACAGGGTGTCGATCTGGGCGATGAAGGTGCGGATGATCAGGCTCAGTCCGCCGAACACCAGCAGCAGGGCGAGGACGAGCACCAGCCCGGCGGCGAGCGAGCGCTTCACGCCGCGCCGGACGAACGCCGCCGCGACCGGCTGGAACAGCGCCGCGAGCAGGATCGCCACCGCCACCGGGATGATGACCACCCGCAGCAGCGCCACCACCCGCAGCAGCAGGTAGGCGGCCGCGACCAGCAGGATGAACCGCCAGGCCCAGGCGCCGGCCGTCCGCACCCCGCGGGGCAGCACCTCGTCGCTGTGCGACGGGCGTTGCACCACCACGACGGGCGTGGCCGTGTCCTGCAGTTCCGGCCCCACGGTGAACGGTGGCGGAGCGTTGCGGGCAGCCGCGGCCGCGAGGCGCTGGCGGGCCCGTTCCCTGATCGATTGGGTCCACGTCATCGGGCACACCTCCGGTCGTCACCCGGCAGTTCACCTGCCGGGTGACCCCTACCTGCCCGCTTTCGGGACCGTTCACTCTCAGGGCGCGTTGTGGACGAGGACGAACACCACGACGATCCAGGCGGCGGCGATCGTGAAGCTGAGCGGAGCGACAAAACGGCGCATGGCGATGACTTTCCGGCGAGTGGCGACAGGGAGAAGTGCGCACACGAGGCGTCGCGGCCGGCACCCTGCTCCGTCGCGGCGCGGCACGACGGCACCGGGCTCCGTACGGACAAACGCACGAAGCCGCGATACGGCGGGAGCGGGTGGGTTTCGCGTCAGCGGGCCGGAACTCGCGTCACGGCCGGGCACACGCGCGGGGCGTGGCGGACCGGGGCGGGCTCAGCGGGTCTGACGAACGGCCCGGCCACGACTGGGAGGATCGCTATCTCGCACAGCGATCACCTCCGTCGGTAGTGCGGGCTTCTCGGACCGTCGTCGAGCGTACCGCCCGGGTGCACAGTGAGGGACGCAACCCCTGCCGTGTTGTCCGTCCGGTTCCGCCTACCGGTTGGTAACGCCTAGTCTGCGAGCGGTTCGTATCCCGCAACAGGTTCGTATCCCGCAGTAGGCGAGTAGAGGAGCAGCGCGTTGGCCCGCACCGTGTTGGTGACCGGAGGAAACCGTGGAATCGGCCTGGCGATCGCCCGCGCGTTCGCGAAGCAGGGTGACCGGGTGGCCGTCACACACCGGGGCAGCGGTGCCCCCGACGGACTGTTCGGCGTCCAGTGCGACATCACCGACGGCGCGGCCGTCGACGCCGCCTTCACGACGGTCGAGAAGGAACTGGGCCCGGTCGAGGTGCTGATCGCCAACGCGGGCATCACCGACGACACGCTGATCATGCGCATGTCCGAGGACCAGTTCACCCGGGTCCTGGACACCAACCTGACCGGCGCGTTCCGCTGCGCCAAGCGCGCCAGCACCAAGATGCTGCGCGCCAAGTGGGGCCGGATCGTCTTCATCTCCTCGGTCGTCGGCCTCTATGGCGGGCCCGGACAGGTGAACTACGCGGCCAGCAAGGCCGGCCTGGTGGGCATGGCCCGCTCGATCACCCGTGAGCTGGGCGGACGTAACATCACGGCGAACGTCGTCGCGCCGGGCTTCATCGACACCGAGATGACCGACGTGCTGACCGACGCCCGCCGCGAGGAGATCCTCAAGGCGATCCCCGCCGGCCGGCTCGCGGCTCCCGACGAGGTGGCGCAGGCGGTGACGTTCCTCGCCAGCGACGGGGCGGCGTACATCTCGGGTGCGGTCGTGCCGGTCGACGGCGGCCTCGGCATGGGTCACTGACCCGACGGATCACCGGAAGAATTCAGGAGAGAGCGTGTCTGGACTGCTGGCCGGTAAGCGGCTGCTCATCACCGGCATCATCACCGACGCGTCGATCGCGTTCTCGGTGGCGAAGCTCGCCCAGGAGAACGGCGCGACCGTCGTGCTGACCGGGTACGGCCGGCTGTCGCTGGTCGAGCGGATCGCCAAGCGGCTGCCCGCGCCGGCGCCGGTGATCGAACTCGACGCGACGAACCCGGAGCACCTCGCCGGGCTCGCCGACAAGGTACGCGAGCACGTCGACGGCCTCGACGGCGTGGTGCACTCGATCGGGTTCGCGCCGCAGAGCTGCCTCGGCGGCGGATTCCTCGACGCGCCCTGGGAGGACGTGGCGACGGCGCTGCAGGTGTCGACGTACTCCTACAAATCGCTGGCCACGGCCTGCCTGCCGCTGATGGGAGCGGGCGGCAGCGTCATCGGGCTGACGTTCGACGCGACCAAGGCCTGGCCGGTGTACGACTGGATGGGCGTCGCCAAGGCCGGGCTCGAATCGGCGTCCCGCTACCTCGCCCTGCACCTGGGCAAGCAGGGCATCCGCAGCAACCTGGTCTCGGCCGGCCCGCTGCGCACCATGGCGGCCAAGTCGATCCCGGGCTTCGAACAGTTCGAGCAGGCCTGGGCCGACCGCGCGCCGCTGGGCTGGGACCTGACCGACCAGGAACCGACCGCCCGCGCCGTCTGCGCCCTCCTCTCCGACTGGTTCCCGGCCACCACCGGCGAAATCGTCCACGTCGATGGCGGCTACCACGCCCTAGGCGCTTGAGCGGGCAGAGTCGCACTGCGCCCGCCGATGTTGAGGGCGCCGAGGCGGCTACCACGCCTTAGGCGCTTGAGCGGGCAGAGTCGCACTGCGCCCGCCGATGTTGAGGGCGCCGAGGCGGCTACCACGCCTTAGGCGCTTGAGCGGGCAGAGTCGC
>NZ_JBFBAJ010000014.1:91172-137695 GCF_040682215.1 Actinoplanes sp. NPDC051346 | reverse complement strand
CACTGCGCCCGCCGATGTTGAGGGCGCCGAAACGAACTAGGCGTTCTTTGCCGTGGTTCGTTTCGGCGCCCTCAACATCGGCTCTCAGGGGCGCAGTGCCCGCCGAGCAAAGCGAGGCCATGTAACAGGTAGGTTCGTCGGGTGGCGTATGACGCGTTTTTGTTGATGTCGTTCGGGGGGCCCGAGCATCGCGATGATGTGATGCCGTTTCTGCGGAATGTGACGCGGGGGCGGGGGATTCCCGAGGAGCGGCTGGCCGAGGTGGCCGAGCACTACTACCACTTCGGGGGCGTCTCGCCGATCAACCAGCAGTGCCGGGACCTGCTCGCCGCCGTGCGGGCCGACTTCGCCGCGAACGGGGTCGGTCTGCCGGCGTACTGGGGCAACCGGAACTGGCAGCCGATGCTCGCCGACACCGTGGCGCAGATGCGCGACGACGGCGTCACCTCCGCCCTCGGGTTCGCCACCAGTGCCTACGGCGGGTATTCGTCGTGCCGGCAGTATTGGGAGGACATCGCCCAGGCGCGGGCGAAGGTCGGCGCCGGCGCGCCGGTGATCACCAAGCTGCGGCAGTTCCACGACCACCCCGGTTTCGTACGCCCGCACGCCGACGCCGTCCGCGCGGCCCTCGAGACGCTGGACCCCGGGCGCCGCGCCACCACCCGGCTGGTCTTCACCGCGCATTCCATCCCGGTGTCGATGGCCGCCACCGCCGGCCCGGACGGCGGCCGTTACGAGGCCCAGTTGCGGGAGACGGCCGCGCTGGTGCACGCCGCGGCCGCGCCCGAGCTTTCCTGGGACCTGGTGTGGCAGAGCCGGTCCGGACCGCCGCGGGTGCCGTGGCTGGAGCCGGACGTCAACGACCACCTCGGGTTGCTGGCCGACGAGGGGGTCACCGACGTCGTGGTGAGCCCGATCGGCTTCGTCTCCGATCACCTCGAGGTCGTCTGGGATCTCGACAACGAGGCCCGGGACACCGCCGCCGGGCTCGGCCTCGGCTATGCCCGTGCCGCGACTCCCGGCACCGATCCCCGGTTCGTCACGATGATCACCGAGCTGGTGCGGGAGCGGACCGACGGCATCGCGCGTGAGCGGCTGGGTACGCTTCCGAGCTGGGACGAGTGCTCGGCCGGCTGCTGCCCGGCACCGCAGAGACGAGGAGCGTCATGACCGAGCGCAAGCCCATCGAGAGCTGGCTCACCGACATGGACGGCGTGCTCGTCCACGAGGGTGAGCCGGTGCCCGGCGCGCCCGAGTTCGTCAACCGGATGAAGGCGTCGGGCAAGCCGTTCCTCATCCTCACCAACAACTCGATCTACACCCCGCGTGACCTGCAGGCCCGGCTGGCCCGGATGGGCTTCGACGTGCCGGAGCGGTCGATCTGGACGGCGGCGCTGGCGACCGCGCAGTTCCTCGCCGACCAGCGCCCGGGTGGCACGGCGTACGTGATCGGCGAGGCCGGGCTGACCACCGCGATGCACGCGGCGGGCTACATCCTGACCGAGTTCTCGCCGGACTATGTCGTGCTGGGCGAGACCCGCACCTACAGCTTCGAGGCGGTCACCAAGGCGGTCCGCCTGATCAACGACGGCGCCCGCTTCATCTGCACCAACCCCGACGCGACCGGCCCGTCCACCGAGGGCGCGCTGCCGGCGGCCGGGTCGGTGGCGGCGATGATCTCCAAGGCGACCGGGGTGGACCCCTACTTCGTGGGCAAGCCCAACCCGATGATGATGCGCTCGGCGCTCAACGTCATCGGCGGGCACAGCGAGACCACGGCGATGATCGGCGACCGGATGGACACCGACGTGCTGTGCGGCCTGGAGGCCGGGCTCGAGACGATCCTCGTGCTGACCGGCATCAGCACCCGGGCGGAGAGCGAGCGCTATCCGTACCGGCCGTCGCGGGTCGTGGACAGCGTCGCCGACCTGATCGGGGAGATCTGACGCATGACACGACGTTCGGGTGACGCCGAGGCGCCACGTGCCACCGTCTCCGCCGAGCATTTTCTCGGGATGTACCTGGCGAAGGACGACCCGTGGGACAACGCGACGAAGTGGGACGACCAGCGCAAGTACGCGGTCACCGTCGCGAGCCTGCCCCGGGCCCGCTACCGCGGCTGCTACGAGCCCGGCTGCTCGATCGGGGAACTGACCCGGTTGCTGGCGCCGCGCTGCGACGAGATCCTCGCCGTCGACTGCGTCGACGCCGCCGTGGAGCAGGCCCGCGAGGCGGTCCGGGATCTTTCGAACGTACGGGTGGAGCGCGCGATGCTGCCGGCCGAGTTGCCGGACGCCACCTTCGACCTGATCGTCGTGGGCGACCTGCTCTACTACCTCTCCGCCGAGGACCTGGACGCGCTGCTCGACGGCCTGGTGTCCCGGCTGGAGCCGGACGGGGACATCGTCGCGGTCCACTTCCGCGACCGGCGGGGCGGCGGCTACGACGGCTTCAACGTGCACGCGGCCCTGGCGGAGCGGCCCGGGCTCGAGCGGCGGGTGCGTCACGAGGACGATTGGTTCGTGCTGGACGTCCTGCGGCGGCTGCCCTGACGCACGCCCGACCGGCGATAGGCTCCCGGCATGGCTGAGGATCTCGCCGGGCTCGTGCAGGAGGTGCTGACGGCGATCCCGGCCGGGTGCACCTGGTTGGTGCCGGTGACCGGCGCCGACGGCGAGGTCGTCGACTTCACGGTCGCCGCGACCAGCGACCGGGTGGCGGACATCTACCACCGGGGTGCGAGCCGCCGGCAGGCCCGCCTCGCGGAGCTGTACCCGTCGATGGTGGGCGGTCCCCTGTGGAACCTGTACCACCGGGTGCTCGCGGACGGCGTCCCCGGCGAGCTGAAGGACTTCCTCTACGAGGACCACAGCGCGGGCGTGGTCGCCCAGTCGCACTTCGTCGTCACCGTGCACCGGGTGCTCGGCGGGCTCATGGTGTGGTGGCAACGCTCGGACGAGGCCCAGCTCCGGATGGAGCGCACCGAGCTGCTCGGCAGCCTCGGCTGGACCGAGTTCGACCTGATCACCGGCCGCAGCGACTGGTCACCGGGCATGTACCGGATCTTCGGGCGGGAACCCGCCCTCGGGCCGATGAGCCGCGCCGAACAGCAGGCCGCGATGCTCGCGGAGGACCGGGGGATCGCGGAGACCGCCTGGCAGACCCTCGACAGCGGCGCGACCTCCGACGTGACAGTCCGGTTCCGCATCGGTACGGCGGTGCGACACCTGCGCATCCTCTCGGACGCGGCCCGCGACGCCGACGGGGCGCCGGTGAAGATCTACGCCGTCGTGCAGGACGTCACCGCGCGGGAGGACTCGAGGTCGGCGATTCAGCGGCTCGCCCACCAGTTGCGTACCCGCGAGATGACCGCGCTGGCCGAGCACCGGCTCGCCGCTCAGCTGCAACACCTGATCCAGCCGGTCCCGGCGGAGCCGATCGCGCTGCACCGGCTGGAGGCGGTGGTCGGCTACCTGCCGGCGGAGAAGGCGATCCAGGTCGGCGGCGACTGGTACCACGCGCAGACGCTTCCCGACGGGCAGGTGTTGCTCGCCGTCGGCGACGTGGCGGGGCATGGCCTGGAGGCGGCAAACGGGATGGCGCATCTGCGTTTCGCCCTGGTGGCGTGGCTGTCGATCGGCATCCACGACCCCGGCGTGCTGCTCGGGCATCTGAACCGGTTGTGCGTGCAGCTGGGGCTCACGGGCACGGCCGTGGTGGGGCGCCACGATCCGGTGGCCGGGCGGCTGTCGTGGGCCCGTGCCGGGCACCCGCCCCCGCTGCTGGCCCGGGCGGGGCACGCCGCCGAGCTTCCCTCGCCGCCGGGGCTGCTGCTGGGCGCCGACGCCGACGCCGGCTATCCGGTGGCCGACGCGCCGCTCGAGGAGGCCGACCTGGTGCTGCTCTACACCGATGGTCTGGTGGAACGGCGGGAGGCCGGCGCCGTCGCGACGCTGGCCGATGTCAAGCGGCACCTGTCCGCCGTGTCGGCGAGCCCCGGCGCGGATCCGCTGGTCAGGCTCCGGGGCCTGCTGCGTTCGGCGAATCCGGACGACGACACGTGCCTGCTCGCCGTACGCGTCAGCTGAGCGCTCAGAGCCGCAGCCGGATGCGGACCCGCGTGCCGTCCTCGACGGCGGCGGTCTCCACCTCGTCGCAGACCTGGGCCACGATGGCGAGCCCCCGGCCGCCGACGGCGTCGGCGGCCGGCATGCGGCGTCCCCACTCCCGCATCGGTCCCTGGTCGACGACGTCGCAGACGATCACGCCGGGCCGGGCGAAGACCCGGACCCGGCCGCTGCCCGCGGTGTGTTGCAGCGTGTTCGTCGCCAGTTCGCTGACCGCCAGGACGAGCAGCTCGGTGCGCGTGTCGGCGAGACCGAGCGCGGCCGCCCGGGCCGCGACGAAGGCGCGCACGGCGCGGAGGTCGCCAGGCTCGTGGTAGGTGAGCGAGTCGGGGCCGGCGACGACCGACGGCTCGAAAACCGGGTCAGCCACGGTCGGCCTCTCCCGCGTCGGGCGCCGGCGTCGGGGACAGCAGCTGCGCGACGCCGGTGATCTCCAGGACGGTGGCGACCACCCCCGCGGCGTTGACCACGTGCAGCCGCTTACCCGCCCGTCTCGCCGCGTGGTGGGCGGTGACCAGGGCGTGGATGCCGCTGGAGTCGATGAACGTGACCTCGGTCAGGTCGACGACCACCAGGTCGGCGCGGCCGACCGCGTCCAGCAGCAGCTCGCTGAGCCGGTCCCGGCCCTCGAGGTCGCACTCGCCGGCCAACGCCAACACGAACCGGCCGGGTGCGGTGGAGGCCGCGGCCTCGAAGCGCGCCATCGTGGTCCTTCGCTCGGCAACGGAGATCCCGCACATCATGCCACCGACCCGCGCCGCGGCGGGCGCCGCACGGCCGCCGGGTGAACCGAGACGATTCCCGACATTAAGGGGAAGACTCCCCTCTAATGACCTGAGACTGGCATCACACTTCGGCTCAAGTCGGGCGGTCTCCCGCCGATAAGTCGGACATGCTCTCCCTGCTGGATCGAGTGCCGCCCAAGATCCGTACCTTGATCGCCATGATCTTCTTCGTCGGCGGGTTCGCGGTCCTCGCGGTGGTCACCCGTTCGGTGGCCGGCTCGGTCGCGGAGACCCTGCCCGAGGGCTCGTCCGGCCGCGAGGATCTCGAACGGCTCGCGCGCGTCGCGCTGTGGCTGCCGGTGGTCGTCGTACCGGCCGTGCTGATCCTGCAGGTGTCGGTGGTGTCCAGCCTCGTGCGGGTGCTGAAGGTCTGCGCGTCCGTGATCAAGTCCGCGGCCGGGGGCGATCTCGGCCCCCGGATGCCGGTCGTCGGCAAGGACGAGCTGGGCCAGATGGCCACGGCCTACAACGCGATGATGGACCGCGTCCAGACGACGGTCGACGGCATCCGGCTCGCGGTCGCCGAGCTGAACGCCTCCTCGGACTCCCTGGGGCAGGTGAGCACCACCATGACGCGGGCGGCCGAAGCCACCGCCGGCGAGCTCGAGACGGTGGTGCACTCGGCCCGGCGTACCAGCGACGAGGTGGGCTCGATCGCCGACGGCACCCAGCAGATGCGGGTGGCCATCGAGGAGATCAGCACCAACACCTCCGACGTCAGCCGGATGACCGACGAGGCGGTGGCCGGGGTCGCCGTGGCCACCGGCAACGTCTCCCGGCTGCGTGACTCCAGCCAGGAGATCAACGACGTGCTGCGCTCGATCAACGCCATCGCGGCGCAGACCAACCTGTTGGCCCTCAACGCCACCATCGAGGCGGCCCGGGCCGGCGAGGCGGGGCGCGGCTTCGCCATCGTCGCGGGCGAGGTCAAGGAGCTCGCCCAGGCGACCGCCCAGGCCACCGAGGAGATCGCCCGCCGCATCGAGGGCATCCAGCACGACACGGGCGAGGCGGTCGAGGCGGTCAGCGGGTTCTCCGCCATCATCGGCGCCATCGCCCAGCACCAGATCACCATCGCCGCGGCGATCGAGGAGCAGACCGCCACGACCGGCACGATGGTGCAGGGCGCCGGCCTGGTCAGCACCGGCACCGAGCAGATCAGCCAGGCCATCTCGGCGGTCAGCACGGCGGCCAACGAGGTGCGCGGCGCGGCCGAGGAGACCCACCGCGCGGTCGGCGAGCTGACCGGCACGGCCGCCCGCCTGCGGAACCTCGCGGAGGTCTTCCACTCCTGACCGACGCCGCGCGACGGTCGTAGCGCGGGACCCACGGCCCCGGGGCGCCGCGACGGTCCTAGCGCGGGGCCTACAGCGCCGGGGGCGCCTCGGCGAACCAGCGGTTGGCCACCCGGGTGTGCAAGTCGAAGCCGAGCTGTCGCGGCCCGTCCAGCACCAGCCGTTCCCGGGTCTCGTCGTTCGGCCGCGCCTCCGGAAGGTCCGCGGTGGACGCCAGCGCCGGGAAGAGCCCGAAGATCAGCAGGGTGCCGTCGGGAGCGCTGAGCGCGTCGTACAGGCGTACCGAATCGGGGTCTGCCCGCAGGCCGGCCTCCTCCCGCAGCTCGCGCGCCGCGGCCTGCTGCCAGGTCTCGTCCACATCGATGAAGCCGCCCGGTAGGGCGAGCTGATCCCGCGCGGGCGGAATCGCCCGGCGGATCGCCACCAGCCCGCCGGCCACCGGCTGGACCGCGACGGCGACCGGCGCCGGGTTCTGATAGCTGGTCTCTCCGCAGGCGGCGCAGCGTCGCGGCCACGGCTGGCCGAGGGTGAAGCGGGCGCCGCAGAACGTGCAGTGCGCGAAACGGTCAGGCATGCAACGGAGAATTGCACGCCGCGACCAGCGCCTGACGGCAGGCCGTCGTCAGTGGCCGCAGGGCCGCGTCCCGCTGCTGTGCCTCGTATCCGTTGACGGCGCCGCCGGGCGCGTTGTGCTCGGCCAGCACGAGCACCTGGTCGAGGACGCTGGCGCGGGCGAAGAGCCGCCGCGACCGCGGGTCGAAGCCCGGAGGCAGCGTCGCGGTGCTCTCCGGACGGCGGAGCGCCTGCAACGCGCCCGCCAGCTCGGGACGCCACTGGGCGACGTCGAGGCGGGTCAGCTGGGTCGTGGCCTCGGCCAGGGCACGGGTCAGCTCCGCCTCGGCCTCCGCCGATCCCATCTGGAAGACCGGCCGGTATTCCGCGACGGGGAAGAACCGCCACAGGACCGTCTCGAAGGTGACCCCGGAACCCGACGTGTGCCGGCGCACCTCGGGGACGACACCGAGCGTGGGCGTCATCATGGCCTCGCCGGCCAGCAGGGCGGCGCCGGTCAGCTCGCCCGGGCCGGGCAGTCCCCGCGGGTCGCCGGGGACCGGCAGCACCAGGCGGATCTCGTCGGGATGCAGCTTCGCGAACGCCGGCAGCGCCTGACTCAGCGGCACGTCGGTCCACGTGCCGGGGGCATCGGCGACGAGGTGCTCCTCGTCGCCGGAGATCTCGTCGGCCAGCTCGTCGAACGGGACGAGGCCGGCCCGCCAGGCGCGCACCCAGGCGACGAACCGGGTCGACCGGCGCGCCGTGAGAGTCGCCGCATCTGCTGCGGGGGACATGCGAGCAAGGGTACGTGTCCCGCGCCGACGTTGTCTCGGCCGGAGCGTCGGATACGGCGTGTCCGGGCGGACGAGTTACGGTGCGCAGATGTATGGGGAGGACGTACTTGCAGGCAATTGGCGACGCCGCACGGTGATACCTGAGGTGGACGCGGAGCCGGGTCTGGTGGTGGAGGACGCGGGCGCCGGCTTCTGCGGCGCGGTCGTCGGTTTCGAGTACGGCGCGGTGGTGCTCGAGGACCGGCACGGCCGGCGCCGCAACTTCCCCCTCGAACCGGCCGGGTTCCTGCTCGACGGCAAGGTCGTGACGCTGCGTCGACCCGCCCAGGCCCCGGCCGCGCCGCAACGCCAGCGCACGGCGTCCGGGTCGGTCGCGGTCCGCGACGTACGCGCCCAGGTCGCCAAGGCCAGCCGCATCTGGGTCGAGGGCATCCACGACGCCGCCCTGGTCGAACGGATCTGGGGCGACGACCTGCGCATCGAGGGCATCGTGGTGGAACCGCTCGACGGCATCGACGACCTCGCCGGAGCGGTCCGCGACTTTCGCCCGGGCCCTGAACGCCGGGTCGGCGTGCTCGTCGACCACCTGGTGCCCGGCTCCAAGGAGAGCCGCATCGTGGCCGCCGTCCGGGACCCCGACGTGCTGGTCACCGGGCATCCGTACGTGGACGTGTGGCAGGCGGTCAAGCCGGAGCGGGTGGGGCTGCGCGAGTGGCCGGTGATCCCGCCGGGGCAGCCCTGGAAAGAGGGCGTCTGCCGGGCGGCGGGTATCGCGGAGCCGGCCGACATGTGGCGGCGGATCCTGGGCAGCGTGAACAGCTACAAGGACGTCGAGACGCCGCTGATCAACGCCATGGAACGCCTCATCGACTTCGTGACCGAGCCGGCCGGTTAGGCAAGGTGCCGGGGGTCGCGGCTGAAGACGAAGGTGGCGATGTCGAGCTTCTCCACCGTGCCGTCCGCGGACCGCAGCACCGCGAGGATCTCGCCCGCGTTCACGCCTGCCGTGCCCCGCCAGCGGTCCGGTGCCTCGCGGGCGAACCGCCACGGCGGCCGGGCCGAGTAGCCGACCGGCGCCATCACCAGCTCGGTGCCGTCGGCGGTCACCTCGAACTCGCCGCCCATCCACCACCAGCGCCCGCACAGCTCGACGGCCTCGCCTTGGGGGGCGGGAGCGGGGCGCCACGGCGTCGGAGGCGTGGGTTCCGCGTCCAGCACCGCGGTCAGGGCCTCGCACGCCACCGCGCGGATGGAGGTGCCGCGCAGGCCGTACGAGTTGGCGAAGGCGATCACCCCGGTGCGGCTGGGGCGGTGCACCAGCAGGCTGGAGACGTACCCGGGCATCGACCCGCCGTGGCCCACGTAGACCCGCTCGCCCACCCGGTGCAGCTCCGGGCCCAGGCCGTGACCGGCGGTCCACGTCTCGTCCTGCATCACCACCGGCCTGCACATCTCGTCGACGGTCTCGCGGCCGAGCACCGTCGGCGCCGGATCGGCGAGGAACGCGGCCCACTTGGCCATGTCGGTCACCGTCGACCACAGCTGCCCGGCCGGGGCCATGGCGCCCGCGTCCGGCCTCGGCTCCTCGTGCAGGGT
Organism: Actinoplanes sp. NPDC051346; assembly: GCF_040682215.1. NCBI lineage: Bacteria > Bacillati > Actinomycetota > Actinomycetes > Micromonosporales > Micromonosporaceae > Actinoplanes > Actinoplanes sp. NPDC051346. The sequence goes on along the minus strand of NZ_JBFBAJ010000014.1, from coordinate 128,543 downwards.
GCCGTCCAGGGAGTGGACGACGTAACCGCGGGCGTACGGCTCGACGGGGGAGTAGGTGGTGCGCTTCATGCCGAGCGGGTCGAGCACCCGCTTGCCGACCAGATCCGTCCAGGATTCCCCGGTTACCCGCTCCAGCACCGCCCCCAGCAGCCCGTACGCGAGATTGGAGTAGTGGTACGTCCGAAACGGCGGCCCGGCGATCTTGTCGAAGGCGAGCTCGCGCAGCAGCTGCTCCACGCTGCCGCCGTCGCGACGCTCCCACCACGGCCCGTCCGGCTCCCGTTGCAGGCCGGAGACGTGCCCCAGCAGCTGGCGCAGGGTGATCCCGCCGACCGACGTGCCCGGCAGGTGCCGGTAGAGCAGGTCGTCGAGGGCGAAGAAGCCCTCGTCGCGCAGCTGCATGACCATCGTCGCGGTCAGCGTCTTGGTGATCGACCCCAGCCGGTACTGCGTCTTCGGGTCCGGCGGCGGCGTCTCTCCGGCACCCGTGAAGTGCAGCAGCGAGCGGTCGCGGACCACCGCCAGCGCCAGCGACGGCGCTCGGCCCGCGGATTGCGCGCGGGCGGCGATCTCGGTGACGCGTCGGCCGGTTTCCGGCAGCAGGGACACGGGGGAGCCTTCCTGGTGGGGAGTCAAGGGTCTAACTGTGGGGAAACGGATATGGCTACGCCGCATTGATGCTCACGCGGTGTCGCTCCGCGTGCGCAGACGTGTCACGATCAGGGGATGGAAGCTGTCCTGTGGTTGGTCGTCGCCGTCGCCCTCGCGATCGCCGAGGCCTTTACCGCGACCTTCCTGGTCATCTTCTTCGCCGCCGGCGCCCTCGCGGCGGCCGGCGCGGCGGCGCTCGGCGCCTCGGTCCTCGTGCAGGCCATCGTCTTCGCCATCGTCTCCGGTCTCTCCGTCGCCGCCGTCCGGCCGATCATCATCCGCCACCAGCGGTCGGCCCTCGAGACGGGCGAGACACCCTTCGGCATCGAGGCGATCGAGGGCTCGAAGGCGACCGTGCTGGAAGAGGTCGACGCCGACCATGGTCTGATCAAGATCGATGGCGAGCTCTGGACCGCCCGCTCCTTCGACGGTGCGGAGAAGTATCTTCCGGGCGAGCACGTCCGTGTCATCAAAGTCAAGGGCGCCACCGCCATCGTGTGGCGCGACGATACGCCCAGCATATAGAGAGGCACCCATGGAAGTCGTTGTCGGTGTACTCATCTTCGTGATCGCCCTGTTCGCGGTGATCACCCTTATCCGTTCCGTTCGCATCGTCCCCCAGCAGCGCATGGACGTCGTGGAACGGCTCGGCAAATACAAGCGCACCCTGTCGCCGGGCCTCAACCTGCTGGTGCCGTTCGTCGACGCGGTCCGCACCAAGGTCGACATGCGCGAGCAGGTCGTCAGCTTCCCGCCGCAGCCGGTGATCACCTCGGACAACCTCGTGGTCAGCATCGACACGGTGCTCTACTTCAAGGTCGTCGACCCGGTGCGCGCCACGTACGAAATCTCGAACTTCCTGCAGGCGATCGAGCAGCTGACGGTGACCACCCTGCGCAACGTCATCGGCTCGCTCGACCTGGAGCGCGCCCTGACCAGCCGCGAGGAGATCAACCGGCATCTGTCCAGCGTGCTCGACGAGACCACCGGGCGCTGGGGCATCAAGGTCACCCGGGTGGAGATCAAGGCCATCGAGCCGCCGCCGAGCATCCGCGACTCCATGGAGAAGCAGATGCGCGCCGAACGCGAACGCCGGGCCACGATCCTCAACGCCGAGGGCCACAAGCAGGCGGCGATCCTGACCGCCGAGGGTGAGAAGCAGTCGCAGGTGCTGCGCGCCGACGGTGACCGGCAGGCCCGCATCCTCCAGGCCGAGGGCCAGGCCAAGGCGATCCGGACGGTCTTCGACGCGATCCACACGGCCAACCCGTCCCAGAAGGTCCTGGCCTACCAATACCTGCAGGCCCTCCCGCAGATCGCCAACGGCACGGCCAACAAGGTCTGGATCATCCCGACCGAGCTGTCCAAGGCCCTCGACGGCCTCGGCGGCGCCCTCGGCGGCCTGGCCAACATGGCCGGCGACCTGCCGTCGGCGTCGGTGGACTCGGGCGCCGTGGAACGCGAGGCCGCCGCGGCGGCGCAGGCGGCCGCGGACGAGGCGGCGGCGGTCAACGCTCAGGTCCGCGCGGCGGAGGCGCAGGCCTCCGGCGACAGCGGCACGGCGGCGCTGCCCGCGCCGGAGACGATTCCGCCGTCGGCCGCGCTCGGAGCGGCGGATTACAACGGAGCCGGCGAGCCCGAGCGGGCCTGACGGTCGTCCGTCCCGGCACCCCGGTGGGTGCGGGATCGTAGCGAATATCGCAAAACCCCGCGCCGATGCGCGGGGTTTTGCCATGGTGGTTCCAGGATTCCGACCGGTGCCCCCGGCCGCTCGGCTTGAGCCCACCAAGGCGGAGCCATGAGCATCAGTCAGTACCAGACCGCTAGTGGCCGCCCTTTGCGGGTGGCCCCGGCCTGGGTCGGCGCCCCGAGCACGGCGGCCACCGACGACCATCTGCTGCCGGTCCGCGAGGCGGTCTGGATCTGGTCCGTACGCCGCTACGCCCGGGTCGCCCTGTGGGCACTTCCCGCCGGCGCGGCGCTCTACGGCTGGTCGACCCTCGGGGTGCCCGCCTGGTCGGCGGTCGGGGTGTCCGCCCCGGCCGGACAACTGCTGGTGGAAGTCGCCGCCGGTTGGCTCTGCACCCTGGCGATGATCGCGCTCGCGGGGCTGCTCGCCGGGTCGCGTACCCGTCGGCCGGCGGTGGCGGGACTGCTGATCGGGCTGGCCGGTGCGCTGCTGTGGCTGCCGCTGCTGGCCCTGCCCGCCGGCGGGTCGCCGGCACCCGGGCTGACCCCGGACCAGGTCCACACCGCCTCCACGGCGGCCGCGGCCGTCATGGGCACCGGATGGCTGCTGCTGGGCTGGGCGGTGCTGCGCTCCAAACTGGTCAATCCGGCCGACGGCGTGCTGCTGATCCTCGCGGCCCTGTCGATCGGCGCGGGCTCGTCGGCGATCAGGCCACTGCCGACGGTCGGAGCGCTGCTCCTGCTGGCGGCGGGGATGGGGCTCGCCTGGACCGGCTCCCGCCTGATCCCGCCGTCCTGACCACCTCGGTGCGGCGGCTCAGTGCGGGTGGCTGCGCCTGATCCGGTAGACCACCGAGCGCCGCGGCGCCCCCGGCGGGATCGTCGGATCGTCGAAGTCCTCGGCCGGGTCGCGGGTCATGCCCAGCCGGTGCATCACCGCCCGCGACCGCTCGTTGCCCGTCGTGGTGAGTGCCAGTATCTCGGGCAGGTCCAGCCGGTCGAAGCCGTAGTCGAGGCAGGCGTGCCCGGCCTCGGTCGCGTAGCCGAGGCCCCAGGCCGACCGGGCGAGACGCCACCCGACCTCCACGCCGCCCAACGGCAGGCCAGGGTCCACCGGGTCCAGCCCCGCCATGCCGATGAACTCGCCCGTCGCGGCCACCTCGAGCGCCCACCAGCCCCAACCCCGCCGGTCCAGGTCGTCGCGGAAGGACCTCATCGACGCGGCGCTCTGCTCATAGGTCAGGATGGACGGGAAGTGCTCGCGGACGACCGGGTCGGCGTTCATGGCCGCCCACGGAAGGGCGTCGTCGTCGCGCCACTGGCGCAACGCGAGCCGCGCGGTCTTGAGCTCAGAGATCGTCATCACGTCCCAACTCCCAGAAGGCCACCGCCGCCGCCGCGGCCACGTTGAGCGAGTCCACGCCGCGGCGCATCGGCAACCGTACCGGGACGTCGCACGCCGCCAGCGCGTGGCGGGACAGGCCCGGGCCCTCCGCGCCGAGCAGCAGGGCGGGACGGGCACGCTGAGCCGCGTCCAGGCGCTGCATCGGCACGGCGTCGGGCGCGGGAGTCAACGCCAGCACCGAGAAACCGGCCTCGCGGACCAGCGCCAGGCCGTCCGGCCAGGGCTCCAGACGCGCGTACGGGACCGCGAACACCTCGCCCATGCTCACCCGTACGCTGCGGCGGTAGAGCGGGTCCGCGCACGACGGTGACAAAAGGACGGCGTCGATGCCGAGAGCCGCCGCTCCCCGGAAGACGGCGCCGATGTTCGTGTGGTTGTTGACGTCCTCGAGGATCGCGACCCGCCGAGCGGCGGCGAGGACCTCGCCGGCGTCGAGCAGCGGGAGTCGATGGAAGGACGCGAGCACCCCCCGGTGCACGTGGAAGCCGGTCACCTGCTCCAACACCGCCGGGGCGGCGGCGTAGACCGGTGCGTCGTCGAGGTCGTCGAGCTGGTCCGCCCGTTTGGCGTCGACCAGATAGGACCGCGGCCGGTAACCGGCCCGGCGAGCCCGGCGCAGGACCAACTCGCCCTCGGCGATGAAGAGGCCGTGCGGCGGCTCCCACCTGGTGCGCAGCTCGAGGTCGGTGAGGGAGCGGTAGTCGCCGAGGCGCTCGTCGGACGGGTCGGTGATCAGCTGGACGTCGGGCACCTGGAGGAGCATGCCACCCGGGCGGGCCGGGACCGGGCGCCGGGGCGCCCCCTGTCGATTCCCGGCCGCGCACGCGAGGATGAGCCGATGATCGTCGATTCGCTCGAGACCCTCCGCCGGCGGGGCAGCGCCAAGTGGCGTACCTATCCGGACGACATCCTGCCCCTGTTCGTCGCGGAGCTGGACGTGCCGCTCGCGCCCGCGATCGCCGACGTCCTCCGCGCCGCCGTGGACGCCTCCGACACCGGTTACTCCTCGGGCGGACCCGAGCTCGCTGCCGCCGTCGCCGGGTTCGCCGCCCGTCGCTGGGGCTGGGACGTCGACCCCGGCAAGGTCACCCCGGTCGCGGACGTCGGCGTCGGGATCGTGGAACTGCTGCGGGTGCTGACCCGCGCCGGCGACGCCGTGGTGGTCAGCCCGCCGGTGTATCCGCCGTTCTTCCACTGGGCCGCCGAGGCCGGTGCGCAGCTGCGCGAGGTGCCGCTGACCGCCGACCTGCGACTCGACCTCGCGGGCCTCGAGGCCGCGTTCGCGGCCCACCCGGCGGTCTACGTCCTCTGCAACCCCCACAATCCGGTCGGCCGGGTGCATTCCCCCGACGAGCTGAGCGCGCTGGTCACGCTGGCTTCCCGGTACGGGGTGACGATCGTCAGCGACGAGATCCACGGCCCGCTGGTGCTGCCGGGCGCCACGTTCACGCCGTTTCTGAGCCTGCCCGGGGCGGCCGACGTCGGCGTCAGCCTGGTGTCGGCGAGTAAGGCCTTCAACCTCGCCGGCCTCAAGTGCGCGGCGGTGGTCGACGGCACCCGTCCGCTCGCGGCGTCGTTCCCTCCGGACGCCCGCTGGCGTACGGGACACTTCGGCGTGCTGGCCTCGGTGGCGGCGTTCACCCACGGCGACGAGTGGCTGGACGAACTCCTCGGCTTCCTCGACGAACGCCGGACCCAGCTCGGCGAGCTGCTGCGTACCCGCCTGCCCTGGATCTCCTGGCAGCCGCCGCAGGCGACCTACCTGGCCTGGCTCGACTGCCGCGGGTGGGATTCGCCCGGCGAGCCGGCCGAGCCGTTCCTGGAGCGGGGCCGGGTGGCGCTGGAGGCCGGCCTGAAGTTCGGTGCGGCCGGCGCCGGGCACGTCCGCCTGAATTTCGGGACGAGCGCGGCGATCCTGGATGAGGCGACGGCCCGCATGGCCGACGCCGCCGGCTGATCAATTGCGGTCGGGGTCGGGCGGCGGATCACGCCCGGCCGCAGTACGGTTGTACTGTTCGCGTCGTTCCGCGATAGGGGGTGTTCGGGTGTCTTCCGGGTCCGATCCGCACCTGCTCGCCCTGCTGCGAGCCATGCGCCTGCGCTCGGCGGCGCCCGAGGCGGCGGCAGCCGGCGAGGCGGACGCGGCGGCGGCCCTGCAAGATCGCCTCCACAGCCGGGAGGCCGACGCCCGGGACCGGCCGGACAGCGTGCATCCCGAGGAGCTGGTGCACCCCGAGTGGCCGGCCCGCGAGAGCAGGACGGAACTGCCGGCCGCCCATCCCTTTCGGGAGCTGTCGGCACCCGGCATTTCCCAGCCTGACGAGGCCGAGCAGCTGGACGCGGTCCGGGAGCAGGGAGCCGAGGCGGCCGGTGGCTTCCGTGCCGGAGTCGCGCCTGTCCCGTCCGGTCCGCGCTGGACTCCACCCCAGAACCCGCGTGGACCGGTAGCGGAACCGGGCACACCCAGCGCCGACACCCCGGCACCCGCCGATTCGGCCGCCACGACGCCGGTGCCGACCCCGCCGGGCGGCACACCGCCGGTCGCTACCCCGCCGGTGCCCAGCCCGTCGGGCGGCATCCCGCTCGGGACGATCCTGCCGGACTTCGACGGCACGATCCCGACCTATCCGCCGAGCGCCGACGAGGCCTCGAACCTTCCGCCGGGGACAGACGACGCGGCTCCGGCCCGGCCGCCCGGCACCTTCACGCCCCGGACCACCCCCTTCGGCGCCACACCGCGGGGTACCTCCATGCCGAACACCGCCGTGCCGGGTACCGCCGTGCCGGGTACCGCCGTGCCGGGTACCGCCGTGCCGGGCACCGACCCGCGCGGCACCGCCGTGCCGGGCTTGGACCCGCGCGGCGCCGTCCTGCCGGGCACCACTCCGCCCGCCACCACCCCGGCGGGCACCAGCCGGCGGGGCACCACCGCGCCCGGTGGCGTCGGGTCAGGCACCGTCGGGCTTGGTGGCATCGACCTGGGTGCTGGCGGCGCGGACCCCACCGGAGCACCGGGTCTCGCACCGGGCACCATCCCGCCGCGTCCCGCCCCGGCGGGCGGGACACTGCCGGGCGGCGGTTCGGGCACACCGCGGCCACCGATCGCCGACGTCGACCCCGGCCATCTGATGGACCTGCTCCCGCAAGACCTCGGACACGCCGGCCCGACCCCGGGCAGGCCGTACCCGGTAGCGCCGGTGCCTGGCACACCGCCACCGACGCTCCCCGGCACCCCACCTCCCGCCACCGGCCCCGGCACTTTCCCACCCGCTCCGGGTGCCGGATCGGGGCCGTTGCCGGCGGTCCGGCCCGGCTCCGGCCAACCGCTGCCCGCGGTTCCTCCTCTCCCGGGAGCCCCGGTGGCGGGCCCCGGCACCTCACTGCCCGCGGTGCCACCTGCTCCAGGAACCCAGCCGGCCGTGCCGGGGGCGTCGCCTCCAGGGCTTGCGCCGACCGGCTCGGGTGCGCTGCCGCCGGCCGCCTCGGGCGCGGTGCCGGCCGTGCCGACGCGGCGCCCCACCATCCCCTATCCACCCGGCCCCGGCCCGTGGAGCGCCGCCATTCCCGCCGGCGCGACCGAGGCGATCGGCGGCATCCCGGCCATCGGCAGCCCCCGCCTGGTCGGCCCGGCGTGGCAGGGTGACCAACTGTCGCCGATCGCGCCTCTGCCCCCGGTCCGTCCGCCCGCGGCCGGCCGTGCCCCCGCGCCCGTCGACGGCATGGACCCGGCCGACGACGCCGAACTGCACGCGGTGCAGCGCCTGCTGACCAGCAGCCTGTCGCTGGCCGGCGGGCAGATAGAGGTGGCTACCCGCCTGCGGGCCGCACTCGTTCAGGCCGAGCCCGCCCTGTTCGCCAGGCTTCCCGGCGGACCGCTCGCGCAGATCGAGCAGCTCGCCGAGGGCCTGTCCTGGCTCGTCAACAGCATCGACCAGCCGCCGACTCTCGTCGCCGGCTTCGGTCGCCTCGGCGCCGCTCTCGCCGAATGCGGGGTCGCGCCGCAGCAACTGCAACTCGCCGGCGCGGCGCTGGCCGAGGCGATGCGCGCCGGAATGACCGCCAACGGCTGGCGGCAGGACTACGACCAGGCCTGGCGGTCGACCTGGCAGCACGCGTACGAGTGGATCCTGCACGGTATGAGGGCCGCGCAGTACCAGCCGGTGACCTGGACAGCCGTGGTGGTGTCGCACGAGCGGCGCCGAGATGACCTCGCCGTGGTGCGGCTGCGGCCGTACCTGCCGATGCCGTACCGGCCCGGACAGTACGCACGGATCGAGGTGCCCGAGCTGCCCGGCGTATGGCGCCCCTACTCGCTGGCCGGAGCGCCGCGCCGCGACAACATCGTCGAGCTGCACGTACGCGCGAAGTCGCTGGACGGAGTCAGCGGCACGCTGGTGCACCGGATGCGGGTCGGCGACAAAGTCAAGATCTGGCGCGCCGAAGGCGACATGAGCCTGCCCGCCGAGGGCCGCGACCTGCTGATGATCGCCGGCGACACCGGCGTGGCGCCGCTGAAGGCACTGCTGACCGAGCTCGCCGAGACGAACGACCCACGCTCGGCCGTACTCTTCTGGGGCGTCCGGACCCTCGACGAGCTCTACGACATCGAGGCCCTGGTCGAGGTCGCCCACGCGGCGCGGCGCGCCACCGTCGTGCCGGTGATCTCCGAGGGCCCGGCGGGACCGTACGCTTCCGGCCTGGTTACCGACGCGGTCGCGGCCTATGGTGAGTGGTCGGGCCACGAGGTGTATCTGGCCGGCCCGCCGGTCATGCTGGCGGCCACCAGCCTCGCCCTGCACGAGCTCGGCGTGGCCCCCGAGCGGATCCACCACGACCAGCCCGAGTGACCCCGACGCCGCTACTCGCTGACGCGGACCCTTTCGGCATCCGAGTAGCGTTCCGCGAGAGTCCGAATATACAAGTCCCTATTCGTCACCTTGAAGGAATACGGATCCGGGTTTGAGAACTGGGCTCGCGGCCGGGAACGCAGTCGTTCGACAGCACTGGCGGAGGCGTTGACTCTCGCCTGTTCCAGGCTGTAGCAGCCTTGCACGCTGGTATTGATGACCATGGTCATACCCGCGATGAGGGCCACGCCGAGCGCGCCAGCGGTGTTGAGCTTGGCCGCTCCGATGGTGCCGGTCCGGCCGATCCGGGCAGCTTGAACGGCTCCCCGCCGCTGAATCCGGGCGGCTTCCCTCGTCGCGTCAGCCGCGACGGTGGCCTCGTGATTGTTGCCTCCCCTGGGCATCCACACAGAATGTCACAACCAATCACGCGGCAACCACAAAGCGTTCAGGCCTCGGAACTATGCGAGCCATCGTCGTATCCGGGCTGGCGATGGCTCCGACCGTCATCCGGCGTCAGGGTGTCGGGGCGCTGGCTGAGCGGGCGGTGGCCTCGATGGCGGACATCAGCAGGTCCACGCCGAACGCGAAATAACGGTCGAGGTCGGGCTCGCGCTGGAAGGTGTCGGCGAAGGCGACGAGCATCGGGAACCGGTCGGCCGGCAGGCGCTCCAGTTTGAGGCGGCGCTGTCGGCGCCATTCGGCGGCCTCCTCGGGTGGCACTCGGGCCGGGCAGCCGGGCTGCCAGGCGACCAGGCCGATCACGCCCTGCAGCAGGTACGACGCGGCCCAGTAGGCCTCCTCGACGGTGAATCCGGCCTGGGTGAGCAGGGCCAGCGCGTCGTTGTCGGCGCGGCTGAAGCTTTCCGCCTCTTCCTTGTCCACCGACATCAGCAGGACCGGCAGGATCGGGTGTGCCCGCATGACCGAGACCAGTGTCCGCACCATCGCGCGTAGCTGGTGCTGCCACGGGTCCGTTGCGGCGCGGTCGGCGCGGACGCCGGCGAACGCGTGGTCGACGATGCCGAGCAGGAGTTCGTCCTTGTTCTTGAAGTGCCAGTAGAGCGCCATCGGGGTGACGCCGAGTTCCTTGGCGAGGCGTCGGATGGTCACCGCTTCCAGGCCCTCGTCGTCGCCGAGGCGCAGCGCGCGTTCCGCCACGGTTGATTTGCTGAGTTTCTCCGCCGCCACTTGACAACCATACAACGTACAGGTCTCATGTACGAGGTACATGTACGACGTACATGTACCTCGTATAAGGGAGAGCTCGATGGAGAAGAACCGTCGGTGGTGGGCGCTCGTCGCGGTGGCGTTGGGCACCTTCATGACGTATCTGGACAACAACGTGGTCAACGTGGCCCTCCCGTCGATCCAACGGGACCTGGGCCTGACCATCAGCGGGCTTGAGTGGATCGCCAGCGCGTACATCCTGGTCTTCGCCGGCCTGCTGCTGGCCGGCGGCCGGATCGCCGACGTCCTCGGCATGCGCGGCACGTTCTTCACCGGCCTGGCGGTGTTCGCCGTCGCGTCGGTGGTCGCCGGCTTCGCCGGCAGCCAGGAAACCCTGATCGCCGCGCGGGCCGTGCAGGGCATCGGCGCCGCATTGCTGACCCCGGCCTCGCTGGCCCTGCTGCCCGAGCTGTTCCCGGATCCGCGCGAGCGTGGCGCGGCGATCGGCGTCTGGGGCGCGGTCGGCGCGCTCGCGCTGGCGGTCGGTCCGCTGGTCGGCGGCTGGCTGAGCGAGAACACCTCGTGGGGCTGGATCTTCCTGATCAACGCGCCCATCGGCGTCGTCACCGCGGTCCTCGCCGCGCTCACGCTGCCCGCCGGCCGGCGCGTCGCCCGCGGCCTGGACCTGCCCGGGCTGGCCACGTCGTCACTCGCGCTTTTCGCCCTGACGTACGCCCTGATCGAGGGAAGCTCGCGGGGCTGGACGTCGGGCACCATCCTGACCGGCTTCGGGATCGCCGCCGTGGCGGCGGTGGCGTTCGTGGTGATCGAGGCGCGGTCCGCGAGCCCGATGGTGGACCTGGCCTTCCTGCGCATGCGGGTGTTCACCGGCGGGCTGCTGGCCATGGGGCTGTGGGCGTTCGGGGTCTTCGGGATCTACTTCTACACCGCCATCTACCTGCAGAGCGTGCTCGGCTTCACGCCCACCGAGGCGGGTGCCGCGTTCGTCCCGATGGCGCTGGTGATGGCCGTGACCGCGACCCTGGCGCCGCGCCTGGAGGTGCGCTTCGGCGCCGCCCGCACGGTGGCGGGCGCACTGGTGCTGATGGCGGTGGCGGTGGGCGGGATCGCCACCAACGGCGAGGGCACGGTCTATCTCGACCTGCTGCCCTGGTTTGTGCTCTACGGCGTCGGGGCCGGGATGATGGTGCCGCTCAACAACGTCATCGTCGGGGCGCTGCCGGCCAACAGGGCGGGGATCGCGGCCGGGATGCTCAACGTATCGCGGGAGGTGTTCGGCCTGCTGGGCATCACGATCCTCGGCGCGATCCTGACCAACCGGGCCGCGGCGGCGACCGGCAGTGAACTGCACCGCTACCTCGAGGGCTACCAGTTCAGCCTGGTGGTGGCGGCGATCCTGGTCGCGGTCGGCGTGCCGGTCAGTCTGTACGCACTGCGCTCGGCGCGCGCCGAGGCGCCGGTCACCGAGGAACGGGTGCCGGAGCCTGTCTGACGGCTCAGAGCATCTGGGCGAGGGCCTTCGCGTACGCGGGCGGCACGAAGGTCTCCCCGCCCGGGGCGAGCACCGACTCCCGGGAAGCCTCCGCCCACGCGGCGGCCGGGACCGCGTCGCGCAGCGCGGTGACCACGGGCGCGTCGCGCCACTGCGGATCGTCGGCGAGCATCGTGAGGGCGACCAGGGACTCCTCGACCTCGCCGACGCATTCGAAGGGCTTGTGCGCGTCGATGCCGAGCAGTTCGAGATAGCCCGGGACCTGCGCGGGCTCGGCGAACAAGTCGCGGCCGAAGATGCGGGTCAGGCGCTCGCGGGACATCGAGGGCGCCATGGCGAGGGCGACGAAGCGGCACTTCGGGCAGTCGCCGCACCAGCGGGCGGTCGGGTCGTGCAGCTTGAACGCCTTGTTGCAGCTGGTGACGACGTCGTCGTACGCGGTGAAGCGGGCGAACAACTGGGCGATGTGCAGCTCCGAGAGTGACCGCAGCAGCGAGAAGTACGGCTCGGTCAGCCCGGCGTGCGCGGTGACGGCGGCGCGCAGCAGACCCTCCGCCGCGACGCCCTTGGACCACTGGTGGTTGATCGGGTGACCGTTCCAGATCAGGTTGGGGTCGGAGGCGGACCGCTCGTTGGACATCACCACCGGGCCGAGGCCGTGCAGGGTGGCGGTGGCGATCGCGATGAGCGAGTTGATCGCGGTGACCGGAATGTGGCCGTTGCGGGCTCCGGCCTTGTTGAGCTCGAACAGGCGGGGGTCGAGCCGTCGGCGGGCGGCCAGCGCGGGCAGGCCGGAGGCGGCGTTGACGTTGACGATCACCGGGTTGGGATTGACCGAGAACGGCACCGGGTCGAGGCCGGCGGCGCGCAGGATCTCCAGCGAGACGATGGAGTCCTTGCCGCCGCCGACGGCCGACAGGGGGCGCCCGCCGGAGTTGTCCACCGGTGCGGCCGGCGGGGCCGTCGCGGGCACGCGCACGGTCATGTCGAGCACGTACGGGAGCTTGTTCACGTACGCGTATTCGCCGAGTCCCTGGCTGTAGACGGCGTCGAACAGGGCCGCGGCCTCGGCCGGCACGGCCGTGGGCGCCTCGACGCGCTCGGGCGCGCCGACCTTGTAGTAGCTCACCCCGGCGACGACATGCAGCAGGTCGAGCACCCGGTAGAAGGTTTCCGGCACGTCCCCGCCCGGGCGGGTCGGGAAGGTGATCGTCTCGGTGAAGGATTCCGGGGTGGGCCCGTCGAGCAGGTAATCGAACGTCGCGACCCCGGTGTCGGGGTCGTATGCGTACGAGGGGAAGCGCATGACGTCGAACTGCACCCGCGAACTCCTGTCACTGGACCGACGGGCAATACTAGTGCGATCAGACCGAGGGAGTATTCACTGTGCGCCTGGCAGACCTGCACGGACGTTCCGTAGCCGTCTGGGGGACCGGCCGTGAGGGCCGGGCCGCCGTCATCGCGATCGCCGCGCACGGGCCGGGCCGCCTCATGGCGGTGGACGACAGCGCCAACTTCCTGTCCGTGCCGTGGGAGGGGGAGCTGGCCGCGCTGGCGCCCCTGGCCGGCGGCGACCACGCCTTTCCCGCGCTCGTCGCCGCCGATGTCGTGGTGCGCTCGCCCGGGGTGCCGCAGACCCACCCGTGGATGGCGGAGCTGCGCGCGCGGGGCGTGACGGTCACCGGTGGCAGCGCGCTGTGGATGGCCGACCACGCCCGGCGCACCGTGGGCGTCACCGGCAGCAAGGGCAAGAGCACGACCTCGGCGCTGATCAGCCATCTTCTGGCCGGCGTGGGGCGGCCGAACGTCTTCGGCGGCAACATCGGCGTGCCGCTGCTGGATCTGCCCGACGCCCAGCAGTACGTGCTCGAGCTCTCCAGTTACCAGTGCGCCGACCTCACCGATTCGCCGCGTGTCGCCGTCGTCACCTCGCTCTTTCCGGAGCACCTGGACGCGCACGGCGGCGAGCGGGAGTACTACCGCGACAAGCTGAACCTGCTGGCCCACGGACCGGAATTGATCGTGGTCAACGGTGCCGACCAGCGGCTGGTCCGCGAGACGATCGCGGCCCGCGACGCCAACGGGTTCCCGGCGATCCCGGCCGGGTCCGGCGACTCCCGGTTCCGGGTGGACGACGACGATCTCGTCTACTGCAGCGACGAGCCGCTCTTCCGGCGCGACGCGCTTCGTCTGAAGGGCCGCCACAACGGGCACAACCTGTGCGTGGCGTTGGCGGTTCTGGACGGCATGGGCATCGACGTGGTGGGGCAGGCCGAGCAGCTGCGGACGGCGGTCGAGTCGTTCGAGGGGCTGCCGCACCGCCTGTCCGAGATCGAGGATCCGTCCGGGCTGACCTTCGTCGACGACACGCTGTCCACGAGTCCGTATTCGGCCATGCACGCGATCGACGCGTACGAGGGGCGGCCGCTGACCGTTCTCGTCGGCGGCACCGATCGCGGGCTGGACTACACGCCGCTGCGGGAGCATCTGCGCGGTCGGGACATCACCGTGATCGGGCTGCCGGACAGCGGGCCGCGGATCCTGGAGGAGCTGGCGGGTCTGCCCGGCGTGCGGACCGAGCCGGCCGAGGACCTGCCCGCCGCCGTACGCCTGGCGCGCAAGGTCACCCCGGCCGGCGGCGTGGTGCTGCTGTCGCCGGGGGCACCCAGCTATGGCCGTTTCCGCAACTTCGAGCACCGCTCGGAGGTCTTCGCCCAGGCCATCCGCGACAGCGCCTGACAGATTCTGGGTATTTTTTTCGCCGCTCCACCGAACGCCCTCGCCTTGCGCGGGGGCGTTTCGCATTGCGGGCTAAAGCGGACGTAAGAATCGGGACAAAACGCAGTATGTGATGGCGGTCACGTCCTAACGGCCTTATCGGAAGATGGGGCGGTTGACGGACCGTCTTTGCCGTGCGTGCTCTTGGTAACGGTTTGAAAACTTCACCCACAGTCTTGACAGGAGGGGCCTCGCAGTAAGAACTTTTACCGCGACAGTTAACACTCCTTCGTGAGAGGACGGCCCATGGTCGAGCCGGACGTGGACGGCACCGCCTCAACCGTGGTGGCCGACCCTCTGGTGCGCGATCAGGCGCCCGCTGCCGCGAGCGACGGCGTGCTGGTACGGGTACGCACCATGCTGCCGGAGTTCACCGGGGCGCTGCAGCGCGTCGCCGAGCGGGTCCTGGCCGATCCCGCCGCCGCCTCGCGAGCCACGATCGTCGAGCTCGCCGAGCGCAGCGGCACCTCGCCCGCCACGGTCACCCGGTTCTGCCGGGCGATGGGCTTCGACGGGTACGCGGACCTGCGGCTGGGCATCGCCGCCGAGACCGGTCGCGCCCGCGCCGCCGGCTGGACCGTCGACATCGGCCGCGAGATCCAGCCCGGTGACCCGCTCCAACGGGTCCTCGCGCAGATCATGGCCGCCGACACCCGCGCCATGCACGACACCGCGGCGCTGCTCGACCTCGCCGAGGTCGAGCGGGCCGCGGTCGCGATCGCCGAGGCGCCCCGGGTCAACATCTTCGGCGCCAGCGGCAGCGCGCTGGTCGGCGAGGAGATGCAGTTCAGCCTCCACCGCATCGGCGTCGCCGCGTGGGCCTGGACCGACGTGCACAACGGCCTGGCCAGCGCCGCGCTGTCGCGCCCGGGTGACGTGGCGCTGGGCATCTCGCACTCGGGCGAGACCGGCGAGACCATCGAGCTGCTCGCCGAGGCCAGCAGCCACGGCGCCACCACCATCGCGCTGACCAGCTTCCCGCGTTCGCCGCTGGCCGAACTCGCGGACATCGTCCTGCTCACCGCCACCCAGGCCACGACCTTCCGGCCGGACGCGCTCTCCGCGCGCCACCCCCAGCTCGTCGTGCTCGATCTGCTCTACGTCGCCGTCGCCCAGCGGACCCACGAACGTTCGCACGCGGCTTTCCAGCGCACCGCGCAGGCCGTCAGCGGCCACAAAGCCGTCAAGGACGGCAGCTCCGCCCCGTGAACCCCCTCTACCTCATGTGTGATCTCGTTTTCAGGAGGAAAGCGTGAAGCGCAGAATCGCCGTCGCCGCGACCCTCGCCGCGACGCTGCTCGGCGCCGCCGGGTGCGGCTCGAGCGGTGGCAGCGGCACCACCCCCAACGCCAACGCGTCGGTCAACGGCGCCGGCAAGACCATCAAGGTCTGGCTCATGGTCGACGCCCAGTCCGGCTGGTCCGACGTCGTCAAGCAGGCCAACGACCGCTTCACCCAGGCCACCGGCGCGCAGGTGCAGGTCGACTACCAACAGTGGACCGACCACCTGGCCAAGCTCGACACCACGCTGGCCGGCAGCGAGGTGCCCGACGTCGTCGAGCTGGGCAACACCGAGATGCCCAAGTACGTCTTCAACGGCGCCTTCGCGCCGCTGGACAAGGGACAGTTCGAGAACTCGGGCCAGTGGCTGACCGGCCTCTCCGCGCCGTGCGAGCTCGACGGCAAGACCTACTGCGTGCCGTACTACGCCGGTGCCCGGGTGCTGGCCTACAACACCGAGATGTTCTCCAAGGCGGGTCTGAACGTACCCAAGACCTATGACGACGTTGTCGCCGCCGCCAAGAGCCTCAAGGAGAAGAACGGGAGCGACAAGCAGTTCTCCGCCTTCCACATGCCGGGCAAATACTGGTACGCCGCGATGGCCTGGGTGAAGGGCTCCGGCGGCGACATCGCCCGCAAGAACGGCGACAAGTGGGTCGGCGCGCTCTCCGAGCCGGCCTCGCAGCAGGGCCTCACCAAGTGGTCCGAGCTCGCCAGGACCTACTTCAGCGGTGACCCGACCAAGGACGAGACCGACCAGGCCGCGATCTTCGCCCAGGGCAAGACCGCGATGATGTACGCCAACGGCTGGGAGGTCGGCGCCGCTCAGGAGCAGCCGAAGGACCCGAACAAGCCGGAGGCCGGCAAGGTCAAGACGAAGGTCAGCGGCAAGGTCGCGAGCGTCGCGATGCCCGGCATCCCGTCCTTCCTGGGCGGCTCGGACCTGGCCGTGACGGCGAAGAGCGCGAACGCCGATCTGGCGGCCAAGTGGGTGCAGATCTTCACCGACACGAAGTCGCAGGAAGGCCTGATCGCCAAGAGCGCCCTGCCCAACGCGACCAACCTGCTCGACAAGGCCGCCGCGATGAAGGGCAACGAGGCGACCGCGCAGGCCGCCAAGGAGACCTGGTTCGTGCCGATGGCACCGAAGTGGTCGGAGGTCGAGTCCGCCAACGTGCTGCAGAACATGCTGGTCGCCATCGCCTCCGGCAAGTCCACGGTGGCCGATGCCACGAAGGACGCCGACGAGAAGATCAACAAGATCCTCAACGCCGCCTGACCCGCCGCCGCCCGCCCGACCCGGGCGGGCGGCGCACCGACCAACCGCGAAAGAGGTGAAACCGATGTCCGTCGTCGACTCTCCATCCGCGCCGCCGGCGCCGGTGCCGCCCGCCGCGGGCCCGGCCGGCCCGGTCACGGGCAAGCGCCGGGCGACCACCGGCGGGAAAGCGCCGTACGTTCTGGTGCTGCCCGGCCTGCTGTTGCTGGCCGCACTGCTCGGCTATCCGCTGGTGCGGATGGGTGTGCTCTCCTTCCAGCAGCTCGGTCTGCGGCAGCTCTTCGGGAACCTGCCGCCGGAGAACGTCGGCTTCGACAACTACACGCGGATCCTCACCGACGCGGTCTTCTACCAGGTGGTCGGGCGGACCGTGGCGTTCACCGTGGTGTCGGTGGTGCTGACCGTGCTGCTCGGCCTCGGCGTCGCCCTGCTCATGCGTCGCGTCGCGCCGGGCGTACGGATCATGATGATCGTCGCGATGATGTTCGTCTGGGCGATCCCGCAGCTGGTCGCCACGCAGACGTTCCGGTGGCTGGTCGACTCCGACTTCGGCGTCCTGAACTGGCTGATCGACCGTATCCCCGGCGTCGACTTCGCCAACCACAGCTGGTTCGCCGATCCGGTCCAGGGCTGGATCGTCATCACCGCCATCGTGGTCTGGGCCGGGATCCCGTTCATCGCGATCACCCTCAACGCCGGCCTCACCCAGGTGCCCAAGGAACTGCTCGAGGCGGCCGTGATCGATGGCGCCTCGGCGTGGCAGGCGCTGCGCCGGGTCACCATGCCGATCCTCAAGCCCCTGATGGTCATCGTCACCACGCTGTCGGTGATCTGGAACTTCGGCCTCTTCACCCAGGTGTGGGTGGTCCGCAACGGCCGTCCCGAGGAGGACTACCAGGTGCTCGCCACCTGGTCCTACAGCCTGGCCTTCAAGAACAACGACTACGGCCTGGGCTCGGCGATCGCGGTCGTCACCGTCCTGCTGATGCTGGGCGTGATGGTGTTCTACATGCGACAGATGTTCAAGATCGGAGACGTGGACTGATGGTCGCCGTCGCCCCGCATATCACCGTCCGCAGGCGTCGCCGCAAGGCGCGCGAGTCCGACACGCCCACCGTCGGGCGCAGCCGGGCGGGCACGATCGCGGCCAACACGGCCGGCGTTCTCTTCGCGCTCGTCATGTTCTTCCCGATCTACTGGGTGGTGAACACGGCCTTCAAGCCGGCGCCCGAGATCCTCCAGTTCGATCCGACCTTCTATCCGCACGGCTTCACGCTCGACAACTTCACGTCGGCCTTCAACGCGCCGTTCTTCCAGAAGGACCTGGTCAACGGCGTCCTGATCACCGTGGGCGCGGTGCTCGGGGCGCTGGTGGTCGGGTTCCTCGCGGCGCTGGCGATCGCCCGGTTCAGGTTCTACGGCCGTAAAGCGATCATCCTCATCGTCCTGTCGGTGCAGATGGTGCCGCTGGTCGCGGTCCTGATCCCGCTGTTCCTGATGCTGCAGGACTTCCGGCTCACGAACAGCCTGTTCGGCGTCACGCTCGTCTACATCGTGCTGATCCTGCCGTACACGGTGTGGACACTGCGGGGCTTCATCCAGGGCGTACCCCGGGAGCTCGACGAGGCGGCGGAGATCGACGGAGCCAGCCGGTTCCAGGTCTTCTGGCGCATCATCCTGCCGCTGACCGGGCCCGGCCTGGTGGCGACCTCGGTATACGGCTTCATCCAGGCCTGGAATGAATTCATCATCATCAATACCCTCAACGAGCAGGCCAACCAGAACCTGATGGCTTGGCTCATGCAGAACCAAACGAGCAAGGGGACCTTCTGGGGTCCTCTGATGGCAGGGTCGATCCTGACCGCGCTCCCGGTGGTCATCTTCTTCCTGATCGTCCAGCGCAACATCGCAACGGGCCTGACGGCCGGCGCCGTCAAGGGCTGAACCGGCTCCGCATCAACACCCCCTGAGGAGAAAGCGCATGACCGACATCCTTAAGCCCGAGGTCGACCGCCGGACGCTGCTGCGGCGCGCCGCCGCCGTCGGCCTGATGGCCACCCCCGCCGCGAGCATGCTGAGCGCCTGTGTCGGGGGCGGCAAGAGCGCGGACACCGGCGACAAGCCGAAGGGCGCCGTCACGGCGACCAACCCGCTGGGCGTCAAGGAGGACGAGCCGCTGGAGATCGTCATCTTCAACGGCGGCCTCGGCACGAAGTACGCGACCGATGTCGACATCCCCTCGTACAACAAGCTCTTCCCGAACTCCAAGGTCAGCTTCAACCAGACCGAAGAGATCGCCACCGTGGTGCAGCCGCGGTTCAGCGCGGGCAACCCGCCGGACATGATCAACAACTCCGGCTCGAAGTTCATGGACCAGGGCGCCCTCGTCCAGGCCGGCCAGGTGCAGGACCTCACCGAACTGTTCGCCGCGCCCTCGGTGGACATCTCGGGCAAGACCGTCAAGGACACCCTCATCCCGGGCACCGTCGAGCAGGGCATATTCGACGGCAAGCCGTACGTGCTCAACTACGCCTTCACCGTCTTCGGCCTCTGGTATTCGGCGAAGCTGTTCAAGGACAACGGCTGGACCGTGCCGTCCACCTGGGCGGACTTCACCGCGCTGCTCGACAAGATGAAGGCCAAGGGCATCACCCCCTACGGGTACGCCGGAGCCAACGCGCCGTACTACCAGTACACGGTGATCCTCACCAGCGCCGCCAAGATCGGTGGCGCCGACATCCTCAAGAACATCGACAACCTCGAGGACGGCGCCTGGACCAACGACGCCGTCAAGCAGGCCGCGAAGGCGTGGGCCGAGGTCGGCGCGAAGTACTCGGACAAGGCGTTCCTGGGCCAGAAGCACACCGAGGTCCAGCTCAAGCAGAACCAGTACAAGGTCGGCCTCTACCCGTCCGGCTCCTGGCTGGAGAACGAGCAGGCCAAGGACACCCCGGCCGGCTTCGACTACCAGCTCATGCCGCTGCCGAGCGTGACCGCCTCGGACAAGCTGCCCGTCACCGCGCTCTACGCCGCGGCCGGCGAGCAGTACTTCGTCGCCAGCAAGGGCAAGAACCCGCGCGGCGGCATGGAATTCCTGCGCCACATGCTCTCCAAGGCCGGCGCCGTGGGCTTCACCCAGCTCACCAAGACCCTGACCGTGGTCGCCGGCGCCACCGACGGCATGGAGATCAGCCCCGGCCTGACCTCGGGCAACAAGGCCCTTTCGGCAGCGGGCGCGGACACCTTCAGCTTCCGCTTCGACACGTGGTACAAGAAGCTCGACGACGAGGTGCGTGCCGCCACGAACGAGCTGATGTACCAGGGCGGCAGCGCCGACAAGTTCTGCGAGCGGGTGCAGAAGGCCGCCGACGCGATCAAGAAGGACTCCTCCATCAAGAAGTTCCATCGCTGATCCCTATCCCCTTGACGACCTAGACCGCGATCACGGACGGAGCACAGCACCATGAAGCACGGCAGGTACCCGTTCATCATCGGCTTCCTGATCGTGCCGGTGGCCATCTATGGGACGTTCGTGGTCGCGGCTTACCTTCAGGCATTCCAGCTGTCGTTCACCAACTGGCGGGGCTTCTCGCCGGAGGTGAACTACATCGGGTTCGACAACTTCACCAAGCTGTTCCAGGACAACACCTTCTGGAAGGCGATCCAGCACCATGCGCTGCTGCTGGTCTTCCTGCCCCTGCTGACGATCATCCTGGCGCTCTTCTTCGCGTTCCTGCTCAACGTCGGCGGCGGCTCGAAAGGCGGGCGTACCCGGGGGGTCTGGGGGTCGAAGGTCTACCGGGTGGTGTTCTTCTTCCCCCAACTGCTCGCCCTGGCGCTCGTGGCCGTCATCTTCTCCCGGGTCTACTCGCCTGACGAGAGCGGCCTGATCAACGGCCTGCTGAACCAGGTCGGCGGGGAACCGATCCTGTTCCTCGCCGACAAGAACCTCGCACTCTGGTCGATCCTCGCCGTGCTCGTGTGGCAGGCGGTCGGCTTCTATGTGGTGCTCTTCTCCGCGGGCATGGGCTCCATCCCCACGGAGATCTACGAGGCGGCGGCGCTCGACGGCGCCACCCGCGGCACCCTGTTCTTCAAGGTGACGCTGCCGCTGCTGTGGAACACCCTCCAGGTCGCGTGGGTCTATCTCGGCATCGCGGCCTTCGACGCCTTCGCCCTGGTCAACGTGATGTCCGTGGACCGCGGTGGCCCGGACGGCGCGACCACCGTGCTCGGCCTGGAGATCTTCCGCAACATGCAGGACTACGCACAGTTCGGCTACGCCTCGGCGATGGGCGTCGTGCTGTTCTTCCTGACCCTCACCTTCGCGGCGCTGACCCTGCGGGTCACCCGGCGCGACGCCGTCGAGCTCTGAGCCGCACCGGGAGCCTGAGATGACCAACCTGCGTACCGACGTTTCCACTCCGCCGCCCGGCACGGTGCCCTACCCGGGCGCGCGGCACTCCGCCGCCGCGGCCGGCGACAAGCGCGAGATCAAGATCTTCAGCGGCTTCGCCCACATCGCGCTGGCGATCTGGGGCCTGCTCGTGATCGCGCCGCTGATCTGGGTGGTCCTGGCGTCGTTCAAGAGCAACACCGAGATCTTCACGCACGCGCCGTTCAGCCTGCCGAGCCAGCTGTCCTTCGAGACGTACAAGACGGCCTGGACCGAGGCCCACATCGGCCGCTACTTCCTCAACAGCGTCTTCGTGGTGGCCGTCAGCACCACCGGCACCATGGTCTTCGGGTCGATGGCCGCCTACGTGCTGGCCCGCTACAAGTTCTTCGGCAACCGTTTCATCTACTACCTGTTCGTCTCGGGCCTGGCGTTCCCGGTCTTCATGGCGATCGTGCCGCTGTTCCTGATCCTGCAGAACCTCAACCTGCTGAACACGTACACCGGTCTGATCCTGGTCTACATCGCCTACTCGCTGCCGTTCACCGTCTTCTTCATGACGGCGTTCTTCAAGACGCTGCCCAATCAGATCGCGGAGGCGGCGGTCGTCGACGGCGCCTCGCACACCCGGCTCTTCTTCCAGGTCATGCTGCCGATGGCCAAGTCCGGCCTGGTCAGCATCACCATCTTCAACATCGTCGGCCAGTGGAACCAGTACCTGCTGCCCGTGGCGATCATGCAGGGCGCCGGCGCGGACGAGAAGTGGGTGCTCACCCAGGGCATCGCCAACATCTCGGTCTCGGCCGGCTACCAGGCCAACTGGGCCGCCCTCTTCGCGGCCCTCACCCTGTCCATCGTCCCGATGATCATCGTGTACGCCTTCTTCCAGCGCCAGATCCAGTCCGGCCTGACGGCGGGCGCGACGAAGTAGGCCGTTTCTGTCGTACCCGTGTTCCTAAAATGACCTCGTGCTGATAGCGGCGGTGTCCGACGACGGGAGCTGGCGGGGTTCCGGGCGGCTCCAGGCCCTGCGTCCCGACGGCACGCCCGCGTCCGAGCCGCACCTGGTCGCCGACCTGCCCACGGCGATCGCCGACCGGGAGGCCGCCGACCGCCCGCGCTGGGTCTGGGCGGCCACCGCCGACTGCTATCCCGCGTTGCTGCGGGCCGGGGTCAGGGTCCGCCGCTGCCACGACGTCGAGCTCACCGAGGCGCTGCTGCTCGGGCACGCGGGGCAGTGGGGTTCGCCGCGGTCGCTCGGCGCCGCCTTCGCCCGACTCACCGGTGCGCCCGTTCCGAGCGATCCGCCGCCGCGGATCGCCGAACCGCCGGGCTTCGCCCAGGCCGCGCTCTTCGAGGCCACCACCGGTCCGCCGGCAGCCGCCGGGCCCGTCGTGCTCGACGCCCTGACCAGGGTGTACGCGGACCAGCAGCGGCGCATCGTGGCGATCGGGCAGTCCGGGGGCCGGTCCCACGAGTCCGGGCGGTCCGGTCGTTTCGGGCTGCTGGTCGCCGCCGAGTCGGCGGGCGCCCTGGTCGGCGCCGAGATGGGCCATGCCGGCCTGCCGTGGCGCGGCGACCTCCACGACGAGCTCCTGCGCGACCTGCTCGGGCCGCCGCAGCCGGTCGGGCCACCCCGCCGACTGGCCGAACTGGCCGCCGAGATCAACGCCGCGTTCGGGATGCGTGGCCTGCACCCCGACTCCCCGGCCGAGGTGCTGCGCGCCTTCGCCCGCGCCGGCATCGACATCCCCAACACCCGCGCCTGGGTGCTGCGCCGAGTCGAACACCCGGCGGTCAAACCGCTGCTCGAATACAAGGAGCTCTACCGCATCTGGACGGCACACGGCTGGGCCTGGCGCGACGCCTGGGTCAGCGACGGCCGACTCCGCCCGGAGTACGTGCCCGGCGGCGTGGTGTCGGGCCGCTGGGCCACCCGAGGCGGCGGCGCCCTCCAGGTCCCCAAGGTGGTCCGCCGCGCCGTGGTGGCCGACCCCGGCTGGCAGTTCGTCGTCGCCGACGCCGGCCAACTGGAGCCACGGGTGCTGGCCGCCGTCTCCGGCGACACCCGCCTGGCGGCGGCCGGAGAAGCCGACGACCTCTACGCCGCCCTCGCGTCGGACGCCTTCGCCGGAGACCGCGGCAAGGCCAAAGTCGCCCTCCTCGGCGCTATGTACGGCCAGACCGGCGGCGCCGCGATCCCGGCCCTCGCGGTCCTGCGCCAGAGCTACCCGACGGCCTTCGAATACGTCGAGGCCGCCGCCCGCACCGGCGAAGCGGGCGGCCTGGTCCGTTCCTGGCTGGGCCGTACCTGCCCGCCGGCCTCCACCGCCTGGCGCGACGCGGGCCTCGACCCGCCCGAGGAATCAGGCAGCGCGGAGCTGCCCCAGGGCGGAGCCACAGGCCGCGCCCGAGGCCGCTTCACCCGCAACTTCGTCATCCAGGCCACAGCGGCCGAATGGGCCCTGGTCCTGCTCGCGACCCTGCGCACGGCGCTGGAAGGCATGCGGGCCGAGATCGTGCTGTTCGTCCACGACGAAGTGGGGGTGCACTGTCCCAAGGAGGAGACCGCGAAGGTGGTGGAGGCGGTCCGCGCGTCGGCCGGTCGCGCGGGAGAGCTGCTCTTCGGCGATGTCGCGGTCCGGTTCCCGCTCGACGTGTCGGTGGTCGAGTGCTACGCCGACGCGGCCTGACGGTCGACGGCCGGGGTCAGCGGCCCGCCGCGGCCGGGTACACCCGGAGCTCACCGTGCCGTGACAGCGTCGCGGACAGCTCGTCGGACCGGCCGCGCAGCGTGGCGTCGAGGAACGCGGCGCAGGTCAGTGTGGTCATCCGCACGCTTTCGGTCCGACCGAGAGAGCCCGCCACCGCGGGGACGGGTGGCAGATACAGCGGGCCGTCGGTGAAGGTGAGGTGTGCGCTACCGGGCACGCTGAGCTGGTAACTGGTCGCGCTGCCACGTTCCAGGACCCTCGACAGGCCGGCGACGTAATCGGCGTCGGCCTGGTCGATGACCGTGTGGGTGAGGGCCAGCACAGGCTGGTGCGGCGACGCCTGGTCCGCATTGAGACCACCGTCCAGGTTGATCACCGCGGCGAACCGGCTGTCCTGCTGAGCGGCGCGCATGGCGGCGGCCCCGCCGACGGAGTGGCCGGTCGCCGCCGCCCGCCCGATGTCGACGTGTCCGCTGAGCGGCCCGGTGAGCTCACCGCGATCGAGGCGGCCGAGCTGGGTGAGGACGAAACTGAGATCCGCGGCCCGCACCGCCGTCCAGCCGATCCTCCGTTTCTCATCCTCCTTCGGATCACCGCTGGCAGCGATCCGGGTCCGGACGCTACGGCCGTCGGCAAGCACGACCGCCGCCGAATCGTACGGATGGTCCACGCCCGCGACGAGATAGCCGCGGCTGGCCAGGTCCTCGGCCCACGCGGTGTTCTGGGTGCGTACGCCGCCGAGGCCCGGAGAGAACAGCACGACCGGAAAGCGACCGGCAGCTGGCGCCGCATCGAATGCCGCGTGGCTGCGGGCCCGCGGCAGCCCGTCGAGCAGGAGGGCGGGCACTCCGAGATAGTCGGCTGCCGCTGCGGCCACGGTGTCCGCTTCTCGCCGGGTCCGGCCGAGGTACCGCGCCCGCGGCATCTCCTGCGTGGCCGACTGCGCCGGATACCAGAGTTGCACGACCACGGTTCGCCGGTCACCAGCGTCCGGTGTGGCGGTCTCTTCGCGCTCGGCGTCGGTCCATTGCACCGTCATGGTGCCGACCGCGAAGGGCCCGGACGGTTCCGGGAACACCGGCACGGGCAGCGCCCAGGCGGCGGCCACGCCCGTGGCGATGAGGCCGACACACGCCACGGTGCCGAGCACGGCCAGCCACCGACGAACCCGCCAACCGGTACGCCCGCGGCGCCGGCGCACCATCCACACCACGCCGGCCGCCGCGCCGACGAGCAGGTCGACGGCCAGCACGAGGAGCAACTGCCAGCGCATTCCGATCCCGATCGAGGCCGCGGCGACCGCCACCACGACCACCGCGCCGCCCGCGACACGGCGGCGGCCGCGAGCGGACGGCAGCCAGCGAGCCAGCACGAGAGCAACCGACCCCAGCACGACGACGAATTCGGTCACGGCGAGATTGTCTTTCGCCCGCGCTGAGGGCACGCTGAGAATTCGCGTGGTTCCGCGGCCGTCGAGGGCTTAGCCTCCTCGAGGTGGTCACCCTGAATCGCGCGACCCTCAGCGGCGCGGAGCTGGACAGTCTCGACGAGATCTGTCGGTCCCAGCCGTCCTATTGGCGGTCCAGCGGCGACCAGGATCCGGACACGATGACCCGGGCCCAGATCGAGGCGATGCTGCGCGAGGACGCCGAGGCGGACGGATGCGAGACCGTGGTCGGCCGCGACTCCGACGGTCGGATCGTGGGCTTCGCCCAGCTCCTGCTGCGCCACCCCGAAGACGGTCACCCATGGATCGGGCTGCTGCTCGTAGATGGACGGTTGGGCCGCCGAGGCCACGGCCGGGCAATCGTCGCGGCCCTCGAAGACCGGTTCCGATCCGAGGGCGCGACCGCCATCCGCCTCGGCGTCCTGGTCGTCAACACCGAGGCGCAGCCATTCTGGGCCAAGCTCGGATACCGCCAGATCGACCTGCGACCGGATCGAGCCAAGGGCCGGCCCACCCTGGTGCTGGAGAAAACGCTGTAGCCCGCCCAGCTGGCGAACCTCACGTCGGTGAAACGCGGATCATCCCTGCATGCCGTAGGAAACACAAGCCCAGCTTGCGAAAGTGCGTACCGTAGGACCATCCCCGCGTGCGCGGGGAACCTGTCATCTACTGCAACGACAACGGCGTGATCCCGGGCGCACCCCCGCGTGTGCGGGGAGCAAGGCAGTGTGAACGACTTCCGCGCCGTCAAGCGAGGAGCATCCCCGCGGGCGCGGGGAACATGTGGTGACGGCGAACGTCACGTCCGCCAAGTGAGGGCCACTCCCGCGGGCGCGGGGAACAGAAGGTCGGCGTTCAGGACATGGACGATGAGCCGGGAGCACCCCCGCGTGTGCGAGGAACCCTCATTCGTGCCCGCGCCGAGTTTGGTCGGGATCGGACCATCCCCGCCTGCGCAAGCGGGGAGCAGGTGTCGAGCACCATCACCTTAGCCTCGGATCACCCCCGCGTGCGGGAGAGCGGCGGCCAAGACGACGGCGTGCTTCCGCTGTGGGGGCCACCCCCGCGTGTGCGGGGAGCATGCTTGCCTGCGGCTTGAAGATCATCGTTCGCATTTGATCGCGATCATTCTACATTCTTCGCGGGATCGGTTTCGGGCCGTGAATTGATCATGCGCCGGGATTTGTCGTACCCCGGTGCTTTCATTTTCGGCGTGAGAGCTGACGCGGTCCTGAGCGACGCCGCACGGGTGGTCTGGGGGAAGTCCGGCGATCTTGTGCGGCCTTTGCCATTGTGGCGGCATCTGGCGGACAGCGCCGATGTCGCCGGGTTGCTCTGGGACCGGTGGCTTCCCCGAACGGTCCGTGACCGGGTGAGTTCCGAGTTGCCGGCCGCCGAGGACGGGCGGCGGTTGGTGTGCTGGCTGGCGGGTGTTCATGACATCGGCAAGGCGACGCCGGCCTTCGCGAGTCAGGTGCCTCTCCTGGCGCGCCGGATGCAAGATCATGGCTTCGCCTTCGACTCCCGGGTGGATGCCGATCGTCGACTGGCGCCGCACGCCACGGCCGGTTTCCTCATTCTGTCCGACTGGTTGGGGTCTCGATGCGGCCGAGCTCCGGCCGACGCTCGCGCGTTGGCGGTCGTGGTCGGCGGCCATCACGGCCTGCCGCCGACGGACTCCGATCTCAAAGAGCTCATGGACCGCCCCTATCTGGTCGAATTCCAAGACCCTTGGCTTCGCGTACGCGACGAGTTGCTGGACTGGATCGCTGCCCGCGCCGGCGTGGACGAGCGGCTGCCGCACTGGGATGGAGTGGCGTTGTCCCAGCCGGTGCAGGCGCTGCTGACCGGCGTGGTCATCGTCGCTGACTGGATCGCCAGCAACGAGGATTACTTCCCGTACTCCATGGTGCTTCCCGACGGTGCGGCCCGGCTCGCCGCGGGCTGGGAAGGCTTGGATCTGCCCGCCCCTTGGCGGGCGGTGCCTCCGCCCGAGGGCGCGCACGATCTCTACGCGGCGCGGTTCGCTCTGCCAGAGGGTGCGCGGCCTCGGCCGGTGCAGGAAACCGTGGTGGAGGCGGCTCGGCGGATGCCGGCGCCGGGGTTGCTGGTCGTCGAGGCACCCATGGGGGAGGGGAAGACCGAGGCTGCCCTGGCCGCGGTGGAGATCCTGGCCGAGCGGACAGGTGCCGGCGGCTGCTTTGTCGCGCTGCCGACCCGAGCGACCAGTGACGCGATGTTCTCCCGGGTGCTCGAATGGCTGCGGCGCCTTCCCGACGCCGATACGGCCCGGGGCGCGCACGGCGTCGCACTGGCGCACGGCAAGGCTCGTCTGAACACCGAGTTCACCGCTCTGTACGAGGCGCCGCTGCCCTCGCAGGTCGGCGTCGACGACGGCGGTGCCGAGGTCGCCGCGCACCGGTGGCTCGCCGGTCGTAAGCGCACCATGTTGTCCGGCTTCGTCATCGGCACCATTGATCAGCTGCTGTTCACCGCGCTCAGGCAGCGACACCTGGTCCTGCGGCATCTGGGCCTCGCCGGGAAGGTGGTGGTGATCGACGAGGCCCACGCCTACGACGTCTACATGAGCCAGTATCTCGATCGCGCCCTGGAATGGCTGGGAGCGTATGGCGTCGCGGTGGTGGTCCTGTCGGCCACACTGCCGGCGCGCCGGCGTGCGGAGATGATGCGGGCCTACGACGACGGCCGATGGGCTCACCAGACCGGGGCTCACCAGACCGGGGTGCGGCGGGCCGGGGTGCGGCGGGCCGGGGTGCGGCGGGCCGGGGTGCGGCGGGGGCGGTCTCGCGAGCGGGCGTCGCGCTACCGGGCGCTCGGGGAAGACCTTCGCTACCCGCTGGTCAGCTTCACCGGCGACCGGGTCGGCAGCGGACGTGGAGACCCACTCAGCGGCGGTTCCACCGGTGATGACGACGGCGGTGGTGACGACGGCGGTGGTGACGACGGCGGTGGTGACGACGGCGGTGGTGACGACGGCGGTCGGGGTTGCGGCGGTGGGGGTGTTGGCGGGGGAGAGCCCACAGCGCTCGGCTGTGCGGCTTCGAGCCGCGCGTCCGTGGTCGACGTCGAGCATCACGATGACGACCCGACGGCGCTAGCGGCAACCCTGCGCGCCGCCCTGGCTGACGGCGGTTGTGCCGTGGTGATCCGCAATACCGTTTCCCGGGTTCAGCAGACGGCGGCGGTTCTCCGGCGTGAGTTCGGGTCGGAGATCGCGGTGTCGGTGGCGCATTCGCGATTCATCGGGCCCGATCGGGCCGCCAAGGACCGCTGGTTGCTGAGGACGTTCGGTTCTCCCGAGCATGTGCGTCGCAGCGGCGGGACGCGACCCTTCCGGCATGTCGTGGTCGCCAGTCAGGTGGCGGAGCAGTCCCTCGACATCGACTTCGACCTGCTGGTCACCGATCTGGCGCCGGTCGACCTGCTTCTGCAGCGCATCGGCCGGCTGCATCGCCATCGGCGTCCACCGAGGCCGGCGGCGGTGGCCCGGCCCCGGTGCCTGATCACCGGCGCGGACTGGACGACCGAGCCGCCCACGCCCGTGCGCGGCTCGGCTCGGGTGTACGACCTGTCCAGCCTGCTGCGGAGCGCCGCGGTGCTGTGGCCGTACCTGATGGGGCTCGGCCACCTCGGGGGCGGGCCGGTTCGGTTGCCGGATGACATTTCGCCGTTGGTGCAGGCCGCCTACGGCGGCGATCCGGTGGGGCCGGCGAGTTGGCAACCGGATCTGCGGGCGGCGGCGGATCTTTGCGCCGCCGAGGATGCCCAGCGGCGGCTGCGGGCGGACACGTATCGTCTCGGCCGGGTCGGCGCGGCCGGCACCGACCTCGTGGCCTGGCTCGCCGGCGACATCGGCGACGCCGAGAACGGGACGAGTGACGGGCGGGGTCGGGCGCATGTCCGCGACGACGGCCCGGACACCCTCGAGGTGCTGGTGCTGAGCCGTACCGATGAAGGGCTGTCGGTGGTGCCGTGGCTCGACGAGTGCGGCGGCCGGCTCGTGCCCACGGACGCGGCTCCACCTCCCGCGTTGGCGAGAGCGGTCGCGTCCTGCACGTTGGCGCTGCCGGCCGCGATGGTGTCCGGATCGGGGATGGCTCGGGTGATCGACGAGTTGAGGGGACGGACGTTCGTCAAGGCCTGGCAGCGAGATCCGTGGCTCGGCGGCGAGTTGATTCTCGATCTTGACGCGGACGGTCATGCGGAAGTCGCCGGCTTCGACGTGCATTACGACAGCGATGACGGTTTGCGCGTCGCGCGAATTACATCGCACGGGTGAATTCATGTTTGTCGGTAACGCGACTGCGAATGCGGGTGAAATTTCCGGTGTGGACGGTGGTGAACTGCGGAATCCCCGCCTGGGCGCGAGGAACACGTACCTCGATGAGGCAGTAGGGGATCACCCCACCGCACGGGTGGGAGGATTATCGAATAGCAGGTGAGGGAGTAGGTTCATCGCCCGTATCGACCCCATTGTGGGACGGAGAAGACTTCGCCATGAAGGACATCGGACCGACCTTCTCTTTGATCGATGAACCGTGGATCAGGGTGCTCGACCGGGGTGGCGGCCAACAGGTGGTCTCTTTGCTCCAGTTGCTCGCCGACTCGCACCGGTTTCGCGTCGTGGTCGGCGATCTCCCGACCCAGGCGCTCGCCATCCTACGACTGTCCCTGGCGGTGCTGCACCGTGCGACGGACGGGCCCGCCTCGGAACGTCAGTGGCGCGACCTGTGGCAGCGCGAGACCCTCCCCGCCGAGGAGATCGACGGATACCTGCGCGAACACCGGGATCGGTTCGATCTCCTGCATCCGGTGACGCCGTTCTACCAGGTGGCCGACCTGCGGACCGCCAAGGACGAACCCGCGGGGCTGGAGCGGCTGCTCGGGGATGTGCCCAACGGTGTGCCGTACCTCAGCGCCCGGCTCGGCGCCGACCTGCTGCGGATCACCCCGGCCGAGGCGGCGCGATGGCTGGTGCACTGCCAGGCCTTCGACACGTCCGGCATCAAGTCCGGTGCCGTCGGCGATCCGCGGGTCAAGGGCGGCAAGGGTTATCCGATCGGACCGGGCTGGTGTGGGGCCCTCGGCGGCGTCTTTCTCGAGGGATCCTCGCTTCGCGACACCCTGCTGCTGAACCTGTTGCCGGAGTCCTTCGCGCACGTTCACCGCGGCGACGACGACGCGCCGGCGTGGGAACGGGCGCCCCTGGGCCCGGCCGAGGAGGACGTTCGTGAGCGGGGACCGTACGGTCCGCTCAGTCTTTATACCTGGCAGTCCCGCCGGGTCAGGCTCTTCGGCGACGGGCGGGCCATCACCGGGGCGCTGATCGCCAACGGCGACAAGCTGGACCCGGCCGACAAGCACCGGGTCGAACCCATGACGGCCTGGCGGCGCAGCGAGACCAGGGAGAAGGAACTCAAGCGCACTCCGGTCTACCTGCCCTCCCGGCATGATCCGGGCCGTGCCCTCTGGCGCGGTCTCGAAGTCCTGCTACCGGCGACGCGCGGGGCCGGCGCCGCCCGGCTCGCGCCCGCGGTTGCCGAATGGCTCGCCAGCCTGCGTGTCAGCGGCAGCATCGCCGCGGATACGCGCGTGACCCTGCACGCGGTCGGCGCCGTCTACGGCACCCAGCAGTCGGTGGTCGAGCAGACCATTGAGGACGCCCTCACCATGCCGGTGCAGGCTTTCCACCCCGATGCCGCCCTGCGCACCCTGATCGTCGACGGCGCGGCCGACGCCGAAGCCGCCGTCCGCCACGTCCGCACGCTCGGCGCCAACCTCACCCGGGCCGCCGGAGCACGCGGGGATGCACCCACCCACGCGGGAGCGGTAGCGGCCGGTTCCGCGTTCGCCCTGCTGGATCAGCGTTTCCGGGCCTGGCTGGCAACCCTGCTGCCGGACACCGATCCGCTGCCGGCACGCCGCGACTGGCAACACATCGTCAAACGCGCCCTGCTGACCCTCGGCTCGTCGCTCGTCGCCCAGGCAGGTCCCGCGGCCTGGGCCGGCCGCGAGACCGGCGGCGACAGGTCGCAATTCCTGTGCTCCTCGCTGGCGGACCTGTGGTTCCGGCGCGGCCTCACCAAGACCCTTCCACTGGCCGTCGCGGCCCCTTCCCAGGAGGTGCCGGCATGACAGGCCCCCAGGAGGGTGCCGGCATGACAGGCCCCCAGGAGAGTGCCGGCATGACAAACCCGTCCACGCGGCCGCGCGTCCGCAGGCCCCGGCCGTTCGGCCAGCACGCCGCCCAGACGGTCTTCGCCCTGCAGAACCGCATGCTCGCCCGCCGCGATCCGGCCGCCGTCGCCGTCATGTCCAAGCTGCGCGGTGCCGTGACGAGACCGCCGGGATCCGAGTACGCCGTCCTCGACGTCACCGCCGTACCCGAGCGATTCTTCCGGAATGCCCCCGGTGACGCGCCGGTCGACGAGGAATGGGCCAAACACAGCGCGCTCACCCTGTACGCGGTGCATCAGCAGTCGCTCAGCGCCCCCATGCACGCCGACGGCGTCAGCCTCGGCTCGGCGGTCAGCAGGCTCGCCCGCGAAGCGGGCAGCAGCACGGCCGTGCGTCGCCGCTTCACCGCCCTGGGCAACGCCATGACCTACGACGCTCTGACCTACCACCTTCGCGGGCTGATCGGCCTGCTGAAGCAGCGGCGCATCCCGCTGGACTACGGCCTGCTCGCCGACGACCTGCTGGCCTTCCGGCATCCCGACGGCAGGGAGCGCGTCCGCGCCCTGTGGGGCCGCGACTTCTACCGCACCATGCCGAGCGCCACCGCCGAGGAGACTCCGTGACCCGCAGCATCATCGACGTCCACATCCTGCACACCGTGCCGCCGAGCAATCTCAACCGCGATGATTCCGGTTCCCCCAAGACCGCGATGTACGGCGGTGTGCGCCGCGCGCGGGTCTCCAGCCAGGCGTGGAAGCGCGCCGTACGGCTGGCGTTCGAGGAAATCCTGAACGACGCTGACCTGGGCGAACGCACCAAGCGGGTGGGCGAGGCGATCGCCGCCCGGATCAGCGGACTCGAACCGGCGCTGGCGGGCCAGGCCGCGACGCTCGCCACCGGGGTGTTGAAAGCCGCCGGGCTGGTCAAGAAGGAGCCCAAGAAGGACAAGCAAGCCGAGACGGACTACCTCCTCTTTCTCAGCCATCGCCAACAGCAGCGACTCGCCGAGCTCGCCGTGCAAGCCGCACACGAGGACACGACGGTCGACGCCCGCACCGCACGGGAAGCCGCGAACACCGCACACTCGATCGACATCGCCATGTTCGGTCGCATGGTCGCCGACGTCAGCGACATCAACGTCGACGCGGCCGTACAGGTCGCCCACGCGATCAGCGTGCACCGCGTGGAGAACGAGTTCGACTACTTCACCGCCGTCGACGACCGCAAATACGACATCCAGGAAAGCGGCGCCGGCATGATCGGCACGGTCGAATTCAACTCCTCGACCCTCTATCGGTACGCGACGATCGACGTCGACCGCCTCCACGACACCCTCGGCGATCCCGCCGCCACCCGCCGGGCCGTCGAGGCGTTCCTCCAGGCGTACGCGTTGAGCATGCCGACCGGGAAGCGCAACACGTTCGCCAACGGCACCCGTCCCGACGCGATCGTCGTGCAGCTCCGCGACACCCGGTCGATCAACCTCGTCGGCGCCTTCGAAGAGCCCGTCGGCCGCGCCGACGACACCAGCGGCCGCGTCGCCCAGGCCGCCCGCGCACTGGCGACCTACACCGCCGAGGTCCACGACGCGTACGGCGAGACGCCGGCCGCCAGCTGGGTCACCCACGTCGGCGACCGCACCAGGGATCTCGCCACGCTCGGCACCGTCCTACCCCTGAACCAGCTCACCGAGGCCGTCGGCGCCACGATCGCCGGACGGATCGGCAGCCGGCCGTGAGCGTCCTGCTGCTGCGCCTCGCCGGCCCGCTGCAAGCCTGGGGAACCCGCAGCCGCTTCGCGCACCGCCACACCGACATCGCCCCGAGCAAGAGCGGAGTCATCGGCATGCTCGCCGCCGCCCGGGGACTGAGGCGCACCGACCCGCTCACGGACCTGCTCGAGCTGCGGTTCGGGGTCCGCGTCGACCAGCCCGGCGACATCCTGCGCGACTTCCACGTGGCCCGCACCCTCGACGGCCGCACCAGCATGCCGCTGACCTACCGCCACTACCTGACCGACGCGGCCTTCCTCGCCGCCGTCAGCGGCGACCTCCCGATCCTCGACACCCTGCACCAGGCGCTGACACGTCCCCACTTTCCGCTGTTCCTCGGCCGGCGCTCATGCCCACCCGCGGGCGCGGTCAGCCTCGGCGTTCACGACGGCACGCTGCGCGAAAAGCTCACTACCTGGCCGTGGCAAGCCGCCGGCTGGCACCAGCGCAAGCTGCGCGGACACCCCACCGTACGCCTCGAGATCCTCCGCGACGCCGACCCCGGCGACACACTGACCGAAACCGCCGCCGACCAGCCCGTCAGCTTCGACCCCGGCCGTCGGCAACACGCCTGGCGGACGGTGGTCCGAGAACACGCCGACCTGACGAACCCCGCGCACCGGCCGGCCCCCGACCATGACCCGATGGACGTCCTCGAAGGATGGACATGTTCCTGACCCGCTTCCGCATCAACCCCGCCCGCCGCGACGCCCGCAAACTCCTCGGCTCCCCGCAGGTCATGCACGCCGCGGTCCTGGCTGGCTTCCCCCGCCCCGAGGACCACACCCGCCCGGCGGAGCGCACTCAGCCGCCGGGTCGCGCTGAGCTGCCGGGTCGCGCTGAGCTGCCGGGTCGCGGTGAGCTGCCGGGTCGCGGTGAGCTGCCGGGTCGCGGTGAGCTGCCGGGTCGCGCTCAGCCGCCGGCGCGCACTCTCTGGCGTCTCGATCAGGGTGCCGACAGCCGAGTGACGCTCTACATCGCGAGCCCCACCAAGCCGGATCTCACTCACCTGGTCGAGCAAGCGGGTTGGCCCACGACCGACACCTGGCTCACCAAGCCCTACCAGCCCTTCCTCGACATCCTCCAGGAAGGACAACAGTGGGCGTTCCGCCTCACGGCCAACCCGGTGCGCAACGGTCGCCCCGCCCAGGGCGGCGACACCCGAAGATACGGGCACGTCACCACCGACCATCAGATCCAATGGCTGCTGGCCAGGCAGCAGCGCAACGGCTTCGCGGTCGCCGACCAGAGCGACGGCCGCCCGAACCTGTCGTTGCACCGCCGGCAGACCCTGACCTTCGCCCACGGCCAGGGACAACGACCGGTCACGCTGGCCACGGCGACATTCGACGGAGTCCTGACGATTCAGGACGTGGTCCCGTTCCGCGGCATGCTGATGAGCGGCATCGGCCACGCCCGCGCCTACGGCTGCGGCCTGCTCACCCTCGCCCCACTCCGTCGGCAGTGAGCACCCGAGAAGCTGGCGGCCAAGGACCAGATGCACAAAGTGCCGCTCTCGAGCTACCTCATTGCAGGTCGGCAAGTGTGCTCCCCGCACGCGGGGGGATGGCCCCGACGGATAGGCGCTGAATCGGGTCTTGTCCGGGTGCTCCCCCGCACGCGCGGGGATGGCCCGGTGATGCCCGGGGTTGAGGCGGCCGTGGCCAAGTGCTCCCCGCACGCGCGGGGATGGCCCGAAGTCGCCTGTGCCCGGATCCCAGGTGCTGTAGTGCTCCCCGCACGCGCGGGGATGGCCCGTCGTGTCGCGCCAGGAGGTTGCCGATGCCGTAGTGCTCCCCACGGACGCGGGGGTGGGCCGACGTAGGTCAGTCCGATCGAGTTGGTGAAGCTCGCTCCCCGCGAACGCGGGGATGGCCCGTGGAATCCGGCGCACCACCCGCGGGACGTTCGGTGCTCCCCTCATGGGAGGGGTTGGCCCCACGGCCGTCCAGAACCCGGACGCGACAACGTGCTGCTCCCCGCGCACGCGGGGATAGAACTCCGGCAGCGGGCGCCCGGGTCGGGGTTGCTCCCGCGGGGGAGATCGTCGTCATAGCGCGCGTCGGCTTCCGGTGGGCAGAGTGATCCGATGTCGACGGCGCATTGGTATCGGGATTTTGCGGTGCGTGAGGCTCGGGGTCTCTCCCCGACATATGAAGCGCTGGCCATCGCGGTCAGCGCCGACAGGCGCGTGCTGGCGTTGTTGGACGGGCTGCCAGCGGATAAGCGCCAGCCCAACCTGCTGTTCGCCGCGGCCCGCTATCTGGGCGCCCCTATGGCCGTACCCGAGGAGTTTGGGTCCTGGGTGGTGCGGCATTGGTCGCAGTTGTCGGTGACGATGCGGCATCGCCGGACGCAGACCAACGAGCCGGCGCGCTGTGCCACCCTGCTGCCGCTTCTGGCTCGCCTGCCGCAGCCCCTTGCGCTGTTGGAGGTGGGCGCCTCCGCCGGGCTGTGCCTGTACCCGGACGCCTACCGGTATCGCTATCGCGATGACGCCTCGGTGCTCGGCCCCGCGGACAGCCCGGTGCTGCTCACCTGCTCGATCAACGGCGACGTCCCGTTGCCGAGTGCGGTGCCCACAGTGGTGTGGCGTGCGGGTATCGACCTCAATCCGCTCGACGTGGCGGACGACGACGACCTGCGCTGGCTCGAGGCGTTGATCTGGCCGGAGCAGCAGCCGCGGCGCGACCGACTGCACGCCGCCGCCCGCATCGCCCGCGCGGATCCGCCGTACCTGATCAAGGGTGATCTGCTCACCGATCTCCCGCCGCTCGCCGCCCAGGCGCCGGCGGACGCCACTCTGGTCATCTTCCACAGTGCTGTGTTGACCTATGTGCCGCCGGACGTTCGCGCCGCCTTCATTGAGCTTGTCCGCGGCCTGCGGGGACACTGGATTTCCAACGAGGGCGTGGGTGTTCTGCCGGACCTGGCGGCGACCGTCGACGTCGAGGGCGGCGGCCCGGCGAGGTTCTTGCTCTCCCTGGACGGCGAGCCCGTGGCTTTCACCGGACCGCACGGACAGGAGATCGACTGGCTCACTCCCGCGCGGCATGGAGCTGCCGGGTCGTCGTGAAGTCCTGGAGACACCACACCCGGCGACGGCCGGGCACGGACCGAAGATCCGCGCCCGGCCGCACAGGGGTCGACCGGGTGGTGCGGTCAGCTCAGGGGGCCGCGGACGTAGACCTTGTCCGGAGCGTTCGCGTTCCAGTTGGAGATGAAGGCGGCGTAGCGGCCGTCCGCGCTGATCCGCACCTGCCGGCCTTGGCCGAGCGTCGTCCGGCCCTGGAGGATGGACAGCCAGGTCAGCTTGCCGGTGTCAAGGTCGTGCAGGGCGGCGAATCCCTTGCTTCCGGGGGGCGCGAAGTACTCGAAGCCGACGTACCGGCCGTCGGCGCTCAGTGACGGCTCGCGGCTGGGCTCCTTCATCCCCGCGGTGATGTTGACCGTTGTCTTGTTCTCGAGGTCCCGGACGAAGATGTCTTCGACCCCGTTGGTGTCACCGGGCACCAGCGCGGTGGAGACCGAGGAGAAGGCGACGCGGCGACCGTCGGCGCTGATCGCGACGTAGTGGGGTGCCAGCAACAGGAAGGCGCTCTTCACCTCGGTGCCGTCCGGGGCGACGTTGACCCGGACCGTGGTGCCGGCGAGCAGGTCTCGGACGAACAGGTCGGCCTGGCCGTTGGTGTCGTCCGAAACCAGGTGTGAGGCGCTGGAGGCGAAGGCCACGAAGCGGCCGTCCGCGCTGAGCGCCGGGGCCGCCCGCTCCGTGAACAAGCTCTTCGAGTTGCTCGGCTCGCCGGTCGGGGACACCGTGGCCTCGACGGTCGTGCCGGTGCTCAGGTCGCGGACGAACACGTCCTGCACGGTGTTGGTGTGGCGGGCGACCAGGTTGGCCGCCGTGGACAGGAACGCCACCGAGGTGCCGTCCGCGCTGATCGCGGGGTTGGTGCTCACGCCGGTGGCTTGTTCGCCGGTGGTGGAGACGCTGGCGCGTACGGTGGTGCCGGCCTGGGTGTCGCGGATGAAGATGTCGCTGGCGGTGTTGGTGTCGTCGGTGACGAGGTTGATGGCGGTCGAGGCGAATGCCACGTAGCGGCCGTCCGCGCTGATCGTCGGGTTGGTGCTCGCGCCGGTGGCTTGTTCGCCGGTGGTGGAGACGCTGGCGCGTACGGTGGTGCCGGCCTGGGTGTCGCGGATGAAGATGTCGCTGGCGGTGTTGGTGTCGT
>NZ_JBFBAJ010000014.1:74700-91077 GCF_040682215.1 Actinoplanes sp. NPDC051346 | reverse complement strand
GTCGTCGGTGACGAGGTTGATGGCGGTCGAGGCGAATGCCACGTAGCGGCCGTCCGCGCTGATCGCGGGCGTCGTGGCCGCGTTGTCGGCCGGCTGCCCGTCGTTCGACAGGCTTACCGGCGTGGTCACCGGGTCGGCGGCCCACGCCGGCGATGGCGCGGCGAGCAGGCCGGCCAGCAGTGCCATGCCGGCTGTCAGCGTTCCTCGGGCCACCGTCGTGCGGCCCGGCGTCGAGGCGCGGAGCCGCGCGCGGAAAGAGCCGGGGGTGGGCGGGCAGGATCGCATGAGTTTGTTTCTCTCCCTGTCGACGGTGTTCGTGTCGGCACAATCCTCGGATCAGCCGGACGCGCTTTCCAGCCCGAAAGGTTGGTTCTTGACGAATCGCCGCCCATGTGTTTATGGAAAGCCTCAGAGGTTGGCCGGTCCTCAACCGATAGCGTTTCCGGCAGAGAGTCTGGCGTGGCAACGAATCGGGGGACCATGCGCCGCATCGCGTTCGGACCGCACGTGTGCGGGAGCCTCGCCGAGGGCGCCCTGCGGGAATGGCTGGTGACCGACGGCCGGGGCGGCTATGCGATGGGCACCGTCAACGGGTTGCGGACGCGGCGCTATCACGGGCTGCTCGTCGTCGCCGATAAGGCGCCCGCTCGCCGGCGACTCGGGCTGGTGTCGCTCGATCCGGTCGTCACACTCGCCTCCGGCGCGGTGGTGCGGCTTGCCGCGCACGAGTGGGACGGCGGTGCCATCGCGCCGCGTGGATATGAGTTTCTCTCCGGATTCGAGCTGGTCGACGGGTTGCCGCGGTGGCGATGGCGGATCGGCGACGTGGTGCTCGAGCGGGAAATCGCGATGGAGTACGGACGCAGCAGCGTCGCCGTCGTCCACCGCCTGCTCACCGGCGGCCCGATCAGCCTGCGCCTGGGGGCCCTGTGCACGTGGCGCGACGTCCACGGCGAGCGCACCGCCGCGGGACCCGTGCCGGTGGTTGACGAGGTGGCGCTCGGGTGTGTCGTCGATGGCTCGTACCGGATCTCCGGGCCGGACTTCCGCGGCGTGGGGGAGTGGCATCGCGGCGTGCGGCACCGCGAGGAGGCGGCGCGCGGGCTGACCCCCACCGAGGATCTTTGGTACGCGGGCAGCTTCCACGCCGAACTACGCCAGCACGGATCCACCCTCTCGGTGTCGGCGTGGGCGGACGACCTGGACACTGTGCCCCCGCCGGCGGAGGAGGTCGTCGCCGCGGCCCGTACCCGGCATCGGGCGGTTGTCGAGGCGGCCGGACCGGCCGACGACGCGCAAGCCACCCTGGCGCTGGCCGCCGACGCCTTTGTGGTGCGGACGGCGGCCGGGCCGGACGTGGTCGCGGGATATCCGTGGTTCGGCGCGTGGTCGCGCGACACGATGATCAGCTACGAGGGTCTGTTCCTCGCGACCGGCCGCGAGTCGCTGGGCCGGGACCTGCTGCACCACTATGCCGCGACCCTGTCGGAGGGCATGCTCGCCAATACCGCGGACACCGGCAGCGTGGAGTACAACACGGTCGACGGCACCCTGTGGTTTCTCCACGCGGTGGGGCGACATGTGGCGCTGACCGGCGACACCGATCTGGCCGCCGAGCTGCTGCCGGCGTTGCGGTCGGTGGTCGACGCGCACCTGGCCGGCACGCGGTACGGCATCGGCGTCGACCCGGCCGACGCGCTGCTGCGCCAGGGCGCCGACGGTGAGGCGCTGACCTGGATGGACGCCCGGGTCGACGGGGTGCCGGTCACGCCGCGCGTCGGCAAGCCCGTCGAGGTCAACGCCCTGTGGGTCAACGGGCTGGCGATGGTGATCAAGCTGGCGTGGCAGGCGCGGACGAACGCGGGAGCGGCCGTGCGGGCGCATCCCGCCGCGCTGGCGTCCTTCGCGCGGCGGTTCCCAGTGGGTAAGGCCGGCAACGGGCTGCTGTATGACGTCGTCGACGGTCCCGCGGGCGACGACGCCACGCTGCGACCCAACCAGCTGCTGGCGTGGTCGCTGCCGTACGCGCCGTTGCGCCCGGAACCGGCCGCGTTGCAGGCGATCGGTACGGCTCTCATGACGCCGCTGGGCCCGCGCAGTCAGGCGCCCGCGTCGCCGGGATACGCCGGGCGGCACCGGGGGACGCCCGCCGAGCGGGATTCGGCCTACCACACGGGTACGGTCTGGCCGTGGCTGACCGGCCCGTACGTGGCGGCCTGGCACCGGCTCGGCGTGTCGGCGGAACAGACCCTGTCCGACGCCGACGGCCACCTCGACGAGTACGGGCTGGGCTCGGTCTCCGAGACCGCGGACGCCGACGCCCCGCACGGCGCGACCGGCTGCCCGTTCCAGGCGTGGTCGGTCGCGGAGTTGCTACGCGCCCGCCGGCTCGCCGGACCGTAGGGTGGCCGGCGTGCCTGCATCGGATTATGTGAAGAACCTGCGCGCCAAGGTCGGCCACGACCTGGTCATGTTTCCCACGGTCAGTGCCGTCGTGCTCAACGACAGTGGCGAGGTGCTGCTCGGGCAGCGCAGCGACAACGGCCGGTGGACGCTCATCGCCGGGATGATGGATCCGGGCGAGCAGCCCGCCGAGGCCATCGTCCGCGAGGTGGCGGAGGAGACCGCCGTCCAGGTGAAGGTGGAGCGCCTGGCGGGGGTGGCGCTGCACGAGGTCACCTATCCGAACGGCGACCACTGCCACATGGTCAACACGTGGTTCCGGTGCCGGGCGGTCGGTGGCGAGGCCCGGGTCAACGACTCGGAGTCGATCGCGGTCGGCTGGTTCGACCTCGACAACCTGCCGGAGCTGAGCCCGTTCGCCCATCGGCGGATCCGCACGGCGCTCGACGACGGCGCCCCGGCCTGGTTCGCCCAGCCCGGCGAGACGCCGTAGGCCTCAGGCCAGCCAGCCGGGACGGATCAGGCCGGCCTCGTACGCGAACACCACGAGCTGTGCCCGGTCGCGGGCACCGAGCTTGACCATCGCGCGGCTGACGTGGGTCTTCGCCGTCGCCGGGCTGATCAGCAGCCGTCCGGCGATCTCGTCGTTGGACAGCCCCTCGCCGACCAGCACCATCACCTCGCGTTCCCGGTCGGTGAGCTGGTCCAGCCGGCGGTCGGTGTCCTCGGGCGGCGTGGCGGCCCGGCCGCGCCCGGTGGCGAACTCGCCGATGACCCGCCGGGTGACGCTGGGCGACAGCAGGGCGTCGCCGGCCGCCACCGCCCGGATGCCGCGTAGCAGGTCCACCGGCTCGGTGTCCTTGACGAGGAAGCCCGACGCGCCGGTGCGCAGCGCCTCGAAGACGTACTCGTCGAGTTCGAAGGTGGTGAGGATGACCACCCGGGTCGCGGCGAGGGTGGGTTCCGCGACGATCCGGCGGGTCGCCTCGAGGCCGTCGACGCCGGGCATGCGGATGTCCATGAGGACGACGTCGGGGCGGGTCCGAGTGGCCAGGCTTACCGCGGCCAGCCCGTCGCCGGCCTCGCCGACCACCTCGATGTCGGGTTCGGCGTCGAGCAGGGCCCGGAAGCCCGCGCGCACCAGCGCCTGGTCGTCGGCGAGCAGCACCGTGATCACGTTTCCCCCTCGGTGGAGACGGCGGTGGGCAGGGTCGCCGTCACCAGGTAGCCGCCCCGCGGCAGCGGGCCCGCGCTCAGCGTGCCGCCCAGGCTGGCCGCGCGGGCGCGCATTCCCGCGATCCCGGAACCCGACCCGTCCGGCTCGCCCACGGCGGCGCCGTCGTTGCGGATCCGCAGGCGCAGTTCGGTGGGGGCGTATTCGATCGCGACCTCGGCGGAGCCCGCGGCGGCGTGGCGGCGGACGTTGGTCAGGGCCTCCTGCACGATCCGGTACGCCGCCCGGTCGACCTCGGCGGGCAGCGGCCGCCTGTCCCCGGACGTGGTGGTCGTGACCGGCAGCCCGGCGTCGGCGGTGAGGTCGTCGAGGCGGTCCAGGCCCAGCGCCGGCTGCCGGGGCGCCGCCTCCTCCTCGGGACGCAGCACGCCCAGCACCGCGCGCACCTCCCGGAGGGCCTCGGCGCTCGCGGTCTTGATCGCGGTGAGCGCCTCGCGGGCCTGCTCCGGGCGGTTGTCCATCAGGTGCAGGCCCACCCCGGCCTGCACGTTGATCAGCGACAGGTGGTGGCCGAGGACGTCGTGCAGTTCGCGGGCGATCCGCAGCCGCTCGTCGGACGCCTGCCGGCGCTCCTGTTCCTCGCGGGCGCGCGCCCGTTCGGCGTGGACCTTGGCCAGCTCGGCGAGGTACTCGGCCCGGGACCGCGCCGCGCCGCCGAGGAAGACGGTCAACGCCAGGGCCAGCGCGGTCAGCACGGCGATCCGCGCTCCCGGCCGGGCGGTCTCGCCCACTCCGAGCGGTCCGGCGAAGAACCAGGTAACGCACAGGTACGCGACGTAGAGGGCGGCCGTCACCGCGAGCGCCGGGCGCAACCGGCCGGCCTTGACCGCGGTGAACAGCGCGATGGCCGGGGCGACCGCGAAGGTCCAGGAGGGCGGGACCAGCGTGGCGAAGCCGATGCTGGCGGCGCCCGCCACGGCCAGGACGGCGATCGGGGCCTTGTCGCGGCGGCTCAGCGCCAGCGGCCCGACCAGCAGCAGTGCGCAGGCGGCGATGTCGGCGGGGCGGGCGAGCGCGGTGGCCTGCGACCAGTTGCCGAAGACGTGGAAGCACAGGCCGGCGATGACCGCTCCGTGCCGGCCGCCGTGCCGCGGGCCCCGGGACGCCCGCCACCGGTCGCCGTTCCGCGGCGTCGGGGACGGCCATTCAGGCCGGTGCCGGCGGTGGTCTCGCACGCCGTCGACGCTACGGCACCCGCGACCCGCCCGGCGTCGGCGTGCGGTCGGCTTCCCCGCTGCCACGCCGGGAGTAGCGAGGCCCGGGCTTGTACTCCCGAGGGAGTACGCCGGTGCGGTCGGCTGCGCCGCTCGCCGCGTACGCCGATGCTCCGCCGGGGCGACGCCACCCGGCGCCGGAGCGACCACCCTGGATGGCAGAACACCCGAGGTCCCAGGAGGGTCAGCATGCAACCCAGCGAATGGTCCGGCCCGCAACGGCTCCGCACCTCCGACGCCGAGCGCGAGCAGGTCGCCACGATCCTGCGCGCCGCGATGGCCGAGGGTCGCCTCACCCTGAGTGAGGGCGAGGAGCGGCTCAGTGCCGGGTACGCCGCCACCTACCGCGACGAGCTCGCCCCGCTCACCGCCGACCTGCCCGACGGCGGCCGTCGGGCGCTCGCCGAGACCCCGCAGGCCCGGGCCGCGACACGCCGGGACGTCCGCCGGCACGCCGGCGCCGTGGCGTTGCTGGCGGTGCTGCTCGTCGGGGTGTGGGCGCTCTCCGGCGCGCACTTCTTCTGGCCGGTGTTCCCGCTCGCGTTCCTGGTCATCGGCCTGATGAAGCACGCCCGGCACGGCGCGGCCTACCGCGACCGCTACTACCGCGGTCACCTCGCGCCCCACCA
Source organism: Actinoplanes sp. NPDC051346 (assembly GCF_040682215.1). Taxonomy (NCBI): domain Bacteria; kingdom Bacillati; phylum Actinomycetota; class Actinomycetes; order Micromonosporales; family Micromonosporaceae; genus Actinoplanes; species Actinoplanes sp. NPDC051346. Next base: position 85,597 of record NZ_JBFBAJ010000014.1, on the reverse strand, counting down.
TCGGTGATCTTGGCCACTCCATAGTAGACGTGGCGGTCGTTGCCCACCCCATCCCTCGATGCGACAGTGGTCGCCCTAACGGGGAGGGTGGGCACAACCATGATGGGTCCGTCGCACGCACTGTCGGGTGCGTCCGTCTGGCTGGCCGGGAGCTGGGCTCTCGACCACTTCGCCGGGTACGGCCAGAGCCCGCTCGCCGTGGCGGTCGGCGCCACGGTCTGCGCCGGCGGCGCCCTGCTGCCCGACCTGGACCTGTCCGGAAAGGTCACCCGCAACCAGGGCGGCGCGACGGTGGCCCGCACGTTCGGCGTGTTCTCGCTGTTCGTCGCGGAGGTCGTGGAGAAGGTGTCGCTGGGCGTCTACACCGCGACGAAGCTCAGCCGCGACCCGCGCCGCACCAACGGGCACCGGACGTTCACCCACACGCTGCCGTTCGCCGGCCTCGTGGGCTGGGGCACGACCACGCTCTGCGCCTCGTACGGGAAATGGGCGGTCGTCGCGATCGTCTTCCTCATGGCCGGCCTGGCCCTGCGCGGCCTGTTCGACGAATGGGCCGAGCGCGCCGGCTGGCTGATCGTCACGCTGGCATCCGGGGCGATCGCCTGGTTCACGGCGGCGAACCTGCCGGGCGACCGCGGCTATCCGATGCTGGGCATGGCCGTCGGGGTGGGCTGCGTGGTCCACCTCCTCGGCGACATGATCACCAAGAACGGCGTCCCGATCCTGTGGCCCATACCCATCGGCCGGCGCATGTGGCGCATGGTCGGGGTGCCGAACGGCATGGCGGTCAGGGTGGGCGGAAAGACCGAGACGCTGGTGCTGCGGTCGCTGTTCACGCTGGTGGCGGTGCTGGCGGTGGCGGGCATGTTCGCACCGCACGTGCTGCGCAACCTCGACCTCGAGAAATGGGCCGGCGGCTAGGGCGCCCGCGAATCCGGTAGTCGATCAATGAGGTGCTGGAGTCCGTTAGTGTCGGGTGAAGCGGCCAGACGGCGGTCGAGGGTGTGGGGGTGAGCGACGGCGTGGCGGAGCGCGAGCGCTTGGCGCAGGCGGACTCCGGGGAGCGGCCGTGGCGAGCCTGGGGTCCCTACCTGGCCGAGCGCGCCTGGGGCACCGTGCGCGAGGACTACAGCGAGCACGGCACCGCCTGGGACTACTTTCCGCACGACCACGCGCGCTCGCGGGCGTACCGATGGAACGACGACGGCATGGCCGGGGTCTGCGACGACCGGCAGACGTTCTGTTTCGCCCTCGCGCTCTGGAACGGCCGGGATCCGATCATCAAGGAGCGGATGTTCGGGCTCGGCGGCGACGGCGGCAACCACGGCGAGGACGTCAAGGAGTACTGGTGGTACCAGGACTCCACGCCCACCCACTCGTGGATGACCTGGCGCTACCACTATCCGCAGGCTGCTTTCCCCTATAACGAGCTGGTCACGGTCAACGGGCGGCGCTCCCGGGACGAGCCGGAGTACGAGCTCGTCGACACCGGCGTCTTCGACGACGACCGGTTCTGGGTGGTGACCGTCAACTACGCCAAGGCCTCGCCGCGCGACCTGTGCATCGTGATCAGTGTCGCCAACCGGGGGCCGGACGAGGCGACCCTGCACGTGCTGCCGACCCTGTGGTTCCGCAACACCTGGTCGTGGGGGCGGCCCAACCGCCGGATTCCGACGCTGGCCGGGACGCCGGGCCGCCTCACCGGCCTGCACAACAACCTCGGATTCCTGACGCTCGCGGGTGAGGGCGCCCCGCCGGCCCTGATGTGCGACAACGAGACGAACTCGCAGCGGCTGTGGGGACGGCCCGGCACCAGCATGTTCCCCAAGGACGGCATCAACGACTTTCTCGTGGCCGGCGCACCCACCGTCAACCCCGCCGGCACCGGCACCAAGGGCGCGCTGCACTACGAGGTCACGCTCGCTGCGGGGGAGACCCGCGAGATCCGGCTGCGGCTCACCGAGTCGGACGAGCCGGTCGACCCCGACCTCGGTGCGGGTTTCGCCGAGGTGGTCGTCGCCCGCCGGGCCGAGGCGGACGCCTTCTTCGCCGACATCATCCCGGCGGCGGCTTCCGCGGACGAGGCCGCCGTCGCCCGGCAGGGCATCGCCGGCCTGATGTGGGGCAAGCAGTTCTACCACTTCGACGTCAAGCAGTGGCTGCACGGCGATCCGGGGTCGGCGCCGCCGCCACCGGGTCGGCGCTACGGGCGCAACAACGCCTGGTGGCACATGAACAGCTTCGACGTGATCTCCATGCCCGATCCCTGGGAGTACCCCTGGTACGCCGCCTGGGATCTGGCGTTCCACTGCGTGACGATCGCCCGCGTCGACCCGGGCTTCGCCAAGGCGCAGATCCTGCTGCTGCTTCGCGAGTGGTACATGCACCCCAACGGCCAGATCCCCGCGTACGAGTGGGCGTTCGGTGACGTCAACCCGCCGGTGCACGCGTGGGCGGCGCTGAAGATCTTCGAGATCGACGGCGGGCGCGACCACGACTTCCTGGCCCGGGTCATGCACAAGCTGCTGCTGAACTTCACCTGGTGGGTCAACCGCAAGGACGTCGGCGGCATGAACGTGTTCGAGGGCGGCTTCCTCGGCCTCGACAACGTCGGCCCGTTCGACCGCTCGGCGGCCCTGCCGGTCGCCGGCGTCCTCGAGCAGTCCGACGGCACCGGCTGGATGGCGATGTACGCCCTCAACCTGCTGGACATGTCGGTCCACCTCGCGCTGCACGACCACGCGTACGAGGACATGGCGACGAAGTTCTTCGAACATTTCGCCTACATCGCGGAGGCGGCGTACCGGCAGGGCCTGTGGGACGACGAGGACTGCTTCTTCTACGACGTGCTGCGCCTGCCGGACGGCCACCGGATGCCGCTGAAGGCCCGATCGATCGTCGGCCTGCTCCCGCTGGCGGCGACCACCCGGCTGAGCGCCAGCACGCTGCACCGGTTGCCGGAGCTCAGCGCCCGGCTGCGCTGGCTGCTGGCCAACCAGAGCGACTACGCCGACGTGATCAGCGCCCGGCGGTTGTCGCCGGACGGGCGCCAGCAGCGGCTGCTGTCGATGGTGGGGCAGGACCAGCTGCTGCGGATCCTGGCCCGGATGCTGGACCCGGAGGAGTTCCTGTCGCCGTACGGGCTGCGTACGCTGTCGCGCGCGCACCTCGAGAAGCCCTTCACGGTGTCGCTGGGCGGTTCGGACTTCGCGGTGGGTTACGAGCCGGCGGAGAGCACCAGCGGCCTGTTCGGCGGCAACTCCAACTGGCGGGGCCCGGTCTGGATGCCGGTGAACTTCCTGCTCGTCGAGGCCCTGCGGGAGTTCGCCGCGTTCTTCGGCGACGACCTCCAGGTGGAGTACCCGACCGGAGCGCAGACGAAGATGCCGCTCAGCCGGGTCGCCGATGACCTTTCACGCCGGCTGGTGTCGCTGTTCGTCCCCGACGCGGACGGCCGGCGGCCGATCTACGGCGCCTGCGAACTCTTCCAGACCCACCCGGCCTGGAAGGACCTGATCGTCTTCCCGGAGTACTTCCACGGCGACAACGGCGCCGGGCTGGGCGCGTGGCATCAGACCGGCTGGACGGCGCTGGTCGTCGACCTGATCCTGACGTTGCACCGCGGCGAAGGGGCCTAGGGCCGCATCAGCGGCGGGTGCAGGAGGGTCGCTGGGCCGCGGCGGAACAATTGGGCTGGGCGGCCACGATCACGGCTCGCGCTGTGGCCGGTCGGCTCGATGAAGCCCTGGGCCGAGGTGACCTTGCGGTGGAAGTTGCGTGGGTCCAGTCGGGTGCGCCACACCGTCTCGTAGACGTCGCGCAGGTCGGCGACGGTGAACTCGGCCGGGCAGAAGGCCGCCGCCAGCGGGGTGTACTCCAGTTTCGCCCGTGCCCGTTCCAGTCCGTCGGCCAGGATCCGGTCGTGGTCGAAGGCCAGGCCGGTGGCCTCCTCGAACGGGCGCCACTCGGCCCCGGCGGCGTCGCTGCCGGCGACCGGGGCCGGCAGGTCGGGGAGCAGCGCCAGGTATGCCACCGTGACTACCCGTCCGCGCGGGTCGCGCCCGGGCGTGCCGTACGTCGCCAGCTGCTCGAAGTGCCCGGCGGACGGGTCCACCCCGGTCTCCTCGCGCAGCTCACGCGCGGCCGCCGCGTCCAGGTCCTCGTCGTCGTGGACGAAGCCGCCGGGCAGCGCCCACCGCCCGCGGAACGGCTCGATGCCGCGCCGGATGAGCAGCACGTGCAGCGCGCGCTGCCGGATGGTCAGCAGCACGAGATCAACTGTGACGGCCGCCATGCTTAGCGTCATGTTGACGATAATAACCACCAGGCTTTATCGTCATCATGACGAAAATGAGAAGGGACCTCCCGATGGCCGACATCAAGCGCCGTTTCCACCTGCGCCACCTGCGCTCCGCCCCGACCAGCTGGGTCAGCTGGACCGTCCGGGGCAAGGCGAAGCGATCCGGAACCGGCCTCGCGTTCTGGTACCGGCCGCTCACCGCGGTGCTGTCCGAGGTGCCGGTCGACGACCGCGAGCTGCCGCTGCTGTTCCACGCCCGCACCGAGGACTTCGCCGACGTGACCGTGCAGGCCACGGTGACGTACCGGTTCAGCGACCCGGCCGCGGCCGCGTCCCGGCTGGACTTCTCGATCGACCCGTACCAGGGACGGTGGAACGGGCAGCCGCTCGACCAGGTCGCCACCCTGCTCGCCGAGCTGGCCCAGCAGCCCGCGCTCGACCTGCTCGCCCGGCTCCCGCTGGCCGAGGCGCTGACCACCGGAATCGCCCCAGTCCGTCAGTCGGTCGTGGACGCGCTCGCCGCTGACCCGCGGCTCGCCGAGACCGGAGTGACCGTGGTCAGCGCCCGGGTCGTCGCGCTGCGGCCGGAGCCGGAGTTGGAGCGCGCGCTGCAGACCCCGACACGGGAAAAGGTGCAGCAGGACGCGGACCGGGCCACCTACGCCCGCCGGGCGCACGCCGTCCAGCAGGAGCGATCGATCGCGGAGAACGAGCTGCAGAGCAAGATCGAGCTGGCCCGCCAGGAACAGCACCTCGTCGAACAGCACGGCGCCAACGCCCGCCGCGGCGCCGAACTGGACGCCGAGTCGCAGCTGGTCACCGCGCAGGGCGAGGCCGAGCGGGCGCGCCTGAACGCGGCCGCCGAGGCGGACGCCGAGCGCTTGCGCGACGAGGCTCGCGCGGCCGGCGCGCGAGTCGTCGGCCTGGCCGAGGCGGAGGCCGAGGCGGCCCGGCTCGCGGCGTACCGCGACCTGCCGCCCGAGGTGCTGCGGTCGCTGGCGCTCAAGGAGCTGGCGCAGCACATCCCGGCGATCGGCGAGCTGACCGTCACGCCGGATCTGCTGACCAAGCTGATCGGCCGGATCGGCTCATGAGCGCCCTGAGCCCCCGCGTGGTGGTCGTGTCGCGGCGCAGCGAGCTCGACGAGCTGCTCGCCCGGCACGGCACCCGCGGCGCCGCCGCGTACTTCCTCAAGCAGCGCGGACGCGATCTCGACGAGGTCACCGCCCGGCATGAGGCGCTGCGGCGGGCGCTGACCGAGGTGGGCGCGGCGGTCCCGGCCGATTGGCGTCGCGGTCATGTCGAGCGTACGGATCTGCCCCGCTTCCTCTTCGCGCCGGAGGACCTGGTGATCGCCGTCGGTCAGGACGGCCTGGTCGCGAACGTCGCGAAGTATCTCTGCGGCCAACCCGTGATCGGCGTCAACCCGGAGCCGGGCCGCAACCCCGGCGTGCTCGTGCGGCACCCGGCCTCAGCGGTAGGCGACCTGCTCCGGAGCCGGATCCGGGCGCTGGAGCGCACGATGGTGGTCGCCCGGCTCGACGACGGGCAGGAGCTCTTCGGCCTCAACGAGATCTACATCGGGCACGCCGGCCATCAGTCCACGCGGTACGTGATCACCACTCCGGAGGGCGTCCGCGAGCGCCAGTCGTCGTCAGGCCTGATCGCCGGCACCGGCACCGGTGCGACCGGCTGGTGCGCGTCGATCGCGCGGGACCGGGTGTCGGCGCCATCGCTGCCCGGCCCGGCCGACCTGGCGCTGTGCTGGTTCGTCCGGGAAGCCTGGCCCTCTCCCGCCACCGGCGTGGAGCAGGTGAGCGGGCTGCTGACCGCGGGCCAGGAACTGGAGCTGACAAGCGAGAGTGAACGCCTCGTGGCCTTCGCCGACGGCCTGGAGTCCGACGCGCTGGAGCTTTCCTGGGGTCAGCGGGTGACGATCACGATCGCTGATCGGCGGTTGCGTCTCGTCTGACCTCCAGCGGCATCCGAGAGACGCCTCCTAGGTACCCCGTCGCGAGCACCTAGTACCCCTGAGTACGCCGACTCAGGAGCGGAGCCGCCCGGGCCGCGAGGATCATCGGGTGACCGCGTACCCGTGCCCGTTCTGCCGTACCGAAGCCTCCCTGGCCACCGGCTGCCCCGCCTGTGGCCGCGGCCCGGACCCCGACGCCGCCGAGGTCGTCCGCCTGGACGCCGAGATTCCGGTGCTGACCTCCCGGCTGACGGCCGCGCGGGAGGCGGTGTCGGTCGCCGACGCGGCTCTGCGCCGGGCCTGGACCGGCAGGGAAGCCGCCGCCGCCCGGGTGCGGGCCACCGTCTCCGCCGCCGCGAAGGCGCCCCGGCCGGCCGGCACGCCCGCGATGACCGCGCCGGTGACCACGGCGACCGCCGAGGCCTCGGCCCGGCTGATGACCGAGGCGTCCACCCGGCTGGTGCAGAACACGTTGTTCTCGCTCGGCGGCCTGCTGCTCGCGGTCGCCGCGATCGTGTTCACCGCCGTGGCCTGGTCCCAGTTCGGACTGAAGGGCCGGGCCGGGCTGCTCGCCGTCTTCACGGTCGTCGCCCTCGCCGCCCCGCTGTTCGCGCTGCGCCGGCGGCTGACCGCCACCGCGGAGACCTTCGCCGCGGTCGGCCTGCTGCTGGTCCTGCTCGACGGGTACGCGGCCTGGTACGTCAACCTGTTCGGCATCGCGGACTACTCGGCGCTCGGCTACGCCGGGGCCGTCTGCGCCGTGACCGCCGCGGTCGCCGCCGGATACGAGCACGTCACCGGCCTCATCGGGCCGCGGTTCGTCGCCCTGACGCTGGCGCAGCCGGTGCTGCCGCTGCTCGTCGCGCCGTTCCACCCGGACGCGGCCGGATGGTCGTTCACCTTCAGCGCCGTCGCCCTCGGCAACCTGGTCGTCATTCACCTGCGCCGGTCCACGCTGACCGCCGTCGGGATCGCCGCGTACGGTTTCGGCGCGCTGGCGGTCAGCATCGCCGGGATCGCCGCGCTGACCGCGCTCGCGGTGGCCGGCACGGTCGGGCCGGCTGCGGTGGGTGGTGCGGCGCTCGTGGTGGCGGCGCTGGTGGTGCTGGCGGGAGCGCTGGGCACTTCGTGGCCGGTGGCGCGGGCGAGCGCCGGCGCCCTGATGGTGGTTGCGGCAGTGGTCGCGAGCGGCCGCTTCACGACGGTCGCCTGGGGCGACCACCTGGCTCCCGTCCTGGTCGCCGTGGTCGTGGCAGCGGCGGCGCTGGCGGTGCTCCTGCTTCCCGCGACGGTACGCCCGGGGCCCCGCGTCGGTGCCCTCGTCATGCTGGCGCTGGCGGCCCTGCCGGCCGTTCTGGCCACGGCGGCCGCGGTGCTCACCGGGGACGCCGACTGGCGCCTGCCGGTGGTGATCGCGGTGCTGACCACGGGCGCGGCGGCCCTGCTGCCGCGGATTCCGGCCGGGCTGACCGGTCTGGCGATGCTGGCGCTGGCCCTGCCCGCCGGCCTGGACCTGCCGTGGTGGACCGCCTCCCCGCTGGACCTCGCCGTCGTGGTGGCCGCGCTGGTGCTGGTGACCCGGGGCCAGGGCTGGGCGGCCGGCGTCGCGTCGCTCCTGATGGCGCACGCGGTAGTGGCCTCGTGGCAACGGCCGGGCGTGGCGGCGGCAACGCTGGTGGCCGTGGCCGGCATCGCGGTGCTGACGGCGTGGCGGGGCCCACGGTGGATCGGGGGCGCGGGCCTCGCCGTCGCCGTCCCGGCGTTCCCGGCGGCGCTGTGGCAGGCCGCCGCGGAAGCCGGCTGGTCTCCCGTCGTGCAGAGCCGGGTGGCCCTGGCCGCCGCCGTGGTGCTGGTCGCCGTGGCGTACCGGCTCCCCGTGGCGTACCGGCTCCACCGGGTGCCGGCGTCGTCCGCGGTGCTGCTCGTTCTCGTGACCGTGCCGCTGTGGGCGCTGGCCTCCGGTGACTCGCCCGCGATCTACGCTGCCGCCGGGCTGGTGCTGACCGCGTCGACGCTGCCGGCGTTCGGCCGCGACCTGCGGTGGCCGGCCACGGTTGCCGCTTCGATGCTGGGCACCGCCTTCCTCGCCGGCGTGGCGGGCAGTCTGCTGACCATCGCCGTGGGGCCGTGGTTCCACGTCGGCACGCGGTGGAGCGGCCCGGTCGGATGGGCCGACGTCGCCGCGACGGCAGTCGCCGCCACGGCGGCCGCGATCGGCGCCGGGCTACTGCGCGGCTGGCGCGCGGCGCCCTGGGCGGCGCTGCCGGTGGTTGCGGTGGCGGCTGTCCTGGGCGCTGCGGCGCTGCGGGTGCCGTGGCCCGGGGTGCCGGCAGTCGCACTGCTCGCGGGCCTCGCGGGATTGGTCGCGGCGGCGCTGCGGGGCACCGCCCGGCGGGCTCTCGCACTGGTCCCGGTCGGGGCTGTGCTGGTCGGCGCCGCCCTGGCGGGAGCGCTGGCCACGCACGCGGCGACGCTGGCCGCCTTCGGTGCGACCCTGGTCGCCGGCGTGGTGGCCGGGGCCGGGGGCCGGTCGTCGACGGCCAGGATCGCCGGGTTGGCGGGGGCTGCCGGGTCCGCGATCGCGCTGGCGTACACCGCGGGGCGGGCGGTGGGGCTGCCGCTGGAGCGCACGGCCCTTCTCGTGCTGGCCGCGGCGGCTGTGCTGCTGGCCGTGGGCGTGCTCGTCCTGCGCCGCGCGGTGGAGGGCCGCGTGGTCCAGGCCGCGGCGCACGGCGGGGCCGGGGTGGCCCTCATCCTCACCGCCGGCTCGATCCGGTACGCGGCCGCCGTGTGCACCCTGTGGGGTGTGGCGCTCGGCCTCCGCGCGCTGGTCCGGGAGGCGGGCGGCCGGCGGGCACACGTCGTGGCGGCGGCCTCGGCGGAGCTGTGCGGCTGGTGGCTGCTGCTCGCCGCGGGGGAGGTTGCCGTCGTCGAGGCGTACACCGTCCCGGCGGCCGGGGTGGCGCTGCTCGCCGGCTGGCTGACCCGCCGCCGCGCCCCGGTGTCGAGCTGGGTGGCCTACGGCCCGGCGCTGGCCGCCGCGCTCCTGCCCACCCTGGCCACGGTGCTGATCGGCGACGGGCAGCCGCTCCGCCGGCTCCTGCTCGGACTGGCGGCCCTGGCGGTCGTCCTCGCCGGCGCGCGAGCACGGTTGCAGGCGCCGGTGGTGGCCGGAGGGGCGGTGCTGGTGCTGGTGTCGCTGCACGAGATCGCCCTGGTGTGGGATCTGTTGCCGCGCTGGATCCCGCTCGCCGCGGCCGGCCTGCTGCTGGTGGGTCTGGCCACGACGCTGGAACGGCGCCGCCGCGACATGGCCCGCGTCCGCGCCGCAGTCGGCCGGATGGGATAGCCGGCCGGGGCCGGGGCCGGGGCGCGGCGGCCTCTGCGCGCCGTGGGGCGGGTGCGGTCGGCGCGGCTGACGGGGTGTGGGGCGGGTGCGGTCGGCGCGGCTGACTGGGCGCGGCGGTATTTGTGCGGCGTGCGCGGCGGGCCGGGCCCGGTCAGGCGTCGCGGACGATTGCCTCCGCGACCCTGCGCAGCTCGCGCTGGTCGGGCACGAATCCGTCGGCGATGTCCTGGTGCAGCCCGGCCTTGGTCTCGTCGAGCAGCTCCGTGGCGACCTCGTCGACCGGCTCCCCGGCGTACTCGTCGCAGACCCGGTCGGTAGCGGCCCGCAGGGCGGAGGAGAGCTGAGCCTCCAGCGGCCCGCGGAGCTTCTCCTCGACCGGGCTGAGGCTGTTCGGGTCCAGAGTGACGTGCGGCTCGACCATGGTGGGCCCCATACCCACCGACACCGCACCGTCAAACGGTCAGATCAGGAACGGCCACGCTTGAGGGTGAAAAAGGTGTCGCTGCGCACCAGCGGCACCACCGCGTCCCAGATAGACAGCGCTTCCTCCCGCCCGGGCACGTCCCCGATGACCGGGCCGTGCACGCCGCGTGCCGCGCCCTCGATCAGCAGCACCGGCGAGCCGATGTCCGGGCCCGCCGAGCCGAACGCCAGCTCGTGCGACTCGCGGACGGCCTCGTCCCAGGACGCGTCTTCCAGTACGGCCCCGGGGTCGGCGACCCCGGCGGCCTTGGCCGCCTGCACCACGATGTCGTCGCTCAGCGGCGCGCCCGCCTCGAAGGTCCGCGTGCCGATCTCGGTGTAGAACGTGGCGACGTCATCGTTACGGTGATCGGCCCGCAGCGCCTCGACCAGCCGCAGCGCCTTGTTCGACGCGGCCGCCATCGCCCGGTACTGCTCCGGGATGTCGCCACCGTTGAGGATGGACAGGCTGAAGGCACGCCATCGCAGCGTCAGATCGCGCTCGGGCGCCACGGCGACCAGCCACCGCGACGTGCGCCAGGTGAACGGACAGGCCGGATCGAAGAAGTAGGTGACCTCCATGCCCACCGATCCTAGGGGTATTTCGTGCGCGCGTCCGCCCCGAAGGCGATCGGATCGTCCTAGATGGAGCCAGCACGGGAGCCGATGCGCGTCGGGCGGCGGGGACCGTGCGGTCCCCGCCGCCCAGCGGCTGTCAGTGCGGTCCCCGCCGCCCAGCGGCTGTCAGTGCGGTCCCCGCCGCCCAGCGGCTGTCAGTGCGGTCCCCGCCGCCCAGCGGCTGTCAGTGCGGTCC
>NZ_JBFBAJ010000014.1:0-74601 GCF_040682215.1 Actinoplanes sp. NPDC051346 | reverse complement strand
CCCGCCGCCCAGCGGCTGTCAGCGCGGTCCCCGCCGCTCGACGGCTGTCAGTGCGGTCCCCGCCGCTCGACGGCTGTCAGTGCAGCATCACCGGTGCGGCGCGGTCGCCGCCCTCCTGGTCGTCGAGCAGGTGAGAGGTCTCACGCTTGCGCGGCAGGAAGAACGCCGGGATGAACGTCGACAGCACCAGCGCGAAGCCCACCCAGAACGTCGTGCTGAACGAGTCGGCGACGAATTCCAACCCGCGGTCGAGAACCGCGCGATCGACCGGGAACATCTGCGCCAGCTCCGGCTTGTGCTGCACGGCGATCGCCAGGCCGGCCTCGGTGATCGGTTCCTTCGTGGTCGGGTCGACGGCGCCCGGGATGGCGGCGGAGTCGTTGAGGTTGCTGGTGAGGATCACCGACATGAGCGCCGAGCCGACCGAGCCCGCGATCTGCTGGAGGATGTTCAGCAGCGTGGAGCCGCGCGCCACCTCGTGGTTGGTGAGCGTCTTCAGCGCGGAGGTCATGATCGGCATCATCGTGCCGCCCATGCCGAGACCCATGACGAACAGCGACCCGCACAGCAGCACGTACGACGTGTTGGTGTCGACCTGGGTGAAGCCGAAGAACCCGACGGCGAGCAGGATCAGCGCGAACGGCACCGTACGCCCGACCGGGATCTTGTCGGCCAGCATGCCGGCGATCGGCATGGTGACCATCGCCCCGATGCCCTGCGGCGCCATCAGCAGGCCGGCGTCGAGCGTCGACTCGCCGCGTACCTGCAGGAAGTAGCTGGGGAACAGCAACCCGGCGCCCATGAACGCGACCATGAAGACCGCCATCGTGATGGAGGCGACGCTGAGGTTGCGGTTGCGCAGTAGCCGCAGGTCGAGCAGCGGATGCTGCGGCTTGAACGAGTAGATGATGAAACCGATGACGAGCAGCCCGCCGCCCAGCATGGGCCCCCACACCTCGGGATCGGACATCGTGCCCGCCTCGGGCAGCTTGGAGACGCCGTAGAGGAAGCTGGCGAGACCCGGCGAGAGCATCAACATGCCGAGGAAGTCGAACGACTCGGACGGCTCCGGCGCGTCCTTGGGCAGTGCCCACGCCGAGTAGGCGAGCGCGATCGCGCCGATCGGCAGGTTGATCAGGAAGATCCACTGCCAGCTCGCCACGTCGATGAGCCAGCCGCCCAGGATCGGGCCGCCGATCGGGCCGAGCAGCATCGGGATGCCCAACACCGCCATGAGCCGACCGATCCGGTCGGGCCCGGCCGCCCGCGTCATGATCGTCATGCCGAGCGGCATCAGCATGCCACCGCCGAGGCCCTGCAGCACCCGGTAGCCGATGAGCTCGTTGATCGAGTCCGCGGTGGCACACAACCCGGAGCCGAGCGTGAACAGCAGCAGCGCGACCATGTAGAGCCGCTTCGTGCCGAAGCGGTCGGCGGCCCATCCGGTCAGCGGGATCACGGTGGCCAGGGCCAGCGTGTATCCGGTCATCGTCCAAGCGACCTTGGCGTACGTGGCGTGGAACTCGGTCTGGAAGGTGGGCAGTGCCACGCTGACCACGGTCACGTCGAGGATAGACATGATCGCGCCGAGGACGATCACCCCGGCGACCTTCAGAACGGCGGCGTCGAGCTTGTCGGGCACCGCGGGTTGACTGCTCACAGCGATCTCCTGGTGTGGCCGGTCGGGGTCCCTGCCATTGTCAGGGCTGGAGGATCGCCCATGGTCACGGTCTCGAGAACGCGTGACGGGGCCCACCTCCGGGGGCCACCATGCAACCTCCCGACGATCACCGCAAACTCATTTGTCGCACGAGCATCACAGGGCTCACCGATCACACCGGCCTGACCTCGGTCCACACCATGAGGACACGTCGAATGCCGGTAGCCCGTGAGACGGCCGCCACAGCGCCATCGACAGCGGTGGCGATGACAACGGCCATCGGTCGGTACCGTTTTCGATGGAACCGGTTGCGCGTTGCCGCGGTGGCATCGGCAACCCCGCAACAGGTGGTCGGGAGGTCACTGTGGCGGCATTCGGGCAGCGGGTCCGCGCGTTGCGGACCGAACGCGGGTGGTCCCTGGGTGAGCTGGCTGCCTCCGTGCCGTGCGACAAGGGGCATCTGTCGCGGATCGAGAACGGTGGGCGTCGCCCCACGGCGGAGCTGGCTCGGCGCATCGATGAGGTGCTGGGCGCGCGGGGTGACATCGTGGCGGCGGCTCACCTGGATGCGGTCGCCGCGGACGATGCGCGGCCGTGGGAGACGGCTGAGTTGTTGCGGCGGGTGCAGGCGAACGACGCGGCACCCGCGACCGTCGAGGCGCTGCACGCCACCGTTGTCGAGCTGTGTTGCCAGTACGCCACCCGGCCGGCCGCCGAGTTGCGGGTGGAAGGCCACGGATGGATGCGCGAGGTCGCCCGGCTGTTGCACCGGCCCACCGGGCTCGCGGCGCATCGGGAGCTGTTGGTGGCGGCCGGTTGGCTGGCCCTGCTCGTGGGGTGCGTCGAGTACGACCTGGGCATGCGGGCCGGCGCCGAGGCGACCCGGACTGCCGCGCGGCAGTTGGGTGACGAGGCAGGCCATCCGGAGATCGTCGCGTGGGCGCAGGAGGTGGCCGCTTGGTTCGCGTTGACGCAGTCGCGCTACCGGGATGTGCTGACGGCCGCGCAAGCCGGACAGGCCGTCGCGCCGGGTGGGTCGGCGGCCGTGCAGTTGGCCGGGCAGGAGGCGAAGGCGCTCGCTCGCCTCGGGGATGTCGCCGGGGTGCGGGACGCGCTGGGCCGGGGCCGGGCCTTGCTGGAGAGGATGCCGGGGCCGGAGCGGCCGGATCACCACTTCGTGGTGGACCCCGACAAATGGGATTTCTATGCCATGGACGCCTACCGGCTGGCGGGGGACGACGAGCGGGCAGCACGGCATGCCCGGACGGTGCTGACGGCCGGTGCCGGGCCGGACGGCGAGAGGGCGCCCATGCGGATGGCCGAGGCGCGGTTGACGCTGGCCGCAGTCGCGGCTCGCGCCGGAGATCTGGAGCAGGCGGTGACGACCGGGGTAGGCGCGTTGGGCGCGGGCCGGAAGTCGTTGCCGTCCCTGCTGATGGTGGCCGGTGAGCTGGATGTCGAGCTGCACCGGCGGTTCCCGGGAGAGGCCGCCGCCGACGACTTCCGCCAAGCGTTGCGCGAGGTCAGGTGACGGGCCCGGTCAGGGCGGCGGTGAGCATGCGGTGCAGCTTGGCGGCCCGGGCCGGGTGGCGGTGCGAGACCCAGGCGACCCGACCGGCGAAGGTACGCGGGAAAGTCGGCGTGCCCGTCGCGGTTCGCCGCGTCCGGCCCCCACCGGGCGGCGTCGTGCAGGACGGCCCGGAGTCGGTCGTAGTCCTCGCGGGAGGCGGCCGGCCGCTCGTTGACCACCAGGCCCGCCAGGCGCTGCCGGTCGCCCCGGCCGCGGACGCGGGTCTTGGTCGGATGCACGCGGAACCCCTCGTCGGCGGTGCGGAACAGGCCGTAGATCCGTGGGGCGGTGATCGAGCTGAAGAACGCCCTCAGGTCGATGCGGATGACGAGTCGTTGCCCCGCGTGGGGCGCGGCGAAGGTGTGCACGCCGCGGCCGGGGACGAACCCGTGCGCGCGGGAGTGGATCGGAAGGCGCCCGAGGAGGTCGTCGAGGAGCCGGCGCTGCAGGGCCCGCAGGCGGGGCTTCGGCGCCTCGATGAGCCGGTGGGGGAGCCAGGTGTAGCGGGGTAGTGCCTGAGCCGTTCGTCACGGGCGTGGCGGTTGAGGTGCCGGCGGTCGGCGTACCAGTCGAGGTGGTCGCCGTCGACGTCGAGGAAGTCGGCGAGCGCGGCGAGGTCGTCGATGCGGGGGGTGTCCCAGCGCATGCGGACGACGCGGACCGCGGTGGCCCGGCGCAGGCGGATGGGGTGGCGGCGCACGAGGGCGCTGTGGGCCAGGAAGGCGCCGAGCTCGCGGGGGGCGGTCGCTGGGGGCGGCACGGTACGCCAGCAGCACCGCGAGCACCGCGCGGCGCAGCCACGGCGGCCGGCTGCCGAGCACGGCCGTGCCTGTCCGCAGCAGGGGGCCGGACCGCCACCGGCTCGTGAGGAAGGCGTCGGCGAGAGCGGCGGACACCCGTACCGGTGGAACAGTGTGTCCCGACGGTGCCCGGTCGTGCCTGCGCTGTCTCGCGCGGAGCGCGGCGGCGCGCCGGCGATGCGCTGCGTGGCTCAATTTCTCGCCCCCGGGGGTGCCCCGGAGAGACCGTCGGCGAACCGGCGGCCAGCTCAGGACACACTGCCACCGGGTGGCCGAGTGTAGAGGGTCGGTGGTCCAAGAGGAGGCTCTCGATCCGCTTGAACCACCGACACCTTTACCGCTACCCGCTCGTCGCCGGGCTAATCACGGGTGAGAGAAGTGGTGGGAGAAGGTCCGAGAGGACGCTGATGCCGTCCGCGCTGAGCACGGATTCCGGATGGAACTGCACGCCGGCGAAGCCGTCGCCGCGCAGCGCGTGGACGGTGCCGTCGGCGTCAGCGGCGATCTCCACGCCCGGTATTTCGGCGGCCAGGGCCGTGAAGCTGGAGTAGAAGCCGACCCGCCGGCGGGCGCCGAACAGGTCGATGTCGCGGGCCAGGCCCTGGTACGGCGCCCGCCTGCGGCGAAGCGGGAGGCCCAGGGCCGCGGACAGGAGCTGGTGACCCAGGCACACTCCCAGCAGTGGCCGCCGGTCGGCGAGCGCGCCGGCGACGACGGCGCGCAGGGCGTTCATCCGGTCGTCGTCCGCCGCGGGATCGCCGGGGCCCGGCCCCACGATCAGCAGGTCGGCCGCCGGGACGACGGGCACCGTCCACGGCAGCACGGTGACCGTCAGGCCCAGCGCCCGCAGCTGGTGGGCCAGCATCGCGGTGAACGCGTCCTCGGCATTGATGATCACGGCGCTGCGGCCGTCGAGCGCCGGGATCGTGAGGGCACCCGGGGTCCGCTGGTCGAGCCAGAAGCGGGCGAGGCTGTCGTTGCGGGACGCCAGTGCCGCCTGGATCGCGGGTTCGTCGGGCTCGGGGCGTACGGTCGGCGTGCGGGGCCGGGTCGCGCCGAGCGCGGCGAGCACGCCCGCGGCTTTGGCGTGGGTCTCCGCGATCTCGCCCGCCGGGGTCGAGTGCCGCACGAGGGTGGCGCCGACCGGCACCCGCAGCGCGCCCGACGGTGAAATTTCCGCGGTGCGGATGAGGATCGGCGCGTCCAGCGTCTGCCGGCCCTCGTCGTCGTGCCCGAGCAGGGCCAGCACGCCGGCGTAGTAGCCGCGGCCCCGGCGTTCGTGCCGGGCGATCACCCGGCAGGCGTTCGCCACCGGGCTGCCGGTCACGGTCGGCGCGAACATGGTCTCGCGGAGCACGTCGCGCGCGTCCCGAGAGCCGCGGCCGGCGAGCAGGTATTCGGTGTGGGAGAGATGCGCCATCCGCTTCAGGTACGGCCCGACGACCTGTCCGCCGTGCTCGGCGACGACGGCCATCATCTTGAGTTCCTCGTCGAGCACCATGGCGAGTTCCTCGGTCTCCTTGGGATCGGCCAGGAACTCGGCGAGGCCGCGCTCGCCGTCGTGGCGGAAGGTGCCGCTGATCGGGTTCATCATGGTCAGGCCGTCGTCGACGCTGACGTGGCGCTCGGGGGTGGCGCCGACGAGCGTCCGGGTGCCGGTGTGCACCAGGAACGTCCAGTACGCGCCGTGTTCGCCGGTGAGCAGATTGCGGAAGGCGGCCCGGGCGGTCTCGAGCGGGTCGCCGTCGACGGTCGCCTCGAAGACCCGGTGGATGACGAAGTTGGCGCCCTCGCCGCGCCCGATCTCGTCCCTCAGGACCGTCTCGACGACCTTGCCGTACTCCTCGTCGGAGAGGTCGAAGCCCGGCCCGGTCAGGCGCGGGGGCGTCGTGGGCAGGGAGGCGATCATGTCGGCCGTCGCGACGGTGTGAGCCGTGCGGATCCGCAGGCATTCCAGGGGAGTGCCGTCGTCCACGCAGGCGAAGCCCCGTTCGGCGATCTGCCGGTAGGGGATGAGGGCGAGCGTTCGCGGTCCGCTTCCGGCGGGCAGCGGGATGTCGGCGAGGGTGGGCACGGTGACGACGTCGCCGCGGAGGACCTCGACGTGGTCGGCGCCGTTGCGGTGCAGCAGGGCGGAGGGTTCCATGGGTTCCTCGATCGGCTCGGGGCCGTCCGGCGAGGACATCCGGTCATGCGACGGTCGCCTCGTCGGAGGCGGCCGCGGTGGTGGGTTACGCGCGGGAGGGTGTGGCCGCCGGGTCGGCGGGCCACCACATGCTCAATCGCGCGTGCATGGCTGAGGAGCTTACGGGCGGTCGCGGTAGCAGCGCCACCCCGTGGGGTCCGTGTCGTCGTCGCGGGTGGCGTAGGCGCCGGTGCCGTAGCGCCAGCCGCACATCGCGTTCATGGCGATCGGCACCGGGTCCCGGTGCGCGCGCCCGCAGGACCAGGAGCCGCCCGTGAGGAAGGCGAGGGTGGATCTTCCGACGGTCTCCCGGCAGTAGGACGTCAGCAGCCGCGGCAGCCCGCCCGCCTCGGTCGGGCCGAGCAGCGCCGGTGCCGGCACCGAGGACGACACCGAGGCGGACGGGCTGGCCTTGCGGGCCTGGGCAACCGACCGCACGGGCCGCCGGGACGCCGGCTGGTTGGTCTCCGTCGGCGGTTGCGGGATCGAGACGGCCGGCAACGGTACGGAGGCCTGCGGCGTACCGACATCCTGCAGGAGCACCAGGGGGACCGTGGCGGCCAGCGTCAGCAGCGCGGCAGCGACCACCGCCCAGGGCCATCTGCGCGGCCGGATCGGTGGCGCCGCCCGGTGCCGGCCCCGCACCCGCACGCGCACGATTGACGCCCCCTCCTGACCGGTCCGCCGGTTACCGGTCGGAAACATGACCCACCGTATGCGGGCCTCGGTGCGGTGACGTCGGTCGCGACGGTCGGGTAGGTCGGCCGTTCGGGTGGTCGCGGGCCGGCCGGCCGTACCGTACCGGGTATGGATTGAGTATGGCTACTCACGGTCATCGTCTCGCCGCCCGACAGACTGATCGGGCAGCTCAGCCCCCGTTGACTTGGAGAATGTCGTGACCGCTCAGCCGTCCTCTGCCAAACCCACCGCCGCCTTCATCGGCGCCTCCTGGGCCGCCCTGTTCCTCGGCGTCCTCTGCTACGCGGTTGGGCTGTGGAACGCCGAGATGACCAAGAGCGAGAAGGGCTTCTATGCCGCGGTGCTCGTTCTGGGGCTGTTCGCCGCCGTGTCCCTGCAGAAGTCGGTGCGCGACCGCGCGGAGGGTCTGCCGGTGTCGGCGCTCTACCTCGGGCTGTCGTGGGCGACGGTCGGCCTCGGCATCGTGATGCTGGTGGTCGGCCTCTGGAACAGCGGGATGCAGCTCAGTGAGAAGGGCTTCTACGGCCTCGCGTTCGGCATGACGCTGTTCGCCGCCGTCGCCGTGCAGAAGAACGTGCGGGACATGCTTCAGTACCGGGCTCCGTCGCACGCCGCGCCCCAGACGACGGCCTACATCGCGCCGCCCGTCACCCACTGAGTCAGGCGGCCTCGTACGCGCTGCGCACCGCCCCGCGGGCCCACCGCATCCGGCCGAGCGCGCAGTCGGGGTGCTCGCCGAACTCCTGGGCCACCAGGGCGGCGCAGCCCCGCTCGCCGAGGCGGTCGACCGTGGCGTCGACGGCGGCCCGGATGAGCTCGGGTGACGGGTGCTGAGAGATCTGCAGGTCGGAGACGAACAGTGCCTCGGTACGGAGGTCGTCGGCTTCCAGAGCGGTCATCAGGTCCTCCTGCCGTGCGGTCGCGGACGGGCGTCTGCCTCCAGGACACCCGGATGGGGCTGCATCCGCGCTGCACGGGAGTTGCCATGCGGTTGCGGCGAGCGGCAGTCGCAGAGCGGACCAAACGGATATCGTGCTGATAACGAGCGAAACGCATGGGGGGAACCGTGACGGTTGTTCTGGTCGCCGACGACGACGCCGACATCCGTGACCTCGTCGCGTTCAAACTCGAACAGGCCGGCCTCGAGGTGATCGCGGTCGAGGACGGCCAGGCCGCCGTGGAGCAGGCGCGGGCCCGGCGGCCCACGCTGGCCGTCCTGGACGTGTCGATGCCCGCCCTGTCCGGTATCGACGTGTGCCGGATGCTGCGCGCCGATCCCGCCACCTCCGGGATGCTGATCATCATGCTCACCGCCCGCGTCCAGGAGCAGGACGTCGAGGGCGGGTTCAGCGCCGGCGCCGACGACTATGTCACCAAACCCTTCAGCCCGCGGGAGCTCGTGACGCGGATTCAGGCATTGTTGAGCCGGACCCGGGCCTGACGGGGCCGCCGCCCATGCCCCGGGAACGGACCGTCGGGCGCCTGCTGACGAGAGCGTTCGGCGTGCTGGCGGCGCTGATCGTGTGCACCGGCGTGGCCGAGACCACCGCCCTGGTCATGCAGCACCGGGTCGTCGACGAACTCTCCACCCGCGTCCAGCCCCTGCAACTGGCCAATGCCGCTCTCAGCAGCGCTCTCGCCGACGGCCAGCGCGGTCTGCGGGGCTATCTGCTCACCGGCGACAGCCAGTCGCTCGACGCCTACCGCGTCGCGCGCGGCGAGTTCGAGCAGGTCGCGGGCACGCTGCAGACGTTGGCCCGGGAGACCGAGAAGCCGGCCGTGGCCCGGCAGCTCGCCAAGGCCGGCGACTGGTGGGCGCTCGCCGAGCGACAACGGCAGACTCCGCTGCGCAGTTCCGAAGCGGCCGCCTACCTGGCCCAGGGCAGGCCCCTCTACCAGGCGTTCGACGCCGAAAACCGGGAATTCGACGACGAGCTGGCCGCCCGCGCCGCGGACCTGCGCGATCGCAGCTCCACCCTCAGCATCGTGACCACCGCCGTCGTGGTGGCCCTCACCCTGCTGGCGGCGATCACCGCCGTCCTCGCGGCGACGCTGATCGTCCGGGGCATCACCCGTCCGCTGGCCCGGGTGGTGTCCGTCATCGACCGGCGCCGGTCCGGCGAGCTGCACCTGCGCGCCGACGCGACCGCGGGGCCCGTCGAGATTCGGGCGGTCGCCCAGGCGATCAACGAGATGGCCGAGGAGGGCGACCGCATCCGCGGCGCGGAGAAGGACATCGCGGGGCTGCGGGTCGAGGTTCGGCGGCTCGGCGACCGCATCCGAGCACATCTCAAGGTCGCGGACGCGATCGGTGAGGCCGTACGGGGCCTCGCCGAGATCTTCCGCGCCGACCACGTGCTGGCGCGGATGGCAGCTGGACAGAGCGGCCTGCCGCCGCTGGTGAGCCTGCGCGACGAGCACGCCGGCGGGGTCCTCGAGGAACTCGCCGGATGCGACGTCTCCTGGCTGGCCAGCGGCGACGTCTGGACCGACGACGAGCGGGCGACGGCCGGTCAGACGGCGCCGCCCGAGCGGGAACGGCGGGCCTGGGCCGTGGTCGGCGACGGCCCGGTCCTGACCGTTGCGGTCAGCGTCGGCGACGAGCGCCTGGGTGCCCTCACCCTCATCCGCGACGGCGGGCCCGCCTGGACCCCGATCGACGTACGGCTGGTCGAGGGGGTCGCCGCCGACCTGGGCCGCGGCGTGCACCACGCCCGCCTGTTCGAGCGGGAGCAGCAGCTGGTGGCCCGGCTCAAGGAGCTGGACACGGCGAAGACGGATTTCATGTCGACCGTCTCGCACGAGCTGCGTACGCCGCTGACCAGCATCGCCGGCTATCTGGAGCTGTTGCTCGACGCGGAGGCCGGCGAACTGGGCCCGCCGCAGCGCAAGATGCTCGAAGTCATCGGGCGCAACACCCGCAGGCTGCGGGAGCTGATCGAGGACATCCTCATCCTGTCCAAGATCGAGTCGGGTTCGTTCCGCCCGTCGCGCCGACCGGTGGACCTGGGTGGCCACGCCGAGAGCGCGGTCGCCCAGCTGGCGTCGGCCGCGGCGAAGGGCGAGGTCGAGCTGCGGGCCGAGGTGGACCGGCCGCTCGAGCTGACCGCGGACCCGGACCAGCTCGACCGCGTCCTGACGAACCTGCTGTCCAACGCGGTCAAGTTCACCCCGGCCCACGGCACGGTCACCCTGATCGCCCGCCGCGAGGACGACGACGTGTGCGTGTCCGTGTCGGACACCGGCATGGGCATCCCACTCGGCGAGCAGGAGGGGCTGTTCTCCCGGTTCTTCCGGGCCAGCAACGCCGTCCACCAGGCGATCCCCGGCACGGGCCTGGGGCTGGCGATCGTACACACGATCGTCGCGAACCACGGTGGGCGCATCTCGGTGGAGTCCGTCGAGGGCTCCGGCACCACCGTCACCGTCCGGCTGCCCGCCGGGTGAGGGCCGATGCCCGCCGGGTGAGGGCGATGCCCGCCGGGTGAGGGCCGATGCCCGCCGGGTGAGGGCGATGCCCGCCGGGTGAGGGCGATGCCCGCCGGGTGAGGGCGATGCCCGCCAGGTGAGGGCGATGCCCGCGACGGCCGTCCCCGCCGGATCCCGACCGGCGGGGACGGCCGTGCTCGCGGGGCTCAGACGATGCCGACCAGCTCGTAGGCCCGCCGGATCGCCGCCATCTTCGCGTCGCGCTGCGGACCGCCGCCGAAGTACGTCGCCGCCACGTCCACGACCGACCGCAACGCCTGGGTGAAGGTGGCGAGCGGGACCAGCCGGGCCATGCCCAGATAGGTCAGCACCGCCACGTCCTGGACGGAGAACACGCGCGACCCGCCCTCCTCCATGGTCAGCAGGTTGTGCACCGCCTTGTTGTGGATGTTGCTGTTCGTGTGCACCCAACCCGAGTCGTTGCGCTGCGGATGGGGCAGCTCGCCCGGACGCAGACGCTTGAAGTCGCGCATGTGCGCCGGGTCGCCGAGCCGGGTGGGGTCGGCGAAGTCGCGCAGCGGCAGGCCGTCCCCGCCCAGACCCGCGCCGATCTCCCAGTTCCAGGTGCTGACGTCCTCGCGGTCGGGCGCGGTGTACCAGTTGCTGATGATGACGCCCGCGATGTCGGCGAAGGACTCGTTCAGGGCGCCGGACTGGGTCGCGTACACGAGGTTCGAGGTCGTCTCGATCACGCCGTGGGTCAGCTCGTGGCCGATCACGTCCAGGAAGCGGGAGAGGCTCACCAGCCGGCCCTGGTCGTCGCGGATCTGGCCGTACCACATGCGGCCCTGCGACCAGAATGCGTTCTTGAGCTCCGGCGGCGTGCCGAACCCGGACGCGGTGGTGTTGACGATCGAGACGAGCGTCATGCCCTGCCCGTCGATGCCCTCACGCTGGAGAACCGACTTGTAGAAGTCCTGCACCCGGGAGGCGTTGAGATGCGCGGAGACCGCGGCCCGGTTGGTGATGCCGTAGTCGCTCGACTTGGCGAGCACCGCCCGCTGCGGCAGCGGCGGGTCGTCGAAGATGTCGGCGAACTCGATGTCGTAGGTGCGGACGTTGCGCAGCGGGTCGTCCAACTGGCAGCTGGCGCCGTCGGCCTCCAGGCGGCCGAAGAAGGTCTGCTGCGTCTCGTTCTCGTCGATGCCCATGCACTTGGTCGGCGGCGGGATCGGCGAGCCGGTGGCGATCGCGCTGTAGCAGAAGACGATCTTGCCGTCGTGGGCGTCGACGAGGTAGTTGACGCTCTCCCGTACCGGCCTCGGGCCGAGGCCGTGTCCCCGCACGGCCACCGGGTCGGGCTCGTCCGGCATGGGCGGCGTGACCGGCAGCGCCTTGAAGAACCACACCAGGTGCCACTCCCCGGACTCGTCCTCCTTGTAGTACATGAGCCTGGCGGTGACGCCGGCCTCGGCCGGGATCGTCGTGCCGGTCCACTCGGCCACCCGGTCCAGCGCCTCGGCGCGGCTGAGCGTCTCCACCGGATCGACGCCCGTGACCTCGTCCAGCTGGGCGGTCACGCTCACCAGGTCGCGGTCGCCGGTCAGCTCGACCACGGCGCCCGCGCCGAAGACCGGGATGCTCTGGTGCGTCTGGGTGAAGCGGACCTGACTCGTACCCACGGCCGGCAGGTCCTCGTCCCGCTTGACGACGAGGCCCGGCACCCGTTCGGGCCGCTCGGGCGCCACCACCGACTGCATCGCCGGGCGCTCGTCGCGGCGGAGCAGCTCGTCCAGGTAGAACCGGGCGGCCGCTTCGTTGCTGGTGAACATCGGCCCCGCCGACGCGGCGGTGTCGGGATCGGCGGCCGCGGGGCCGAACGAGGCGGGCGTGCGCGAGCCCGCGTCCCGCTCGGTGTCCAGGTCCTCGGCGGCGCTGTAGTGGAATTCCTGCAAGGGGACAGCCATGCGAACCACTCCTCGTCTCGTCCTGCCGTTCAGCAGACGCCCGAGAAGCCGCGCGCACCATGGTCTCGTCGTGCGGCGGACAGCGCGAATAGCCGATCATCCGCCGGATGAGCGTACGGATGGATGACCTTCTGTTACTGCTGGTAAGTCTCGAGGAAGCGGCGCAGTCGGTCGGTCGCGTCGTCGAGCACGTCGACCGGCGCCAGGAAGACCATCCGGAGGTGGTCCGGAGTGGGCAGGTTGAAGCCCGTGCCGTGGGAGAGCAGCATGAGCTGCTGCTCCAGCAGATCGATGATCAGCCGCTGGTCGTCATGGATCTTGTAGACCTCGGGATCGAGCCGGGCGAAGAGATACAGCGCGCCGTCCGGCTTGACGCAGTCGACGCCCGGGATCTCGGTCATCTTGCGCCAGGCGTGCTCGCGCTGCTCGTGCAGGCGGCCACCGGGACGGATGAGCGTGGTGATGCTCTGGAAGCCGCCCAGGGCGGTCTGCACCGCGTGCTGCGCCGGCACGTTCGGGCAGAGCCGCATGTTAGCGAGCAGCTGCAGACCCTCGAGGTACTCGGTCGCGTGGGTCGTGGGCCCGCTCACCGCCATCCAACCCGACCGGAAACCCGCCGCCCGGTACGTCTTCGACAGCCCGCCCATGGTGAGCACGAGCAGGTCCGGGGCGAGCGCCGCCGCGCAGAGGTGCCGAGCGTCGTCATAGACGATCTTGTCGTAGATCTCGTCGGAGAGCACGAGCAACCCGTGCCGCCGGGCGATCTCGAGCAGGCCCAGCAGGGTCTCCCGCGAGTAGACCGCGCCGGTCGGGTTGTTCGGATTGATGATCACCAGCGCCCGGGTCCGGGGGGTGATGCTCGCGGCCACGTGCTCCAGGTCCGGCTGCCAGCCCTGCGCCGGGTCGCAGCGGTAGTGCACCGGCTGCCCGCCGCACAGCGTGACCGCACCGGTCCAGAGCGGGTAGTCGGGGCTCGGCACGAGCACCTCGTCGCCGGTGTTGAGCAGCGCCTGCAGGGACATCACGATGAGCTCGGAGACGCCGTTGCCCAGGAACACGTCGTCGGGCTGGACGTGCTCGACGCCGAGGGTCTGGTAGTACTGCGCGACCGCGACCCGGGCCGAGTAGATGCCGCGGGCGTCGCTGTAGCCCTCGGCGGACGGCAGGTTGTGCACCATGTCGGCGACGATCGCCTCGGGCGTGTTCAGGCCCCAGGGCGCGGGATTGCCGAGGTTCAGCTTGAGGATGCGGTGGCCCGCGTTCTCCAGCTCCTGCGCGCGCCGCAGCACCGGGCCGCGGATGTCGTACCGGACATTCTTCAGCCTGCTCGCCTGGAAAAACATACGATCGAGCCTAGGCCCCGCCCGGCGTGAGCCGCGTCATGGGCGCTTGATTCCCGGCTCATCCGCGCCGACTGGGGTAATCGTGCGAGCAAAGTTCAGACGATTCGTCCCGGTCCTCGCCGCGCTCCTCGGCTGCGGCGCCGGCTTCCTCCTGCTGCGTAACGTGGCGACCAGCGCGTTCGACGGGCTGGAAGCGCGCCAGGTGGCGCAGGACGCCGACCGGATGCGCATCGGCCTGGACACCCAGGCCCGGCTGCTCGCCACCTTCGGGTCCACCAACGCTGTCTGGGACAACACCTACCAGGACGTGGCGAAGGAGGACGCGGAGACCTTCGCCGAGGACTTCTACTACGACCCCGCCGACACCGGGGGCAACTACGACGCTGTCCTCGGCGTCAGCCGTGACGGCCGGCTGGTGGCCGGCGGCACCCTTGGCGTGGACGGCTTCGGGAGGCCGGCGGCGCAGCTCATCGACCCCACTGTGCTCAGCCGCCTCTACGACCCCGAGGGAGAGGCCGGCAGCGCCCGCTGCGGAGTCGTCGCCGCCGACACGATGTACCTGTTCTGCGGCCTACCGGTGTACCCGAGCAGCGGCGAGGGCCGGTCCGCCGGTGGCCTGGTGCTGGTGCAGCGGCTCAGTGCGGAACGCATGAGCGTGTTCAGCAAGGACATCAACCTGCCCACGGCCGTCGCTGACCAGCCGCGTGGCACCACGGTCACCCAGTCGCTGACGAGCCTCGTCGGCGCCCTCGACGTGGGAACCACCGTGCTGAACGCGGACAGCATCGCGCTGCACGCGAGCATCGCCACCGTCGACGGCAAGAGACTCGTCCTCGAATCGGTGCAGGGCCGCCCGATCCACGCCGCCGCCACCAGCACCGCGGTCCGGCTGTTCGCCTTCATCGCGGTCGCCACCCTGCTGATCCTGGTGCTCGTGGTCTGGTCGGGCCGGCGGGCGGTGAGCCGCCGGGTGCGCCCGCTGCGGCAGACCACCGAGCAGATCGTCGCCTCGGGCGACTACGAGCTGCGGGTCGCGACCACCGGCAACGACGACATCGCCGCGCTGGGTCGCACGATCGACGCCATGCTCGACACCATCGCCGGTCGGGACCGCCTGCTGGAAACCGAGCAGCGGCAACGCCGGGAGGAGTTGGAGAGGACCCACGAGCGGCAGAGCGCGGCCGAGCGAGAGACGCGGGAGCGGGCCCGGGAACTCGTCGACGAGACGTCGGCCTTCGTCGCCCGGCAACTGGCCGACGTGTCCGAGCGGGCCGTGACCGTCGGCGTGGCGGCCGGGCGGATCGACGAACGTGTCCGCGACGCCCGGATCGCGGCGAACCGCCTGCTGGAGAACAACACCGAGGCCAGTCAGGCCGTCGGGACGCTGCACGAGAGCCTGCGCCGGGTCGACGAGGTCGCCAGGTTCATCGGCGGAGTCGCCAAACAGACCAACCTGCTGGCCCTCAACGCCACCATCGAGGCGGCCCGCGCCGGCGAGGCCGGCCGGGGCTTCGCCGTGGTGGCCAACGAGGTCAAGAACCTGGCCGGCACCACGGCCGAATCGACCGAGACGATCAGCGCGACGCTCGGCGAGCTGAACCAGCACGTGACGGCGGTCGTGGAGATCATGACCGCGATGAGCGACACGATCGCGACGATCGACGACACCACGGCGAACGCCCAGGAGATGACCATCGAGCAGGAGGCCGTCGTCGCCGACCTCACCACCCGGGTGGCGGATGCCGGAGAGCGCCTCGAGGCCCTGGCCTCCCGCCACTGACCGCCGCAGGCCGCGGAACTACTTCAGCTGGGCGAATCCCTCGGCCGTACGCGCGGGAACGAACTCCGTCACGGCGTAGTCGGCGAGGCCGCGCTGGTGGAACGGATCCGTCGCGAGGCGGCTGTCGAGGTCTTCGCGGGAGAGTTGGCGGGCCAGGATCACGCCGCCGACCCGGGGGACCCGTGGACCCGAGGCGAGGAACACCCCGTCCGCGTACTGCTGATCCAGCCACGCGATGTGGTCCTGGAGCGCATCGTCGATCTGGGCGAGGTCGGTTCGGTAGGTCAGTATCACGACGAACATTTCATGATCGTATTCCGCCGGTGCTCCGTTCCCGCCACGGGACGGCCGCTGGACAGCTCTGGCTACGCTGCCGCGGGTCATGCTCCCGCGCGTGCCGTCCTCGACCGGCTTTCCTGGTGCGACGGGCTCGCGCGCCGATTGCTACGGAGAGCCGAGATGACCACCCCCACCGCCCCGAAGGCCGACAGCCGCGACATGTACGTCGTGCACAGTGCGTTCCGGCGCGAGTTCCCGGCCGCGCCCGCCCTGGTGCGCGCCGTGCCCGCGGGTGACGCCGCGGCCGTCGCCCGGGTCGCCGACCACGTCGCGCTGATCACCGAACTGCTGAACCATCACCACCAGGGTGAGGACGACCTGGTCTGGCCGAAGCTGCTGGACCGCGCCCCGGCCGAGGTCGCACCCCTGGTCGAGACCATGCGGCGGCAGCATCACGCGTTGCACGGGGCACTGGCCGAGGTGGACACCCGAGCCGCCGCGTGGCGCGCCGCCGCGGACGCGACCTCCCGGGAGGCTCTCGCGGCGGCGCTCGAGGCGATGATCCCGCCGATGGTGGAGCATCTGGACACAGAGGAGGAACACCTGCTGCCGCTGATCGACAAGCACCTCACCGCCGGGGAGTGGGCCCAGGTCGGTGAGGCGGGCATGAAGAAGACGCCGAAGAGCAAACTGCCGGTGATCTTCGGCATGGTGGTCCGGGACGGAGCGCCCGAGCACGTCGCGACGCTGAAGGCGGTGATGCCCCCGCCGGTCTGGTTCGTGTTGTCCCGGATCGGCCCGCGCGCTTTCGATCGCTATTCCCGGCGGGTCGCCGGCTAGGGACCTGTCCTGCCGCGATGCCTCAGGCGAGGTCGGCGGCGAACAGTTCCGTGCCCGGGAGGGGTTCGGTGGTCGCGGCGGCGACCGTGAACCAGAAGATGCTGCCGCCTCCGGGGTTCGGGTCCACGCCGATCTCGCCGCCGTGCAGCGCGACGATGCGCCGGCACACGGCCAGGCCGAGGCCGATGCCGGGGAAGCCCTCGGCGGCCGGGGCGCGGTGGAAGGGCGCGAAGATACGGTCGCGCTGCTCCTCGGGTACGCCGATGCCGCGGTCCGACACCTCGATGCGCCACCAGCCGGGAGCGTGCTCGCGAGCGCCGATGGTGATCCGGGGTGCCGTGTCGTGCCGGACGAAGCGCAGGGCGTTGTCGACCAGGTGGCCCACCACCTCGCCGAGGAGGTGGGCGTCCACCATCACGGCGGGAAGGTCGTCGACCTCGATGCCGGGCCGTCGGTCGCCGGCCCGGTCGAGGCGGCCCGCGACGACGCCGAGCGTCAGCCCGGTCGCGTCGATCGCCTCGGGCTTGAGTGCGGTGTCGGTCGCCGACGTGTACGCGATCAGCTCGTCGACCGTGCTAAGCATGCGGCGGGTGCTGGTGCCGATCCGCTCGAGGAACCCGCGCGACGCCTGGTCGAGCTGCGGTGCGGCGTCCTCCACCAGCATCTCGGTGACGCTCGCGATCGTGTGCAGCGGTGCATGCAGGTGTTCGCCGGCCGCCGCGGCGAAGCCGGACAGCTCGGCCTCGCGCTCACGCAGCGCGTCCTCGGCGGTGAGCAGCGCGTCCTCGGTGGCGAGGAACTGCTGGCGGGCGGATTGCTCGACGGCGAGGAGCCGTTCCCGGGCGGACTCCTCGGTGGCGCGGATCTGGTCGCGGGCGGATTCACCGGCGGCTCGTGCCCGGTCCTCCGCGGCTCGGGCCCGGTCCTGGGCCGCCTGGGCCCGGTCGTGCGCCGCCTGGGCCCGGTCGTGCGCGGCGGCGGCGTCGGCGGCCTCGCGGCGGGCGGCCGCCTGGGCCCGCTTGCGGCCCGCCTCGGCGGTGAGCAACCCGGCAGCGGCGAGCAGGCTGATGACGGTCGCGCCGAGCATGGCCAGCGGTGCCGCGGGGGTACGTGCGGCGCCGACCAGGGCGGCGGTCGGGCGGACGAGGACGTGCCACACCGTCCCGGCGACGACCACGTCGACGGTGTCCCGCAGGGCACCCGCCGGGCTGCCGTCCCCGGTCCACCGGGCGATCTCGTGGGTGCCCCCGTCGGCCGTGGTCTCGGTGACGACGGCGGCCACGCCGGTGACGTCCGCCGCGCGCAGCGACTGCCGGAGCAGCTCGGGTGCGCGGACGGCGACCACGACCCAGCCGCGGAATCCGGCGCCGTACACGGGTGCGACAAGATCGAAGGCGGCCGGTTGTCCCGCCGCCGGCAGTCCACGGTCGGACGGTAGGACGTGCACCGGGCCGGCCACCAGGCGGCCGTTGTCCCGGGCCAGGCGCATGGTCTCGGCCAGGCGCGGCTCCGGATCGAGCGTGACGCGCGGGGGCGGCGTGCTGCCGTCGACGGTGTGCTGAGCCAGAATCCCGCCGGCGGCGTTCGTGACGACGACCTGGTGCGCGCCGGCGAGCCGGGAGCCGGCGATGCGCGCCACGGTGGAGGGCAGGGTGGCGGCGGGCTGGGTGGCGGCGGCCGTGGCGATGTCGTGCATCGTGTCGGCGTACCGTTGGAAAGCGGTGTCTAGGGCGGTGCGCACGCTGGCGCTGCGCAGGGTGAGTGCCGCGGCCGTGGCGTCGCGTTCGGCGGCGGCGATTCCGGCGGTGGCGGCCGCGCCGGTGCCCAGGCCGAGGGTGAGCGTCGCGGCGGCGAGGGCCGTACCGCGCGGGCCGACTGCCCGGAGCCACCTGGTGAACGTCACGTTGCCTCTATCGGACGCGGTCGGGGGCGGATTGAGCTGTGGCGACGCGGTTGCAGCTTTGCTCCCATCGCCGTCCCCCGGTCCGCTCCCGTTCCAGGCGCATCCGGGGCCGAGCATGGCCGGCGCGGGCGCGCTTTGCTCGGGGTTCGCCGCGAGGGAAGCTCACAAAACGGATATGTTGGGCAGGTGAGGGTCCGGTTCGACCATCCGGGGGGACGATGAGCACCATTCTCCTCGTCGAGGACGATCCGGATATTCGTCACCTGGTGTCGTACCGTCTCGGCAAGGGCGGCCTGGACGTCATCGCCGTGCCGGACGGGATCTCCGCGCTCCGCGAGGTCCGGACGCGCCCGCCCGACCTGGTGCTGCTCGACGTCCGCATGCCGCGCATGTCCGGCATCGAGGTCTGCCGCGAGCTGCGCGCCGGCCCGCTGCCCGCCGACGTGCCGATCATCATGCTCACCGCCCGGTCGCGCCCCCAGGACCTCGAGCAGGGGTACGCGGCCGGCGCCACCGACTACGTCGTGAAACCGTTCAGCCCGCGGGAACTGCTCGAACGCGTGGAGGCGGCGCTGGCGCGGGTGGCCCGGTGATGCTCGCCCTGTTCACGGCCCTCATCGCGATCCTCGCCGTCGTCGTCGCGGTGACCGCGGCCGGCATCATCGTCGTGCGCGTGACGCGCCGGGTCCGGGAGGCCAAGCGCACCCGGCTTGCCGCCGCGCCCCGCAAGGCGCTGCTCGCCTTCGTGGCCGACAACGGCGAAGAGGGCGGCGACGACCTCGTCGCCATCCCCGACGACGCCTGGCGCGCCGCCGAACCGCACGCCCTGGCGCTGCTCGGCAAGCTCCGCGGCGAGGCCCACCTCGGCCTGGTCTCCGTCTTCCTGCGCCGGGGCACCGCACGCGCCGCCCTCGGGCAGCTGCGCTCCCGGAGCCCGATCAAGCGGGCCCGGGCCGCCCAGGTCCTCGGCGATCTGGAGGTGCGCCGGGCCGTACCCGACCTGTGTCAGCTGCTCACCGACCGGCGCGGCGAGGTGCGCGTGGTCGCCGTACGCGCGCTCGGCCGCATCGGTGACCCGGCAGCGGCCTGGCGCATCATCTCCAGCCTGGACCAGCCGGACCCGATCCCGGCGCTGCTGGCCAGCCACACCCTGGCCCAGCTCGGCCTGGGGGCCGAGGTCACCCTCTCCGCCGCGCTGGACCACCCGCAGGCCCGGGTGCGCGCGGTCTGCCTCGACGCGCTCGGCCTGCTGGGCGCCACCGGCTCGGTGGATCGCGTCTCCCGGATCCTGCGCGAGGACACCCACCTCGACGTACGGGTAGCCGCCGCCGTCAACCTCGGCAAACTGGGTACGCGCAGCGCCCTCGAACCGCTGACCCACGCGCTGCGCGAATCCCGGCCCACCGCCCTGCGCGCCGCCGCCGCCCGGGCGCTCGGTGACGTCGGCGCACCGGCCGCGGTCCCGACCCTGGTGAACCTGCTCGGCGACGACGCGTTCCAGGTCGCCCACGAGGCCGCGCACGCGTTGC
Organism: Actinoplanes sp. NPDC051346; assembly: GCF_040682215.1. Classification (NCBI taxonomy): domain Bacteria; kingdom Bacillati; phylum Actinomycetota; class Actinomycetes; order Micromonosporales; family Micromonosporaceae; genus Actinoplanes; species Actinoplanes sp. NPDC051346. Next base: position 54,617 of record NZ_JBFBAJ010000014.1, on the reverse strand, counting down.
GCCGCATCGGCCCCGCCGGCCTCGAGGCCCTGCGGGACGTCGTCACGGCGGAACAGTCGCGGGCCGAGGCGGGCGGCGCGGGCGCGCACGCCCAGCGCTCGACGGCGGCGTGCCACGCCGAGGAGGCACTGGCGCTGGCCGGAGTGCTGAGCGACGAGCGGGTCGGAGCCGCCCGGTGACGGAGGTGGTACGCGACGCGCTGCACTACACCGACCTGGCGATCTTCGTCTATTTCATCGCGCTCAACAGCAGCTATCTGGGGCTTATCGTGCTGGCCGGCCTCGAGTTCGCCAAGCACCTGCGCCGCATCCCGTTCGCCGGTGCCGACGACATGTTCCGCAGCCCGCTGACCCTGCCGGTGTCGGTGATCGTGCCCGCACACAACGAGGGCGCCGGCATCGTCGCCGCGGTCCAGGCGATGACCGCGCTGCGCTACCCACGCTACGAGGTCGTGGTCGTCGACGACGGCTCCTCCGACGACACCTTCGAGCGGCTCCGGGCGCACTTCGATCTCGTGGCCGTGCCGCGGGTCGTGCCGTCCGAGGTGCCGTACCGGTCGCAGGTGCTGTCCGTGCACGTCGCCCGCGCCGACCCGGAGACGCTGACCGTCGTCCGCAAGACCAACGGCGGCAAGGCGGACGCGCTGAACGTCGGCATCAACCTGTCCCGGCACCCGCTCGTCTGCATGGTCGACGCCGACTCGGTGCTCGACCCCGACGCGCTGCTGTCGGTGGCCAAGCCCTTCGGAGACGACCCGCTGCGCGTCGCCGCCTGCGGCGGGGTGGTCCGGATCGCCAACGGCTGCAAGGTGGTCGGCGGGCGCGTCGTGGACGTCCGCATGCCGCGGTCCTGGCTGCTGCGCGTGCAGGTGGTCGAATACCTGCGGGCGTTCCTCATGGGCCGCACCGGCTGGTCGCGACTCGGTGGCCTGGTGGTCATCTCCGGGGCGTTCGGCCTCTTCCGCCGCGACCTCGTGGTCCGCGTCGGCGGCATGGACCCGGACACCATCGGCGAGGACGCCGAACTCGTCGTCCGCCTGCACCACCACCTCCGGCAGGCCAAGGAGGACTACCGCGTCATCTTCGTCGCCGAGCCGGTCAGCTGGAGCGAGGCGCCGTCCCGCCTCGAGGTGCTGGGCCGACAGCGGCGTCGCTGGCATCGCGGCATCGCGGAGATCCTCGCCAAGCATCGCGGCATGATCGGCAATCCCCGCTACGGGCGCATCGGCCTCGTCGCCCTGCCCTACTACGTCGTGTTCGAGCTGCTCGCGCCGTTCATCGAACTGGCGGCCGTGGTGCTGCTGCCGCTGGGCCTGTGGGCCGACGCGATCGACGTCGCGTTCGCCTGGCGGTTCGTGCTGGTCGCGTACGGCTATGGCCTGCTGGTCAGCCTCACGTCACTGTTCATCGAGGAAGTCTCGTTCCACCGCTATCCCCGCTGGTCGGACGTGGCCCGCGGGGTCGCCGCGGCGGTCATCGAAAACTTCGGCTACCGGCAACTGCTCGCCTTCTGGCAGGTCGCGGGCGTGCTCAGCGCCTGGCGAGGCCACACGGCGGTCTGGGGCACGATGCACCGCGAGGGCTTCGGCGGCGAGGTCGACTCACCCGAGATGGTCGGCGCCAGCCGGAGCTGAGGGCGGCTCCCGATCGGACACCGCCGCGGCGTGCTGCTCCGGGCCGGTCCGCGGATGCCGCAGCCCGGGATGATCGTCGGGCAGGTCGCGCCGGATCACCCACCAGCTCACCGCCAGGCACGCGGCGATCAGCGGCCAGGTCAGCACGGCCCGCGCCACCCCGAGCGCGACCACGGCCTGCGCGGCCCACAGCGGCACGAAGACCACCAGCCGCACCACATACTGCAAAACCCAGATCCAACTGCCCCTCTGGTACGCCCGGAGCAGAGCAGGATCGTGCCGCCACCGCGTCTTCTGCCCCAGCACCGCACCGACGACCAGGCCCAGCAGTGGCCAGCGAACCACAATGCTGACCGCCCACAGCAACGCACTGGCGGCATTGCTGACGATCTGCAGCAGGAAGAAATCCTCGGCACGCCCGGTACGCAACGCGACCAGCGCCGCGACGCAGACACCGAGCAGTCCGACGAGCACGGCCCGGGGACGGTCGCCATGCCGCAGCCGCACCCCGGCGACGATGATGGCCGCCACGAACGCGGCCGCCGCACCGGCCCAGACGGACCGCCCACCGGCCAGCCAGCCGGCAACGAAGACAACGGGCGGCACGGTCGCGTCGATGGCGGCCCGGCGCCCGCCCAGCACCTCGGCCAGCGACTCCGGTTCCGCCACGCCCCACCCCGCTCTCGAAGTTAGGACAGCCTACCTTCCGCTCCGCCGCCAGCCCACGGGCCGCCGGTCAGCGCCGCGTGGTGGGGGTCGGTCAGGCGGGGTTCGAGCCCTTGTTCCATCACGGATTCCGGGCCGCGGCGGGTGAATGCCATCGTCGTCGCGGCCAGGAGGGCGACGCCGAGCAGCCAGCCGGCGATCACGTCACTCGTGTAGTGCACGCCGAGGACGACGCGGCTCACCCCGGTCAGCACGGCCACCACGATCGCGCCCGCCCAGAGGATCCAGCGGTGGCGCACCACCGGGAGCAGCACGAGCACGAACACCCCGGCGGCGAGGGTCGCGTTCAGGGCATGTCCCGAGGGGAACGAGAAACCGGCTGCCCGCGCGACCGGTTCGAGCAGATCGGGACGGTGGCGTCCGACGAGCAGTTTCAGCACCGCCCCGAGTACGCCGCCAACCGCCATGGTGGTCACCACCCAGAGCGCCAACCGCCGTGCATGCCGGCGCAGCAGCCAGATCACCAACAGCAGAGTGGCGAACCGCAACGGGAACGGGGCGAAGATGGTGGTCCACCAGTACGTCGTATCGACCCAGCCCGGATGTGCCAACGCCCACCCGTGCAACGCGCCGGTGACCTCGGCGTCCGCCTCGCGCAGCGGCGCCCAGTCGCCCACCACGAACACGGCGAGCAGCGCGAACGGCACCAGCAGGCCGATCGCGAGCAGGGCGGCGGTGGTGAGCCGCGGGCCGAGTCTCATGCCCCACTTCCTACCCTCGCGGCGCGGCCTTACGCGGCTCAGCGCCGAGGTGAGTGCCAGCGGAGCGGACCCGGATGCAGACTCCACCAGGCTCGCCGCCACCACGATCGCCTCTGCCGCAGGGCGGCGGCAAAGGCGACCGCCTGGCCTCCAGCCCGCTGCGCCTGCTCGTCCGTCGCCGACCCGGGTGCGAACGCCACCGTGTTGACGGCCGTGACCAACTCGTCCAACGCCGGCAAACCGGCATCCAGCGAGGGCGAGGCGCGGCGCAGCAGCGGCGTCTCGGCCGCCGTGAACCCCGCCGCCGCACTCGCGGACGACGCTGCGGCCCCAGCGGACAAAGCGGCCGCGTCGGTAGCCCATGCGGTTGTGGCGCCGGTAGGCGAAGCGCCCACGCCCCCGGGCGCTGCCGCTGAGGTTTCTGCGGCGCCATGGCCCGCGGGCGAGGCCTGGGCGACTCCGGTATTCGCGGAAGACGCCTGTGCTGCGCCGTCGCTCGTAGGCGAGGGGTGGGCGGCGCCGTTGCCCGCCGGCGAGGAGTGTGTGGCTCCGGTGTTCGCGGGTGACGCCTGTGCGGCGTCGGTGGTGGGGGACGGGGTCGGCGGGTTGAGGGCGTTGGCGGCGAAGGCGGCCGCCTCGGACGCCGCGAGGTGGCGGGGGATGGGACGTCCGGCCAGTCGCAGCGCGTCGGTGAACTCGAACCAGGCGCCGGTGATGCGGTCGGCCGGGCCGCCCGTGGTCAAGCGGCGGCGGCGCAACCCCCGTCGCATCGACACCACCGTCGCGGCGGCGGCGGCCAGCATCAGCAGGACCGTTCCGCCCGTACCCGAGGCCACCAGGACGCGCGACGGCCCGGCGGCGGTCGGGGCAGGGGGAGCGGCCACCGGGGGTGGCGCCGAGGCGCTGGGCAGGTCTGTCGCCGGTGGGGGCTCCGAGGTCGGCGGGACGGTGGGCTTGGGCGTGAAGTCGTCCTCGACCGGCCGGGGGTTGTCGCTCTTGGGAATCGGGTCGAACGCCACCCAGCCCAGGTCCTCGAAGAGCACTTCCGGCCAGGCGATCGCGTCGCCGCCGGTCACCGGGCCGCCCGCCTTCGGAGCTTCGAAGCCGACCGCGACCCGTGACGGCAGGCCGGTCAGCCGCGCCAACAGCGCGAACGACGCCGCGAACTGCTCGGAGGTGCCCCGCTGGCCGCCCCGGTCGCGGGGACCGAAGAGAAAGTACGACAGATTGGGGTACGCGTGCCCGCTCGGCGCGTCCGCCACCACGCGGTAGTGCTCGGCGAGGAACTGTTCGATCGCCGCCGCCCGGTCGTACGCGGCTCCGTTGCCGTCCGCCAGCTTGTCGGCGAGCCGCTGGATCGCGTCGGGCACGCCGGCGCCGACCGTGAGAAAGCGCGCCACCGTGTCGCCGGCCGGTGAGTCGGCGGTCGGCAGCAGGTTGTAGTCCGGCTCTTGGGTGTCCGACGTGACCGTGTAGCGCAGCCCGGGCCGCAGCGCCTCCGGCCGGATCACCGTGCCGGTGGCCGCGTCGTACGCGATGCGGGTGCCGTCCACGCCGGCCGGCGTCGGCAGCACCGGCAGCAGCCGCCCGGTCAACTCGTTCACCGTGACGTCCTGGGTGACCCGTTTGACGGGTACGTCGGGCAACAGCGGCGGCTGGGGCAGCACCCGCCCGGCGTTGCGATAGGTCGCTCCGACCCGCCACGTGATGCCGTCGTAGTCCGGGAGTACGGCGAGCCGCAGCCGTACCTTTCCCTTGCCGGGCGTGGTAGGGCCGACCTCGAGCAGCTTCTGCTTCGGGGTGAGCGCCCAGCCCGAGATCCGGTTCAGGGGGCTTTCGTCGAGGCTGTCCACCCGCGGCGGTTCGACGTACCGTCGGGGGTCGACCGGGGTCACGGTGACCCGGCCGCCGACCCACGGGCCGAGCGCCGCGATCAGGCCGACCAGGACCACCAGGCCGGCGGCGGACCCGGCGAGCGCGCGGCCCCGCACCGCCGCCCGGGTCTTCGCCGGCATGTCCTCCAGGGAGGGGCCGCCGGCGGGACGCGCGGTGACGGCCAGGGCGGCGACCACCGCGACGGCGAAGGCGAGCGTCGGCCACCCGGCACTGCCCGCGTTGGGCCCGACGACGTAGAGCGCGCCGCCATAGACGGTCGCCGCGGGCACGCAGCCCAGAAGCGTCCGGCCGGCGCGCAGGGCGATCTCGGCGCCGGCGAGGCCGGCCAGCCAGGCGGCGATCACGGGTACGACCACGGTGTCCGGCGTCGCCTCCACCGGGATCATGGCGGTCAGCAGCCGGGGAATGCCGTTGACCAGGGCGTCGGTGATGACGCGCGGCAGCGGATCGGTGAGCGCGGCGTGCGTCGCGGCGATCTTGAGCGCTCCCGCGGTGTACCCGGCCAGCGCCACGACCGAGATCGGCGCGACGGTCCACGACGGCAGCCGCCGCACGGCGACGCCGATCCCCACCGACCCCACCGCCGCGCCCGCGACCAGCCGCACCAGCAGGTCGTCGGCGTAGATGCGTCCGAGCACGACCCCGGACAGGAAGATCAGGATCATCAGAGCGATGGGTACGACCGAAGCCCGCAGCCACCTCACCATCCGCGCACCCCGTCCCAGGCGCCCGCGAACTGCTCGCCGTCCTCGGCCTCGATGACGATCATCCCGCCGCCCACACCGACCGGCGCCGCGTCGGGATCGCCGAACAGGCCGGCGATCACCACCGGGTACGGCCCGCGCAGCGCGCTCACCGCGCCGAGGCCGGACCGCCCGCCCGGCCCGGTCAGATAGACGAGGGTGTCACCGATCCGGTTCTGGCGCAGGCTGCGCACGGTCTGGGTGAGGTCGCCGTCGCCCAGCCCCGCCTCGGTGAGCACGTCGAGGAACGGCCCCTTGACCGGACCCGACACGAGCTGCAGCGCGACCGGCAGATCCTCCCGGACGGCGGCCGCGATGATCGAGGCCGCCGCCTCGCACGCCGCCTCGAACGACTCGGCGGTGCCGTCGCGCTGCCCGGGATGAGCCGAGGCGCGGTCGTCGAGCAGCACGACGATCGTCGGTTCGCTGGTGTCGAGCTGCTCGCGCACCATCAGCTCGCCGACCTTGGCCGAACTGCGCCAATGCACCCGCCGCAACTCGTCGCCGACGACGTACTCCCGCAGCGAGTCGAACGTGATCGTGCCGTGCGGCACCTTGTCGATGCGCCCGTCGAGGCTGCGGGCCATCCCGGCGGGTACGGCGCGCAACAGGTGGATGCGAGGGTGCACCCAGACGCTGGTGGTGCCGCCGTACGCCCGCGACAGCGTCAGCAGCCCCAACGGATCGTCGCGGGTGACCCGCAGCGGCCCGACCGGCACCACCCCGCGCCGCGTGGTCGGCACCTGATATTCCACGGTCGTGTCCCGCCCGGGCCGCAACCGCAGCAACGGCACCGGCACACTCGCCGAACCACACCGGTCGGCGGCGACGACGTTGGCGGCCCGCAGACGACTGGTGTTGCGAACGGTCAACGTCATCGCCGCGGGCTCGCCGCGCGGGACACGGTCGGGCTCAGCATGGCGATCCACGCCGAGCCGGGGCCGCCACAGCCCGAACACGACCGCGCCAACGACCGCGACCGCAGCCGCCGCGCCGAGCAGAGCCAGGTCGGGGTAGCCGAAGGAGAACCCGCCCGCGAGCAGCACGACAGCGGCAACCCCAACCCCGACGCCACGACCAGTCACCCCAACGCCGCGCCCGATCCCAGCCCCGCGCCCAAGTCCAGCGCCGCGCCCAGTCCCAGCCCTGCGCCCAAGTCCAGCGCCGCGCCCAATCCCAGCCCCGCGCCCGATCCCTGGCCCGCGCTCGAGCCGCGCTCCGCTGCCAAGTCCAAGCCCGCGCCAGAGCCGTGTGCCGCGGCCAAGTCCAGCGGCGCGCCCGAGCCGCGCGCCGCGGCCAGTGCCAGCGTCGCGCCCGGTCCCGAGGCCGGAACCGCGCCTACTCCCGAGCCCTGCGTCGCGTTCAGCGTCGCGCCCGCGTCCAAGCCTGAGCCCGGCGCCACGCCCAATCCGAAGCCCAGCGCCGCGCTCGCGCTCAATGCCGCGCCCAGCGCCGGGCTCGTGTCCAGCGTCGCGCCCGTGCTCGGTGCCGCGCCCAGCGTCGCGCCCGTGCTCAGCGCCGCGCCCAGCGTCGCGCTCGCGGTCAGCGTCGCGCCCGTGCTCGGTGACGCGCCCAGCGTCGCGCTCGTGGTCAGCGTCGCGTTCGGGGTCGGCGCCTCGGTGGTGGGGGGCGGGGGTGTTCACGCTCCGGCGCGCTGGTTGTCGGGGAGCGGGACCGGGACCGAGCGGACCGCGTCGTCGAGGACCTCCGCCGCCGTGACGCCGCGGAGTTGGGCGTCGGCGGAGAGCAGGACGCGGTGGGCGAAGACCGGGTGGAGCAGGGTCTTCAGATCTTCGGGCAGCACGTAGCCGCGGCCGTTGATCAGGGCCCATGCCGAGGCCGCGCGGGTCAGGGCGATGACGCCTCGGGGGCTGACGCCGACGCGGACCTGTGGGTGGTCGCGGGTCGCGGCGGCGAGGCGGACCGCGTAGGTGTAGAGGGGGTCGGCGATGTGCACCCGGGACGCCATGCGGACCATCTCGCCGACCGTGGCCGTGTCGGTGACCGGCTCGAGGGCGTCGGGGGAGCGCAGCGCCGCACCGCGCAGCACCTCGACCTCGACCTCCTCGTCGGGGTATCCGACCGAGAGCTTGACGAGGAAGCGGTCGAGCTGGGCCTCGGGCAGCCGGTAGGTGCCGTCCATCTCGACCGGGTTCTGCGTGGCGACGACCAGGAAGGGTTGCGGCACCGGGTGCGGTACGCCGTCGACGGTGACCCGGCGCTCCTCCATGACCTCCAGCAGCGCCGACTGCGTCTTGGGCGACGCCCGGTTGATCTCGTCGGCGATGACGATGTTGGCGAAGACCGGGCCGGGGTGGAACTCGAAGCCGCGGCTCGCCTGGTTGAAGATCGTGACGCCGGAGACGTCGGAGGGCAGCAGGTCGGGCGTGAACTGGATGCGGCGCCACTGGCCGCGCACCGAGGCGGCGAGCGCCCGGGCCAGCGTGGTCTTGCCGACGCCGGGGACGTCCTCCAGCAGGACGTGGCCCTGGGCGAAGAACGCGGCGAGGGCGAGCCGTACGACGTCGGGTTTGCCCAGGACGACCGTGCCGATGCGGTCGGCGAGCTGCGCCGCGATGCCGGCGAAGCCCTCGACGTGCGCGGGCGGAAGGGGTTCGGTGCTCACGGACACGTCCTCAGCAGGTGGGCAGGTCGTTCACATCGTCGCCACCGTCGAGGTTGAGCCACGCGAACGGGATGTAGTTCTTACCTTTGTAGTTGACCTGAATCCACCACGTCGACTCCTTGTGGTTGTTGTAGATGTAGGAGTCGATGTTGTCGCCCTTTTTCTTGCAGAACGCCTCCAACCGGGTGCCGGGCTTGGCCCAGCCGACCTGCTTGTCGTTGTCCTGCTTGGTGATGCTGAAGATTTCGCCACCGTTGCGGCCGTCACGATCCTCGTCGCAGTAGGTAGCGGTGTCGCCGTTTTGACCGTTCTTGCAGGTCGCGGTGCCGAACAGGACGTCGGTCTTCTGGGCGCGGGTCTTCGACTCCGTGCCGGCGGCGTTCTTCGCGCTCACCGTGAACGTGTACGACGTGCTGGGCTTGAGGCCGCTCACCTTGAGGCTGGTGCAGCTGCCCGAGGCCGTGCCGCCCCCGCCGGACGCCGAGATGGTGCAGCTCGCGGTGCCGCCGCCCGCGTCGACGGTGAAGTTCACCGTCGCGGTGTCGAAGGTCGCCGAGGACCCGGTGATCGTCACCGTGGGCTTCGCCACCGTCCGGGCCGTCGCGGAGGCCGCCTCGCCCTCGCCCGCCTCGTTGACCGCGCGGACCTCGACGGCGACGGTCTCGCCCGCCCCGAAGCCCTCGAGGGTGACGCTGGTGCCGTCGGTGACCTCCGTGGTGCGGCCGCCGGCGGAGACGACGTACTTGGTGATCGGGCGGCCGTTGTCGGCCGGGGCCGTCCAGGACGCCTTGATGGTGCCGGGCCGGTCGCCGACCGTCGCGGCGTCGACGCCCTCGGGACGGCCGGGCTTGGTGAAGGGCACCACGCTGGCGCTGACCGGGGACGCCTTCGATCCGGCGCCGCGAACGTTTACGGCGACGACGGTGAACGCGTACTGCTTGCCGTATTCGAGCTCGCCGCCGGCGATGGTGAGCGACGTGCCGTCCTTGGCCTCGCCGATCGGGGAGCTGCCGCCCTCGCTGATCGCGGTGACCGTGTAGCGCTCGATGTCGATGCCCTGGCCGTTGGCGGCGGGCCAGCTCACCAGGACCGTGCCGTCGGGTCGGGCCTCGGCGGTGACGGCCGTCGGCGCGTCGGGCACCTCCGAGGTCGGCGTGGCCGCGTTGCTGGTGCGGATCGGGCCGGCGCCCTTCTTGTTCACCGCGTGCACGGTGAACCGGTAGGTCTCGCCGTTGGTCAGCCCGGTGACGTCGAGCGACCGCTGGTTGGCGCCGACCGGGAAGGTCTTGTCCGCGCCCTCGACCACGTATCGGGTGATGGGCGCGCCGTTGTCGGACGCCGCCTGCCAGGTCACCCGGACCTGGGCGTTGCCGGCCGCGGCCCGCACGGCGCGGGGGGCGCCGGGCTTGGCCACCGGCGGCTTCTTCGGCTTCGGCGGGGGCGGCGGCGGTGCCGGCGGGGTGGGCGGCGGGTCGCCGCCGAGGACGTCGTCGGCGTACTTGTCGACCACGCGCACCGTGTGGGCGTCGTCGACCACCTGGGCGGTGGACGCGCCCGGCGCGTTGATGAACAGGTAGTTCTCGCGGACCTCGAGCTCGAGGGGGCCGCCGGGATTGGCGAAGCCGATGTCCTTGCGCTCGCTGCCGGCCTGGTCGAAGACGTGCACCTTGCCGGTGGACTCGTCGGCGATGTAGAAGAAGCCCTCCCAGGCGACCGCCGCCTGCAACTCGGCGCCGTCGCCGGGCACCGGGAACTCGGCGGTGGTCCGGCCCTGGCTCACCGCGTAGACCCGCCGGGTGTCGGGGACGGTGACGGGGATGACGTCGCCCTCCGTGTGCGGCGGCAGCGAGCCGGGGCCGTCCAGCGGCAGGGTGATGGTCTGCTTGTCACGGCCGCGCACGGTCGTCAGCTCGTTGGTCGTGCGGTTGAGCACGGCAACGCCGTTCTCCAGCGTGGAGATGGTGAGGTCGTGGTTGCCCGGAGCGACGTCCTCGGTGCTGACGAGCGCCGGGCCGGCAGCCCGCCCGGCCGCCGCTCCGGCGGCGGAGCCGCCGGTAGCGGACTCGTCCGGTAGGGGTGCGGGAGTGATCGCCGACACCGTGCCCTCGCTGGGCACGGCTATCCACAGGTGGCCCTTGCCGTCGAAAACGCCGCCGGTGATGCCCGGTGGGAAGCGCAGCGACTGCCCGACCGGAGTCAGCGTGCGCGGGTCGAGCTGGCGCACCTCGCCCTGCACGGTGTCGACGATGAAGGCGGAGTCCTTGTCGAGCGCCACCCGCACGCCCAGGCCGGACGTCGTGTCGGCGGTCGCCGCCTCCTTGAGCGAGATGAGATCCATCGTGCTGACCACGCCGGTCTGCACATCGCGCAGGATGACGAAGCGGTCATTCTGGGTGACCTGAAGCTGGTGTCCGCGGGCGCGGGGCACGTCGACGCGGGTGTCCACCCGGGCGGTGACGCCGTTGACCCGGGAGGCCTCGCCCTTGGTGCGGCTCCACACCCAGGAGGCGGCGTCGAAGCTGGCGACGGCCTGATCGGCGGCGCCGAGGCCCAGGACGGTGAGCCCGAGGCCCGCGACGAGGGCCAGCACGGTGCCGATGGTGACGAGGCCGCCACGGCCACGCCAACGCTTCCCGCGCCGCTCGGTGACGGCGTCCTCACTGGACGCTTTCGCACTGGCCACGGTCCGCATTCCTTTCGGTACGTCGTCTTTCCACCCCAAGGACGCAGGCCATCATAGGGGCCGGCGGGGCGTCGTGGGGCGTTCGATAAGTCACCGTTGTGGATAACGATGATCGCTGAGTGTGATCATCGGCGGGGTTTCCCCGAGCTGGCGCCGGTGTCCCCACGACTGGTGCACGCCTGCGGCGAAGTGGCGAACTGGCTCGTGCTGTAGACCGCGACGACGGCGAAACAATAGTCCAGGCCCGGGTTGAGGCCGTTGAGATCGAACGAGGTCGTGGCGGGGCTGACCTGGCCCATCGGCTTGAGCTGTTCGCCCCGGCGGCCGCCCGTGACCAGGAACGAGGTCCGTCCGTTGGCGGGATCCGTCCAGGTCAGCCGCACCGACGAACCGTAGTCCCGCATGCGCACGTCGGTGGGCGCCGGCCCGCTCAGGGTCGGCACGTCGGATTTGTCGCCCCCGTCGTCGTCGCCCGGCCTCGCCAGGACCACCACGAGCGCGGCCACGGCGATGAGCACGCCGAGGACCGCGGCGATCGCCGCGAACAGGGCCGGAGCCTTGCCCGTGTACGAGGACTTGGCGCTCGCGGAAGAAACGGGCGCCGCCTCGGCGCTCGACGGCCCAAAACGCGACGGCATCGACCCGCGCTCGTCCCGCGGGGCGGGATAGGCGGCCTTGGGCATCGGCCCCGAAGAAGCGGTCTGCGGACTGGCGTAGACGGGCTGCGGGCCGGCGTTGGGCGGCTGCGGGCCGGCATAAGGAGGCTGCGGGCCGGCGTAAGGGGGCTGCGGGCCGGCGTAAGGGGGCTGCGGGCCGGCGTAAGGGGGCTGCGGGCCGGCGTAAGGGGGCTGCGGGCCGGCGTAAGGGGGCTGCGAGCTGGGATATGAGGGCTGGGGGCCCGGATAAGGGGGCTGCGAGCCGGGAGAAGCGAGCTGCTGGCCGCGAGAAGGAGGCTGCGGGTCAGTGGAAGCTGGCAGTGGGCCGGGAGAGGCTGGCTGCGGGCCGGCAGAGCCTGGCTGTGGGCCGGCAGAGCCTGGCTGTGGGCCGGGAGAAGCTGGCTGCGGGCCGGGAGAAGGAGGCTGCTGGGGAGGAAAGGCGGGCTGGCGCTGCGTCGGCACCGGGGACGCGGCAGGCGGGGGAGTCGGGCGCTCCATCCGTACCGTAGGAGGGTCTTCTCCTAGATAGGAACGCGCCTGGGTGACGGTCCAGTGGTCGGCCCCGAGCACCGCGGGCCCGTGCGCCGCCACCCGGCCGAAGGCCCGGCGCGCCTCGTGCCGGTTCTCCATCTCCTCGGCGACGACGCCCAGGTCGAAGGAGATGCCCAGCATGACCGGATCGGTGTCGCCGAGCCGCCACTGCCCGGCCGCATACGCCTCCTCGAGCACCCGGCGTGCGGACGACGGGTCCCCGGCCCGCCGGTGCACGGCCGCGAGTTGCTGCGCCGTGGCCAGCACCTCGGGGTCGTCCTCGCCGAGGTTGGCGCGTCCCAGGTCGACGGCGTGCTCGAGCAGCGCGCGGGCCTGCGCGAGGTCGCCGGAGTCGGCGAGCGCCCGGGCGTGCTGCCGGGGGGCCAGGAGCGGGGACGGTTGGGACACGCAGCCATGCTGCCTGGAACGGGGTCCCTACCGCCAGTGCGGGGAGTCGGTGGCGGCGGCTACGCCCTCCGGGGCCACCGTTGAGACGACCGGGTCCGGCCGAACGGTCAGATCTGCGGACGCGTAGCCGACGCAGCCGTTCTGTGGCCGCCGCGGGCGGGAATACGGTGCCGGAAGGCCCGGGTGTCGAGCCTTCGACGTGGGTGGTGAGGTAATGACGTACACGGTGCTCACCGGACAATTCGTGATTCGTTACGCGGATCTCCCTCGGCAGGGTCCGGAGCCGGACGGGGACACGGTCAAGTTCCGCCCGGACTCGCCCGGGCTGGTGGAGAGGTTGCCCCGACCGTCGGGCTCGCCGCCGGATCTCACCGCCCGGGGGATATCGGTACGCCTGGAGGCGATCGACGCGCTGGAGACCCACTTCAACGAGACGCACCAGGATCTCACCGGCGCGAACGCCGCTCGCGACGAGTTGCTGCGGCTGCTGGGGTTCACGGGGGTGGAGTTCTTCGACGATCTGCCCAACAAGGTGCGTTCCGCCGACCGGGACAGCCTGCGGGGACACGTGCTCTCCAACGGCATCGACGCCAACGGCCGCTTGATCGGCTTCGTCTACCCGGGCGAGCCGGAGGGACCCGCCGGCGGCACCGTCTTCCTCGACGACGCCGGGGCGGACCGGTCGGTCAACGCGAAGCTGCTCGCGGCGGGTCTGGCGTACCCGGCGTTCTACGCCACATTGCCGGCGTCGCTGCGTACCCATCTCTGTGGGGTTTCCCGCAAGGCCCGGGCCGACGGCGCCGGGATCTGGCCCGCCTCGACGGCCGACCCCGACGGCGCCGCCACGGTCACCGACCTGGCCGGCCTGCAACAGCTGGTGTGCTGGCCGAAGCTGTTCCGCCGGCTGGTGCCGTTCCTGGCCTCGGGCGCGACGGACTTCGACGGGTTCGACGCGTGGCTGCGCTCGGATCCGGTCAACCGCGACGACTCGCTGTTCCTGCTGGATCGGCTCGAGTCCGGCAACCTGCACGACGTGATCGAGGCCGCCGGTCACCGCATCCGGATGACGGTCTGGCCGGAGGACTTCATCATCGACCCGGATCCGGCGCCGCCCGGAGCGCCGACGCGGCCGCCGAGGCTGGGCGCGGGCGACGTCGTCATCGTGGCGGCCCTGCCGGACCCGGCGGGGGCGGACCGCGGCAACGAGCGGCTGACGCTGCTCAACACCACCGCCGCCCAGGTCGACCTGGCCGGGTGGACGCTGCGGGACCGCAACGGCCGCGCGCAGCGACTGACCGGCACTCTCGACGGTGGTGCGGTCACCCAGATCGCCGGCGACGGTGCGTTCGCGCTGGGCAATACCGGAGGGACGGTCACCCTGGTGGACGCGCTGGGCACGCCCATCGACGAGGTGAGCTACCGGGCCGGGCAGGTCAAGGAGGGCAGGACGATCGCCTTCGGTCGGTGACTCACCGGCGGACGGCGCCGACGGCGATGACCGGCAGCAGCGCCAGGGCGAGGAGACCGCCGACGTTGGCGAGGACGGCATAGCCCGCGGTCTCGACGACGACGCCGGAGCTGATTCCCCCGGCGGCGCCGGCGAGGGCGATGCAGACGTCGACCAGCCCCTGCGTCTTGGCGCGGGTTTCGAGGGGCAGGGCGTCGGTGACGATAGCGGTGCCGGAGACGAGACCGAGGTTCCAGCCGAGGCCGAGCAGGCCCAGCGCCACGGAGAGCATGACGATGGAGTCGCCGGGCGCGGTGGCGGCGACGATGCCGGCCGCCAGGAGCGTGGCCGCGCTGGCGGCCGTCGTCGCGCGGGTGCCGAAGCGGTCGACGAGCCATCCGGTCACGGGCGACGGCAGGTACATGGCCGCCACGTGGACGGCGATGACGAGCCCGGACGCGGCGGTGCCGAGGCCGTGGTCGTGCATGTGGATCGGCGTCATGGTCATGATGCTGACCATCACGAGTTGGGCGACGACCATGACGAAGGCGCCGACGACGACGCTGCCGCGCCCGGCTTCCGCGAGTGCCGGCTCGGCTGCCGGCTCGGCGGCCGATTCGGCGGCTGGTTCGACGGTCGGTTCGACGGTCGGTTCGGCGAGGGAGCGGGCCAGCAGCAGCGGATCGGGGCGTAGCCAGCAGGTCAGCGCGACGGCGGCGAGCGCGTAGGCGACGCCCGAGAGCAGGAACGGCCCGGCCAGGTGCGGGATGCCGAGGGCGTGGGCGAGGTCGCCGGCGGGTGCGGCGAGGTTCGGCCCGACGACCCCGCCGACGGTGGTGGCGACCAGCACGGTGGACACGGCGCGGCCGCGGTGGGAGCGGGAGGCGAGGTCGGCACCGGCGTACCGGGCCTGGAGGTTCGCGGCGGTGCCGGCGCCGTACAGGAACATGGCGGGGAAGAGCAGGATCGCGCTGCCGGCCACCGCCGCCACGATGATGCCGGCGCTGCCGACGACCGCGGCGAGGTAGCCGAGGGCCAGGCCGGGCCGGCGGCCGCGGGCCTGGGAGAGCCGGCCGACGACCACGGCGGCCAGAGCGGAACCGGCGGTGAACAGCGCGCTGGGCAGCCCGGCGAGGCCGGCGCCGCCGAGCATGTCCTGGGCCAGCAGCGCACCGACCGTGACCCCTGCGGACAGGCCGGCGCCACTGAGGACCTGAGAGGCGACCAACACGCGCAGGACGCGGCGTTGCGTCGCGGCGATGCCGGGGGTGCCGGGCGAAACCGTGGTGGCAGTCAAGGGACTCTTCCGGTCGGAGGGGGGCTCGGTCCGCGGATGGTATCGGTGCGGCCCCGATCGGCCGTTCGGTCCGACCGGTACCGGAACCGGGGCGGGATGTCCGCATGCGGCCTGAATGTGGGGCCTAGAGAGCGCTCCCCGGCTTGACATCCGTCGCGGTCTATCGCTTGCTGTGACCTGGTTCATAGCAACCCCGCGACGGAAAGGACCATCCCGAATGAGGACACGCCCCTGGCGCCGGACTCTCGCCGCCGGCCTCCTGGTGATCGCCGGATCGCTGACGGGTACGTCCGCGTCCGCGGCGCCGGCACGCCCCGCCGTGGTGTCGAGCCTCGGCGCCGCCGTGGTGTTCGATCCGAGCATGCCGGTCGAGCAGATCCAGGCCACGCTGGACGCCACGCACGCCAAGCAGGTCGACAACGAGATGGGCACCGACCGCTACGCCTACCTGTTCAAGCCCGGCACGTACGGCACGGCGGAGAAGCCGCTGCAGATCAAGGTGGGCTACTACACCGAGATCTCCGGCCTCGGCGCGTCCCCGGCCGACGTCGTCATCAACGGCAAGGTCGAGGTCTACAACCGCTGTCTGGCCGACGGCGGCACCGGCAACTGCCTGGCGCTGGTCAACTTCTGGCGTACGCTCTCCAACCTGACGATCAACGTCAACAGCACCGGTCAGGACGGCTGCCGGTCCTCGGCCAACTTCTGGGCGGTGTCGCAGGCAGTGTCGCTGCGCCGGCTGGACATCAAGGGCGGCAACCTGTCCCTGATGGACTACTGCACCGCCGGACCGCAGTACGCCAGCGGCGGCTTCATCGCCGACTCCGCGCTGCCCGACGTCGTCAGCGGCTCCCAGCAGCAGTGGCTCACCCGGAACAGCTCCGTCACGAGCTGGTCCAACGGCGTGTGGAACCAGGTCTTCGCGGGCGTCGAGGGCGCACCGGACGACGCGACGTTCCCGACGCCGCCGTACACCACCATCGAACAGACCCCGTTGAGCCGGGAGAAGCCGTACCTGTTCGTCGACGCTTCCGGACAGTTCCAGGTTCGCGTGCCGTCGGCGCGACGCGGCACCGCCGGCACGTCCTGGGGCGAGGGGCTGACCGCCGGCCGTACGCTCCCGCTGAGCGACTTCTTCGTCGCCAAGCCCTCCGACCCGGTGTGGCGGATCAACGCCCAGCTCGCGCTCGGCAAGCACCTGCTGCTCACCCCGGGCGTGTACGACATCGCCCGAAGCATCCACGTGTGGCGGCCCGGCACGGTGGTGCTGGGCATCGGCCACGCGACCCTGACCGCCGTGGACGGCGCGACCCCGTTGACCGTCGCCGACGTGCCGGGTGTGATCGTCGCGGGCGTCACCATCGACGCCGGCACCGAGGAGTCGGCGACGCTGCTGCGGGTCGGCCGCAAGCATGGCGTCGGCATCAGCTCGACCGGCAACCCGACCACCCTGTCCGACGTGTACTTCCGCGTCGGCGGCCCGCACATCGGCAAGGCCGACACCGCGCTCGAGGTCAACAGCGACAACGTGCTCATCGACCACACCTGGGTGTGGCGCGCCGACCACGGCGTCGAGGGCTTCACCGACGGGGTGAACGGCGACACCGAGCGCTGGCGCACCAACACCGGCCGGCAGGGCGCGGTCATCAACGGCGACGACGTCACGGCGACGGGGCTGTTCGTCGAGCACTTCCAGCGCTACAACACGACCTGGAACGGCGAGCGGGGCACCACGATTCTCTATCAGAACGAGCTTCCGTACGACCCGCCGACGCAGGCCGACTGGATGAACGGCGCCGTCGAGGGCTACGCCGGCTACAAGGTCGGCGACCGGGTACGCACCCACACCCTGCACGGTGCCGGCGTCTACGTGTTCAACCAGAACAACCCGTCGATCCACACCGAGAACGGTTTCGAGGTCCCGCGGCGCCCCGGCGTCAAGCTGCACCATGTCATGACGGTGAACCTCAGCGCCGGCACCATCGACCATGTCGTGAATGGAGTGGGCGGCCCGGCCGACACCAGCAACACGGGTGTGCCGGTCTATCTCAAGGAATATCCGGCCCCCTAGACCCTCAGCTTGATCAATTCCAAGCATGTCGATAGTTTCGACACTCACCGAACAAACGGCGGACATCACGGGGGTACGTCTTGCCGGACATCGCTGCGCCACGTCCGGGTTCAGCGCGGCTGCTGTTCGCGCTGGCCTGTTCCCAGCTAGTGGTCGCGCTCGACTTCTCCATCGTGTACGTCGCCCTGCCGTCGCTGGGTGAGGCACTTCGATTCAGCACGGTGACCCTGCAGTGGGTGGTCAGCGGCTACGCGATCGTCTTCGCGGGGTTCCTGCTGGTAGGCGGCCGACTGGTCGACGCTGTCGGCGGTGGGCGGGTGTTCGTGGCGGCGCACGCGCTGTTCGCGATCGGGTCGTTGGGTGCCGGTGCGGCCGGCGACGCGGAACTGCTGCTGGCCGGCCGGGTGGGTCAGGGACTGGCGGCCGCTCTTCTGGCGCCGGCGACGCTGGCCCTGCTGAACGAGGGCTGGCCGCCCGGCCGGGCCCGCGACCGGGCGCTGGCGGTGTGGGGCTCGACCGGCGCGGTGGGCCTGGCCCTGGGCGTGGTGGTCGGCGGCGTCGTGCTGGCCACGGTCTCCTGGCGGTGGGTGTTCTGGGTGGCCGTGCCGATCAATGTGGTGTGTGTCGCGGCCTCGATGGGGCTGCTCCGGAATCGGCCGGTGTCGCTACGCCGGCGGCTGGATCCGACGGCGGCGCTACTCGGCACCGGCGCGGTGGTGTCACTCGTCGTGGCGGCGACCCAGGCGTCGACCGGGAATGCCTCCTGGAGCGTCGTCGCGGCCTGGACGGCCGTGGCCGCGGGGCTGGGCGTCGCGGTCGCCTGGTCGCAGTCGCGACGGCCGGGTGCGCTCATTCCGGTCGGGTTGTGGCGGGTGACCACGCTGCGTACCGCCTGTGTGGTGGCGGCGCTCTACATGGCCAGCCTCGGCGCCGAGTTCTACCTGGTGACGCTCTACCTGCAACGGGACATGCGGATGAGCACGCTCGCCGCCGGGCTGGCGTTCCTTCCGCTGACGTTGACCATTGTGGCCGGCAACAGCCTGGCCGGGTGGCTGGCGGGTCGATGGGGACTGCGCCGACTGCTGATGGCCGCCTTCGGCATCGGCGCGGTGGGGCTCGGGCTGCTGACGCTCGGTCTGACCCAGCACGAATATCTCACCGGCGTGCTGCCCGGCCTGGTCGTCTCCGGGGTGGGGCAGGGCATCGCGTTCACCGCAATGTTCATCACCGGGACCCGGGACCTCGACGAGAGCGCGAACGGTAGCGGCGCGGCCCTGGTGACCACCACGCAGTACGTCGGAGGCGCCATCGGTCTGGCGCTGCTGGTGCTGTTGCACGGACCGGCGCCGGTGACCGCCGACTTTCAACGGGCGTTCCTGGTCACGGTGCTCATCGCGGCCCTGACCGTGCCGGTCGCGGCGGTGATGCTGCCGTCCAGGGTCGCGACGCCGGCCGGTGCCGGTGCCGGCTCCAGGACCCACGACTGATCATCCGTCTGGGCGCCGAGCGGGGCTGGGTGACCACCGCCGGCGCCGACGAGAGCCGGCCGGCGGGCGAGCACTGACGCTCGCTCAGCCGATCCGCACGGTTTCGGGTTCGGCGCGCTCGGGCGCGCGCTGAGTCGGGACGCTCGCCGGGCCGGGCGGTCGGGCCGCGCCCCGGCGGCCAGCCGATCGAATCAGCCGGGTGATGACCCGGCGGACCCGCGGTCCCTTGCGGGTGGCGATCAGCGCCATCGCGACGAGCACGGCCGGCACGGGCGTCGAGGATCCCGGCCCGCCGCCGTGGGCGGTGAGGTGGCCGCAGATCTCGACCAGCGCCGCCACCGTGGCGAACAGCGCCGCGGGTTTGCGGGCACCTGCCGACGCCGCGATGACCACCGCGCACCACACCGTGCAGCGCAGGGCGGCGTCGAACGGCTCGGCCGGGCGCACCAGCGGCAGCACGGTGAGGACGATCGCGCCGCCGAACGCCAGCAGGGTGAGAGCGGGGCGCAGCCTCGCGGAGAGGCGCGCGGGCCGGCCGTTGCGCGCTGCTGCGGTCATGGTCGGAGAATATACCGGTGGATTGAGTATACGGAAATCGTCGCCGACGGTATTTACCCGGTTTCTCTCCACGCCCCCGGGCAACGGCCGGAAGATGCCTGAAGAGCGGTCCAGCCACACGGTGACACCCGCCGGGTCGCTTGATTACGCGGTCCAGGCGTCGATAAGAGAGCCGATGCCGTCAGGTAGGGGGCTTGGATCATGCACACCGCGTCCGCGCGGAGCTCGGCGACTCCGGAGATCGACCTCACCATCGGTGCGGTGCTGGCGGGGCGGTTGGTGCAACCGCTGTTCCAGCCTATCGTCGACCTCGCCACCCGGGCCGTGGTGGGCGTCGAGGCCCTCGCTCGCGGCCCGGCGGGCACGGTCCTGGAATTCCCGGACCGCCTGTTCGCCGCCGCCCGGCTCGCGGGCCGGCTCGGTGAGCTGGACATGCTCTGCTCCGAGCGGGCGCTGGAGTGCGCCGTGGCCGCGCCGGCGCCACCGCCGCTGCTGTTCGTCAACGCCGAACCGGCCGCGTTGAACCAGCCCCTGTCGCCCCGGCTGATCGAGCTGGTGCAGAACGGTCTGCCGTTCCGCGAGGTTCTGGAGTTCACCGAGCGGTCGCTGCCCGCCGTACCCGGCAGCATGATGCGCATCGCCGGCCAGGCGCAGACCTGGGGCAACAGCCTGGCCCTCGACGACGTCGGCGTCGACCCGATGTCGCTGGCGCTGCTCCCCGTGCTGGAACCGGAAGTGATCAAGCTCGACATGAGCCTGATCCGTGACCCGCACACCGAGCACACCCGCGCGGTCTGCGCCATCGTGCGCTCGGAGGCCCGGCGCACCGGGGCGGTGGTGATCGCGGAGGGCATCGAGACCGAGGAGGATCTGGTCACCGCGCGCCAGCTCGGGGCCGTCTGGGGACAGGGCTGGCTCTTCGGCCGGCCGGTCCGCCTCGACCAGATCGACCCTGACCGCTACGACACCGCGGCGGTCCACACCCTCCGCACGCCGCGGCCCGGCTTCCACCAGCCCGCCGGCACCCCCTATCAGACCGCGGAACGCCACGCCGTCGCGACCGCTGTCACACCCGAGGGCATCACGCTGGCCCTGGCCCGACTCCGGGACACGGCGGCCACGCAGAACACCGCCATCGTCGTGGCCTCGGTGCCGCGGGACCGGCCGGAGATCACCGTCTCGCTGCAGGAACTGGCCGACGAGGCCCGGTCGGTCATCCTGCTCGACAGCCCCGAGGACGAGCTCACCGCCGTCGTGCTCGGCCCGGGTGAGGGGTACGCCCTGTGCACCCGGGGACTGCGTCTCGTGACCCTCGACGACCTGCCGCCGGTCGCGGCCGTGACCCGCATCCTGCTGAACCAGCTCGCCTGACGGTACGGTCGGAGCGGATCGAAGGAGGGCCATGACGGCGCGACACGCCACCGTGC
The DNA here is from genome assembly GCF_040682215.1 of Actinoplanes sp. NPDC051346. NCBI lineage: Bacteria > Bacillati > Actinomycetota > Actinomycetes > Micromonosporales > Micromonosporaceae > Actinoplanes > Actinoplanes sp. NPDC051346. Next base: position 33,727 of record NZ_JBFBAJ010000014.1, on the reverse strand, counting down.
TGCTCGTGTTCGGACGCGGCGTGGTCCGCTGCCGCGACGGGTACGCGCTCACCCCCGGCAGCGCCGCCCGGGTGGACGCCGCGGTCGCCTACGTCACCCGGCACCGCGACGCGTTCCTCGCCGCCGTCGCGGCGGGAGAACCGGCCAGGATCGTCTTCAGCGGTGGCTGGGCCGAGGCGTGCGAGGGCGCGCCGGAGCCGCCCGCCGGCTGCCGCGAGGGCGACCTCATGCTGCGCCGCGCGCTCGAGGCCGGCATCGGCCGGTACGCCGACCTGCGCGCCGAGACCCGCTCGCGCAGCACATTGGAGAACGTCCTCCACGTCGCCGCCGAGGGCCTGCTCACCGATCTGCGGGAACCGCTCGGCCTGGTGTCGCACGCGTGGCATCTGCCGCGGGTGCGGTATCTCACCGGCAAGGTGCTCGGGCTGCGCGGGGCGGCGCTGGTCGACGTACCCGTGGCCGGCGCGGCGGACGGCGCCCGGCGCGGGGAGCGTCTCGCGTATCTGATCTCCCGCGTCTTTCTCCTGGGTGCGCGGGATGCCGCCGCCCTGCGGCGCCGCGAGCGCCGCATGGTCGCGTGGCTGCGCCGCACCGAGATGCTGCTGCGCCGCCGGGCGCCGGCGGCCGCCCCGATCTCCACGGATCTGCTCGAAGAGGTGATCCGCACGCGTTCGGCGCTCGACGGACGGGTATAGGACCGGCGCATCCGCCGGGCGACATCCGGGCCGCGCGGCATCGAAGGGGGCGTCGATGGAGTCAGTCGAGGAGAAGCCGGTGGTCGTGTTGCTGCCGGTCTACCAGCCGGGAGAGCACCTGCTGACGCTGGCCCGTGGTGTGCGGGCCGCGCGGGCGGGAACGGCGTTGGTGGTCGTCGACGACGGCAGTGACCCCGCCGCGGCGCCGGTGTTGGAGGCCGTGGCCGGGATCGGCGGCACCGTCCTGCGCCATCCGGTGAACCGGGGCAAGGGCGCTGCGCTCAAGACGGGCTTCCGGCACATCGCCGACGCGCATCCGGGACGCGAGGTGATCTGCGCCGACGCCGACGGTCAGCACAGCGTCGCGGACGTGCTGCGGGTCGCCGACCGTACCCGGGCCACCGGCCACGCCGTGCTGGGCGTCCGCAGCATCGCGCGCATGCCGCTGCGCAGCAGGGTCGGCAACACCGCCACCCGGCTGTTGTTTCGGGCCGCGACCGGACGCCGGGTCGGCGACACCCAGACCGGGCTGCGCGGATATCCGGCCGACCTGCTCGGCTGGCTGGGGTCGGTGCCCGGCGAACGCTTCGACTACGAGATGAATGTGCTGCTGTACGCCTCGCGCCGCGGCCTGCCCCTCGAGGAGATCACCATCGCCACGACGTACCTCGACGACAACGCGTCCTCGCACTTCGACCCGCTCACCGACGCGACGCGGATCTACTGGCCGCTGCTGCGCTACGCGGTCTCGGCACTGGTTCCGGCCCGTGCGCGCTGATCCGGCAGCCGGATCGTGAAGACGGTGCCGACGTCCGGTTCGCTGGCCACGGAGATCTCGCCGCCGTGCGCCTCCACGAGCTTGCGGACGATGGACAGTCCGAGCCCGCTGCCGCCCGTGGCCCGGCTGCGGGAGCGTTCGGCCCGCCAGAACCGGTCGAAGATCTTCGGCAGGTCCTCGGCGGCTATGCCGGCGCCGGTGTCGCGCACCTCGATGGTGAGCCCGGCGGCGTCGGCGGCCGCGGTGACCGTCACCGCACCGCCCGCCGGGGTGTACCGGATGCCGTTCGACACGAGGTTGCCGACGAGCTGCCGCAGGCGCACCGGGTCCGCCATCACCTGAGGGTCCTCGGCCACCTCCATGCTGAGCCGGACGCCCGCCGTCTCGGCCGCGCTTCGGTGCGCCTCCGCGACCTGGGCCAGGATGTCGCGGACGTACACCTCGTCCGGATGCACCCGCAGGCTGCCGGCGTCGGCCGCCGCGAGGTCGCTCAGGTCGTCGATGATGTGCTGGAGCAGGACCGCCTCCTCGTGCAGCAGCTCCAGCAGGTCGGGGCCGGTCGGGGTGAGGCCGTCCTGCGCGGCCTCCAGCCAGCTGCGGATGTTGGTCAGCGGGGTACGCAGCTCGTGCGCGACGTCGCTGACCATCGCCCGGCGCAGGCTCTCCGAGCGTTCCCGGCGTTCGGCGAGGTCGTTGAGGGCCCGGGCCAGGTAGCCGATCTCGTCGGCGGTAGTCACCGGCACCCGGGAGTGGTGGTCCGCGGGCCCGTCGGCCGCCGCGGTCAGGGCCCGCAGCGGTCGCACCAGGCGCCGGCCCGCCAGGATCGTCACCAGCACGGCGACGATGAGGACCGCGCCGGTCACCACCGCTATCCGCAGCGTATTGGGCCGCGAGAGGTTGAACACCGGCTGCCCGGCCTTGTCGTCCGGGTCGGTGACGAACAGCAGGGCGGGCGGGGCGACGTACGGCTTGAGCTGTGCCTGCCGCGCCTGCTCGATGCAACGGTCGGCCTTGTCCGCGACGGCGGCGTCGAAGAGCGAGCCGCTGTCGGGCAACTTGAGCACCGCCGCCGAGAACGAGATGTCGATGATCAGGTACCTCGGGTCGGTCAAGCCGACGCAGGGCGCGGCCCGCCGTTCCAGATCCTTGAACGCCTTCTCCTCGGTGCGGGTCCTGCCGAATCCGCTGAGCTGGTCACACCTCACCTCCAGCCGCTGAGCGGCGGCGGCGCCGCCGGTACGCACCGTCGGGCGTCCGCTGGGAGAGTCGACGAAGGCCCCTTCGATGCCGTATTCGCGCAGGCAGCCGAGCTCGTCCTGAGCCACCTTGCGCAGGAGCGTCCGTTCGCTCTCGGGAAGCCGGTACGGCCCCACCACGCGCGGGTCGATCCGTACGTCACCGCCGGTCAGCGCGAGGTCGAGACGCAGCGGGTCGACCGTCGCCGACGGGCGTGCCGTGGCCAGCGACGGTCCCGGCGCCGAGTCGGCGATCGGCCGCCGGTCCTCGGTCATCAGGGTGATGCGCCGGCCCAGCTTCGTGGCGCGCTGGGCGATGACCACGTCTACGCCGGTCCAGTCGCGGTGGGTGGCGGCATATTCCACCAGCGTGTCGTAGACGCTCTTGTCGTCGGCGAGCGAGCGGCCCTGCTCCTGCTGGATCGCCCGGGTGACGGTCTGGGTCGCCAGCCAGGCGGTGGCCACGATCGCGGCGACCGCCACCAGCACGGAGGTCGCCAACAGCCGGGTGATCAGACTGCGGTGCAGTGGGACCCGCCGCCGGGCGGGCTCCTTGCTCACTGATCGCCGCCGGTCAGCTTGTAGCCGATCCCGTACACGGTCAGCAGCAGCGTGGGCCGGCGCGGATCCGCCTCGATCTTGCGACGCAGGTTCTTCACGTGCACATCGATGGTGCGTTCGGTGGAGCTGCGGTCGATGCCGCGGGTGTGGGCGAGCAGCTGCGCGCGGGTGAACACCCGTCCCGGGCAGGCGGCCATCGCCGCCAGGATGGCGAACTCGCCAGGGGTGCAGCCGACCTGCCCACCGTGGGCGCTCACCTCGTGGCGGGCCGGATCGACGGCGAGCGGGCCGACCCGCAGGACCGGCGCGGTCACCGTGCGGCTCGCGCGCCCACCCCGGCGTAGCAGCGTACGGACCCGCGCCATCAGCTCCCGCGGGCTGTACGGCTTGGTCAGGTAGTCGTCGGCGCCCAACTCCAGCCCCAGGAGCAGGTCATCCTCGGTCGAGCGGGCGGTGAGCATGAGCACCAGCAGGTCGGAGTCCTGGCGCAGCATCCGGCACACGTTGAGGCCGTCGAGGCCCGGCATCATGACGTCGAGCACGAGCAGATCCGGCGGATCGCGGCGGGCGAGCTCGAGGGCGCTGCGGCCGTCGTGCACCACCGACGCCTCGTGGCCCTCCGCCCGCAGGTAGCGGCGCAGCACCTCGGCCTGCCTGGGATCGTCCTCCGCGACGAGTACGTGGGCACACACGCCGGCGACTATAGGCGCGTACGGCCAGCGGCCGAAGAATGACGGCGATACCTGACAGGATCCTCATAATCGATGATCAGGATGCCCGGCATGGATGTGAAGTCCGAGGCGCCGACCGAGCTGATTCCCGTGGTACCCCCAGTGCCCGACGAGGTGGAGGTGGCGCAACCCCCGCGGCGGCGGGGTCGTCGGACCCTGGTGGTGCTCGCCGTCGCGGTGGTGCTCGCCGTCGCGGCGGTGGGGGTCTGGCGGTGGCGGGCCGCCGCCTCGGCGCGGCAGCCGGCCGACACACCGATCGCGGTGCAGACCGTCGCCGTGGCCCGGCAGGACATCTCCACCAGCGAGTCGATGACCGGCAAACTGGGTTACGGCTCCGCGCGCACCCTGACGGGCAGCGGTGAGGGCACGGTGACGTGGCTGCCGCGCCCCGGAAGCCGCATCACCCGCGGCAAGCAGCTGCTGCGTGTCGACGACCAGCCGGTTTCGCTGTTCTACGGCACGATTCCGCTGTTCCGCACGATGGCCGGGCGCAACCTGGTGGGCCGCGACGTCAGGATCCTGGCGAACAACCTCGAGGCGCTCGGCTACTCGATCGGCTACCAGCCCGGCCCCGGGCAGCGGGTGGAACAGTCCGCCTCGGCGGCACCGGCCAAGAAAGAGCCGGCCAAGCAAGAACCGGCCAAGAGCACCACGAAGAAGTGGGTGACCGTCCGCAGGGGCGACGGCGTCCTCACCGCCGAGCTGATCGCCGCCGTCAAGCGCTGGCAGGGCGACGCCGGACTGCCGGTCACCGGCAGCATCGCCGTCGGCGACGTCATGGTGCTCAGCGGCGCCGTCCGCGTCGACTCCCTCGCCGTGCAGCCCGGCGCGCCGGCGAACGGGCCCCTCCTCGCGGTCACCCCCACCGACAAGGTGATCACCGTGTCGGCCGGCGTCGCCGAGGCCACGTCGATCGAGCGCGACGCCAAGGTGACCGTCTCCCTGCCCGACGCCAAGACCGTGCCCGGCAGGGTCACCTCCGTGGGGACCGCCGCCGTCAAGTCGGAGGAGGGCGGCAACGGCGACGCGACCCCGCAGGTGATCGTGACCGTGGCCGTCGACGACCCCAAGGCGATCGCCCGGCTCGACTCCGCCGACGTCGAGGTGCTCTTCGCCGCGGAGACGCACGAGAACGTGCTGGTCGCGCCGCTCGGCGCGCTGCTCGCGCTCAGCGAGGGCGGCTACGCCGTCCAGCTGCGCGGCGGCGGCCTGGTCAAGGTCGAGACCGGCATGTTCGCCAAGGGCATGGTCGAGATCAGCGGCGCCGGCCTGGACGCGGGCACCGAGGTCGTGACGACCTCGTGAGCGCGGACGCCGTCCTGTCCCTACGCGACGTCAGCAGGACGTACGCGGGCGGGGTCACCGCCCTCGCCGGCGTCTCCCTCGACATCGTGCGGGGGGAACTGCTCGCCATCGTCGGGCCCTCCGGCTCGGGCAAGTCCACGCTGCTGCACATGATGGGCACGCTCGACCGGCCGAGCACCGGCACGGTCCACATCAACGGGCACGACACCGCCCGGCTGCCGGACCGCCGCCTGTCCGCGCTGCGCGGCCGCCTGCTCGGCTTCGTGTTCCAGCACTTCCACCTCACCGACGGCCTGACCGCCGCGGAGAACGTGGCCACCGGCCTGCTGTACGCCGGGGTGCCCCGACGGCAGCGCCGCGGCCTGGCGAGCGAGGCGCTGGCCCGGGTCGGCCTCGCCCACCGGATCGGACACCAGCCGCATCAGCTGTCCGGCGGCGAACGCCAGCGCGTCGCGATCGCCCGCGCCCTGGTGAACCGGCCGGCGCTGGTGCTGGCCGACGAGCCGACCGGCGCCCTGGACACCGCCACCGGGCACGCCGTGCTCGCCCTGCTGCACCGGCTGCACGAGGAAGGGACCACCATCGCCTTGATCACCCACGACCGGGACATCGCCGCGTCGCTGCCGCGCCGGGTCGAGATCCGCGACGGGCGGCTGGTCGCCGACAGCGCCCGTGCCACGGCCCAGGTGGGCACCCGGTGAGCCGGATCGAGGAAACCCGCCCGGTGCGGCTCGCCCCCCTCGACCTGCTGGGCCTCGGCCTGGTCGGGCTGCGCACCCGCAAGCTGAGGGCGGCTCTGTCCGCGCTGGGCATCTCCATCGGCATCGCCACGATGATCGTGGTCACCGGCATTCCGGCGTCCAGCCAGGCCGCGCTGTCGCGCGAGCTGTCCGCCCTGGGCGCCGACGTGCTGCAGGCGATGCCGGCGCCGGATCAGGATCCGCCGGCCCAGCTCCCCGAGCAGGCGGTCGGCATGGTCCGGCGCATCGCGCCGGTCACGGTCGCCAGCGCGGTGGCCAACACCCACACCATCGTGCGCCGTTCCGACCGTACGGACCCGCGAGACGGCTCCGGGCTCACCGTGCTGGCCAGCGGCCTCGACCTGCTGCCGGCGATCAACGCCCGGGTCCGGTACGGCCACTGGCTCACCCCGGTGACCGCCACCTTTCCCGGCGTGGTCCTCGGGTCGGAGGCGGCGGTCCGACTGGGCTTCGCCGACCTGCCCGCCGGCGCTCCGGCGCCGCAGGTGATGATCCGCGACGAGTGGTTCACGGTGGTCGGCATCCTCGCCGCCACACCGCTGTCACCGGACATCGACCGCTCGGTGTTGGTCGGCTGGGAAGCGGCCCGGGCCCGGCTGGGCTTCGACGGCCACCCGACCGTGATCTATCTGCGGGTGCGGGAGGCGCAGCTCGAAGCGGTCCGCGCCGTCCTGCCCGCCACGATCCACCCCGAACGGCCCGGACAGGTGCTGGTCACCCGGCCGTCGGACGCGCTCGCGGCGAAACGGGCCACCGAGAACACCTTCTCCTCGCTTCTGCTGGGGCTGGCGGCGGTGGCGCTGCTCGTCGGCGGCATCGGGGTCGCCAACACCATGGTCATCTCGGTGCTGGAGCGACGCTCCGAGATCGGGTTGCGCAGGGCGCTGGGCGCCAACCGGGGCCAGATCCGCGTCCAGTTCCTCACCGAGGCCGTGGCGCTGGCCGCCCTCGGCGGGATCGCCGGCACGGTGCTCGGCGTTCTCGCGACGGTGGCGTACGCGGCGTACCACGGCTGGCCGGTCGTGGTGCCGACGCAGGCGGTTCTCGCCGGTGTGGGCGGGGCCGTCGTGGTCGGCGTCGTGGCCGGTGTCTACCCGTCGGTGCGGGCCGCCCGGCTCACCCCGACCCAGGCGCTCGCCTCGGTATGAGATCCGCCCGTCCACCGAACGCCGCCTCGGCGGCGGACGTGACGAAGTCGTCGGTCATCCGGTCCGACGCGAGCGGTTTTTCGCGGCGGCATAGGATCGATCCCCGTACGGTCGCCGACTTGCTCTAGGGAGCGCGATGCCGCTGACTCCGGCCGACGTCCACAACATGGCCTTCAAGAAGCCACCCATCGGAAAGCGGGGGTACGACGAGGAAGAGGTCGACGCCTTCCTCGACGAGGTCGAGCAGGAGCTCATCCGGCTGCTGGAGGAGAACGGGGCGCTGCAGGACCAGGTCCAGCGCGGCCCCGGCGCGCCCGGCGGTGCCGCCGCCACGATGGTGCTGCCCGCCGACTTCGCCGACCTCGCCGCGAAACTGGAGCGGATGCAGGAGGCACGCGCCCGGGCCGAGCAGAACGCCCGCAGCGTTCAGGCGCAGCTGGAGCAGGCCCGCACCGCGGCGTCGGCCGTTCCCGCCTCCCCGGAGGACGACGAGCGCAACGCCCGGGTCCTCATGATGGCGCAGCGCACCGCCGACGATCACCTGATCGACGCCCGGCAGGAGGCCGAGACGGTGCTCTCCACCGCCCGCGACCAGGCCGCCCAGCTCACCGGCGAGGCGCAGCTGCGGGCCGGCACCATCGAGGGCGACGCCCGCCGCAATCATTCCGACGCGATGAACAACCTGGTCGTCCAGCGGGCCGAGTTGCTCGACGAGATCGACCGGCTGGGTCACCTCGCGCAGAGCTACCAGGTCGCGCTGCAGAACCACCTCGTGCAGCAGATGCAGGAGCTCAACAGCGAGCCGAAGCTCCCGACGGACCACGCCCTGGGCTGATCGGCGCCGGCCGTCAGTGGACGGGGGAGCGGCGTGGTGTCAGGGCACCGGTCGGTCGGCGAGTGGACGTGCGTCGTCCGCCGACGTGTCGGACGGTTCGGGCCCGCGGAAGACGCCATCGAGCATCAGCTCGATCGAGCGGTCCGCGGCGGCGCGGGCCGTCGCCGTGTCGTCGCCGGCGCCCGCCACGGCCTGCACCATCGCGAAGAGCAGGAGCAGATCGCCGGGCACGAGGTCCCGCCGCACATATCCCCGGTCCTGGGCGAGGCGCAGCGGCTTGGCGAAGGCCGTGACCATCCGGTGCTGGTAGCGCCGGCGGGCGCCGGCCTCGAGCCCCTCGGCGAGGGCGATCAGGGAACGCATCTCGATCAGCCAGTGCAGGACCGTACGCAGAAGTGACCGAAATCCCGACGGTCGGTCGGTGCTGGCGGCGGCCTCCTCCAGCTGATGCAACTGGTGGCCGATGACGGCGGTGGTCAGCGCCAGCCGGTCGGGAAAGTGGCGGTAGAGGGTCGCCAGGGCGACGCCCGCGCGCCGGGCGATTTCCGGCATCAGGGCGGTGGATCCGGGCCCGCGCAGCACCTCGATAGCGGCCTCGACGATGGCGGCGCGGTTGCGCCGGGCATCCCGCCGGAGCGACGTCCGGGCACCGTAAAGCACCACTGTCCTGTCTCCTCGAGTCGGCGTACATGTTACCGACAAGTAACGAGAATGTCACCAGCTTCAATTTCTCGGTACCGGCTTTTACGCTGCCGCCACTGACGCGCTGCAGCTAGCCGCCGCCCCTGACCGGGGGCGATGGCCGTCGGAAGGTCCATCGACACCCGACACCCTCAGGAGTGCCCATGGCGCCCCGTCGCCCTGTCGTGCCCGCCCTACTTCTCCCGCTGCTGACCGCCACAGCCCTCGTCGGCTCGCCCGCCCCGGCCGCCGCCGCGACCATCTCCGCCGCGACTCACGCCGCCCCCGCGCATGCCACATCGGCGCGCGTCGCGACGTCCGGCCCCCGATTCGTCGACATCACCAGCGGCGACGTGGTGCTCAAGGCCAACGTCGTCACACCGACGGGTTCCGGCCGGTATCCCGCCCTGATCATGCCGTCCAGCTGGGGGCTCAACGACCTCGAATACGTCGCCCAGGCCATCAAGCTGGCGGAACGCGGCTACGTCGTGGTCTCGTACACTCCGCGTGGCTGGTGGTTCTCCGAGGGCGAGATCGACACGGCCGGTCCGAAGGACCTGGCCGACCTGTCGCGGATCATCGACTGGACCCTCGCCAACACCCCGGCCGACCCGGCGCGCGTCGGTGCCGCCGGCATCTCCTACGGCGCCGGCATCAGCGTCCTCGGCGCCGCCCACGACAAGCGCATCCGCGCCGTCGGGGTGATGAGCGGCTGGGCCGACATGGTGTCGGCGCTCTACGCCGACCAGACCCGGCACCGACAGGCCGGCGGGTTCCTCAAGATCGCCGCCGACACGCTGGGCAACCCCAGCGCGGAGCTGAGCGAATATCTCGACGACTTCGCGGCCAACCGCAACGTCGAAGGGGTCTCCGCCTGGGCCAAGACCCGATCACCGGCAACGTACGTCGACGCGCTCAACGCCAACGGCACCGCCGTACTGATCGCCAACGGCTGGGGTGACACGTTCTTCCCGCCCAACCAGATCGTGGACTTCTACCAGCGGCTCACCGTCCCCAAGCGCCTCGAACTGCGCCCCGGCGACCACGCGATCCCGGAGCTGACCGGCCTGATCGGCCTGAGCAACGAGGTGTGGACGAGCCTGTATCGGTGGTTCGACCTGCACCTGCGCGGCATCTCCGGCGGGGTCGACCTCCACCATCCGGTCTCGATCAAGCCCTACAACGCGGCCACCGAGAACTACGCCGACTGGCCGGCGGTCACCGACGACACCCGCCGCTACGGACTCGGCGCGATCCGCACCTGGGACGGCACCGGCCTGCTCGGCGGCGCCCCGTCCACCGGCTGGAGCAAGACCCTGCCGACTGACCGCGACACCACCGCCAACGGCGGCATCGCCATCATCACCAACGGCATCGCCGCGTTCACCGGCAAGCAGCCCTGGACCTGGCTGCCCACCGTGGACCGCTCCCGAGCCGGCGTCTGGGCCTCCGAACGGCCGTCCCAGACCCAGCGCATCCGCGGCATCCCGAAACTGCACCTCGACCTGACCGGCACCGAGCCCCAGGGCACGGTCGTGGCGTACCTCTACGACCTCGACCCGCTGGGCGGCGCCGGCCTGATCACCCACTCGCCGACCACCTGGCTGGACACCAAGGGCGGCGCCCGAACAGTTGACCTCAACCTCTCCGCGACCGCGTACGACCTGCCCGCCGGTCACTCGCTGACCCTGGTGATCGACACCGTGGACGGGCTGTACTACGACGAGAACGAGCCCCGAAAGTCGGTCACGGTCGCCGGCGGCTCCTACCTGGACGTGCCGCTCGGTTAGCGTGGGGTATGAGCTGGGATGCACCAATCTTCGACGAGCTGGCGCGGGCCCACGAGATCACCATCGTGGTGCCCGCGCCGGGCCACGAGCCGATCCGGGCACCGATCTGGATAGTCGCCGTCTGCGGCGATCTCTACATCCGCTCCTGGAAGGGCGACGCCGGCCGCTGGTTCCGCCGAGCCCGCCACCACGGCATAGGGACGATCTCCGCCGGCGCCGACGACCTGCCGGTCCGCTTCGTCCCCGCCGCCGACCCCGACCTCGACGCGGCGATCGACCGCGCCTACCTGGGCAAATACGGCGCCTCCCCGTACGCCGCGGCGATGATGCGGCCGCCGGCGTCCGAGACGACGCTCCGGGTGGAGCCGGCCGCCGACCGGTAGCAGGCCGGTCAGGCGGACCGGGCGGCGTATTTCAACGCGAGCATGCTTGCCCCGTCGGGCTCGGTCAGGGTGACGACGAACAGGTTGTCGAACTGGGTCTCGCCGATGACGGGCGGCGTCGGCACACCCAGCGCGGCGATCACCTCGGGCACGGTGTTGCTGTGACCGGCCACCACCACAACGTCGCCGAACTCCCCGGCGCGAACCTTGCGCGCGACGGTGGCCGGGGCCGGCATCTCCTGCCCGCTGATTCCGAGCACCTCGAGGAGCGGCCGCACCGTCTCCTTGGTGCGGGCCAACGATGACGTGAACACCGTCGTCACCCCGGCGGCGCCCGCGACGTGCGCGAGTGCCTCGGCCCGCTGGCGCCCAGCGTCGTTCAGCGACGGATCCGCCGTGAGCGGTGGAAGATCGATGTCCGCGTGCCGGACCAGCAGGATCGTGATCACGAGCCCTCCAGGTGAGCGCCGATGGGCCCTCGCCTGACGCTTTCAACAATCACGTCGACGGTCGAGTAGCAAGTCCCGTTTCGGACAGCTTGCCGTGCGTCCCTGGCTCCGGCCCCGCCGGGTGATGTCCTCGGCGGCCGCGACGAGCTCTGGCGCGAGCTTCGCGCGTGCGTCCAGCACTTCGATACCGACCAGGTGGCCGGTCTCGTCGAAGTCGATATCGATCATGCCGTCGACAGCGATCGGATCACACGATGACGCGAATTTTCCCAGGTCCAGCCGGCAACCCGGTCATTCTCTCGCCGTGAGTGCCAGCCGCGGGTCGGCTGCGGGCGTGGTGGGCAGGTCGCGGTGGTGCCGGAGGGGGCCGATGAGCTGGATCCCGGTGGAAAGGACGAGGGCGGTCGCCATGAGCCAGATGGCGGGCCGAAGTCCCAGGACGGTGCCGAGGAAGCCGCCGAGCAGCGCGCCGATCGGGATGGCGCCGTAGTTGATCAATTGCATGCTGGTGATGACGCGGCTGAGCAGATGCCTTGGTGTGTAGATCTGACGGAAGCTGTTCTTGATGATGTTGCTGGCGACGACTCCGGTGCTGACCGCTATGCCGCCGACCACGGCGAGGCTGAGGCGTGCGCCTGGCCCCGCCAGAGGCAGGAGCAGTGCGAACGGAGCGGTGCCGGTCTGGCAGATCAGCATGCCGCGGGCGGTTCCCAGGTGTCGGGCGACTGTGGTGGCGATGAGTGCGCCGATGACGCCGCCGGCGCCCATGGCCGCGACGATGACGCCGACGGTTCCGGGACTGATGCCGTTTTCCCTGACCAGGAAGGTGATCCAGATTGCCTGGTAGCCGATGAGGGCGAGGTTGGCGGCGGCGCCGAAGGCCGCCATGACGCGCAGGTAGGGGTCGTGGGCGAGGAATGTCAGGCCCTCGGTGATGTCTCGCAGGATCGCTGTGCGAGGGGCCGACGAGGATTCGCGCGGTTCTCGGTGGTTCATGGTGAGCAGGCAGGCGGCGGAGACGAGGAAGCTGAGCGCGTCGGCCAGCAGTCCGGCCACGGCGCCGAGGAGTTGGGCGATGAGGCCGGCCGCGCCTGGTCCGGCGACGTGCGCGACGGCCTCGCTGCCCTGCAGTTTGGCGTTGCCCTCGGTCAGCCGGGCGCCGTGGAGCAGCGATGGAAGGTAGACCTGGTAGGCGGTTTCGAAGAACACCGTCGTGGTGCCGGCGAGGAGGGCGACCACCAGGAGCTGCTCGATGGTCAGGGCGTGTAGCCATGCGGCCGTCGGCACGCTCACGAACAGCAGGAGGGCGATCACGTCGCAGGTGATCATCGTGGAACGCCGGGGAAGCCGGTCGACCCAGACCCCGACCGGAAGTCCGATCAGGAGCCAGGGCAGCCAGACCGCGGCCTGCAGGAGGGCGATCTGCATGGTGCTGGCGTCGAGAGTGCCGACGGCGACCAGGGGCAGGGCGACGGCGGTGATGGCACTACCGAATCGGCTGCTGCTCTGGCCGATCCACAGCAGCCGGAAGTCGCCGTGCCGCGACAGCCGTGCTGGGCTGGGCGATACGGTCCGCACCGTCATGGCTGTCCTGGCACCCCGTAGGCGAAGACAAACACCGTTTGGCGTTCGCCGTCGGACGGGGCCGGCTTGTGCCGCCAACGTTCGAGCAGTTCGTTGATCTCATCCCCGACCTGCCGTAGTTCGTCGGGCGTCAGCCGCAGCCAGTGATCCATCGCGAACGTCCGGTCGCGCCAGAAGGCCTTTTCCTCGTCGCCGGCGGCGAACCAGGTGCGGACCTGCTGGACGTGGTGATCGAGGTTGAGCGACTCGGCGGCGTCGGCGACGGCGGCCGTGGCGGGGTCGTCGCGGAAGTCACCGGATGACCATTGCAGGCTTCGCGAGACCAGCCGCCACCATCGTTCTCGCCGGTCCCGGGCGAGTTCCGGAGCCTCTTCGATGAGGGCGCAGTCGCCGAGCACGCGCAGATGGTGGCTGACATTGCCGATCGCCTGCCCGGTGACGGCCGCTAGTGAAGTGGCCGTGGACGGCCCGTGCACCTTCAGAACGTCCATCAGTCGACGACGGAGGGGGTGTGCCATGGCGGCGAGCACGCGCGAGTCGGTGATCTGGCGGACTTCGTCGGACGTCATGCCGCGATCATGACATGCACAAGAGATGTCGCACAACAGCTCTTGTGCATTGCGCGTCACGAGTGTGGCGGATCGGCACCCGGAGCGGCGGGGCATAATGCCGGAATGCCCGAGCTCACCGCTGATCAGGTACTGACCACCACCCGCTCCGTCCGCAAGCGACTGGACCTGTCGAGGGACGTGCCGCTCTCCCTCGTACGGGAATGTCTCGAAGTGGCTCTGCAGGCACCCAGCGGTTCGAACCGGCAGGCCTGGCACTGGATCGTCGTGACCGACCGGGACCGACGCGCCGCGCTCGGCGACCTCTACCGCAGGGCGGTGCGGGCATACCTGGAATCCGAGGGAGCGGCCGGCAAGTTGTTCGGTGACGACGATTCCCGTGCCCCGGTGCAACAAAGGGTGGGCGACAGCGTCGCCTATCTGGGAGACCACCTCGCCGACGTGCCCGTCCACGTGATCCCCTGTCTTCGCACCGGGCGCGAGAAGCTTCCGGAGGGCAATCAGGCCGGCCTGTGGGGATCGTTGCTGCCCGCCGCGTGGAGCTTCATGCTCGCGGCCCGCTCGCGCGGGTTGGGTACGGCGTGGACCACCCTGCATCTGGCTTACGAGCGCGAGGCCGCTGACATCCTCGGCATTCCCGCGGACGTACACCAGGGAGCGCTGATTCCCACCGCCTTCTACACGGGCGACACCTTCCGTCCGGCAGCGCGACAGCCACTCAGCGAGGTGCTGCACATCGACGGGTGGTGACCCTCAGCAGGAGGTTCTCGACGGGGGATCACGGCAGAATTTCGATGTACCCGTTGGTGCCGTGCACGCGGATCCGCTGGCCGTCGGGGATCAGCCGGGTGGCGTCCACCACGCCGACGACGGCCGGCAGTCCGTATTCCCGGGCGATCACCGCGCCGTGGGTCATCAGTCCTCCGACCTCCGTCACCAGGCCCGCGACGGCGACGAAGAGGGGTGTCCAACTGGGATCCGTGTGGGCCGTGACGAGGATGTCGCCCGGTTCGAGCTCGGCCCGTGCGAGGTCCAGAATGACGCGGGCCCGCCCTTCGACGGTCCCCGCGGAGACCGGCAGGCCGACCAGCGCGCCGGCCGGCAGATCGTCGCGCCGGTACGCTCCGGCGATGACCTCGCCGTCCGACGTGAGCACCCGGGGCGGCGTGAGGGCCTGATACGTCCTGAAGGCGTCCTTGCGCCGGCCGATGAGCTGGTCATCCACGCGCTGCGTGCGCACAACGTCGTAGAGCTCCTCGAACGCGAGGTCGAAGATGTCTTCCTTCTCCCTGAGGACGTGGGCCCGCACGAGGCGCTCGGCTTCCTCCATCAAGGCCCGCTTGTAGACGAAGTAGCGGCTGACCATGCCGTACTTCGGATACTCCCGGTACCCGATGAAGGTTCGTACCCGATCGATCTTGTGCTTTGTCTCCTCGGCCTTCTGCTCCCCGTCCGGAAGGGCCCGCAAGCGTTCCAAAAGCTCCTGTTCCTTCGCCCGGGCCTCCTGCCGCCCTTGTGCGAAGCGCCGCTCCCCGGCTCCCGGCGCGAAATTCTTGATATTTCCGAGGATCATGGGTACGAGCGTGGCGGGCCGTTCGCTCCACCGGGGCCGCGTGATGTCGATCTCGCCGACGCAGCGCATGCCGTACGTGTCGAGCCAGGCCTCGATGGCTTCCCGCGCTTCCCGCCCGCCGGCGAACCGGGGCAGCACGTCCAGGAAGCTGTCGTCCTCGACGTGCCGCAGAAACGCCACCACGTCCGGATGCGGGCGGATCACGTCGGCGACCTCCAGGAGCGCCAGCCCCATCTCCGACGTGACGTTGTGGGGCACGGACCGCGTGAGCGGATCGGCCGCGTTCTTCTCGCCCAGCCAGGCCTCGACCCGCTCGTTGAGCCACCACGTGGCCTCCATCGCCGACATGAACACCTGATGGCTCCGCGGATCGAACAAGATCCGCTTCAGCTCCTGGAGGTCCGCCCGGATGAAGTCGAGCAGCTCCTGCCCGGACTTCGCGCGGATGTCGCGTTTGGCGGCGGCGATGGACGCCTCGCCGCACGCGATCAGCTCGGTGACAACGGCCGGATCGGTCTCGATCGGGGCCGGCGTGCCGCCGGGCAGAGGTGAGGGGGGACCCGCGTCCGGCAGCGGCCGGATGAAGCCGTCGCGCTCGAGGACGGTCCGCAGCGCGTCCCCGGTCAGCGGATCGGATCTGCCCGCGAGTTCCAGGAAGGCGGCGCGGCTCGTCGGCGAGGCCAGCCGCTGAGTGACGTCGACGAACAGCCGCCCGCCGGCCTCGGCCATGGGCGCGGGGGTCGTCAGTTGCCAGAAGGACAGGCCCAGAGGCTTCATGGGGTCGGTCATCATCTGCTGATGGCCGACGGAGACATAGACGTGGTTCTCCTGGTCGCCGGCCTCGGGGATGGGGAACAGCGTGGTGATCGGCCGGCTCTGGACGATCTGGAAGCCGTCGTCGACCAGGCACCACTCGATGTCCTGCGGGCGGCCGAAGCGCGTTTCGATCCGCCGGCCGAGTTCGACGAGCCGCACGACCTGAGCGTCGGTCAACGCCGGCCGGTCCCGCAGTTCCGGGTCGAGCGCCTCCTCCCGCGTCCCGCCCGCCGGCGAGGCGTGCACGGCGACGTGCTTGGCGGCGATCGCCTTGGTGACGATCTGGCCGTCGCGCACCTGGTAGACATCCGGGTTCACCAGGCCGGACACCAGGGCCTCGCCGAGGCCGAAGCTGGCCTCCACCGAGGCGACCTTCCGGTGGGACGTAAGGGGATCGGCGGTGAACAGGATGCCGGCCGCCCGCGGGAAGAGCATCTCCTGCACGACCACCGCCAGGTGGACCGCACGGTGGTCGATGCCGTTGCGCATGCGGTAGATCACGGCCCGCTCGGTGAACAGCGAGGCCCAGCACCGGCTGATGTGCTGGAGGATCGCCGCCGACCCCACCACGTTCAGATACGTGTCCTGCTGGCCGGCGAAGGAGGCGGTCGGTAGGTCCTCCGCCGTCGCGCTGGACCGCACGGCGGCGGCGATCTTCCGGTCGGGTCGGCGCATTCCGGTGAGAGCGCGGTTGATCGCCGCCGCGAGATCGTCCGGGATGGCGGTTTCCTCGATGGTCCGGCGGGTCTCCGCGCTGAGCGTGCGGATCGCCTCCCGGTCGTCCGGGCCCAGGCGCGACAGCTCCTCGAGTCGATCGTCGATCGAGGGCGCCTCCGCCATGATCCGCCGGAAGGCGTCCGTCGTCACGCAGAAGCCGGGCGGCACGCGGATGCCCTCGATCCGCGACAGCGCCCCCAGGTGCGCGCCCTTGCCGCCCACGACCGCGACCCGCGTCTCGTCGACCCCCAGAGCCACCACGTACCGCTCGCTCATCGCGACACCTCCGGCAACCGTGCTCCATACGTACGTTAAGAGTGCGGCCTACAGCTGGTCGGGTGCGTCAATCCCGAGAAGGCCGAGGCCGGTACGCAGAGTGTCGCCGGCGAGGTGGCACAGGGCGAGCCGGTTGGCGCGTTGTGCCGGCTCAGCGCGCAGGACCGGGCAGAGTTCGTAGAAGGTCGTGAGGGTCTGGGCCAGGCGGTAGAGGTAGCCGGAGAGCCGGTGCGGTTCGTAGCCCGCGGTGACCTCGTGGAGGGTATCGGCGAAGGCGTCGAGATCGAGGATGAGTGACCGTTCGGCCGGCTCGAGCGCGGCGGTGACGTCGATGGTCGGTCGGCCGCCACCGGCCCTGGCGAGGATGGAACGGACCCGGGCATGGGCGTACTGCAGGTAGACGCCGGTGTTGCCGGTCAGGGCGAGCATCCGCTGCGGGTCGTAGGTGTAGTCGCGGGTGCGGCTGGTGGCCAGGTCGGCGTACTTGAGGGCGCCGATGCCGACCTGCCTGGCCCGCTGGTCCAGTGCCGGACCGGGCAGATCGGGGTTCTTGCCGGCGACGACGGCACGGGCCTGGGTCACGGCTTCGGTGATCAGGTCGGCCAGGCGGACGGTCTGACCCGCGCGGGTCTTGAACGGCTTCCCGTCGGGGCCCAGCACGGTGCCGAAGGCGACGTGGACGGCGTCGACGGTCCCGGGGAGCCAGCCGGCCCGCCGGGCGGTGGCGAAGACCATCCGGAAGTGCAGGGCCTGCCGGGCGTCCACCACGTAGAGAATCCGGTCGGCGTGCAGGTCGGTGACGCGCTGGCCCAGAGCGGCCAGGTCGGTCGCGGCGTATCCGTAGCCGCCGTCGCTCTTGCGGACGATGAGCGGGGTGGGTTCGCCGTCGGGTCCACGAAGGTCATCGAAGAACACGCACAGCGCGCCGTCGCTGTTCACCGCCACCGCGGACCGCGTCAGTTCGTCGGCGACCTCGGCCAGCGCCGGGTTGTAGGCGCTCTCGCCGACCGCGTCGGCCGGCGTGAGCCGCACGCCGAGCTGGTCGTAGATGTCGGTGAAGTAGCGGGTGGACTCCGCGACGATGTCCCGCCAGGCGTCGATGGTCTCCGGGTCGCCGGCTTGCAGGGCGACGACCCGCTGGCGGGCACGGTCGGCGAACGCCGGGTCGGCGTCGAACGCGGCGCGTGCCGTCCGGTAGAGCGCGGCGAGCCGGCTCATCGTCGCGATCTCGTCGCCGTCGGCCGGCGCGACGGGGTGCTCGAGTTGGTACTGGATGAGCATCCCGAACTGCGTTCCCCAGTCGCCGATGTGGTTACGCCGGATCACCGAGCCGCCGAGGTGTTCGAGAATCCGGACGAGCGCGTCGCCGATGATCGTGGAGCGCAGGTGCCCGACGTGCATCTCCTTGGCGATGTTGGGCTGCGAGTAGTCGATCACCGTGGTGACGCCGGTTTCCGGGGTGTCGACGCCGAGACGGGGGTCGGCCAGGCGCGCGGCGACCTGCCTCCACAGAGCGGCGTCGCTCAGGGTGAGGTTCACGAACCCCGGCCCGGCGACCCGCGCCGACGCCAGCTCGCCGTCCGCCGGCAGCGCCGAGATCAGGTCGGTGGCGAGGTCGCGTGGGTTGCGCCGCATGCTCTTGGCCACCGTCAGCACGCCGTCCGCCTGGAAGTCGGCGTGGTCCGACCGTCGGATGTGCGCGGCGAACTCCGTCACACCTAGGGCCTTGTCGGCGGCATCGGCCACCGTGCGAGACAACATGGCGGCAAGAGAGGGCACAGGCACGGGTACTCCCGGATCGGGGCGGCATAGATCAGGACGGACAGCCGCGTAGCTGCCGATGGCAGGGGCGGGCTTGAAACAGCGGAATCGCGGAAGCGCGGTCGGCGACTATCGTCGTCGCGGGCGCGAGGGGCGGACGGTGTGAGCCACCGTGTCCATGTCCACCACCTCGGCGCGGGGCCGCGAGAGAACGCGGCCGATTGCCCGGCATCCTACGCCGACCGCCCGACATGCCTTTGAGACGGGTGAAATATTCGCCCAACCGTCGACCGTTGTTCGCGTGCGTCTTACCCTGACTGACTCGGACAGCACCCGGCGAAGGGGAGCGCGATGACCGGTACGACGCTCGACGTCGACACCAGTTCCGACGGCAGCCTGATCATCCAGCCCCACGGCGCTCTTCGTGCCGAAGACGCCGTTGACCTGCGCCGTGTCATCGTGCACGCCGTGCGGCACGTTCGCCCGCGACGGTTGATTCTCGACCTGAGCGACCTGCGTGACGTCGATCCGATCAACCTCGGCACCCTCGCCGCCGCCTGTCATCTCGGCGATGACCAGTGTGTCGACGTGTTCCTCGACAACTCCTCCGTCGCCCTCGCGGACCAGCTCACCGCCGCCGGCGTGGACGCCCACCACCTGCGGCGTGTGGGAATCCGCCACGCCGCCTAGCGAGGTGCCGGCAGCCGGGGGCCGTCGCCGTCGGACCTCGTGGACAGACCCCTGATTGCCTCGCGCTCGACGAGCAAGGGCAGGAAGTCGCGGATCGGCGCGTGCTCGTAACGCCGGTAGATCTCGTGGACGTATTCCGCGACCGCCGCGCCGCGCGGGTACGGTTCTGCTCGTTGCGGCCGTGCTGGGCGGAGGGTGTTCATGGGATCGGAACGGTCCGTCGGTGCGGGCCTCGGGCTGGCGTTGCTGTCCGCGGCCACCTTCGGCACCTCCGGCACCTTCGCGCGGTCGCTGATCGACGCCGGATGGTCGGCCGACGCCGCGGTGGCCGCGCGGGTGGGGGTCGCGGCGCTGATTCTGGCCGTGCCCGCCCTGCTGGCGTTGCGGGGGCGGTGGTCCGTGGCGGGTCGCTCGCTGGGCGATGTCGGCCTGTTCGGCCTGCTGGCCGTCGCTGGCGCGCAGGTCGGGTTCTTCAACGCCGTACGGTATCTGCCGGTCGGGGTCGCCCTGCTGCTGGAGTATTCCGGGATTGTGCTGGTCGTGCTCTGGATGTGGGTCCGGCATGGCGAGCGACCGCGCGGGTTGACCGTCGCGGGCGCCGCGGCCGCGGTCGTCGGGCTGGCGCTGGTGCTCGACATCGGCGGTGGTGGAGCCGAGATCGATCCGCTGGGTGTGGTGTGGGGGCTGGTGGCGGCGGTCGGGCTGGCCGCCTACTTCGTGCTGTCGGCGCGGGTGGATCCGCGGCTGCCGTCGATCGCGCTGGCCTGCGGCGGCATGGCCTTCGGTGCGATCGTTCTGGTTCTTCTGGGTACGGTCGGCGCCATGCCGATGCGTGCCACGTTCGGCACGGTCGTCCTGGCCGGCCACACCACGAGCTGGATGGTGCCGATCGCCGGCCTGGTGCTGCTGGCCGCGGTCGTCGCCTATGTCACCGGTATCGCCGCCGCTCGGGTGCTCGGCGCGGCGCTGTCGTCGTTCGCGGGGTTGACCGAGGTGTTGTTCGCGGTGGTGATCGCCTGGCTGGTGCTCGGTGAGCTGCCGAGCGCGACGCAGGCCGTCGGGGGCGCGTTCATCGTCTCCGGCATCGCGCTGGTCCGCCTCGATCAGCTCCGTCACCCCGCCCGGCCGCCGGGCGACGACGACCCGGCGGCGACCTCCTCCCTGGCCCGACAGCAACGCTGAGCAGGGTCAGAGGTCGTGCCACGGACCCGCCACCGCGGCCGCGTCCAGCGATGGCCGGCGGGCCGACGCGGGAACCGGACTCTCTAGCGGACTCCAGGTCAGCTCGCGTCCCCGCGACCCACCGACGCCGGCCCGCGCGCGAACCGGAGGGATCCAGATGGGCGGCGGACCCCACCAGATGATCCGTTCGCCGTCGGGTGCCCGCGCCGGCCGCGTGTCCGCCGGAGGCAGGGCGACCGCGTTGGTCGCCGGTGCGGTCGCCAGCAGGACCGCCGCCCCCACGGTGACCAGGCCGGCTACCGCCGCCGCCAGGTGCCATCCGGGTCGGACCGTGTCGCCGAACAGCGCCAGCGCCACCGCGGACGGTGCCACGACCTCGGCGGTCCAGTGCACCGCCGTCACCGGCCCGACCTGGCCTTTCTGCAGGGCGTGGGCGTAGAGCATCATGCCGGTGACGGCGAAGGTCAGCAGCGCCAGCAGGAGCGGCTCGGTGAGCAGGTCCCGGGCCGCCGGCAGGGAGCGACCGGTCAGGGCGGCGCCGCCGAGGCACAGACCGCCCAGCGCGGCGACCACCCCGGGCCGGCAGGTTCGGGCCGCGCCCCAGCCGATCAGCGCCAGGGCGCCGGCCGCCGAGCACAGCCAGAGGCGGACCTGGGCCGGCGCCACGTCGTGCTGTGGTCCGGCCGACAGGGCCAGGGTGGCCAGCGCGGCGACGCAGACCACGACGGCGGCGACGTCGCGGCGGCGCAGCCGGGATTTCAGGACGAACCGGGCGGCGATGACGGTGACCGCCAGTGAGCCGGCCAGGATCGACTCGACCAGATACACGGCCAGTTCGCGGAGGGCGATCATCGAGCCCACCCAGGCGAGTACGTCGCAGCCGATGCCGAGCAGATACAACGGGTGGCCGAGGGTGCGGACCGTGCCGGCGCTGCGCCGGGCGGCGACGGCTTGCAGGATCGAGGCGGCGCCGTAGCTCAGCGCCCCGAACACGGTGATGCCGAGCGCGACCCAGCCCGCGGTGGTCATTCGCCGATCCGCAGGACGGTCACGGTGTTGTCGGCACCGTTCGAGACGTACGCCAGGCGGCCGTCCGGCGAGACGGCGATGCTCCGGGGGCTGCCGCCGACCCCGACGGTCGCGGTCGTGGCGCCGGTGAAGCCGTCCAGCACGGTCACCGAGTTGTCGCCCTCGTTGACCACGTACGCGTGCCTGCCGTCGCCGGCGAAGGCGACGGCCTGGGGCTTGTCGCCGACCGGGAGCGGTCCGGTGCGCCGCAGGGTCTGTGCGTCGATGAGGTCGGCGGTGGCCGCCTCGTAGCCGGCGACCAGGACCCTCTTCCCGTCCGGGGACACGGCGACGCTGTGTGGGGCGCGGCTCACCGGTATCGATCGCAACACCCGGGCCGTGGGCATGTCGATGACCGTGACCGCGTTCGACTCGTGGTTGGCGGTGAAGGCGCGTCGCAGGCCGGCGGAGAAGGCGACCGCGTGCGGGTTCGCCGGCACGCTCACCCGTCCGTCGGCGCGCTGCGTGCCACCGGCGGCGTACATCTCGACCCGGCCGCTGCTGTGGATCGGCACCCACAGGCGGTCGTCCGGGCCGACGGCCAGTGTGAACGGCTGTACGCCGGTGGCCAGGTAGCGGACGATCTGGCGGTTCGCGGTGTCGACGACGGCTACGCCGCTGCCGCTCATGTCCTTCTCGTACATGGAGACGAAGACGAGGCGGCCGTCGCGGGAGGTGGTGACGAAGCGGGGCGTGTTGCGCAGCCGTACGGAGGTCGTCCGCCGGGAGGCCGCGTCGATCACGGTCAGGATGCGGGAGTTCTGGTTGGCGACGTACACCGTGCGGCCGTCCGGGGAGACGGCGACGCCTTCCGGCTCGGCTCCCACCTGGATCGTGCCCACGGCGGTCGGTTTGCGGACGCTCACCGCGCGCAGCGCGACCGGCTGTTTCGCGACGGCCGCCGGCGCGGGTGCGGCTCTCACCGGAGCGGATGCCGCCGTGGTCAGCGGCCGGGGAATGAGCGCGGGCGAGGGCAGGGGCGCGGCCACCGGCGCCCGGCCGCCGGGTCTCGCGGCCAGCGCCACGGCGGCCGCCGCGCCGCCGAGCAGCACGAGGGCCGTGAGTCCGGCGATCACCAGCGTGCCGCCGGTGCGCCGGCGTTCCGGTGGGGCGAGCACGGTCACCCGCGTGGCGGGGTAGGCGCCGATTCCCGCCTCCGCCTCGAGCTGTTCCCGCAGGACGTCGCGCGGCGTCGGTTCCGGCGTGGAGATCTGGCCGGTCACGCGGACGTCGGCCCAGCCGGCCGGGCCGCGTACGGTGACGGACCCGTCGAGCCAGTCCGACATCGGCCGCCATTCGATGCGCAGGCGGTGGCCGGCGAGCGTGGCCCGCAGGCCGGGGCCGGCGGCGGTCACGGTGGCCGCGGCGACGGCGAGCGGGGGACCGTCGACCAGGACCTCCGAGACCAGCGGCGGCGTCTGTGCTGGGACCTGGCCGAAGTCCACGCGGTCCGGGCTGACGCGGACCGCCGTCCGGCCCAGGGCCGTGGCCGCCGCCGCGGCGACGCTGCGGCTGTCGTCCTCGGTCAGTCGGTGCAGGGCGAGCCGCGCGGCGGCCGCCACGGTGAGGTCGGCGTTCGTGGCGAGTTGCGCCAGCTCGCCGACGCCCAGGAGGCGGGCGTCCCGGCTCGGGCTGGCGATCTCGGCCCGGACATGCGGTGGCAGGTCGTAGTCACTCATAGTGCCCCCTCGATCAGCATGCAGTGACTGGAGGGGTCAGCGGAACCCGTGGGGCCAAATTGGCATCTTCGGCGCCGCGCGGCGAGGCTCAGGTCGGCGACGCCATGGTCGATGGAGGAAGCGATCCCGACGGAAGGAGCTGCTGATGCCCCGGCCTTGCGCCACGGCACCGGCTTGGCTCGTGCACGCCACCTTCCTCGCCGCGCTTGCCGTCGTCGCAACGGCGTACCCGCTGGCCGGACCGGCCCTGCGCCCGTCGGTCTCCATGCTGGTCATCGCCCTGCCGATCGTCACGTTCCTGGCCGCGCTCGCCAACGGCAACCTGCCGGACCGCCGCCCGTGGCTCCTGGCCGTCGCCGGGCTCGTGCTGCTCTTCGTCATCCAGGTGTGCTGGCCGACCTGGATCGAGGACCTCGGCCGGGCCGAGGGAACCCTGACCGACCTGACCCGGTCGAGCGCGCACACCCTGTTCCTGGTCGGCACCGCCGTGGCGGTACGCCGGCGGGCGAGCGCCGACCCGGGCGGCATGATCGACGCCGCCCTGTTCGGGCTCTGCGCCGGTGGACCCCTGTGGGAGTGGGTGCTCCGACCGCACCTGCCCGGCGACGCGTCAGCGGGAGGACAGCTGTTGCTGCTGGCCGACGTCCTGGTGCTGTGCGCCGTGGCGGGTTGCCTGCTGCGGATCGGCATGATGGCGGCGGCGGGGCGCGGCACCCTCGGTTACCTGATGGCAACCGCCGTTCTCACCCTCGCCGCGACGGTGACCTCGGCGTTGGCGCCGGGCGGCAGCGGCGTCTGGAGTGCCGAACTCATGCTGGCGGCCTTCCTGGCCATCGCCGCCGCGCCACTGCATCCCGGGGCGGCCGCGGTGACCGTGCCGCCGCCCGTCGTGGACCGCACCGTCCGCAAGCAGCGGCTCTGGTGGCTCGCCGTCTCGCTGAGCGCCAACCCCGTCATCGCGGCGGTTCAGGCGATCAGGGACGAGGGTTCGTCGAGCCTGCTGCTTCCGGTCGGGACGCTGCTGGTCGTACCCCTGGTGCTCCTGCGGATCCGGTTGCTGTCCGCCCAGCGGGACCAGGCCGAGCGGACCCTGGCCTACCACGCCACGCACGATGAGTTGACCGCCTTGCGCAACCGCCGGCACATCACCGCCGAGATCGACCGGGCCCTGGCCGACCTGGACTCCGGCGCCCTCGACGAGGTGACGATCATGCTGTGCGACCTGGACGGCTTCAAGCCCGTCAACGACCGGTACGGGCATCCGGCCGGCGACGCCGTGCTCAGGGCCGTCGCCGCCCGGCTTACCGGCGTCGTCCGCCACGCCGACCTGGTGGGGCGGCTCGGCGGCGACGAGTTCCTCATCCTGTGCCGGGGCAGCGCGGGTCTGGACCCGGTCGCGCTCACCGCTCGGATCGCCGACACGGTACGAGCGCCGATCCCGGTGCCGGGAGCCGTGGTGTCGGTGGGCGTGACGACCGGCGTGGCCCAGGCCCGGCCCGGCGAGACCGTCGACCGGGAGACACTGATCGGTCGGGCGGACACCGCCATGTACGCCGGCAAGGCCGAACGGGCCGCGACGTACAGCTGACCCGGGCGCCGTCAGCGGCGGAAGCGGTCCGAGACCAGCCGCAGCTGATGGGACAGGTGGGCGAGCTCGATCGCGGCGGACTCGGTCTGGTTCGCCGCCTCGTGGGTCAGCGAGGTCGTGCCCGAGACCCGCCCGATGGAACCCGCGACGGCCGCGGCGGACCGCTCGGCGACGTCGACGTTGGCGACGATCCGGCTGGTGGCGCTGATCTGGGCGTCGACCGCGGAGGAGATGGAGCGCTGCAGCTCGTCGATGCGGTCGATGACCTGGCTGATCCGGCTGATCGCCTCGAACGCGCCGGCCGTGTCCGCCTGCATCGCCGTCACCTTGGCGGAGATGTCTCCGGTCGCCGACGCGGTCTCCCGGGAGAGGTCCTTGACCTCGCCCGCCACGACCGCGAAGCCCTTGCCCTGCTCGCCGGCGCGCGCCGCCTCGATGGTGGCGTTGAGCGCGAGCAGGTTGGTCTGCTCGGCGATCGCCGTGATGATGTTGACGACGGCCGAGACCTCGTCGCTCGAGCTGCGCAGCCGCTCGATCATGCGGTTGGTGTTGACGGCCAGGTCCACCGCCTCGCGGGCCACCGCGTCGGCCTCGCCGACCGCGGCGGTGATGTCCTGAATGGAGGTGTCGAGGCCGCGCGCCGCATCGGTGGTCTGCCCGACGCTCGTGGTCACCTGGTCGATGTCCCGGCTCGCCTCGGCGGCCTCCGACGACGCCGTGCCCGCGCCCTCGGACAGGTGGCGGCTGGTCGCCGTCAACTCCTCCGAGGCGGCCGCGACGGAGGTCGCGTTGTTGCCGATGTCGGTGAGGGCGGTCCGCAACGAGGTGGTGATGCGCTTGAGGCTCTCGCTGAGCTCGGCGAGCTCGTCGCTGCCGCCCAGGGTGGCGTCGTTGGTGAGGTCGTAGTCGGCGATGGACTGGGCGGTGGCGAGGCAGTAGTCCACCCGGCGGGCGATCCGGCGGGCGAGCAGCAGCGCCGCGCCGCCCAGCACGAGGGCCGCGAGCAGGCCGGTGACCAGCGTCGCCGCCTCCGCCCGCCGGGCCAGCGTGGTGGCGTCCTTGCCGGACTGCGTGACCCGTTCGGTGATCGCCGTCTTGAGTGCGCCGATGGTCTCGGCGACCTTGGCGTCCACCGCGTCCATCGCGGGTCGGGCGGCGAGAGCCCCCGTCCGCTTGGGGTCGGAGGCGACCCGGCTGGCCAGGGTCACGATCCGCTGCCCGGAGGCGATCAGCTCGTCGAGGACCGGGAGGACCGCGTCGGCCTGCGGACGCAGCTCCGGCACGTACCTGATGACGTCGTCGAGTCCGCTGCGGGCCTGGCTCACGTTCTGACCGAGCTTGTCGAGCACTTCCTGGCGTTCGGTCGCATCGTTGGTGACCAGCGCGGCGAGCACGTTGCCCCGGAAGAGGGCCCGCGCCAGGTCCGCCGACTGCACCGCCTGCAGCGCGGATGCGGCATTGCGGACGGTCTGCTGCTGGTCGGCGAGCGCGGACGTACCGGTGAACCCGATAACGCCGGCCGTGATGACGAGCAGGAAGCCGACCACTGCGAGAGCCGCGATCTGGCGCCGGATGGAGAACGTCACGGTTACCTCCTCGGACCCACGGTATGGCCAATCCCCGCATTCGGTGGCCGCTTCGGCTCAGTTCGGTTCGCGGCCGACCGAAGAGGGGCTCATGAGGCGACGCATCGTTTCCCTGCTTCTCACCGGGCTCGTTCTGGGCGCGAGCGTGGCGGGCTGCGGCGGCGGATCGGACGCCGGCAAGGCCGTCGACCGCCTCGCCGAGGCCAAGGCCGCGCTGCCCCAGGACGTCAAGGCGGCGGGCGCGCTGATCGGCGGCACCGACCCGACCTTCGAGCCGATGACGTTCAAGGACGGTGACACCTTCACCGGCCTGGACGTGCAGCTGGCCGAGGCGATCGCCGCGAAGCTCGGTCTGACCGTCAAGTGGCAGGCCATAGGCTTCGGCGAGCTGCTCGACCAGGTCGAGGGCCACAAGATCGACTTCTCGATCTCCTCGATGTTCGACCGCGCCGAGCGCCAGAAGAAGGCCGACTTCGTGAACTACCTCAACGCCGGCACCTCCATCGTGGTGGGCAAGGGCGTCGGAGACATCGGCGGCATGCCCGGCCTCTGCGGGCGCCGCGTCGCCGTGCAGCCCGACACCGTCTACGTCGACATGGCCGTCGCCCAGGCCGCCAAGTGCGGCGCCAAGAAGGCCATCCTCGTCAAGAGCAACACCCCGTCGGCCACGGTGGCGAAGAAGGGCGCCGACGCCGCCCTGAACGACTTCCCGATCGCCGCCCTGGACGTGCAGAAGGACGGCAGCCTCGAGCTCTCCGGACCGCAGATCGAGGCCATTCCGTACGGCATCGGCATCGCGAAGGACCGACCGGAGCTCACCAGGGCGATCCAGACGGCCCTCTACTCGATGATCAACGACGGGTCCTACGACGCGCTGCTCACCAAGTGGAAGGTCACCGAGGGGGCCCTGCGTACGGGCGCCATCAACGGCGGCGCCTGAGCTGCTGGCTTGCCCTTTGTACGCTGCGCGCGATGCGCGCCGTCGATGCGATTTTGATCCTCCTGGTCCTGGCCTCCGCCGTGTGCGGCTTCCGCCGGGGCCTGCTGTTCGGCGCGCTGTGTCTCACCGGCCTCTGCGTCGGCGCCCTGCTGGGTGTGCGGGCCGGTCCGACGATCGCCGCCCCGTTCGTCGGCGTCGCGCGGGGCGTGGTGTCCGTGGTGACCATCCTCGGGTCGGCCGCGCTGGGGCGGTTTCTCGCCGCCCGATACGGCATGCGGTGGCGCGACTGCGTCCGGAACCACCCGCTGCGCCGCGCGGACGAGGCGGGTGGCGCGGTCGTGTCAGCGGTCGCCGTGCTGGTCCTCGCTGCGCTCATGGTCGTGCCCCTGAGGGCGTCGTCGCCGTGGCTCGACCGCGAGCTGCGGGCGAGCGCCATCCTCGCCGGCACGGGCGCGCTGATGCCCGGCCCGGTCCGGGCGCTCTCCGCCGATCTCGCCCGGGCGGTCGACGCCGATGGCCTCCCCGCGATGTTCCACGGGCTGCGTCACCGCGCGGAACAGGTCGACGCCCCCGACCCGACCCTCGCCGACGCCTCGGTCGTCGCCGCCTCGCGGCGCTCGGTGGTCAAGATCCGTGCCACCCAGCCCCGGACCACGCACTGCGCCCGCGGTGCGGTCGGATCGGGATTCGTGTACGCCTCCGAGCGCGTCCTGACCAACGCCCACGTGGTCGCCGGCTCCCGGAACGTCCGGGTCCGGACCGGACGCGAGGAGCTCGAGGCCACGGTGGTCGCCTTCGACCCGCGGCGCGACATCGCCGTGCTGCGCGTCCCCGGACTCGTCTCGCCGGTCCTGCCGTTCACCGACGAGCCCGTGGGAACCGGTGCCGACGCGGTCGTGTTGGGCTTTCCGCTCGACGGGCCGTACGACGCCCAGCCGGCCCGGATCGGCGGCGTGGGCCGCGTCGAGGGGCCGGACATCTACGGCGCCGGCGCGGTGGACCGGGAGATGTACGCCGTCAGGACCCTCATCCGAGGCGGCAACTCCGGAGGCCCGCTGGTCGCGCCGGACGGGCAGGTTCTCGGCGTCGTGTTCGCCGTGGCCGACGAGGACCCCGGCACCGGCTTCGCCCTCACCACCGCCGAGATAGCGCAGGTCGCGGAGCTGGGTGCCGCCCGCGCCGAGCCGGTCGACACCGGCCCGTGCCGCCGGCGTTGACAATCATCGATAGCTGCGATGGGGTGGCTGTTCAGGGACCGACCGGGGTCCAGTCGGGGAACTTGGCGGTGCGGTGATCGCCGGACGAGCGGCCGCGCACCCGCCGGTGGAGCCAGGGGAGCACGTGTTGCCGGTAGTAACGGGCCTCGCCGAGCAGGCGGCGGCTCTCGGCCCGACCCGGGTCGACGATGTGGGCGGCGGTGGGGTAGCCCATCGCGGTGAGGATCAGGCCGGCCGCGCGCTGATGGCCGGCGGCGTTGAGATGGAGCCGGTCGGGTGACCAGTAACCGGCCCGGCGGATCTCGGTGTCGTGGAAGACGTTCGCGAAATCGAGGCCGTGGCGGGCCGCCAGCGCCTCGAGCTCCGCGGTGAGCAGATCACCGCGGCGTCGCATGACACCGCCGAACGGGATCCGCTCGGACGGGTCCGCGCCGCTGATCAGCACCAGGCGCACCCCGGCCTCGGCGCAGCGCAGCACGGCACGCTCGGTGAGGTCGATGAGGCGCGACATGTCGCGGCCCGGGCGCATCATGTCGTTGCCGCCACCGTTGAGCGTGATCAGCGTCGGTGCCGGGGTGAGGGACAGCGCCGCGTCGAGCTGCTCGGTGATGATGGGCTCGAGCAGGCGCCCGCGGATCGCCAGGTTGGCGTACTCGACGGGTTCGTCGCTCGCGACGGCCAGGCCGGCGGCGACCCGGTCCGCCCATCCGCGCACCGACCCGTCCGGCAGCTCGTCGCCGAGCCCCTCGGTGAAGCTGTCCCCGATCGCCACGTATCGCATCTGCGCCAGCCTATCCAGAAGGTGATGCCGGACCATGACCTCCCGCCGCGTCCTTGTGGCCACCGTCACGGCGTTCGCCGCCGTCGCCAGCGCCGTCGCCCTCCGGCGCCGGGCGGTCTCCGGCGTGCCGCCCGAGCTGCGACACCCGGTCCTCTACCTGCCGCTGCACGTCACCAACGCGGCGACCCTCGCCGTCGGCCGGCGGCTGACCTTCCCCGGCGCTCGCATCCGGCCCGATGTCCGCGTCGAGCGACTGACCGTGCCCGCCGACCGGCACTCACCGGCCGTCGACGTGGTCACCTATCGGCGCGCGACGGGCACCCACCGCGGGGCCGCCCTCATCTGGATCCACGGCGGTGGCACGGTGCTCGGCACGCCGGCGATGGGCAACGCCTGGTGCGGCCGCGTCGCCGCCGAGTTGGACGTGCTCGTCGTCAGCGTGGACTACCGGCTGGCGCCGGAACATCCCTTCCCGGCCGGTCTGGACGACTGCTACCGGGTGCTGCGCTGGCTGCACGAGGAAGCCGCGAACCTCGGCCTCGACCCGGCCCGGATCGCGGTCGGCGGTGACAGCGCCGGCGGCGGCCTGGCGGCGACCCTGGCCCAACGGGCCAGGGACACCGGCGTGCCGGTCCGGTTCCAGCTCCTGGTCTATCCGATGCTGGATGACCGTACGGTGCTGCGCCCCGGCCCGGACCGGCCGGTGTTCACGTGGACGCCCCCGTCCAACCGCTTCGGCTGGACGGCGTATCTGGGCCACCCGCCGCGAGAACACGAGGACCGCCCCTACGCCGCCGCGGCTCGCCGCGCCGACCTCACCGGCCTGGCACCCGCCTGGATCGGGGTGGGTGACCTCGACCTGTTCCACCGCGAGGACGTCGACTACGCCGGCCGCCTACGTGAGGCGGGCGTCGCCTGCGAGCTTCTGGTCGTCCCGGGCATGTACCACGGCGCCGACACGCTCTTCGACGGCCGGGAACGCAGGATGACCGCATTCCGCACCGGCATGCTGAATGCCCTGCGGGCGGCACTCACCGAAAGCTGATCCGCCGGTCGGGTGGGCGCCTATCGCGGAATCGCGGTCCGGACGATCACCACCCGCTCCGCGTCACGCTCGTCGTGGAAACCCTGCGCGAGGTAGAGCCAGTCGCCGTGCACGGCGATCATGTCGGCGTATCCGGCCACCGTGGCGACCCGGCCGTCCGGCGTGACCCGCAGCACCTCCTCCTCGGCCTGCTTCCAGCGGTCCCTGCGGGCCTCGTCAAGTACGGCCTGCTGGGTGTCGTTCGCGGCGCCTTCCCACTCGAACGAGTCCGGCAGCCGGCGGTCCTTTCCGATCCATCCGTTCGTCAGGTAGAGGTCGCCGTTCGCGGCGGCCACCAGGCTGGCGTTGTCGGCACCGCGATACGGCTCGGAGTTGCCGCGGATCACGATTGGCATCCGCGCGGCCGGCCCGCGGTCCTTCCACGGGCCCTGCCACTCGGCCTCGGGTTCGGTGCCGTTATCGTCGGCGAAGTCGCCGATGACTGCGTGGGCGGTGCCGTCCGGCTTGACCCGGACGACGCCGCGTCCGGTGACCGCCGCGTAGAGGCCGCCGTCCGGAGCGGTCGCGAGCGAAGCCTGGGCAAGTGAGTCGACCGCTAGGTCGGTGCCCCGGATCCCATCCGCGAAGCCCTTCTTCAGGCTGGCGGAGCGGCCGTCCGGCGCGCGGCCGAGGACGGTGCGGAGCTTGCCGTCGCTGACCGTGCGGACGAGCTGGAACGTGCTCCCGTTGAAGTGGCTTTCGACGATGGACAACCGGTCGTCGGCGGAGACTGCGACGCCCTTCAAAGAGGGGCTGTAGGTCTTCTTCACCGGGACGCCGTTCGAGGCCGGGGATCCCGGCTCGAGATAGGTCGCACGGTCCGCCTCGAACCGGCGGACCGTGCGGCCGTCCGGTTCGATCCGCAGCACGCTACTCCCGGTACTGACGTAGACGCTGCCGCCCGGACCGGTGGCCAACCCGCTGACGCCGCGCAGGTCCGGCACCGCGACGCGGGAGAGCTGCCCGTCGCGGACCGTCCACAGGGAGTGGTCGCTGCCCTGGCGGGTCAGCACCCGCAGTGCCGCGGTGTCGTCCACCGCCAGGCCGACGAGCCGGCCACTGATGGCCGCGTCCGCGGCCGACGCGCCCGAGCCGGTGCCGGCCCCGGCCACCACCTCGATCCGCTGGCCCGGCCCGAACGCCAGGGTGTCGCCCGGCAGGACGACCACGAGCAGCATGGCGGCGGCCGCCGCGCCCCAGTACCGGCCGTGGTGGGTGACCTTCGCGGCCGAGCCGGACAGCAGCCAGGGACCGAGCCAGGCGCCCCCCGCGGCCGCCCCGATCGCCGCCGGGATCGCCATCAACGGGTGCGGCCACCACGAGCCCATGTGCGGTGCCAGCACCGCGCCGACCCGCGAGGCCACGAGGACCGGTGCGGCACAGATCACCGCTCCGGCGAGCCGGGCGGGCCATTCCTGCCACGCCCACCACGGGGCAAGCGCCGCGATGACCGTCCCGGCGACCAACCCGCCGATCAACCCGCACCCGATCCCGAAGAGCAGGCCGATCGGCAGGACCAGCGGTAGCTGGACGAAGGTCTTCAACCGGTCGCCGGGCGGCACTTCCATGAGCCCAGCCGTGCCGAGGAACACCAGACTGGTCAGCATTCCGGCCAGCGCGCCGATGCCGAGGCCGCCGGCCACGGTCCGGCCGAAGGCTCCGAAGGCCGCGCTCGCCCGGCCGGGCCGCTGGGGTACGTCGATAGCATCCACCGCCATGACTCGCACGATAGGCGATCATCGAAACCCTTCCGGCCACCGATCCGCCCCGCTCGGCCGATCAAGATCCGCCGAACTCGGCAAATCGGCATCCATCCAGCCCAGTCGACCGGCGTCCGCCGCCGGCCGCGCGCCCATCGGGCCCACGGTCAGCCCCAAGATGCGATGCCGGGCCCCCATCCGGGCCGCCTATCGTGCCCTGTCCTGATCTTTCTAGGTTTACGGGAAATCACCTCATGCGACGCATCATTCTGGCCGCCACCACGGGCGCGCTGCTCTTGACCGCCTCCGCCTGCGGCGACACGAAGTCCGACACCGACACCGCCGCCGCCCCGGCGACGCCCACGGTGACCGCGTCGGCCAGCCCGACGGCCGACTACACCGAGGACACCGAAAAGGTCTGCGGCAAGATCAAGAAGATCGTCGTCGGCAAGAATATGAAGACCTTCGCCGAGGAACTGGCCAAGTACACGGTCTTCAAGGAGGCCAACGCGACCGCCGAGGCGAAGAAGGCCCGCGTCGGGGCCGAGGAGGGGCTGAAGGACCTCGGCAAGGCGCTGAACGACGCCACAGCCGAGGCGAAGGACCCGGAGCTCAAGGCGGCCGGCGAGGAGACCCTGCGGAGCATGACCAGCACCGCCGAGGACGACGCCTGGTTCAAGAAGCTCAAGACGGAGAAGGACCTCGACAAGGCGCTCGAGACCGGCATCACCGAGTGGCTCACGCCGCTGGACAACTTCTGCGGCTGAGCTGAACGCGCCGCCGCCCCCGGCGGCGCGTTCGCACTTGTCGCGCGCTCACCGGTTTCTTACCGGTCGGCGGCGGTCGCCCCGGTCGCGGTGTTCCCGGGGTCCGGGGCGGACCGTCTTGTACGTGACCAGCGGAACGGTGCTGGCTACGGCTGTCCCAGAGCGGCCCGGCCCCTCTGCACACACCCTGGAGGGCCGGGCCGGTACGCAGGCCGGATCTTGCGGTCTAGGCCGTGTTTCGGAATGGTCGAAGCCACTGGTTGATGACGGCGATGGTGACGGTGGCTTCGTAGCGGACGGCGAGCTTGTCGAACCTGGTGGCCATCGCTCTGTGCTGTTTGAGCTGGTTGATGCCGCATTCCACGGCATGACGTAGCCGGTACACCTGCGAGTCGAAGGTGGGCGGCCGCCCACCTTTGGACCCCTTTGCCTTGCGGTTGGCGTCCTGGTCAGCCTTGCTCGGGATGCACACCCGGATCCGACGGCGACGGGCGTATCCGCGGTTGCCCCGGCTGGTGTACGCCTTGTCCGCCAGCAGCAGATCCGGACGGGACCGTGGCCGGCCGCCACCGACCCGGTACACCTTGATCCGTTCGAGGACCGTGATGAGTTGCGGGCTGTCACCGCGCTGGCCCGCGGTGATTACCAGCGATAGCGTCTTACGGCCCTGCTCACAGGCCAGATGCGTCTTCGTGGTGAACCCACCACGAGAGCGTCCCAGACCGTGATCGTCGGGCTCGGTCTGCACGCCGCCGGGCGGTTCCTTCTGCAGATGACCGTCTCGGCGAGCGCCTGCA